>JACRDI010000036.1 GCA_016218665.1 Desulfovibrio sp. | reverse complement strand
TAACACTCATAATTAATCCTCAATAGTGGTTTTAGGCCAATAAATGTTAGCGAATGACATGCAATATTCGATAGCGAATTCTATTCAATATTTTATAGTAAACGAAATGAATTTCAAGAGATTTTTTAAAAAACTGTAAACAGTTAACCGTTTACTTTATATCCCGCATGGTTCAGATAAAACCTACTCATTCTTCTTTCAGCATTAGGCCATTCTTTAAACGACTTTTAAATCTTTAAAATATGTCCTGTAAAACCCACGATCCCTTGAAAGAAGCAGTTCAGCATGGTGGAAAGCGTGAGCGCCAATAATAAAATCGCTAAGAATATGCTGCCTGACTATGATTGGAGAATGACACTTATGGCAGGTAATACTTGTACTTACTCCGCATTGTGGGCATTGAAAAGCTCGTTTTTTATTTTTTACATAAACTTTCCAGCGCTCCCCAGATATACACAGTGCTTCTACGGTAGAATAAACAAGTCTGATGCCGGTGTCTGAAAGAAAATCCTTCAATTCTTTTTCGGATAAAAACTGTGAGGCGAGTTCAGCATACACAATCTCGCATATAATCAGTTGTCCTTTCTGCACATATTCGTCAAGCAGCCCCTTGGACTTTTGAAAATGATTTTCATCAGGGATAAGTATATCAAGCAGAATATTGGTATCTAATGAAGTTATCATTTTCCCCTCAGGCTTTCAATTATTTCATCTGTTTTGTGACCTTTACGGACCTTAAGCCTGCCAACCCATCCATCAAACGGTGATTTCTTCAAAGCCTTCTTGACTTGATGAGCGATAATTATAATTCCCAGTCAACGACAATTATAATTCCCGAAAATTAAAAGGGGTGGTAAACTATTCAAGCTAATAAACAAAGAGGCTTGAATGGTTACCGATCAACAAGTAAGGAGACTGAGAATGCTCATTAACACAGAAGAAACAAAGGCAATAGCGGCATCAAAGGCAGGGATGGATGAAAAGACCGCTCGTAAATACACAAAATCCAATAAACTGCCAAGTGAAACTAAGAAAACCCATGATTGGAAGACACGGAAGGATCCATTTGAATCAGAATGGCCATTGGTTAATAATATGTTGGAAGAAAACCCCGGATTGGAAGCAAAAACAATTTTTAATTATTTACAACATGAATATCCCGGGAAATATTCAGACAACCAATTACGAACATTACAAAGGCGGATAAAAATATGGCGCGCGACAGAAGGCCCAGCTAAAGAAGTATTTTTCCCGCAGAAACATTATCCCGGGGAATTAAGCGCCTCAGACTTTACCCATATGTCTAAACTGGGGATAACTATTCAAGGTGAGCCATTTAATCATCTTCTGTATCATTTCACACTGACGTATTCAAACTTAAGAGACAGGAACAATATGTTTTTAGAGAGAGCTTTGAAAGTTTAAGTAATGGATTGCAGAACGCGTTATGGGAATTAGGAGGCGTTCCAAAAAGACATCGCACAGACAGGATGAGCGCGGCTGTACACAAAGATTGTAATCCTGAAAAATTCACCCAAAAGTATCAATCATTATTAAGGTATTATGGCTTAGCGCCGGAAAGGATAAATTCTGGCCGGGCGAATGAAAACGGGGATATAGAACAACGTAATTCGAGAATAAAAAAAGCAGTTGGACAAGCGCTTATGTTAAGGGGCAGTCATGATTTTTTGAACCAGGATGAATATCAGCAGTTTTTGTTTAAAATATTTGAACAATTAAATGCCGGACGGAATGAACGGTTTAAGGAGGAAATGGCTGTACTTCGGCGTTTGCCTGCGCGTCGCCTTGATGGTTATAAAGCCCTGGATATGGGAGTAGGCCCAAGCAGTACAATTAATGTACTGCACAATACATATTCTGTGCATAGAAGATTAATATGAGAAAAAATAAATATTAAAATATATTCCGGGCATATTGAAGTATGGTACGCCCAGAAAATGGTTGAACAAATGCCAAGATTGCGCGGGGAAAGCAAACATCGGATACAATACCGGCATATTGTGGAATGGTTTATCAGAAAACCCGGGGCGTTTGAAAACTACCGTTACAAATCGGATATGTTTCCAAGCAGTTATTTTAGAATGGCTTATGATTATTTAAAGAAACACATATCACAACAAGCCAACAAGGAATATTTAAATATACTATATGTTGCTTTTAAAGAAGGAGAATCAGTAACAGAAAATGCTATACGAATATTATTGCAGGAATGCAAAGACATATCAGTTGATGCTGTAAAAAGTATAGTATGCAAAAATAATCAGCTTCCTCTAGTAACAGAAGTACAGATAGATGATGTAATTTTATCTTCTTACGATGAATTGCTAAGTTTTAATAAGGAGGCTGCTGTCTATGGATAAAGATTTGCAGACAAAATTACACGAATCTTTAGGAGAATTGTATCTTACAACAGTTAGAAAAGTATATGCTGAGCAGGCAGGAAGAGCTTCTTTGGATTCATTAAGTTATGAACAATATCTATTTAATTTAGTTGAGCAGGAATGCGCAATCAGGCGCAATAAACGAATAGAAAGATTATTGCGGGAATCACATTTGCCATTAGAAAAAAATATTGATACCTTTGATAAAAACCGGCTGCCAAAAAAGGTAATACATCAGGTGAATACTCTTCTTAACGGCGAATTCCTGGGTTATAAAGAAAACATTCTGGTTTTCGGCAACCCCGGAAGCGGTAAAACACACCTTGTTTGCGCGTTGGGGCATGAATTGATTTGTAAGGGCAAAAGTATATATTTTACCACCTGCGCTATTCTTTTACAGGAATTACTTTTAGCCAAGAGGGAATTAAAACTTCCACGCGTATTAAAAAAATTAAATAGATACAACGCAATTATTATAGATGATATTGGATATGTACAACAGGACAAAGAGGAAATGGAAGTGCTTTTTACTCTTTTAGCGGAAAGGTATGAAAGAGGAAGTGTAATGATAACAAGCAATTTACCTTTTTCTAAATGGGAAAAGATATTTAAAGATCCGGTAATGACAACGGCTGTAATTGATAGAATCGTTCATCACAGCGTTATTTTAGAATTAAATATACCAAGTTATCGTATGGATCAAGCTAAAAAAAGAAAAATGCAGGAAGAGAGGTGATCTTTTTTACTTTTTCAACGGGAAAAATAATTGTCGTCAATAAGAAATAATAGTTGACGTTTAACACTTGATATAAAATACATCTCCCTTCCTCTCGAAACCGATTTTTTCTCCGGGTTGAATCCCAAGCTTATCCCTCACCTCTTTGGGAATAGTTATCTGCCCCTTAGATGTAACTTTTGCCGTTAACATAAATGCCTCCTTGTAAGGAATTCTTTCCTTACTTTTATAGTAAGGAAAAGAACAAGCTTTGTCAATAAATTGTAGTCATCCACGCCTCCGCGCGGGAGGCGACAATCTCAATCGCAAGACCTTCTTTGTCCTCCTTGAGTTTCAATCCCCGCCTCCGCGCGGGAGGCGACGCAGAAAAAGCAGTATCCAGCCCTAACTGATTAGTTTCAATCCACGCCTCCGCGCGGGAGGCGACATCAAACTACAGTTACCGACGCGACGGCTGTTAACGTTTCAATCCACGCCTCCGCGCGGGAGGCGACATTCCCGATTGCGCAGACCAGGCCGCAGTCCTGGGTTTCAATCCACGCCTCCGCGCGGGAGGCGACGAACGCCCCGCGCTCCGGCAAGCTCCTGAATCTGTTTCAATCCACGCCTCCGCGCGGGAGGCGACGTTCAACCGCCGTGACAGCGACGATCACTTACACGTTTCAATCCACGCCTCCGCGCGGGAGGCGACCTCACCTGAACAGCAAAGCGCGTCACCCATTCCAGGTTTCAATCCACGCCTCCGCGCGGGAGGCGACCGCCGCCGGCGCTGGAGGTGTGAGCAATGGCAGTGTTTCAATCCACGCCTCCGCGCGGGAGGCGACCAAGGAACAGATGAAGGCCCTCGGTGGCGGAAAGTTTCAATCCACGCCTCCGCGCGGGAGGCGACTATCAGCCTGAGATTCCTTGACTGGTATGGTGTTGCGAGCGCTTTTGCGCGAACTGCTGCTGAAAGCAGACGCTTCCGCATCAGTCTGAACCGGTCAAATCTTCAATTGCCATATTTTATTGGAAAAGAACTCAGCGCGTACCTGCCGAAGTTTTCAACGCCGTTCCAGGTTCGCGCAGGCCTCACACCACCAGCGGACCCTCCAGGTCAATGGCCGCCTTCGCACCCACGTGCTCCACACGCTTCTTCCAGTTTGCGCCCAGAAAATAGAAGCGCAGGCTGTCCTGCTCCGGGTCGATCTCGTCCACCAGCCGCGCGCGAAGCCGCGCCCACTGCGCCGGGTCCACAATGCATTCGAACACGGAAAACTGCACCCGCTGACCAAAATCCTTGCAAGCCTTGGACACCCGGCGCAAGCGACGCGCGCCACTGGAATCCGCCAGACTCACGTCATAGCTCACCAGCACCATCATGGCCGCCTCCTAACGCCACAGGAAAGCAGGATAGCCGTCCAGATCACCGCGCAGATGCCGGGCCAAAAGCAGCGCCTGCACATGGCACAAGAGGCCCATTTCCACCTTCTCTCGCAGAAAAGGGTGCAGAATCTCCTCCTGCTTGCGCTTTTGGTAGGCCACCAGCACCTGCTTGCGCGCATCGTCGGTGAGCAGCACCGCGCCGCTTTCCTCATGCCGGAAGTCGCGCCCGCGCAACTGCCCAAGATTCACTAGGCTAAGCGCCACCCGGTCGGCCAATACCGGCCGCAATTCTTCCATCAGGTCAAGCGCCAGGCTTTGCCGTCCGGGCCTGTCGCGGTGCAGAAAGCCCACGGCCGGGTCCAGCCCAACGCCTTCCAGCGCCGAGCGTGCGTCGTGCGCAAGCAGCGTGTACAAAAATGACAGCAGGCAGTTCATGAGATCACGCGGTGGCCTGCGGCTGCGGGTGGTGAATCGGAAGGCGTCGTCCGGGTTGGTGATGAGCGCGTCGAAGGCCGCGAAATAGGCGTTCGCCCCCTCGCCCTCGATGCCGCGCAACTTGTCCAGGCTTCCGGCCAGGGGCAGCCGGGTCAGGCAATCGGCCAGGCGCAAGGCGGCTTGTTCCAAGGCTGCGCAGTCCGTCTTGCCGCCATGATCGCGCCGGGCGCGCAGCAGCACCTGCCGGGCGTTGGCCAGCTTGCCGGTGAGCATGTCGCGCGCAACCGAGGCACTCTGATCCGCGTCATCCGCCCAGCGGTACTGCTGGCGGCGCAGCAGCACGTTGCCGCATACCGGCCCTGACACGCGGGCCAGGAAACGCCCGTTCTCGGAATGGAAGCTCACGCCCACGCCGCGTTCCGCGCAGAAATGGAGCAACTGCGGGCTGCACCACACCTGCCCGAAGGTGACGAGTCCGCCCAGGCCGTGCACGGGCACGTGCAGCAGAGCCTCGCCGTCCGCGCGCACCACGAGGTTTTCGCCTTCCTTCACCACGGAGGCCCCCTGCCGGGTGACGAACAGGGTGTTCAGCAGCTTCTTCATGCGTCCTCCCGCGCGAGTGCGCTGGCGAGATAGTCTTTAACGCCGCGCCCGCCGCCTGCCGCCTTGGGCTGGCACAGGGATAGAAGCGAGCAGGCGTCGCAGCGGGCCGTCTCATAGCGCGCCGGGGGCGTGCGGCCCTCGGCCATGAGCGCATGGAAGCGCTGTGCCGCTGCGCGGGTGGCCGCGCGCAGGGGGGCGTCAAAGGACACGTCCTGGCGGCGGCGTGTTTGGCCGTAAAACAACGCCCCGGCCGGAATGTTTGCGTCGAGCATTTCTTCCAGGCAGATAGCCTGGGCGCATAGCTGCACGCGGTCGGCATCGCCGGGCTTGGGCTTGCCGCGCTTGTGCTCCACCGGAAAGGGCTGCCAGGGGTCACCCGGTTTCGCTCCCTCCGGCTGGCGGAATTCCACCACGTCGGCCACGCCGGAGAGCCCCAGTGTAAGCGAGCGCAGATGCAGAGAGAAGGCCGTGCGCAGGCCCGGCGCGCTGGAGCGGCCGCCGCTGTGCACGCGCTCGTGGTTCAGGTTGCCCTCGGCGGTGAAGCGGTTCTCGGCCCACTGCGCCTCCACGTGGATGAGGGCGCACTGGCGCTCGCAATAGAGCAAATGCTGCAGGCCGGAGAGGGGCAGCAGTTCGTCCTCGGCGTACATGGGCGGCCTCCCTGGTTGATATGTTGCGCGGTTGAGTCGCGCGCGTAGCGCTATCTTCTCAATATTATTTATCTTATTTTTGTAGTTTCAACCCCAGCCCCTGAGCGGGAGGCGACGCCAGCACCGAGAGCGGCCTCAACGCCGGCGTCAAGTTTCAATCCACGGCTCCGCGCGGGAGGCGACGTGTCCACGGCCAGGGCCTTGGCCAGCTCCACCAGGTTTCAATCCACGCCTCCGCGTGGCGGGAGGGACCGGAGCCCCTCCCGCTTCACTCGCGGCCTACAGCTTCTCCTCCAGGGTCACGCTCCCCGGCAGGGCGGCGGCGTCCACGGTCACGGCGTAGTCGCTGAAGGCCCGCGCCGGGGCTTTTGCGTCCGTGGCGCGCACCACCTTCACCAGATCGAAGAGCTTGTGCGCGGGCGCGCTGCCCAGCTTGTCCGCGTGCTTGAACACAATGAGCTTGCGCGCGTTCATCTTGCCCCGCGCCGCGCTGTGGTCGTGGTCGAACATCATCAGCAGCGCCTGCCAGAACAGTTCGAGGTCCGCGTCGGAGAAGCCCGTTTGCGCGGCCAGCGGCGCGGAGATGAAGCCTTCCGCCCGGTACAGGCCGTAGGGCACGATGTGCTTGCGGCCCATGGTGCGGTTGTCGCCGCTTTGCGCCTCGGCCTCCTTTTCGGTGGCCACGGCCATGCGGGTGATGGTCACGTCCAGCGGCGTCACGGGTTCGATGCTGCGGGCGAAGGAGAGCTGCACCGGCCCGCGCACCTGGCCGCAATTGGGTGCGGATTTTAGGGACATGACAGCCCCAAATGAACGAACGTCATAGAAGCGTTCAAGCATTTTCTGTTTTCCGGCGAGCACTTCCTCTTCTTTCGGTTTTCTTGTCTTTGCTCCTTTCAATGCCTCTTCAAGAAGCTTTTTGATCTCCTTGCTGGGCTTTGTTTCCTTAATCCATCTTTTCACATTGCTCTTGTCCATATCCATTGCGAAGAGCAATTCTGGCGTTCCGTCTTTCGAATTTTCAAGAGAGACCCCTTCGGGGAGGCCAAGCTCGTTGAGTTCCTCCTCGTTCTCTTCAGAGATAGAACGCCGTAGTTCCTCTCCAAGGCTGATCCCTGCATCTTTGTATGCGCTGACATGTGCACGTCCCAACACGGCTTTCTCTTTGACGTAGATGTCAAAAGGGGGCGCGTATTCGTGTTTCAAGGCAATGAAGTTGCGCACCTTGCGCTTCAGGCACACGTCGGTGATGAGCCCATGGTTGGTTTCGGGGTCGATGCGCGGCAGGTTGCCCGCGTCCGGGTCGCCGTTGGGGTTGCCGTTTTCAACGTCGAACAGCAGCACGAATTCGTAGCGGTTTTCGATGGCGCTCATGGGTTAGTCCTCCGTGGTGGCGGTTGCGGTTTCGGCGGGCGCGTTCTTCTTCGAGGTCCAGAGATCCTTGCGCTGGTGGTAGTAGCCAAGGGCGAAGAGGCCTTGCTCCTCCAGCGAGAGGTGGGCGGGGAAGCCGCCATCGGCGATGTCCACCCCGTCCAGGATGTCCTGGATACGCCTGTCGTAGGTGCGGCCATATTCGATTTTCGAGATGTGGTGCTGGGAGAGGCGCAAAAGGATAGGGAACACTGCGCGCGGCGTGGCCGAGGCCGAGCCGAAGTAGCGGTCCTTGATGGTGGTGTTGGCGCCGGGAATGGCCTCCTGCTGGAGTTTTTCCAGCACGGCGAAGAGGCGGCCCAGGCGGTAGGGTTCGTTGGTCGAGTGTTCGTCGAGACTCACGGTGACCTCCAAAGGTTGATTTCGCAGGCGGGCGTTGCGGACAAGACATGCCTTGATGAGGGCCGCGCGGGCGTAGGTGATCTCCTGCTCCGCGCGGATGCGGCCCATGACCGCCGAGAGCAGACCGCTGGGGTAGGGCGCGCCGGTCAGTATGGAGCGCATGAGCGCGCCGGAGAGCAGGGGCGAGAGGTTGTCCAGATCCTCGCGTTTGCTGGCGGCCTTGAGCAGCAGCCATTGGGGCGGGAAGTCCGGCTCCTTGTCGAAGCGCTTCACAATGTGCAGATCGTCGAAGTGCCGGCGCACCTTGGCCCACAGGCTCGCCACGGTGTCCACATGCCAGAAGCGCACGCTGATGCGACCGGCGTTGGGCGACAGGCCGAGGACGTAGAAGCGCAGGCCGCCCTCGGTTTTGATCTCGTCGGGCAGCGTGGAACCGTCTCGCAGGGCCTCCAGGAACAGGCGCAGCTTCTGCTGGTCGCCCTGGTCCTCGCCTTGACCAAAGACAAAGGGCAGCAGACTCTCGGACAGGCTCTTCTTCTCGGTCCAGAATACCGTGGTGGCGTCGCCTATCTGCACCTTCTGTCGGCTGTCGCGCTTCAGCAGATCATTCAAGGCCGTGGTGTAGTTGAAGGTCACTTCTTCGCTGACGGGGGCGTTGTAGCTCTGCTCCTTGCCGTAGGAGGTGAAGGCGTCGAGGTTGAAGCCCACCAGGGGGGCGCCCTTGGTCTGCGCGCCGCGAACCCCCTTCAGGTCAGCGTGCAGACGGGCGATGGGCTGGTCGACCTCGCCCGTTACCAGGCACTGCCCCAGCACCTCGGAAGTTCCGGCGAAGTAGTGCTTGAGCCAAGCCTCGCAGACCTTCAGGCGTTCGTGCACAAAGCCTCTTTCGGTGGACAGCTTGAACACCACGTTCTGCCCGGACAACTCGTCCCAGTGCTCCAGGCCCGAGGCCTTTTCCGGGCTCCAGGCGGCGAGGAAGGAAAGGACCGCAGCGAGCCCCTCGTCCTCCACTCCGGCGCAGACCGTGCGCACCTTGTCGCGGAAGGCCTCGAATGCCTTGGCCGCGCGCTCCGGCTTGCCCTTTTCATCCGCCCCCAGCACGTAGCCGGTGTTGTCCCAGATGAAGTTCGGGGCCACCGCGACTGTGCGTTTCACAGCCTCCGGCACCACTAATTGCCGGGGAACCAGTTTTTTGCCGTTCTGCACCCGCAGGTCCAGCACCTGCTTGAGCGTCCCGTCCGGGGCGATCTCCAGGGCGAAGGGCACCGGCTGCCTGCTGAAGCCGCGCAGGGGGATGCCGGAGCTTTCGTCACCCGCCAGGCGCTTGTAGTAGTCGTTGAGCGCGTGCAGGATCATGCGCGCACCTCCTGTCCTGTTCCGGCCTTCGGTGGGTCCAGCCAGTCGGCCCTGGGCACCTTGATGACCCCGTCCTTCATGACGGGCCGGAAGAAGTGCGGCGTCATGGCGCTGGCGAAGTCGATGTCGTGCAGCATGTAGCCCAGGTCGCGTTCGCCCAGGAGCGAGGCATGGGGCGCGGGCATGACCTGGCCCAGGGGTTCGAACATGGCCGGGAACTCCCGGCAGCCCAGGTAGGGCCGCTGGAAGCACTGGCCCTTGGCCGCGCGACGCTCGAAGATCTCCTTGTGCTTGGCTTCATTGTCGCCCGGCCCGGCTTGGTCCGTCAGCTCAAAGCTAGCCTCGATGACGTACTCGACATCGCGCAGCACAAGGGCCGCGCGCTGCTGACGGTCCTCCTCCACGAAGGTTTCCACGGGCATTTTGCCGTCCTTCATGGCTCTGCTGATGTTGCCGAGGGGCAGCTTGCCCGCCAGCTCGTTCCTGCGGATGGTGTCGAAGCGGATGGGCCTGAGCACGCGGATGCGCTCGACAACCCAGCGTATAGCGGGTTTCCAGTGGATGGCCTCCAGGACTCCCCTGGCGGCGGAGGGCGTCATCACGTCGTAGCTCACGCGCTCCACCTTCATCTCCGGGCGCGTGAAGCAGGCGTAATCGCCCCAGACCCTCAGCCGAACTCCGTAAGACATGGGCACCTCCCTGTTGATGGAGTTAACAAACAAGATCTTCCGGCGCGTGGACGCCCGGCGCGGCCCTGTGCAGGTCCAGGCCCACAAAATCGCCGTATAAACTCATGTTGGAGAGCACGAAGAACTGGCCGCCCGGCCCCATTCGGCGGATGGCCCCGGCCTGCTCCAGCCGATTGAAGTCGCGCTCGTAGAGCGAAATCGTGTGCCGTTGGAGCCTGCGCATGAGCCCGGCCGCGCGCTGGTCCGGCGCAAGGGCGTCCAGGGCGCGCACAAGTTCCCGCGCCGTGTCGTCGTAGGGGATGATGAGACCCTGGGTGGGCGTGTCGATGAACTGGAAGTCGCGCTCGATTTCGCGGAAGGGGAAGAGGCACTGGGCTGCTGCCTCGCCCGTGCGGGTGATGATCTTCTTGGCGTCGAGTTCGGCGTCGCCCGTGCGCCAGTAGAGCTCCAGGAAATAGTCGTGGACCGCATCTGGATGCAGCAGGTCGGCCTCATGGCGCTCCGTCACGGACTGCCCGGCCTGGGCCGAGCGCCGGAGCAGGCCCGGTGGCAGCCCGGCCTCGGGCTCGAAAACGTAGAGCGTTCCGCTCTCGCGCAGGCCCTCGCGGTTGCAGCGGCCCGCAGCCTGGGCGATGGAGTCGAGGCCCGCCAAGGCCCGGTAGACCACGGGGAAGTCCAGGTCCACCCCGGCCTCCACCAGGGTGGTGCTGACCACGCGGCAGGGGCGGTTCTCGGCCAGCGCCAGGCGGATTTCATCCAGAGCCTTGCTGCGATGTTGTGGGCACATGAGGGCGCTCAGATGGAAGACCTCGCACGCGGCGTCTTTGACGGCGGGCCGGGCTGTGCGCAGGGCCTCGAACAGCTCCCTGGCCATGCGCCGCGTGGGCACGATGCATAGCACCTGCCGCTCCCGCGCCAGGCGCGCGGCCAGCTCCGCGTCCGCCAGGCGGCCCAGACGGCGCACCTGTACCCGCGCGAGGGCTTGATGCAGAGCCAGCGGGTCGGCCACGATTTCCCGCACGCCAGTCAGGCCGTTTGCAAGGCCTTCGCCGCCGCTGTCGCCGGAAGGAGCGTTCAGGGCGGGCTGGGTGGCGGTGCACAGCACCACGCTGGCGCCATAGCTTGCGGCCAGCTCGCGCACGGCCTCCACGCAGGGCCGCAAGAAGGGCAGGGGCAGCATTTGCGCCTCGTCCAAAATGATGACGCTTTTTGACAGGTTGTGCAGCTTGCGGCAGCGCCCGGCCTGCGCGGCGAAGAGGCTCTCGAAGAACTGCACGGCCGTGGTGACGACCACCGGCGCGTCCCAGTTCTCCGTGGCCGGGTGCGGGCGGTCGTCGTCCCCATCGCCTGTCGGAACAAGGTTGCTGTGGTGCTCAATGACGAAGTCGCTCTCCATGCCCCCTTGGGCCGGATCGCTCAGGGCCTCGCGGAAGACTTTAGCGTTCTGCTCGATGATGCTGGTGAAGGGGATGACGTAGACGATGCGCTCAAGGTTGTGGCGCCGGGCGTGCGCCAGGGCGAAGGCCAGCGAGGACAGGGTTTTGCCGCCACCCGTGGGCACGGTGAGGCTGAACAGACCCGTCGGAAGGTCTGCCGCCGCCTGGCATTGGGCCAGCACCTCGGCCCGGATGCGGTTCACGGTCGTGGGTTTGGCCTGGGCCGTTTTGCTGGCCAGGAATGTATCGAGTCGAGCGCGCAGGTCTTCGACGCCCGGATAGCCAGAGCGGCTGGCGGCGCGCTTGATGCTCTGCGCGTCTCCTGCCGCTTCGGCGTCCAGGCGGTCGGCGTCAACCAGGCAGGAGAACACCATGCGTACGAAAAAGGCCAGGCGGAAGCCCAGCCTGTCCGGCCCTGAATGGAAGGGCAGGTGGTCGAAACCGGGGGCCTGGGGCAGGTTGTCGGGGCCGAGGCATTCCTGCCAGCCTGGGCAGTCCTCAATGCGGCGGCGGGCCGGGTCAAGGCGGTGCTCCAGGCAGCGTTCCTCGTTTGATCTGCCATCGGGCAGGGCCGAGTGGTGCCCGGCGACGCAGTAGGCAACAAGCCTGCCCGCGCCACCCCAGTTCGTTGCGGCGTATCGCGCCCCGGCCGTGGAGTGGTCCGTGCGCACAGTATCTCCGCGCACGCGGCGCTGGAACGCGGCGGATGCCTTGCCCATGTCGTGCAGCAGTCCGCAGGCCTGGGCCCAGGGCCCGGCGCCGAACTGGTCGGCGAACCGCCGGGACAGCGCTGCGACCTGTAGCAGATGGTCGTGAAGCGTCTGGCAGGGGCGGGCCAGAAGGACTGCAGGTGAAAAATCAGGCATGTGTCCCTCCCGTGAGTGGGTACGTGCTTCGCTTCGCACAGCCCATGGGTTGCAAATCATTAAAAGGGATAGGTAGGAGAAATGTGTTTGACGAATATCGCAAAATCGAAAGACATGAAAGCGGGGTGATTACTTTTGGTGAGCAGGGCGGTTGGGGTGTTAGATCAGGTGTTCTCATCCCCACAACTGAGAGGGCCGAAACGGGTGGAAGATCCAGTGTTCCGCCCCGACCCTGCTCCCGGTCCAAATGAAGGGGCAGTTGTAGCGGACCTGAAAGGCCAGAACCGACTGGAGGCCGCGTGGGGCTTCATGCGCGAAGGGTAGTGGCCCCCCGCCATGTCCTGCATGGACACTTCCACCACCACGGTGAAGCATTCCAGGCCAGCGGCGCACACAAGTTCCCGCTCGAAACGCTCACGTCCTTCGCCGATGAGGCAGCCCAGCAGATCGTCTAGGCTCTTGCGCTCGATGGCGCAGCGGTCCTCAAGTCCGGCAAGGGAATAGTCGCCCGTTGCCAAGGTGTCAGTGACTACCTCACACTCGAATTTGCCGAAGTCGAACGGAGTCTGCTCGCGGGTGTCGATGATGATTTTCATGCCACGGCCGCCCGGTCAGGTTGCGGGTGGGGCGGCCTGCTGCCGATAAAGGCGGTAAAGACGGGGGAGGGAGGGGAAAGCGAAAGCAAGAGCGAGGAAAGGCCCCCTTCCATTACTGGTGCAGTTTTGCAGACTTCGTCTGTTAATACTTCGTGTTGCGACATGTCCTTGGGGTGTTTTTTGTCGACGGGGATAGACAGACCGCACACTGCTCTGGAGCAGGTGAGCATGGCCTCCCGCAAGGCATCCTCATGCTGCTGGGCAACCAGAAAACTGTCGTGGATGGGGACGGTGATCACGCCCTTGTCCAACAGGGTGAGCATGACGAGTTCGGCTATCTTAGAATCCTTGCGCTGTAGGCGTAGGCCAGCTCTAGTGAAGAACATGCCACCGATGGGCTCGTGCATGGTCTTGAGAGCTTCGTAAGCTGGGCGGAGCCAGGTGTCTTTGAGACATTCTGGAAACGTGTGCTTTAAAACTTTATGGATGCAGTGCCGCGCGCCCTTGAAGGCTGAATTCAAATCCACGGCATTGACCGCTGCCAGCATCAAGAGCTTGAACACAGGCCGATACTCTTTGGTGTAGGAGGCGGGGAGGTACACCTCGCCTTCAAAGGACTCACCCCGTTCAGCGTAAAGCAGGGTCGGGTGGATGGCCTTGTAGTCCAGTTCGACGACGGGCTCGCCGTCGATGCGAATGCAACTCCGAAGGTCGCGGGGAATTCCCTGCGCCCAATGACCGTAGAACCGTCCTCCAAGGTTGAAGTTCTCGTTGAATACTCTGTAAAGGCGATTGCGCAGGGGGTGCGGCGGCGTGAGGGGTTTTTTCCCGTCTTGCCGACTTATGTAGTGGCGAATGAACGTCTCCTCATCAAGATGAAGATCGATGTGCGCGGAGGCGAGGCCCGCGTTGATTTTCGCCACGCTGGCCTTGTGGGGTCGGGCACTTGCGGCGTGGACACCACGGCGTATGTCGATGGCTGCTCCCCTCATGCCTTGTACTTTTGGCCCGCGTAGTTGCACAAGGTCGAAGCTCAGGAGTTCAACGCAAGTAAGGTTGAAGCGGTGCTTGATGAACAAGGACGTGAGCTTTGAGGTTGCCCGGATGCGTGTCCTGCGCCCTTCGGGCTTGGTGTAGAACCCCGCATGGTACTCGATGAACCCGCCGCCGCGAAGGACTTCGACGGCCTTCATGGTCGGTTGATATGTGAGGTAGAGGGCGCGCTGGCGTGAACCCGAAGCATAGTCGGAACTCCGCTTCGGGACGACGAGAAACGGGTTCCCCCTGGTTGCCCAGGCCGCATACAGGTTGGCCACGATGACCTTAAACGCTTCTTTCTGCTTCTTGGTGGGCTTCATGCCCACTTCCAAGAGCAGGTCGCGGACCGCCAAGGCAATTTCCGGCCTCTTCTTGCGTGGCACAACATCGAGCAGGACCGCGTACTCAAGGTTCTTGTGTGAGCGCTTCCCGAGTGCGATTCGTGCGGCACCCGCGTGCGCGTGTTCAGGGGTCGGGGCCATGATCAACGTTCACGGGTTGGGGGGAGTGACCCGGCACGACTCGGCGAACGCCATGAGATCCGCCAGATCGTAGCGGACGCTTTTGCCGATCTTGAGGTACCGGGGCATCTGGCCCTTGAATCTGCGCTGCTGGAGAGTGGACAGGCTTACCCCGAGGAGGGTGGCTGCTTGCTTTTCTGTTACGAAGTTGGAGGTGGGAAATGATGCGTTCACTGTTCATCTGCTCCTTTCGTTTTGTGCGTTCCCGCAGTGCTTGCTGCCAGGCGAAAGATAGCGCGAACAGTGACGATGTCAAATTTTGTGCTTTTTATTTCAGATGGTTAAGTGCAAGTGAAAAGCAATGGAGGGATTGGAAAATGAGGGGCAAAAGTGAACCGTAGCTTTGTTTTTCTGCTAACTGATTGAAATTACGCTAGATTAAGACAGCAGGGGTTGATGGGGAGGTGGTAATAAATGGTGTTTTATCAAGTTGTTGTGCATAAAATGCAAAAAAAAGTGTGAGATGTTGGGCAAGGTGGAGGGGCGATGAGGCCGGCGTGATGAGGTTGCCCTGAAAAGCGGGCATAATTGGGCTCGCAAACTTGTGTGACGCTGCCCGGGAAATAGGGCAACCCCCCAGGAAACCCTTTGAGCTAGGGCGGTTGATGTAGGCGGCGAGTGTCAGTTTGAAAGTCGCTAGGCCGTTTTGGGGCGGTGCTCGTTGACCAGTATGCGGGGTGCAAGTGCGACGAGTTGCCGAGGATTATTGACCCTTATGGGCTAGGCGCTGGAAAGGAACTAAACACTCAAGAGCCGCCGCGCATTGACGTTGAGCACCTCGGCCAACTTCCGCGCATTCTGCTTGCCGATGGGGCGCTTGCCGTTCTCCATTTCAGAGATGTGGCGACGAGGAATGCCGGTGCGTTCCGCAAGCTCCACCTGAGTCATGCCCTCGCGGTACCGTGCGCCGGTAAGAAACACCCCCGGCAACTGCTCATCGGAGTAGCCAAGCGCCTCGCGCCACGGCAGGGAGTCCCCCGCTTCTTGGAAGCCGAGGGCGCGCATGGCGTCCATCGCCTCCCTCACCTTCGCAGCGGGGCCGGTGAAGCTGAGGGCGACCGCATCAGTACGGGGCTTTTTCGTGCGTTCCAACATAAGTCACCTCGATGACCTTGATCTTGCCGTGTTCCTCGACCCAGACCGCGACGTAGGTCGGCTTGCCTTTTTTGAGGTGGCAGTGGTGGCGGTCAGGCCCCAGCTTGCCATAGTTCGGCCAGTCCCCTCGGACGGGCCCCGTGTCCGCGATGTCCTCCAGGAGGAGCGCCAGTGTTCGCCGAACGACCTCCGGAAGCGGTCGAAGCCCTTTCTGCGCCTTCGTGGAAATCCGGACGACCCAGGCCATGACTGCTCCTTGGGTTCAAGTGTACTAATTATTGGTACAGAGTCAAGTGGCGTTGTCGAACTCAGGCTTTCTGGTCGAGGTGGAAGACCTTGGGTTGCTGGGCCTGCTCGACGATCTTCCCAGCGACGGCGCTTGCCTTCGCCAGGGCTTCGTCGCGGAGGTGGGCGTAGCGCTGCGTCATGGCCGCGCTCTTGTGCGTCAGCAGCTTTTGGATGGCGTACAGGTCCACCTCGCCCGAGGAGGCCAACATGGAGGCGTAGGCGTGGCGGAGGCCGTGGAGCCCCCGGAAGTCCCGGGGAAGCCCTGCTGCATCGCAGATGCGGCGCACGGCCCGGCGCAGCTCTACTCGCTGCCCGCCATCCCGACCGGGGAATACGAAGTCCGATGTACGTCCGAGGCCTTCAAGCAGGTTGCGGGCTTGGGAGTTCATGGGGATACGCTCCGAACGTCCGCCCTTGGGGTTGCGGATGAGGATGAACCCGTTGCGGAAGTCGAGGTCGGCCCAGCGGAGCCGAAGTATTTCCCCACGCCTCATACCCGTATGCAGGGCCATGCGCATGATGCCAGCCACGTCCTGGTTGTCGGCTGTGTCCAGGGCGTCCAGGAGCGACCGCAACTGCTCGGGGCTCAGGTCCTCAGTCTTGAGGTTGTCCACCTTGGGGAGCCGAATCTTGAAGCGAGGGGCGTTGCAGAGGCCACGGTTGACCCCGAAGTTCACGATGCGGCGCAGGAGTTCCAGGGCGTTGGCCACGGTGGCCGGGGCGCGAGTCTTGCCCAGGCGAACGCGGAAGCGGTCCACGCTTAAGGGGTCGATCTCGTCGGGAAGCTTGTCCCCGAAGGTGGGCTCCAGATGTTTGGAGAAACGGTTCTTGTCGGTGATGATGCCTTTCAAGCCGGGGTTGGCCTCAAGATACCACTCCCAGAGCCTGGAGATGGTGGGACGGTTGGCCTGGGCCAGCTTCTCCGCGCTCTCGCGTTCCCTGGCTGCGCCAGGGGCCTCCCTGCGGCCCTCAATGCGGTCGGCGCGGATGCGGGAGGCTTTCGCGGCGGTCATGTTGTCCCGGTACTGCCGCCCGGCTGGTTCCTCGTAGACCTTACCCGTCTGCTTGAACACGATGTAGAAAACCTTCTCGGTGCCGGAGCCTCCGGCGCGGGGCTGCTCGTAGTAGTAAACCCCGGTGTAGGCCGTCTTCATTCTGCCCTTGGCCATGCCCGCCTCCCTGGATTTCTTCCAAACCCTCTTCCCAACCTTCTTCCCAACCTCAAGCCCACAAAACCATAAAACATGGCGCAAGGTCAAGCGAGGTATTTTTTGATTTATACTGCGAATATGTTTGGTATTTTATGTGAACCGTAAAGCAGGGGGTTGACGAATGGGGGGGGTGCCGTTCTCGGGCTCATAACCCGAAGGTCGTAGGTTCAAATCCTGCCCCCGCTACCAAAAAGATCAAGGCCTTACGAGAACAGCTCTCGTAGGGCCTTTTTCGTTTTTCCTAACCTGCGGGCGAACACCCCCAACGCTAAAGTAAATCGGCGCGCAATTCGGCACTGATTGGCGCGCAATTCGGCACTGGTCACTAACGCCCCTCCTCGCCGATTTACTGGAAAAGAGCCTCAACGCGTCGCTTTCGTGGCCATGCGCTCACGGATGTTCTTCTCAAGCACGCGTAGCGCCTCGTCGCAGGCGGCCAGCGCCTTGGTCTTGCGCTCCAGCGAGAGCGTGAAGGAGCGCACATTGGTGTTCTGGCGCGAGAGGCCCACGATTTCGCCGTTGAGCTTCCAGTAGCGTTCGTAGACTGCCAGGGCGCTGGCCCCATCCTTGCCCAGGGCGGCCAGGGCGGTGCGAACCGCCTTGTCGGCTCTGGCCATGTCCTTCTCCAGCGCGTCCATGCGCGGGTCGGTCTTCTCCATGATGTGCGCGGCGTGCAGGCTCTGGATGCGCAGGGCCTCGGCCAGGGCGCGTTGCGCCTGCCGGGCGGGCTTGTCGGCTGCGCCGTCGAGAAGGGGCCGCAGGGACTTCTCCATGTCGGCCAGAGCTGCCGCCGCCTGGCCGAAGGACAGCGCGAAGGCCTTGAGGTTGGTGTTCTGCACGGCCAGCCCCAGCACCTCCTCGTCCACCTTGCGATACTCGGCGAAGGCCTCCTCGAAGCGCTTGGCAAGCTCCTGCTCCTGGGAAGATTCCGCCAGGCCCTGGAAGGCCTTGAGCTCGGCGGTCACCTTGTCCACCGACGCCCGCGCCTGATTGGCGAAGTTCACGGAAGACTGGTCCGTGTCGGCCAGCACGGCGCTCTTCTCGGCCTCGGCCGCGGCATAGAGGTCCGTGCGCATGTCCGCCACGATTTGCGCCTTGCGCACCGTGGTCGCGTAGACCTTGTCCAGGCTCTGACGTGACCCCGTGAGCCAGAGGGCTCCACCCGCCACGGCCACAAGGAGCACGAACAGCGCTAACGGCAGGCCGGAAAGGGAAAGGGGCTTCTTGGGCGCGGTCTCCATGCGTTCACCTCGTGATGCCGGCCGGGCCGGTCAGCTGGTTTCGCCCTCTTCCAGGCGGTAGCCGATGCCGGTCTCGGTGCGCAGGAAGCGCGGCCCTGCCAGCACGTGGATGCCGATGACTGTGGGCTTCACCCGGTTTTAGGTTCAGGCATCCTGTAAGGTTGTTGTAAGCTTTGTGTGATCTTCTCTCCTCACTGGCATGATGCGCTACCGAACGGCAAGCCGTCAACACAACCACAAGGGGATACTATGAAAACCAACACGACGACCATGCATTGCAAAACTGTATTTTCAGGCAAATCCTTTTAACATAGCTAGCTTTTGCCTTTGTATGCGCCTCACTGGCATTTTCTCTTGCTGCATATTCCAAAAACAGCGGGCAAAACACTCCCATTGGAAGCTTTAGCGGCCCAGGCCCAAAAGTCTTAACCGTGGAGCAGGCCAAAGGCATGAGTGACGATTCCGACGTTGCCTTGAAAGGTTCCATTGTACAACAAATTGGCAAGGACGGGTACCTGTTCAAAGATGCCACAGGCACCATTACCGTGAAAATAGACAACAACGATTGACAAGGCCAAGATGTTGGCCAGAAGGACGTTGTAGGAATATATTGAGGACTTGATAAAGACATGTCCGAAATTGAAATTGATGTTGAAATGGTTGCAAAGAAGCAATAGCAACAATCCAGCCCCAAAACTGTTGACCAACGTCTCTATGTGGCAGACATAATTTCGCCAGCCGCATAGAGCCGAGTTAACAACAAACAGTAAAAGTCGAAAAGAATATGCGCATTCTCCTTGTTGAAGATGATATCCTTATAGGCAACGGTCTGGCTGTCGGGCTGCCCATGCACGGCTTTTCCGTGGACTGGTTCAAAGACGGCACCGTAGGCTGCAATGCGTTGCGCACTGCAAGTTATGACGCCGTTATTCTCGACCTTGGCTTGCCCGGCACAGATGGCCTGGATATTATGCAACAATGGCGGGCTGCCGGGCATACAGTGCCCGTGCTGGTACTGACGGCCAGAGACACCACGGAACAGCGGGTGGAGGGATTGAACCTGGGGGCGGACGATTACCTCGGCAAACCCTTTGACCTTGACGAGGTTGCGGCACGCCTCAGGGCGCTTATACGCCGCAGGCACGGGGTACCAGTGCCTTTGTTGCAGCATGGAACCCTCAGCTTCAACCCTGCCAGCCGCCTTGTTTTGCTTGGGGAACAACCCGTGGCCCTTGGCCCCAAGGAAATGATGTTGCTGGAAATTTTGCTTTTGCACAACGGGCAAACTCTTTCCAAAAGCAGCCTTGAAGAAAAGCTGTACACCTGGGAGGAGGAAGCCGGAGCCAACGCCATTGAAGTGCTTGTGCATCGCATACGACGCAAGCTTGGTTTTGCCAGCATTAAAACAGTACACGGCGTTGGCTACCAGCTTGGGGAAATGTTGTGAGAGACAAACCAATGGCAACTGCAGACAAAATAATTCCACGAATAATTGCCCGTGGAACAACGCTGGCGACACAAGGCGGATCATGGCTGCGCCAGCACTTCAACGCATGGTGCTATGCAGGCAAAAACAGTTTACGCTTGCGGCTGCTAGCTTTTTTTGGGGGGGGGCTTCTTGTTGTCTGGTGCGTCACCGCCCTGATAGCCTGGTATGAATCCAGCACAACCATCGATGAATTTTTCGATACCCAGCAAATGCTGTTTGCTCAGCGTCTTGCTGCGGGCAACTTACCTCTGAGCACCCCCCCCCGCCCAAGCTCATTGCTAGAGCTGGCAAATTCCCCAAAGGCGAACATGAAAAAGAAGCCTTGGCCTTTGCCGTGTTCACTAATACTGGCGCGCTGGTAATGGCGGACGGAGAAAACGGCAAGCGCTTCCCGTTCAAGCCAGAGGCTCGGGGCTTTACCAATACACAATTGCAAGGAGACGACGAACCGTGGCGTATCGTATGGCTTCCTTCCCCGAGTGGCAGCCACCTTATTGCCGTGGGGCAAGATCTGGAATTTCGCCGGGACATGGTCTACCACATGCTCGCCCGGCAGCTTCTGCCCTGGCTTGTTTTACTGCCAGTGTTGCCGCTGGGACTTATGTTTTTTCTGGGCAGGGAACTTGCCCCCCTTGGGCTTGTCGCAACACAGCTTGCATCAAAAGAACCGGACGACACAACCCCGATTGAAGAGAAGGGGGTGCCCGCGGAAGTGTTGCCCATGGTGCGGGCCCTGAACAGCTACTTTGCCCGCACAGGCAGCATGCTGCACCGGGAACGTGCGTTTATTGCCGATGCTTCCCACGAACTGCGCACCCCCCTTGCCGGGCTGCGGGTGCAGGCACAGGTGGCCCTGCAGAAAGGCCTTGCCCCTGAAAAAAGAGATGAGGCCCTCCACTTTCTTGCACAAGGGGTAGACCGGTGTTCTCGCCTAGTGGAGCAGTTGCTTGCCCTTTCCCGCCTGGAAGCTGCTGCTGGCAATCAAGCCCAGGCCCGCGCTGTAGTCCAGCCTATAGCCCCCATTCACTGGAACACTCTGTTGCATTCCGTATTGCCCGAATACAGCCAAAAGGCAGAGGCCAAACACATTGCTCTGCATGTTGAGGAACAAGAACCGTGCCAGCCTTGCCTGGCAAACCAGGTGCTTGTATTCTTGTTACTGCGCAATCTGTTGGACAATGCCGTGCGCTATACACCGCCCCATGGAACAATTGACATAACACTGAAAGCAAACAGCCTGGACATTGTCAATACAGCCAAATCTATCGCACCACAGTATGCGCAGCGCCTTGGTGAACGTTTTATCCGTCCCCCTGGGCAAACAGAATTGGGCAGTGGGCTTGGTCTTTCCATTATTCAGCGCATTGCCGTGCTGCATGGGTTTAGCTTCAGTGCGTACCAAACAACAAGGAAAGGAGAATGTGCCTTTCAAACTACTTTGAACTGGCCTTTCAACCAACCTCAACAATAACTTTTGCAGCGAGTTGTTAAACACTTTGCGCAATCAGTTTATGTCCCCCCCCTCCAGCAACAGGAGCCATGAACATGATCTCTGTTCCCACCCCCCAACGGAGAGTGCGTCAAAAGCAGCGCCACAGTGTATGCTATGTGCTGTGCAAAACAAACCCTCTATTGCACTTTTTGCAACAGTTTGTGCAAACGCCCCGTTCTATTGGGGCCATTTGCTCCAGCAGTAGAAAACTTGCAGAAGCTATGGTCTGCATGGTCCCACAACATCGCCAGGGTCTGATTATAGATCTTGGCGCTGGCACAGGCAGTGTTACCGGTGCGCTTTTGCGGGCAGGCGTTCCCCCCCAGCGTATTGTAGCCATTGAAAAATGCGGGCAGTTTGCCGCAACTTTTCGCAAACGCTACCCCCAGGTTCCCCTGATTGTGGGCGATGCCTGCCAGCTCAATGCCTTGCTGCAAGCAATCGCACCCGATGCCTCCTTGTGTGCCATTCTCTCTTCTTTGCCTTTCAGGGTGCTCCCTCAGGCTGTGGTAACAACGATTCAGCAACAACTGCATGAAGCACTTAACACCCGTGGTGGCATACTCATTCAGTATACTTACGCCTGGTGGATGGACTTCCCCCTTGCCAAGCACGGCTTTACCCCACACTCCAAGCAATTTATTTTGAAAAACATTCCCCCTGCCCGGGTGGAAAGCTATACACAAGCCTTAAAGGCCAACATGTTTGCCGGTGGTTAGCCTTGTAGAGTGCGTTATTGGACACTGCGGTATGAGTGCCAGGCAAAAGCTCATTCCTGAGCCTGTTTCGCCCGTTTATGTGCTGTTTAAGCAACTCGTTGTGGTCGCCGACATTGAAGCGCCGCCCGCTTCAAGAACAGTATAAAGCTCTCCGTGGAAATGTCGTTGAAACGGAGCAGATATCGCTTGGTCTGGTTCTGGAAGTTCGCGATCCCGTCGATGTGGTTTTGTCGACCAGCGAACCGCTGCGAATGGTTGATTCTGACGTGGTGGAACTCGGAAGGGCTCAAGGCGTCGTAGCTGTGCAGGCTGTCGCACACGATGCTGTCGGGCTGAATCATCTGTCCCATGATGAGCAGGAGCGTCCAGGTGCGGACGGTTGGAATCATCACCGTGAACACCTTTCCGCCCCGCTTCAGCAGGCCGAGCATATGTTCGCGTGCCTTGACGATTCGCCGAGCCCCAATCATCGGCCCGGCGCAGGATGAACGCGATCTGCGAATCCGTGAACCGCGACTTCTTCATGGGAAAATCCTCCGGTTCGGGGGTGGCCAAACCTAAACGAGAATTTTCTCACTTTGAATGGTCCAGGTTTCGGGGGGCAGGTCACCGACATCCAAGACAAACGCACTGCGTGGATCAACTCGTTGGGGCGTGCCGCAAGCGAGCGATGATTGGGCAAAGAGGGGGAGCCCCGCCCGGTGGTAAGCCCCGGGCCGGAAGCGCGCGGGAATCCTGGTCAGCTTGTTTTGTCAGGACAGCCCGGCGCGCTTGAGCTTGCGCCACAGCGACGCCCGGTCGATGCCCAGAATCTCGGCGGCGCGGGTCTTGTTGCCCTCGCACTGCTCCAGCACCCAGAGGATGTGCTGGCGCTCGTTCTCCTCCAGCGTGGCCAGGCCGCCGTGGCGCGATGTCTTGAGCCGCGCCTGGTCCCGCTGCAGGTCGGGCGGAAGGTGCTGCGGCTCCACCGTGCGGCCGTCGCAGAGCACCACGGCGCGCTCCATGAGGTTCTCCAGCTCGCGGATGTTGCCGGGGAAGGGATAGGCCAGCAGCAGCTCCAGGGCCTCGGGGGAGAGTTCGCGCACCTCGCGGCTGAGGGTCTCCGAGTACTTGATGAGGAAGTGCCGGGCGAGCAGCGGGATGTCCTCGCGCCGCTCGGCCAGGGCGGGCAGCCTCAGGGTGATGACGTTCAGGCGGTAGAAGAGGTCCAGGCGAAAAGTGCCGGCCTCGGCCTCGGCGGCCAGGTCCTTGTTGGTGGCGGCGATGACCCGCACGTCCACGGGGATGTCCGCGGTGCCGCCCACGCGCATGAGCTTGCGCTCCTGCAGCACGCGCAAGAGGCGCACCTGCATGGCCGGCGTCATTTCGCCGACCTCGTCGAGAAAAAGCGTGCCTCCGTCGGCGGCCTCGAACAGTCCAGCCTTGCGTTCCATGGCCCCGGTGTACGCGCCCTTCTCGTGGCCGAAGAGCTCCCCGGCGAGGAGCTCCTCGCTGAAGGCCCCGCAGTTCACGGCCAGGAAGCGGCGGCCCGCCCGCTGGCTCTGCTGATGGATGGTGCGGGCCACCAGTTCCTTGCCGGTGCCGGTTTCGCCCAGAAGCAGCACCGTGGAGGCCGTGGGGGCCACCCGGGCGATGGTCTTCAGCAGCGCGGCCATGGCCGTGCTCTTGCCCACCAGCAGCGGCGGCGTGTTGCGGTCGCGCAGGCGCTGGCGCAGCTCCTGCACCTCCTGGCGCAGGCGGCTCTTCTCGATGGCCTTTGCCGCCAGGGCGCGCACCTCGTCGAGGTTCAGCGGCTTGGCCAGGTAGGAAAAGGCGCCGCGGTTCATGGCCTCCACCGCGCCGGGGATGGTGGCGTAGCCGGTCATGACCACCACTTCGAGCGCGGGATGCAGCTTGCGCGCGCGCTCCATGAGCCCGATGCCGTCGGTGTCGCTCCTGTCGCCAAGCTTCAGGTCCGTCAGCAGCAGCTCGTAGGGCTTTTTGCCAAGCTCGGCCAGGGCGCCGCGGGCATCGCCCACGGCAATGGCCTCGTAGCCGGAGCGCGCAAGGGCGTGGGCCAGGTTCTCGCGGGCGATCTCCTCGTCGTCCACCACAAGCACACGGCCCTGGCTCATGCTTCCCCCTGCACGCAGGCATCGGCGGGCGTGGCCAGGGGCAGGCGGAGGATGAAGCGCGCGCCTTTGCCCGCCGCGCTCTCCACGCTGATCTCGCCCTGGTGCTGCTCCACTATGCCGAAGACGATGGACAGGCCCAGGCCCGTGCCCTTGCCCACCTCCTTGGTGGTGAAGAAGGGATCGAAGATGCGCGCCGCGTCCTCCGGGGCTATGCCCTCGCCCGTGTCCTCCACGCTGATGACCGCCTGTCCCGACGCAGGATCAGCCTCGGCCGTGACCTCTATGCGCCCCGAAGGGGTCTTGATGGCCTGCAGGGCGTTGATGAACAGGTTGAGGAAGACCTCCTGCATGCGCTGGGCGTCCAGGTGCAGGGTCAAGTCCTCGGGCACGTTCTGCACAAGCTCCACCCCGGCGGGCACCTGGCTGGAAACCAGCCGGGCGGAGCGCGCCACCACCTCGGCGAGCCTCGTGGGCTTGCGCTCGAACTCCTTGGCGCGGGAGAATTCGAGCAGCCCCTTGACGATGTCGCGGGCGCGGGCCACCTCGCCGTCGATGTTCTTGAGCAGGCGCGCGGCGAAGACCGGGTCGGCCTCGACGCCTTCCTCCATGAGGATCTGGCAGGAGGTGCTGATGTTGTTCAGGGGGTTGTTCAGCTGGTGGGCCACCCCGCTGGTGAGCACGCCGATGCTTGAGAGCTTCTTCTCCCGCACCAGCTGGTCCTGGCGCCGCTGCAGCTCCGCGGTCATGTGGTTGAAGGCGCCCATGACGCGGGCCACCTCGTCGTCGCCGCCGGTGGGGGCAAGGGGGGTGAAGCAGCCCCGGGCGACCTCGCGGGTGGCTTGCTCTATGCTGCGCAGGGCGCTGATGGTCTTCTGCCCGAGCACCAGCAGGAAGCCGCCGCCCAGGCCCAGGAACACCAGCACCGAGAGCAGCAGCTGGCGCTTCAGATCGTGCACGATGCTTAGGATGCGCGAACGCTCGTGGGCGACCAGCTTCTGGGAGAGGTCCACCAGGTGCTTGCCCGTGTCGCGCAGCGAGTCGCGCTCGCTCTGGCTGGCCTGCCCCTGCTCCGGGAAAAGCCGCTCGGACAGGGCTTCGTAGTCGGCCAGGGCCGTCTTGAGGGAGCTGTGCTCCTGGGACAGGCCGAACTCCGCGGCGTTGCCCTCCAGCTTCACCAGGATGTCCCGGGCCTTGGCCGCGTATTCCCGGCTGGACTCGAAGTCCTCCTGGTGGCCGTAGAGCATGAAGTTCTTTTCGTAGCGGCGGATCTCCAGGATGGTGTTTCCCAGGTCGTCGATGACCTCGATGAAGCCCATCTTGCGCTCGATCTGCGCCAGCGAGTGGTACGACACCGTGCCGATGAGGCCCACAGCGAGCACCGAGAGCAGCATCCCCAGAAGGACGCGGCGGCGGATGTTGAGGCGGAACATCTTGGCGGTTCGGATCACTGGGGCTCCTGTGGCGTTGCGAATCTGGCGGCCTGCATATGCCCTTGGGGAAACGCGCGTCAACCCGCCCGGTCTACCGCGCGGGCACATCCAGCACGGTGTCCACAAGGTCCGCCGCGTGGGCCGCCAGCACCACTTCCACCGCCGCGCGAAGGTCCGGCTCAAGCGTTTCCACCTCGGGGCGGTTGCCCTCCGGCAGGCAGACCGTGCGCACCCCGCCGCGCTGGGCGGCCAGGAGCTTCTCGCGGATGCCCGCCACCGGGAGCAGCATGCCGCCAAGGGATATCTCGCCCGTCAGCGCCACGCCGGGGCGGGCCTTGCGCCCGGTGAGCAGCGACAGCAGGGCCATGAGGATGGTGACCCCGGCCGAAGGGCCGTCCTTGGGGATGGCCCCGGCGGGGATGTGGATGTGCAGGTCCAGGGCCGCGAAGAAATCCGGATCGAGGGCGAAGGCCTCCGCGTTGCCGCGGATGTAGCTGAGCGCCGTCTGGGCGCTCTCCTTGAGCACCTCGCCCAGCGACCCCGTGAGCAGGAGCTGGCCCGTGCCTTTCATGCGCGCGGCCTCCACCAGCACGATCTCGCCGCCGGCGTCGCTCCACACCAGGCCGTTGACCACGCCTAGCCGGGGAGCCGCCTGCGCCGCCGAGTGGGAGAAGCGCCGCGGCCCCAGCAGGGCGCCCACGAGCCCGGCGTCCAGGCGTCCGGGGTAGCCCTCGCCGCCTTCCTTGAGGGCCATGCGCGCCAGCTTGCGGCACACGGCCCCTATCTCGCGGTCCAGCCCGCGCACCCCGGCTTCGGCCGTGTAGTCGCGGATGATGGCACGCACGGCATCGGGCGTGAACTCCGGGAAGGGCCGGGTCAGCCCGTGTTCCGCGCATTGGCGGGGAATCAGATGCCTGAGGGCGATGCCCTCCTTCTCGGCCTCGGTGTAGCCGGGGAAGTTCACCACCTCCAGGCGGTCGCGCAGGGGGGCGTCCAGGCGGGAAAGGTCGTTGGCCGTGGCGATGAACATGACCTGGGAGAGGTCGAAGGGCGCGTCGATGTACAGGTCCAGGAACTGGCGGTTCTGCTCCGGGTCCAGGATCTCCAGGAAGGCCGCGCCGGGGTCGCCGCGGAAATCCTGGCCCACCTTGTCGATCTCGTCGAGCATGATGACGGGGTTGTTCACCCCCAGCCGCCGCAGGGCCTGGATGATCTTGCCCGGCATGGCGCCCACGTAGGTGCGCCGGTGGCCGCGCAGCTCGGCCTCGTCGCGCAGGCCGGCCACGGACATGCGGTGGAACTTGCGGCCCAGGGCCTCGGCTATGGCCATGCCGATGGAGGTCTTGCCCGTGCCCGGAGGGCCGGTGAAGCAGAGCACCGGCCCGCGCGAAGGGGTCAAGGCCTTGCGAGCGCCCAGAAGCTCGCGCGCGGTCTGGCGCAGCTCGTCCAGGCTGATGGGCTTGGTGAGATAGTGGGCCGCGCCGGTGCGCAAGGCCTGCACGGCCGACTGCACCGTGGCGTAGCCGGTGACGATGACGATCTGCGTCGAGGGCGAGAGCTTGCCGGCCTCGGACAGGAGCGCCATGCCGTCCATCTTGTCCATCTTGAGGTCGGTGATGATCAGGTCGAAGCTCCACTGGCGCACCTGGTCCAGGGCCTCCTGGCCGTTGGCCGCCGTGCGCACGGCGTAGCCTTCCTTCTTCAGCACGTGCTCCAGGTTCATGCGGGCGATCTCCTCGTCGTCCACCACCAGCACGTGGGGCGCGGCCCCGGCCGCCAGCGTGCGCCCGGCCAGGTACTCCAGCAGGCGCTCCTTCACGTGGAAGAGCCCGGCGTGGCTGCCGGAGAGCACGCGCTCCACCTTGGCGAAGTCCAGGCAATCCTCGGTGGCGCTGCGCCAGGGCAGGCCGCACAGCCAGTCCACGTAGCCCTGGCCGATGGCGTGCTCGGCCACGGAGGGATCGGTGCGCTCCAGCTTGCCGAGCTCCTTGGCCACGATTGCCGCCACGGCCTCGGGCAGCTGCGCCGACCGGACCTGGCCGCGCAGCTCCTCCAGGTCGTTGTGCGGCCCCTTGGCCTGGTCCGGGTTTTCCTCGTCGCTCCGCTTGAAGAAGATCATGTGCGCTCCTCGCTCGGGCCGGCCCTACGGCCTGCCCCCTGTCTTTTCCGCATACGCCCGTAGCGTCGGCGATGTCAAAACGACGGGATTCCGGGCTGAATCATCCGCCCCGCGCAGCGCCGTTGCGTTTCGCAACGGTTGCCGCGGCCCGTGTTGCATCTGGGTAACCACCTGATTTCGCTTCGATTCGCGTTTTCGCGGTCTCTCCGGTGTTGCGCATTGCAACGCCATTTCGGCCCTTCAGCCATCGCCCAGAAGAAAAAAGATCAACGATTTCAAAGAAAAAACATCGTCGCGGCTTCGGGCATGGGCCTTGAAATATCCGGGCCAACACGAACGCCAACCAGGAGGATGCCATGAGCAGCCTGCGCGACAACTTGGAGACCACTTTCGCCGCCGCCGCCTTCGGCGAGCGCGGCCTGCACCAGCACGCCCGCGACCTGTGCCGCGAGACCCGCGCCCAGGAAACCTCGCCCGCCAAGTCCAAGGGCAAGGCCGCGCGTCCCCGTCCCACCCTCAACGCCTAGAAGCCAGGGAGCCGCCCGTGCCCAAGACCCGCCGCACGCCTGAACCCCTGCCGCAGCGCGTTGCCATTGAGCAGCGCGGCGGCTGGCGCGAGGCCTTCGAGGCCTACGGAACCGCCCTGTCCATGGCCGAGGCCGGAGAGGGCGACCTGGCGCGCCAGATCCTGGGCGAATTCCACGCCGAGCACCGCAAGATCCTGGTGCTGGCCCAGGCCGGGGGCGTGCCCCAGGCCCTGGCGGAATACAGCGTGAGCCTGGCCGAACGCCTGGGCTTCGACCTGGTGCTCTTGAGCGTGCACGAGCCCGCCCGCAACGCCGCGGCCTTTCACGCCGCCGCGCACCGCGGCGCGGAGTCGCTCTTCGCGTACGCCGCGCGCCACGGCGTGGCCTGCGCCCACATCGTGCGGGCCGGCCGGCGCGACGAGGCCCTCAACGCCGTGAGCATGGAGCTCCGGCGTGTGGAGTTCGTCATCACCGACCGTCTGGAGAGCGAGCGGCGGCAGGCGGCACTGCTCGTGCCCGAGTTCTCCTTCCGCTGCTGAAGGGCGCGGAAGGACACTTTTCGGCGGCGCGCCGCCACCAACAAGCATTGAAGCAAGGGAGGATCACATGGCTCAGGAATTGACGAAGAAGCAGGCGCTTGCGCGCATGGCCGTGTTCGGAGCGGCCAGCGCAGCCATCTACGCGGGGATTTTCCATTTCGCCGCGCCCATCACCGAGATGTTCGCCCGGGGCGGCATGTACGCCGCCATGCCCATCGCCACGGTGTTCCTCGTGTCCTACGTGCACGGCGGCTTCGCCTCCAACCTGTGGACGGCGCTCGGCATCACCGCCAAGACCCAGCAGAAGACCGTCCAGGCCACCCAGACCACCCCGACCAAGCGCCCCGAAGTGCGCGCCACCCTCAACGCCTAGCCGCGCGCAAACAAGGAGACAGCAATGGACGTCGCCCTCGACTCGCTCAAGTTCATCGACCTGACCACGTCCTCCATCATCTTCCTGTTCATCGTCGGCTTCATCGGCGGGTTGGTGAGCGGCTTCATCGGCTCCGGCGGGGCCTTCGTGCTCACCCCGGGCATGATGAGCCTGGGCGTGCCCGGCACCGTGGCCGTGGCCAGCAACATGTGCCACAAGTTCCCCAAGGCCCTGGTGGGCGCCATCAAGCGCTTCCGCTACGGCCAGGTGGACGTGAAGCTGGGGCTCGTCATGGCCGCCAGCGCCGGCGTGGGCGTGCAGGTGGGCATCAAGATCCAGAACGCCATCCTCGCGGCCTGGGGGCAGGCGGGATCGAATCTCTACGTGAGCCTGTCCTTCGTGGCCGTGCTGGTCATTGTGGGCGGCTACGTGTTCTACGACGCCATGAAGAGGCCCGGCGCCAAGGCCTCCGGCCCCACCCTGGCCCAGCGTCTGCAGAAGATCGAGATGTGGCCCATGATCACCTTCAAGACCGCGGGCGTCCGCATCTCCATGTGGTTCACCATTCCGGTGGGCTTCGCCACGGGCATGCTGGCCGCCACCATCGCCGTGGGCGGGTTCATCGGCGTGCCGGGCATGATCTACGTGCTGGGCGCCAGCGGCCTGGTGGCCTCGGCCTCGGAGCTGGTCATCGCCTTCGCCATGGGCCTGGGCGGCACCGTCAACTGGGCCATGCACGGCATGGTGGACATCCGCCTCACCCTCATCATCCTGGCGGGCTCGCTCCTGGGCGTGCAGCTGGGCGCCATCGGCACCACCATCGTGCGCGAGGCCATGATCAAGATCGTCATGGGCTCCATCATGCTCATCGTGGCGGTCTCCCGCGCGCTGGCCGTGCCCAAGTACCTGGCCGAGCTCGGCCTCGTGGAAATACCCAAGGACGCGGTGGCCCTCATGGACAAGGCCAGCTTCGTCATCATGTGCGCGGCCCTGGCCCTGGGCGCGGTGATCATCCTGGGCAGCATGTACAAGGCCCGCAAGGCCGAATCCCGCCAGGCCGCATACGGCCAGGCCTAACGCAACCGCCTTCCCGGCCTCGGACCTGCGTCTGCCCTTGCGGCGGGCGCAGGTCTCTTTTTGTTGGGACGCGGCGCGGCCGGGGAAACTGCCCGAGGCCGCTGATCCAGGGCGCAGCCCTACGGCCCGCACACTGCCGCCCGGCGAACGCCGCCGCAAGAACGAGGGCATCCTCCACGCCTGCAACGGCTTCCTCTACGGCACCTGCCGCGCCGAGTCCTGCCGCAGCCCGCCCAAGGGCAGGCAGAGGCATACAGTCAGGGGGACGCGCCCGACCAGGCGGGCGCTACAGCGGCCGGGCAGGGTCCGTGGCCGACGCCCGCGCAGGGGGAGCCGCCCCGGGAGCTGTCCCGGAGGCAGCCTTGGGAGCCAGCGGGGCAGCGGGGAGATGATCGAGCTCCCCGTGACGCGGCAGGGGCCCCACCAGGCGGGAGAAGTCGATGCCCATCAGACTGGGGTCGCCGCGCCTGCCGTCCTGGGCGATCTCGAAGTGCAGGTTTGCTCCCGTGGTGCGCCCCGTGCGGCCCACCAGCCCGATGACCTCTCCGGCCTCGACCTCCTGCCCGACGACAACCGTGGCCTTTTTGAGGTGCGCGTAGCGGCTGACCTTGCCGTTGTCGTGGCGGATGTCCACCGTGAGGCCATAGCGTTTCATGCGCCCCCGGTTCAGCACCACGCCGTCCATCCAGGCGTACACCTCGGTGCCCGCGGGGCGGGCGATGTCCACGCCTGTGTGCTGGCGCCGCCTGCGGGTGATGGGGTCGCGGCGTTTGCCATAGCCGGAGCTGACCCGCGCGCAGCTGGGGCAGAACAAGGAGGCGTACTCCGGGGCGGACACAAACTCCAGGGAGGCCGCGTCCGCTTCCACCGTGGGGGCGGCCTTCCGCAGCGCCGCTGGGCCGGTCGTGGGCCAGAGCCCGTCCGGGAGCACTGGCGCGGGCTCCGCGGCCGATGCCTCGGGCATGGGCTGCCCTCCCGGCGGCGCCTCCGCGGCCATGGCGCTGCCGGACAGAGCAGGGCAGACCAGCGCCCAGGCGGCAAGAAGCAGGCCCCGCACCGCCGCGAAACAGGGCCTGCGCGTGACGGATGAGATCATGCCCACGGCTAGTCTCTGGCGCGCAGCAGCCGCAGGCCGTTGAAGATGACGAGCAGCGAGGAGCCCATGTCCGCCAGGATGGCGGTCCACAGGGTCGCGGCCTGGAACATGGCCAGCACCAGGAACACGGCCTTGATCCCCAGGGCGAAGCCGATGTTGACCTTGATGATTCCAAGGGCCCGGCGCGAGTGCCGGATGAGCCAGGGCAGGCGCGAGAGGTCGTCGCTCATGAGCGCCACGTCGGCGGTCTCGATGGCCACGTCGGTGCCGATGGCCCCCATGGCCACCCCGAGGTGCGAGGCGGCCAGGGCCGGGGCGTCGTTGATGCCATCGCCCACCATGGCCACGCGCTGGCCGGAGCGGACCAGCTCCTCCACCGCGCGGGTCTTGTCCTCGGGCATCAGTTCGGCGCGGAAGTCCGTCACCCCCGTCTGGGCGGCGATCTTGGCGGCGGTGCGCTCGTTGTCTCCGCTCAGCATCAGGATGGTCTTCACCCCGGCTGCGCGCAGGTCGGCCAGGGCCTGGGCGGCCTGGTGCCGCACGCGGTCCTCCAGTTGCAGGCAACCCAGCGCGCGGCGCTCGTCCCACACCAGGATGGAGGTTCCGGGCTGTTCGGCCTGACGGGCCAGCAGGGCCTCCAGCTCCGGTGTGCGCGCCGCCGGACCGGTCTCGGCAAGAAAGCGCGGGCTCCCGATGAAGTGCTCCACACCCTGGATGCGCCCCTGCGCGCCCAGGCCGGGCCGGGCCTGCACGTCCTCCGCCGGGGCCGGGGCCATGCCCTGGACGGCCGCATGCCGCGTGATGGCCTGGGCCAGCGGGTGGCTGCTGCGCGATTCCAGGGCGGCGGCGATGGCCAGCAGTTCCCCTTCCGACATGCCGTCCAGGGGCAGCACGGCCGTCACCGCGGGCCTGCCGTGGGTGAGCGTGCCCGTCTTGTCCAGGGCGACCGCGGTGATGCTGGCCGGGATTTCGAGGAATGCCCCGCCCTTGATCAGCACGCCGTTGCGCGCGGCAGAGGCCAGGGCCGCCACGATGCTGACCGGGGTGGAGATGACCAGGGCGCACGGACAGGAGATGACCAGGAGCACGAGGGCCTCGTAGAACCAGCGGCTCCAGTCCCCGCCGAAGAACAGCGGGGGGACGACCGCGAAGAGCACGGCCACCCCGATCATCACCGGAGTGTACCAGGCGGCGAACTTTTCCACCCATTGCACGGCGCGTGCGCGCCTGGACTGGGCGTCCTCCACCAGGCGCATGATGCGCGCCAGGGTGGACTCGGACGCGGCTTTGGTGGTCTCCACCTCCAGCGCGCCCTCGCCGTTGATGGTGCCCGCGTAGACCGTGTCGCCGGGGGCCTTGGTAACGGGAGCGGACTCGCCCGTGATGGGCGACTGGTCCAGGGTGGACATGCCCGAGCGCACCACGCCGTCCAGCGGAACGCGGTCGCCGGGGCGCACCAGCACCCGCGAGCCTGTGGGCACCTGCTCGACGCGTGTCTGCACCGGGGCCGGGGAGAGGGGCGAGAGGAGCAGCGCTGTGTCCGGCGCCAGGCTCATGAGCGCCTGGACGGCGTTTCCGGCGCGGGCCACGCTCCAGGCCTCCAGCTGGTTGGCCAGGGCGAAGAGAAAGGCCACGGAGGCGCCTTCCGAGTATTCGCCGATGACCATGGCTCCGCTTGTGGCCAGCACCATGAGCAGGTTCATGTCCGGCCTGAGGGAGCGCAGGGCGTACAGCGCCTTGGGCAGCACGTGCCACACCCCGGTCAGGGCGGCCAGAATCCACAGCGCCTTGGCCAGGGGCGGGGCCCCCGCGCCATCGCGGAAGGCCGCCAGCACGGAGCCGTGCTCGGCCATCATGAGCGCCATGCCCGAGGCCCAGAGCAGCCCGCTGGCGGCGCACAGAATCTCGCGTCCGCGCCCGCGCAGCAGTCCGGGCTTCCGGATTTCGCAGCTGCCGCCGCAGCACGTGCAGCCCGCCAGGGCGTCCTGGAAGGGCTCGGCGCGCATCCCCGTTTTGGCGATGGCCTGCTGCACCTGCTCCGGCGACACGTCCAGACCCGTCAGATCGACCTTAAGCCTGCGCCGCAGCACGTCGAAGCGCAGGCGCGACTCCTGTCCCACAAGGGGAACAAGGACTCCGGTAAGGGTGGCCACCTCCTCCTGGCAGTCCATGTCCTTGATGGTGAAAACCGCTTCCGTCATATGCCTCCTGCGGGTTCCGCCCCTCGCCCTCGATCGGGGATGGAGGCGGCGCATCTTATATTGATCTTGAAAATCATCATCATGCCGATCCGGGCAAAGGTCAAGCCCCCCGTGGAGGCCGCCCCCAGGCGCGCTTCGCGCCTCAGTCCGCGGCGCGGATCTCGCGCAGCAGATCGTTTATGGTCTTGTCCTCCGGCACGGAGCCGTCCAGCGACACGGAACCGAAGCGGACGTCCGTTTCCCGCTTCAGCCAGACATCGGGCCGCTTTTTGGGAAGGCCGTCCAGGCGCAGCCACTGCACGGCCTTGCCCTGGGGGTAGGGCCGCAGCCACGTTGCGGAGCCGCCGCCGGCTATCCTGCCGCTGTGCCCCGGGCCGGGGCCGCCGCCCAGCAGCACGTCGTAGGGCTGGGTGGCGGCGGCAAAACGCTCCAGAAAGGCCTGTTCCGCGTGCGCCCCCCAGGGGCTGATGCCGATGACCACATCGGCCTCGCGTCGCAGGTGGATTCCTTCCTCGCGAGCCTGCCGGAACTGCTCCTCCGTCGGCCGCCCGTCAATCCCCTCGGCCATGGGGAAGCGGACCACGGCGATGCGCAGGCCGTTCCGGATCAGGACCTCGCCCTTGGCCCGCCTTGGCAGCTCGGCCCAACGGGCAAGGCCCTTGGGCGGTGGCGCGCCCGTCAGGGCCAGGTCCGCCGGGGTGAGGAGCATGGCGTCGTAGCCCATGGCCGCGTGCGCCCTGGCCACCACCAGCGGGGCGCGCATGGCCGGAACCCTGCCGCCGTCGGTCGCCGCCAGTTCGTAGGGGCCGGCCACGAACAGCCGCGTCACGTTCTTTTCCGCGCTCGTCCTTTTCATCTCGATGAAGCTGGCCCGCCGGGCCAGCCCGCCCATGAGCTTGCCCCCTCAGGTGGGGCACGGGTCGAACTCTCCGTATGTGTTGGCGGTGTAATAGATCTCCAGGGCCTGCCCGGCGCTGGCCGCGTAAGCAGCGCCGGGCAGGATGGAGGCGAGGGCCAGCAGGAAGACCTGCAACTGGAGGTGGATGCGGCTCATGCTGGGTGTCCTCGCTAGTTCATGGAAGCCAGTTCCTTCTTGGTCTCGGCCTCAAGCGCGGGGTCGTCCAGCGTGCCTGAGAGCGCCTGCTGGAAGTGCTGCTTCGCTACCTCCAGATTCTTGAAACCGTACTTGTTGATCATGCCCATGTAGTAGTGGGCGGCGAGTTCCTTGGGGTTGGTCTTGAGGATGGCCTCATACTGCTCCATGGCCTCGGGGAAGCGGTTGAGCTGCGAGAGCACGAAGCCGTAGTGGTAGCGCGAGCCGATGTTTTCCGGCTCCATCATCACCAGCTTGGTCCAGAAGGGCGCCGCCTTCTCCCAGTTGTCGGACTTGGTGAAGATGTGCGCCAGGTTGCTCACGGCTTCCTTGTCGTTCGGGTTGTCCTTGAGCTTGGCCATGAGCGGGGCAACGCTATCGTCCAGGGAGGTGTCCTGCCGCTGGGCGGTGCCGCGTTCCTTGGCCTGCGGCGCGTTGGCGCCGCTGATGAAGGCGGTGACGAAGATCGCCAGCACGCCCAGGCCCAGCATGGCGATGATCATTTTGCGCAGCGAATTGTCTTTGATTCCGGTCATGGGGTGTCTCCTAGTTCCTGTTGGCATCGACGTTGTTCGCGCGGCGCGGGCGCAGCGCCAGAAGCGGCAGCAGGCAGATGCCCAGGCTTCCGATCCAGACCCAGTTCACCATGGGATTGATGCTGATCTTCAGGGGCTCCGCGCGGTCGCCGTTCAGGTCGTGGATGGTGGAGTACAGCTCGTTGCCCAGGCTGAAGAGGATGCCGACCTCGCTGTTGGGATGGTCGAAGTTGCGGTACAGCCGCTGCTGCGGCTTCAGCTCGCCCAGGCTCCTGCCGTCGCGGGTCACCTCCACCACGGCCTCCTGGACCTTCATCTCCGGGGTGCTGAACTCGCGGAGCCGGTCGAAGCGGAACTCGTAGCCCTCGAAGGCGACCTTTTCACCCGGCGCGAGGGACACCTCCAGGGTTTTCTGGAACGGGCCGGACACGGCCACGCCCATGACGATGCAGGCAAAGGCCAGATGGCTGCCGTGGCTGGCCCAGAAGCCGCGCGTGCGCGCCACCTGCGGCGCGAGAATGACCTGTGCGATCACGGTGGCGGCAACGGCGGCGGCGGCGCCAACGCCGGCCACAGCAAGCACGGGTCGGACGCCAAGGGCGAGGCCCACGGCCAGAGCGACCAGCCACACCACCACGGGGATGGCCGTCAGCCAGCGCCGTTCCATGCCGCCGCGCCAGCCGAACCACGGCGCCACGGCCAGCAGCAGGGCCAGCAGCGTGAACAGCGGCAGGCACACGGAGTTGTAGAAGCCCTGGGTGAGGCCCACGGGCTTGGTTTCCCACATTTGGCTGATGACCGGCCAGATGGTGCCGAGCAGCACAATGGCGCCCAGGGCCACCAGCAGCCAGACGCAGACCACGATGGCTCCCTGCCGGCTGCCCAGTTCGGGCAGGGGCGGGGTGTCGCCGCGCGGAATGGCCGTGACCACGGAGAGGGTGAGCGCCAGGCCGAAGAGGATGGACAGCAGCAACGGGCGGCCCACCGTGCCGGAGCCGAAGGCGTGCAGGCTTTCCACCACGCCGCTGCGCACCAGGTAGGTGGCGAAGATGCACAAGAGCAGCGTGAGGCAGGCCAGGAAGACGTTTGTGCGCGGCAGCACGCCGAAACGGCGCTGAAGCAGCGCGGTGTGCACCAGGGCAGTGGCGGCGAACCAGGGGATCAGCGAGGCGTTCTCCACCGGGTCCCAGGCCCAGTAGCCGCCCCAGCCCAGCTCCATGTAGGCCCACCAGCCGCCCAGCAGAATGCCCGCGGTGAGCAGCGACCAGGCCGGCAGAAGCCAGTTGCGCGTCACCTCCACCCAGGGTTTGCGCTCCCCGGAGAAGGCTGAGGCCAGGGCCAGGCAGGCCGGGATGGTGAACAGCGCGTAGCCCACGAAGAGCAGCGGCGGGTGCAGGGCCATGCCGATGTTGCGCAACAGCGGGTTGAGGCCCTGGCCGTCCGGAGGGGCGACCATGGTCTGGGCGAAGGGATTGCTCATGTATGTGATGAGCATCAGGAAGAAGGCCTGCACTGGCAGGTAGAAGAGCCAGAAGTGCTGGCGCGTGCGCGGGGCGAGCTCCCGGTAGGAGCGGGAGTACAAAAACAGCGCCACGGCCAGGCCCATGCACAGCGCCCAGAACAGCAGCGAGCCCTCCTGCCCGGCCCAGAAGGCGGCGATGGTGTACGTCAGCGGCAGGGAAAGATCCGTGAACTTCGCCACGTAGGCGAGCGAGAAGTCGTGGGCCACCAGGGCGCGAAGCAGCATGGACGAAGCAAGGACCATGAGCAGCACGGAGACGAGGTGCGCGCGCTCCAGCCAGGGCGTTGTTCGATCCTGGCCGGACCAGGCCTCGATGCAGGCGAACCCCGCTCCGGCTATGGTCGTGAGCAGGGCGAGAATCAGTGACCCGTGGGCGATGATGTACATGGAACCTCCAGGGGGCGGATGTTGGACGGGAATCCCCTTGGTCCGCGCCGCGGCAACGGGCGGGGCGGAACCGGGAAGAGGGGCGGGCCGCGCGCGGCCCGCCCCGTGACTCAAGGAGGAGGTGAGGAGCTACATGCAGCCCATTCAGTAGTAGCCGCCGTGGCCGCCGCCGCCCATGTGGCCGCCGTGGCCGCCGCCCATGTAGCCGCCGTGGCCGCCGCCGTGGCCGCCGCCCATGTACATGCCCGAGGCGGGGACGCCCTGCTTGACCAGCTGGCTGCGCAGGTTGGCCTGGGCCTCATAGAGCTTGGCGTTCAGGTCGCCGATCTCGCGGGAAAGGGACTGGTACTTCTTGGAGTCGGTGGTGCCGCTGGCGTACAGGGCGTTCATCTCCGCCTGCTTGGCGTAAAGCTGCTGGCGGACGGGAGCCGTGGAGGAGTTGAAGTCGGCGTACAGCTTCTGGACGGCGGCCTGCTTCTCGGGCGTGAGGTTGGCGGCGTCCATGCCGGGACCGTTGCCCGCGTGGCCCTGGGCGTCGCCCATGTGGCCCGGAGGATCGGTCATGTGGCCGGGCGCGTCGCCCATGTGGCCCTGGGCTATGGCCAGGCCGGCCACCGCAAGCACGGCCACCAGCGCCAGGGAAATGCTCAGGGTCTTCATTCTGATCTTCATGTTCGTCTCCTTAGGGAATCGTTTTTTGAGTGGGGGGGGGAGTGTGCGCCGGGTTTTCTGCTACCAACCGCAGCAGCCGCCGCCGTGGCCGCCGCCGTGCCAGCCTCCGCCGCCGTGCCAGCTGGAGGAAGTGGTGGTGGCCGCAGGGGAAGCGCTCGCGGTCTGCGCCTGGGAAGGCATGGCCTGGCCCAGAAGAATGGCCGCGCCGAGCGCGATGGCGGCAAGAATGGTTCCACGCTTGGTGTTGGTGCGAGTCTTCATGGTGTCCTCCATGATTGTTTGGGCCGTTTCCGGCCGTTGTGCTTCGCGGTTCATCACAGGGCCTTCTTGAGGGTGTCGAATTCGGCGAGGCTGATCTCGCCCTTCGCCAGCCGGGTCTTCAAAATCTCCATCGAGTCGCTGCGGTCCGCCGAGTGGCTTCCTGACCGTTTTGGGGTGAAGGCCCTCACCGCCAGCCACACCAGCAGAGCCAGGAGCAGCAGGCCGGCCAGGATTCCGATTCCTCCGCCCCAGCCGATAAACGGAGCGAATGAGCATCCCCACATGGTCAATCTCCTGGTTTGAAAATTTTGCTCTTGCGGCGTACTGCGGCCATCCGCGTCGCGCCCATCCGGTTCCATGCCAGACGAACCTGATAGGGCAAGAGGCGTGCCAAGTCTTTTCATTGAAGATAACAACAATGAATTATTGTATATTTTTGTTTTTGTGCGAGTTTGCGTCGGGCAGCGGCGCGGAATATGTGTGTAGAAAGTATCCAGGCTCTCTGGACACAATGGGAAGAATGGATACACTCCGCCCATACCCGGAAGTTCCAAGGAGCCCCCCATGCCCCACGATGCCCCCGCGGCCCGGAGCCGCGACCGTTTCCTCAGCCTCTCGCCCTGGCTGCTGGTCGGCCTGGCCGTCATTCTGGGCCTTGTGGTGGCCGTGCTTGCGGCCCGCAACGCCCAGCGCGAGAAGCAGCACATGTCCCAAAGCCTCATGGCCCGGGCCGAATCCCTCATCTGGGCCATGGAGGCGGGCACCCGCGCCTGGATGGGCATGGGCGGCGGCGGGAACCTGCAGGCGCTGCTGCAGGAAACCGCCAAACAGTCGGACGTCGTCTACATGATGGTGACCGACCGCAGCGGCATGGTGCTGGCCCATAGCGACCCGGACCAGGTGGGGCGGCGCCGCGTGGCCGAAGACGAGGGCACGGAGCCGGACACGGCCAAGGACCCCAGGTGGAGGCTCATCGAGGGGCCGGAAACGGGCAAGGTCTTCGAGGTCTATAAGGTTTTCGCCCCGCTGCCGGGACTGGGGCACGAGATGTGGCACAGGGGCTCCATAGACAGCTGTGACAGCCAGACTCCGGCACTGGGCCGGTCTGGCGGCGGGCCCATACGCGGCATGGGCCTGGGGATGGGCATGGGGCGCATGGCGCGTTCCGTCACGCCCCCGGCCAGCACGGGCGAGCAGATCGTTTACGTGGGCCTGGACGTGCGGCCCTTCGAAGCCGCCCTGGACGAGGACTTCCGCAATACGGCGATAACGGCGATCCTGGCCGTGCTGCTGGGCCTGGGCGGGTTCGTCTCGCTCTTTTGGGCGCAGAGGCACCGCCGCGCCCGCCGACTGCTCCAGGACGCCCGCGCCCTGGCCACGGAGGTGATCACCAGCCTGCCCGTGGGCCTCTTGACCACGGACCCCCACGGGCGCGTGGCCCTGGCCAACGAGACCGCGGCCGGGCTGCTCGGCGCCGCTCCTGGCGCGCTTGCCGGCAAGCCCCTGGCGGATGCGGCCGGCCTGGACTGGACCGCCTACGCCGGAGAGCTGGACCAGGGCCGCGCCGTGCTGGAACGCGAAATCGAGCTTGTGGGCGCGGCCGGGGGGCGGTCGCCCGTGAGCCTCAGCGCCTCGCGCATCGTCAACGAGGAGGGGCTGTTCCTGGGCAACCTGTTCATCCTGCGCGACCTGCGGGAAATCAAGCGCCTGCAGGAGCAGGTGCGCAGGAACGAGCGGCTCTCCGCCCTGGGCAACCTCGCGGCGGGCATCGCCCACGAGATCCGCAACCCGCTCAGCTCCATCAAGGGCTTCGCCACCTTCCTCGCGGGGAAGATCCAGGAGGAGGGGCCGGACAAGGACGCGGCGCGGACCATGATCCAGGAGGTGGACCGCCTGAACCGGGTGGTGTCCGAACTGCTGGAGTTCGCCCGGCCCGGACAGCCGGTGCTGAAGACCGGGGACGTCAACGCGGTCATCGCCCGCGCGTTGCGCCTGTGCGGCTCGGACGCCGCGGCCAGGGGCGTGGAGGTGCGCTTCGAGCCGGACGTCTGGCTGCCCCCCGCGCCGGTGGACGCCGAGCGCCTGACCCAGGCCCTGCTGAACCTGTTCCTCAACGCCATCCAGGCCATGGACAAGGGCGGAGTGCTCACCGTCTCGGCCCGGGCGGAGGGCGACCCGGCGCGGCTGGCCCTGCGCGTGGCGGACACGGGCGTGGGCATGCCCCCGGAGGTGCTGGCCAACATCTTCAACCCCTATTTCACCACGCGGTCCGCGGGCACGGGCCTGGGCCTGGCCATCGTGCACCGGGTGGTGGAGGGGCACGGAGGCGAAATCAAGGTGGAAAGCCAGCCCAGCCAGGGCACGGTGTTCACGCTGCTGCTGCCCCTGGGCGCGCAAACCGGCAAGGAGGGATGATGGCCAAGCCCGGCAAGACCAAGCTGCTGGTTGTGGACGACGACCACGGCCACCGGAACATGCTGCTGACCCTGCTTGCGGACTGGGGCTACCGCGTGGAGGGCGCGGCAGACGGCGACGCCGCCGTGACCCTGTGCCGCGAGCGGCCCTTTGACCTCATCCTCATGGACGTGCGCATGGCGGGCATGTCCGGCATCGAGGCCCTGCGCGAAATAAAGGCGTACAACCCGGCCATCCCGGTGCTCATCATGACCGCCTATTCCAACGTGGAGTCCGCGGTGGAGGCCATAAAGGCCGGGGCCTACGACTACCTGACCAAGCCCCTGGACTTCGATGACCTGCGGCTGACCCTGGCGCGCGCCCTGGACCATACCTCCCTGCGCGACGAGAACCGCGCCCTGCGCGCCACCCTGGCCTCCTCCTTCGACCCAGGGGGCATCATCGGCACGAGCAAGCCCATGCGCCAGCTCATGGACATGCTCTCCACCATCGCCCCCTCGGAGGCCACGGTGCTCATCACCGGGGAATCCGGCACCGGCAAGGAGCTCATCGCCCGGGCCATCCACGTCAACAGCCCGCGCAAGAACGGCCCCTACGTGGCGGTGAACTGCGCCGCACTCACCGAGACCCTGCTGGAATCGGAACTCTTCGGCCACGAGAAGGGCGCCTTCACCGGGGCCGAACGCCGCCGCGACGGCCGCTTCCAGGCGGCGGACAAGGGCACCATCTTCCTGGACGAGATCGGCGAGATCTCCATGACCATGCAGGTCAAGCTCCTGCGCGCCATCCAGGAGCGGGAAATCCAGCGCGTGGGCGGCGACCACCCCATCAAGGTGGACGTGCGCATCCTGGCGGCCACCAACCGCGACCTGCTGCACGAGGTGGAGCTGGGGCGCTTCCGTCAGGATCTGTTCTACCGGCTCAACGTGGTGACGCTGGCGCTGCCGCCCCTGCGCGAGCGCGTGGAGGACATCCCGCTTCTGGCCATGCACTTCCTCAAGAAGTTCGCGGTCAAGAACGGCAAGCAGGTCAAGGGCTTCACGCCGGAGGCCATGGACCGGCTGCTCAAGCACCCCTGGCCGGGCAACGTGCGCGAGCTGGAGAACGGCATCGAGCGGGCGGTGGTGCTGCTGGCCGGCGAATACATCGGCGGGCGCGACCTGCCCGAGACCATGGCCCAGGCAGACGCGGAATCGCAGCATTCCGGGGCGGGCCTCACCGGGCTGACCCTGGACGAAATCGAGCGGGTGGCCATCCTGGAAGCCCTGGAGCAGGCCGGGGGCAACAAGAGCGAGACCGCGCGCACTCTCGGCATCACGCGCAAAACGCTGCACGCCAAGCTCCAGCGCTACGGGGTGGAGTGAGCCGGGGCTCTGCGGATCAAGTTGCTGCGGACCATGTCATTGAGGACAGGCGCCTGCCGTTTGCACGCTTTCCGTGACCTCCCGGCCTGTGTCTCTCGGCGGATGGGCATGGCGCCGGCGCGCCCTGTGAAATGTCCGAGGCGGCGGGTGGCGCCGGTGCCGGAAAGGCCGCCCGGCCGGCGCGCCGGCGCGCATCGGCGAGGCCCGGCTCAAGACTGACCGGGATGCAGGTGGTCCTCGATGCACACGACCATGTTCCGGCCGTTTCGTTTGGCCAGGTACATGGCCTGATCCGCTTTGTTCTGGATGTCGTTGACGCTTTTGTGCTCCGGTCTGAGGCCCGCCACGCCGATGCTCGCCGTGACGCGCAGATTGATGCCGCAGACGCACGGCATGAGCGCCTCGATTTCTTCGCGGATCTTCTCGGCCAGCCGCAAGGCCCCCGCCCGATCCGTGTCGGCGAGCATGAGCGAGAATTCTTCGCCGCCGATTCTCCCTATGACATCGCTGCCGCGGCTTGCGGCCTTGAGGCACTGCGCTACGGCATGGAGCACGGTGTCTCCGGCCTCGTGCCCGTAGGTGTCGTTGATGGCCTTGAAATGGTCGAGATCCACGAACACCATCGCGCACGGGGCGCCGTCCCGCAGTGATTTCTGCAGGATGTGCTCGCACATGGAGGAGAAGGCCCGGGCGTTGAAAAGGGTGGTGAGCGGGTCCGTGGAGGCGAGTTCCGCGAGCTTGTTGTTGGCTTGTACCAGGGCATGGTGGAAAGACACGGACTTTGCCGAAAAGGCGAAGAACGCCGCACTGATGTAGAGTATCGCAACGATGATGGTCACGATCGCGCTGGGGGAATACGGCGCTGCGAGGGACGAATTGCCGACGATGATGAAGAGCATGGAGGCGGCGGTGAGGGCCACGCCAAAACCGGTGCCGATGAGCAGATACGCGGCGGGAATGGACAGGGCGAACCATATGACGCGCATCTCGTCTTCGGTGTTCGTCATGAAGGCCACTGCCTCAAGAAGCAATGACGCGGTGATGCAGATTGCGGCGATGACTTCGAGATGGTCCGGGTTCTTGCGCAGCTTCCAGTAGGCCAGGATGTTGAGCGCGCAGTAGACGATGCCGCTTCTCAGGTAGGCCTGGTGGAGAACCGCGAGCCCGTGCAGCTCCGCAAGAATGAACGCCGCGGTGACCAGGATGCTCACAAGAATGAGCACGAGGCCAAAGCGGTGCTGGAACTGCCTGTATTCCGATCCAGCCGGGAAGCTGGCCGTGCCGAAGAGTAGTTCTTGAGCGTTCACGTCTCCCCCGGATTGTACAGCAACGCATGCGCCTTCGCGCACCGCCGAGGCACCGGGGGAGTGCTGGCGGGTCAAGCTCCAACGGGTTTTGCGGCAGGCATGTCCCGCCAGCGGGGGGCGCTGCTCCTCCCGCGGCTGCACACGCCCGTGCGGTTGTCCCTACTTCCTCCTCCGCCCCTCCGCGTCCGCGGCCTTGAGGGCGGCGGCCACCAGCGCGGGCGAGATTTCCGCCGGCTCGTTGTGGATGCTCTCGCCCTCGGCGCAGGACTTCTCGCCCACCAGCAGCAGCTCCGCGTCCGAAACCCCGGCGATGCCCAGGGCCGCGAAGGTGGTGGGCAGGCCTAGGCCCGCGCACAGGGCGTACACCTCGTCGATCAGCGGCAGGGGCTTGCCGGTGAGGAAGAGCGAGGCCAGGGTGCCGAAGGCCACCTTCTCGCCGTGGTACAGGCCGTGGGTGCCGGAAAGCGCGGTGAGGCCGTTGTGGATGGAGTGCGCCGCGCCCAGGCCGCCGCTCTCGAAGCCCAGGCCGCTCAAAAGGGTGTTGGCCTCCACCACGCGCTCAAGGGAGGGCGTCACCACCTGCGCGCCGCAGGCGGTCATGGCTGCCGGGCCATGGTCGCGCACGGTCTCGTAGCACAGCCGGGCCAGGGCGTGGGCGGTCATGGAGCCCGCGTCGCCAGCGATGTTCGCCCCGCGGCTTACCCGGCAGGACTCGGCCTCGAACCAGGTGGCCAGGGCGTCGCCCATGCCCGAGGCCAGAAAGCGCGGCGGGGCATGGGCGATGACCTGCGTGTCCACCAGCACCAGGTCGGGGTTGCGCGGCAGGAGGTCCACGCGCTTGAACACGCCGTCGCCGGTGTAGACCACGCACACGGAGCTGCAGGGGGCGTCGGTGGAGGCGATGGTGGGCACGACCGCCACGGGCAGCTGCGCCCGCGTGGCCGCGGCCTTGGCGGCGTCGAGGGTCTTGCCGCCGCCCATGGCGGTGATGGTTCCGGCCCGGAAATCCCTGGCGATGGCGAGCAGGCGGTCGATCTCCTCGTCCGTGCACTCGCGGCCGAAGCGCTCCACGCGCACCTCGCCCGCCTGCGCAAGGCTTGGCAGCAGGGGCGGCAGCAGGCGCTCCGCGGCGCTGGGCGCGGCGATGACCAGGTGGCGCTGGCCGGTCTGCTCGCCCAGGCGGGCAAGCTCGGCCCCCAGGCGGGAGAGGGCCCCCGCGCCTTGCACGTATCTGCCGGGGAACAGGGTGGTGCTGATCATGGCGTGTCCTTTGCGCGGGGCGCGGGTGTGCGTGTTGGGCGGCCAAGGGGCTGTGACCAAAGGGATACTCCTGGCGGCGGGTGGGGGCAAGACCCCCCGCGCATGAACCTGCGGCCTACGGATTCGTCGTCCGGGGCCTGCCCGGCCCAGCCCCTCGGCCCGTCCCCCCGGCCCTTGCTCTTCGCCCCTGGCCCGGCTACCATCGCGCCACAACGGAACATTTTCACACCAGCGCCAAGGAGGCCCCCATGACCGCACCGCTTTCCCTCACCCCGAGCGCCAGGATCGGCTGGATCGGCACCGGCGTCATGGGCGTCTCCATGTGCGCCCACCTCATGGCCGCGGGCCACCCGGCCACGGTGTTCAACCGCACCAAAGCCAAGGCCCGGCCCCTGCTGGACAAGGGCGCGGCCTGGGCCGACAGCCCCCGCGCCGTGGCCGAGGCCTCCGATGTGGTGTTCACCATCGTGGGCTACCCGGCGGACGTGCGCCGCGTGTACTTCGAGGAGGACGGCGTGCTGGCGGGCTTGAGGCCCGGGGCCATCGCCGTGGACATGACCACCACCAGCCCCAGCCTGGCCGTGGAGATCTTCCAGGCGGCCGCGGCCAAGGGAGCGCACGCGCTCGACGCCCCGGTCTCCGGTGGCGACGTGGGCGCGAAAAACGCCGCCCTGTCCATCATGGTGGGCGGCGAGGCCGGCGTGTTCGCGGCGGTGAAGCCGCTGTTCGAGCGCATGGGCCGCATCATTCTGCACCAGGGTCCGGCGGGCGCGGGCCAGCACACCAAGATGTGCAACCAGATCGTCATCGCCGGCAGCATGATCGGCATGTGCGAGAGCCTGCTCTACGCCACCAGGGCCGGCCTGGACCCCCAGGGCGTGCTGGCGGCCATCTCCAAGGGCGCGGCCGGGTGCTGGAGCCTGGAGAACCTGGCCCCGCGCATCCTGAAGGGAGACTTCGCGCCCGGCTTCATGATCGAGCACTTCGTGAAGGACATGGGCATCGCCCTGGAGGAGTCCAAGCGCATGGGCATCACGCTGCCGGGCCTGGCCCTGGTGGAGAGCCTGTACGCCGAGGCCGCCAAGGCCGGGCACGGCAAGGACGGCACCCAGGCCCTGTTCCTGGCCCTCAAGAAGCTCTCCGGCCTGTAGGGGGCAAGAAAAAACGATGAGAGGCCGCCCGCAGCGCTGCGGACGGCCTCTCTTTTTGCTTCGGTCTGCCTCTGGGCCTGCTTGCCCGCTGGCTTGCCCGCTGGCTTGCCCGGCAAGGCTGCTGCCCGGCTATTTGTTGGACATGGTGCAGCGCGCCACCAGGGGCTCGAAGGTGCCGGTCTCGGGCAGGTAGCTCAAGAGCTCGCCCCGCTGCATGTCGAAGTACCAGCCGTGCAGGTACACGCTGCCCTGCATCACCCGCTCCCACAGCCAGGGGAAGGTCAGCAGGTTCTCCAGGGAAACCAGCACGGAAGCCTGCTCGCAGGCGCGCTGGCGCACGGTCTCGTCCTTGCCTTCCAGCTTGGTGGAAACCTCGTGCAGGGCCGGCTCGGCGATCTTGACCCAGGGCGCGATGAACTCGCCCAGGCCTTCGCGGTCCGGGGCCATGAGGGCCTGGATGCCGCCGCAGCAGGAGTGGCCGAGCACGATGACGTGCTCCACCCCCAGCACCTTCACCGCGTATTCCAGCGCGGCGCTGACGCCGTGGCGGCCGGGGGAGTTCTCGTAGGGGGGCACCAGGTTGGCCACGTTGCGCACCACGAACATGTCGCCGGGCTCGCTGCCGGTCAGCAGGGCCGGGTCCACGCGGGAATCGGAGCAGGCGATGACCAGCGCCTTGGGGTTCTGGGCCTCCTTCAGGTCGCTGAAGAGCTCGTTGTCGCCGCAGAAATAGGTGCGCTGGAAGATCTTGAAGCCGGAGAGAAACTTGGCGATGTCCTTCATGAACGGTGTGTCTCCACTGGGCAGGGGGATGGGTGACGGTGCGGGTGGCTGCCCGCCACTGTAGGCCAAAGCGTGCGGAAGCTCAAGGCGCGGGAAACGCCCCGCGCCGGGCCGTGCTTCCACGGCGCGCGTCAAACGGCCGCGGCTGCCCCTGCCTGCCGGTTCTCATCCAACGGCCTGACGGTGCGGCCCTTTTTCATGACGATCTGGCGCATGCCGTGTTCCCTGGGGGCAGCCGTGGACGGTGGAACCTGGCGGAGTTGCGGCAGCAGGGGAAACTCATTGCGGGCAACGTGCAATGCGCCGCGCGCACAAGAAATGCCGAAGCGGGAACGCCGTTGCGGCAGGAATGCGAATGAAGGCAGGGGGCGCAGGCGCGAAGGGGCGAACGGCTAGGCGTCCGCCTGGGGCGGAAAGCGCAGGGTGAGCACGTTGGCTCCGTCCTTCCGGGCGTATGCGGGCTGGCTCATGGTGCGGATGAGGAACAGCCCCATGCCGCCGGGTTCGCGGTGGTCCAGGTCGGCCTCCAGGTTGGCCTCAAGCTCCACTTCCAGCTCGGCCTCGGGCGAGCCGTCGTCCGGCCGGGCGAAGGCCCCGCCCACGGGATCGAAGGGCGGGCCCCAGTCGGTGAGGGACAGGCGGAACACGCCGTCGGCGTCCGCCCCGCAGGAGAGCTCCACTTGGCGTTCGCAGCCCGCAGGGGCGGCGGCGTACGCGTGGCGGATGACGTTCACCAGCGCTTCCTCAAGCACCAGCTCCACGCGATTGAGGGTGTCCTGGGCCAGGCCCGCGCGCGCGCCTTCCGCAAGGGCGAACTGGCGGAAGGCGGCGAGGCTTTCCTCGCATGCGGGCAGGCGCAGGGCGGCCATGGGCTAGCCTTACGCGCGGGCCAGGGCCTGCTCCCGCGTGGGCAGCACGGGCAGAAGCTTGTTGAAGCCGGACACGGCGAAGACCTCGGCCACGATGCCGGTGAGCGCGCAGAAGGCCATGTCGCCCCCGGCGGCCTTGAGCTTCTTGGCGGCGGAGAGGATGCTGCGCAGGCCGGCGGAGCTGATGTACTCAAGCCCGGCCAGGTCCACCACCAGGCGCTTGTTGCCGGCTTCCAGGCAGGCGGCGCAGCGGGTTTCGAACTCCGGCGCGGTGAGGGTGTCCATGCGGCCGGCAACCGCCAGCACGAGGAAGGCGCCTTCCTTGGTCTCGGTGAATTCCATGTGTCCTCCGTCTTGTGCGGGCGTGTTTTGCCCCGTGTATTTTCCCTAATTGGCGTCGTCTTCTGGTCCGCAGTAGATGAGGGAGAGCAGGGTGATGTCGTCGGACTGCTCCGCCCCGGCGGCGAAGGCGTGCACCTCGGCCGCTATGCTTTCGCAGCGCTCGCGCGCCTCCGTTTCGCCGAACCGCTCCGCGCGGGCCAGCAGGCGCGGCTCGCCGTAGAGCTCCTGGGCCGGGTTCATGGCCTCGGTCACGCCGTCGGTGTAGAGCAGCATGCCGTCGCCGGGGGCTAGCGTCAGGGTGTCGGTGGTGTAGGTCACGCCCTCCATGGCGCCGGCCACGGGCTCCTGCCGGGTGGGCAGGTACTGCGCCGTTCCGCCCGCGCGCAGCAGCACCGGCGGGTTGTGCCCGGCGGAGGCGTAGCGCAGCTCGCCGGTCTTCATGTCCAGCACGGCGCAGAAGATGGTGACGAACATGCAGGAGTCGTTGTCCTGGGCCAGGTCGTTGTTGGCGCGGGTCAGGATGCGGCCGGGGTCGGTGCAGCGGCGGGAGGGCGGTGCTCCGGGGATGTCTCCCTGGCGCTGGGCGCCGTAGCTGGTGCTCTCGGCCACGGCCTTGATGAGGGTTTTGGCCACGGCCATGTAGAAGGCCGCGGGAACGCCCTTGCCCGACACGTCGCCCACAAGGAAGCAGAACTGGTCGTCCCCGCAGGGGAAGAAGTCGTAGAAGTCGCCGCCCACCTCGCGCGCGGGGGTCAGGCTGGCGTAGAGGTCGATCTCGCTGCGGTCCGGGAAGGGCGGGAAGATCTTGGGCAGGATGCCCATCTGGATGTCGTGGGCGATGCGCAGCTCGCTCTCCATGCGTTCGCGGCTGGCCGTGGCCTGGGTCAGGTCGCGGATGTAGTCGCGCAAGGAGGTCTGCATGTGGCCGAAGCTCTCGGCCAGTTCGCGCACCTCGTCGCGCGCGGCCGGGGTGGGCAGCTCGGCGTCCAGCCTGCCGCCGGCCACCTCCCGCGCGGCGGCGGTGAGGCGGGTGAGCGGGCGGGTGATGCTCCGGGAGATGACCACGATGAGCAGGGCCAGCAGCACGAAGCCCCCGCCGCCCAGCCCGGCGGTGATGAACGCCAGCCGGTTCACCGAGGCGAGGAGCTCGTCGCGCGGGTAGAAGACCCCCAGGGACCAGCCCGTGCTGGGCAGGGGCGCGTAGACCAGGAAGCCCGGCTTGCCCGTGTGCAGGCTGGTGACGGTGACGAAGCGCGAGCCCCCGCGGATCATGTCCTTGCCGATGCTGCGGAGGTTTTCGTCGCCGCGTTCCTCGGCCCGGCTGAAGATGCTCTCGTGGAAGGCCACGCCCGGCGAGGGGTGGGTCACGTAGGTGCCGCTCTTGGTGATGAGATAGGCGTAGCCCGTTTCGAGCACGGAGGTGCCGGCCACCAGGCGCTTCAGCCATTCGAGGGAGACGTCCGCCGTGACCACGCCGGCCACCACGCGGCGGCCGTTCTCCACCTTGTGGAAGGGGATGGAGCAGGTGGACATGAGGGAGTTGCCGCCGCCCTCGTCGTAGTAGGGCTCGCTCCATTCGATGCGGTCCAGCTCGCGGGGGATCTGGTACCAGTCCATGGCGTGGTAGCGGTAGTTCTCCCCGCCGAGGAAGGTGGCCTTGGGGCCCAGCGGCGTGCGGAACGTGTAGGGCGCGTAGTAGGTGCGCCCCGCGATGCGGCCGCCGGGCTCGTAGGCCACGGCAGTGCCGTAGAGGGAGTCGTTGTCGGACAGGAAGCGGCGCTGCCGTTTGAAGATGGACTCCTCGGACAGGCCCTGGTCCTCCAGGTCGTAGGCCAGGCCCTGGGCCACGCGGGGAATGGGCGCCAGCACGGACTCGATGCGGTTGACGAGCGCCTGGGCCTTGTTGCGGGCGTTGGCCTCGGCGTGCTCCAGCAGCGCCTCCCGCGCGAGGAAATAGGTGGTGACCACGATGGCCGCGAGCACGACCCCCGCCCCGGTGAGCACCAGGGCCGAAAGCCGGAAGGCGAGGCCGCGCTTGACGGCGCTCACTGGGCGACTCCGCCCGCGTCCGGCCCGGCCAGGAACTGGCCCCCGCGGGAGAACTCGCCGAAGGCCGGCGCCTGCTTCAAAAGGCCCAGGCCGGTGAGGGCCTTGGCAACGCGGTCGTAGTCCGCCTGCTTCAGCTCGCCCAGGGGGGTGTCGCCCTTTTCTGCGGGCAGCATGATGTCCTTCATGCGCGCCAGCATGAAGCGCTGGTGCACGCGGCTCACGGGCACGTGGGCCTCGCGCATGCGCCCCAGCACGATGTCCAGGGCCTCCTCCGGGTGCTCGAAGGCGTAGCGCCAGCCGCGCAGGCTGGCGGAAACCACGGCCCGGCAGAGCTCGGGGTCGGCGCGCAGGGTCTTCTCCAGGGTGTAGATGCCGTCCTCGGGGAAGTTCAGGTCCAGGTCGCGGTAGAAGAAGATGCGCAGGTCGCCGGCGTCCAGGCCGGAGACGAGCAGGGTGTGGTACTCGTTGTACCACATGGCCGAGGCCGCGTCCGCGCCGCCGCGCAGGAACAGCCCCAGGGTGCTGGACTGGGGCAGGATGCGCGGGTGGATGCCCAGGCGCTGGAAGAGCGCGCGGGGCTGCAGGCGGAACTCGTTGTCCCACAGGCTCACGGTTTTGCCGTCCAGGTCCCTGGGCTCCTTGATGCCGGAGTCGGCGCGGGTGACGAGCATGAGGGCGGAGCGCTGCACCAGCTGGGCCAGGTGCACCACGGCCTGGGGGCCCTTGCTTCCGGCCCGGCGCTCTATGCCCGTGGCCAGGAACATGGTGGCGAACTGCGCCCGGCCCTGGGCCAGCAGGCGCGAGGCCACGACGTCCTGCCCGCCGGGGATGATCTCCAGGTCCACCCCGGCCTCGCGGTAGAAGCCCTTGGCCTGGGCCACGTAGAACCCGGCGAACTGGGCCTGGGGCTGCCACTGCAGCACCAGGGCGGCGCGCTTGGCCCCGGCGGCCGCCGGGCTGGACGCGCAGAAAATTGCCGCCCAGGCCAGCAGCAGCGCGCCCAGAAAGGCCCGCCGCGGGCAGGGCCTGCGCCGGCGGAGCGCGTCACAGGGGCGCAGTAAGGTCAAGCCTTTGCTCATGCTTTTCCCGTATCGCGAAGCCTGTTCCGTGTCCAGTCTCTGCGCCGCCCGCCTGTGTCGTCCGCCTGCATCTCCGGGGCGCGGCCGGCACACCGTTGACCGCCTCAAGCCCCTTCTGCTAGCCTTGTGATTGCCGGGGGTTGCGCCCAGCCCGGCGCAGCCCGCGCGGCGCACAAACCAAGGACGGGGGCATGACCGTACACGCCAACACCGCCGCGGAGCTTCTGCACCAGAACAGGGAGGCGCACCCCCAGAAGGCCGCCTACCTCTGCGGAGAGGACGTTCTGACCCACCAGGCCCTGGCCGTGGAGGCCGCGCGCTTCGCCAACCTGCTGCGCGCCCGCGGCGTGGGCCCCGGCGACCGGGTGGTTCTGGCCCTGCCGGACAGCTTCGGCTCGGTGAAGGCCTTCCTCGGCGCCATGCTCCTCTCGGCCTGCCCCGTGCCCGTCCACGCAGCCCTCCCGCGGGAGGACGTGGCCTTCATCCTGATGGACAGCGGGGCCAGCGCCCTCATCGCCCCGGAGGACAGCCCGGCCATGCAGGCCGCGCGCGACGTCTCCGGCCTGGCCTGCGTGCTGCCGTGCTCCCTGGGCGGCCCCTGGGGCCTGGGGGACTTCTCCGGCGGGTTCGCTGCCGCGCCCCCCAGCCCGGACGCTCCGGGCTTCATGCTCTACAGCTCCGGCTCCACGGGCAGGCCCAAGGGCGTGCCCCACGCCCAGGCGGACCTGCTGGAGCCCGCGCGCGGCTGGGGCGGCGGGGTGCTGGGCATCCGCGAGCGGGACGTGTTCTTTTCCGCCAGCAAGATGTCCTTCGCCTACGGCCTCATAAGCAGCGTGGGCCTGCCGCTCTCCGTCGGGGCCACGGCCGCGCTGCTGCCGGGAAAGCCCGGCCCGGCCGAGCTGTTCGCGGCCATCACCCGGTACCGGCCCACGCTCTTCTTCTGCGTGCCCACGCTCTACGCCATGCTGCTGCGTTCCTACTGCCCCGCCCAGGGCGACGACCTGTCCTCCCTGCGCCTGTGCCTCTCCGCCGGGGAAGCCCTGCCCGAGGGCCTGTGCCGCCAGTGGGCCCTGCAGACCGGCGTGGAGCTTCTGGACAGCATGGGCTCCACCGAGGCCTTCAACCTGTTCCTTTCCAACCGGCCTAGCCAGGTGCGCTGCGGCTCCAGCGGGCAGCTCGTGCCCGGCTGGGAGGCGCGCCTTGTGGACGAAGCCGGAGCCGACGTGCCCGACGGCGTTCCCGGCGACCTGCGCGCGCGCGGGGCCGGCACCTGCCCGGCCTACTGGAACCGGCCGGACAAGACGGCGGAGTCCATGCTGCCCGGCGGCTGGCTCAGGACCGGGGACATGTACGTGCGCGAGAGCGGCTTCTATTTTCATCGCGGCCGCAGCGACGACATGCTGAAGGTGGGCGCGCATTTCGTGTCCCCCGTGCAGGTGGAGGAGGCCCTGCGGGAGCACCCGGCCGTGCTGGAGTGCGCCGTGGCCGCCATGCTGGTCGACGGCCTCGTGCGGCCCTGCGCCCATGTGGTGCCCGCGGCGGGCGCGGAGCCCGGAACGCGGCTCGCTGCGGAGCTTCTGCGTTTCGCCCGGGAGCGCCTGGAGCCCCAGCAGTGCCCGGTGCGCGTGCTTTTCGTGGACGAATTGCCCAGGACCTCCACGGGCAAGGTGCAGCGCTTCCGCCTGCGCCAACTGTAAGAGCGCCAAGGAGAGACGGCCATGACCACAAGCATTGACGATCTGCGCGCCCTGCTCGTCGAAGCCGGGGTGAAGCCCGAGCTGGCCAGGAAGCTGGACGCCTCCGCGCCGCTGCTGCGCCAGGGGGTGGACTCCATGGACTTTCCTTCCTTCTGCGCCCTGCTTGAGGAACGCCTGGGCGTTTCCCTGGACGACGAGCAGGCCCTGTCCCTCAAATCCCTGGAAGATTTCGCCCGCTTCATCGGAGAACGCTAGATGACCAGCACAATGACCAGGGCCGAAGCCCTGGCCGCCCTCAAGGCGGGCTATGCCGACCTGATTCCCGGCCAGAAGCTGGAATACCGGCTCTTCCGGCCGGAGGACGCCCCCGGCGTGGGCCGGCTGTTCTACCAGACCTACGGGGACGGCTACCCCGTGGACGAGCCCTACATCCCGGAACTGTTCATCGAGGCCAACCGCACACGCCGCTTCCACGCCATCGTGGCCTGCGCCCCGGACGGCTCCATCGCCGCGCATGCCGCCATCTACCGCAGTTCGCCGCCCAACCCGCGCTTCTACGAATACGGTCAGCTCATGGTGGACAAGGGCTACCGGAACACCTCCGCCGCCTTCCGCCTGCACCGCTTCGCCGTGGAGCACCTGTTCGGCAAGGCCGAGGGGGTGGACGCCATCTACGGCGAGTCCGTGTGCCACCACATGGCCACGCAGAAGATGATCCAGGGTTCGGGCTTCGCCGCCTGCGGCCTGGAGCTGGGCCTGATGCCCGAAAGCGCCTACGCGGGCGAGGGCGTGACCGGCCGCGCCAGCTGCCTGTATGCCCAGCGCGTGGACAAGGACACGCCCGGCCGCCTGTTCCTGCCCGGCGAGTGGGGGAAGCATGTGCGGGCCCTTATGGGCAACTGGCCGCTGACGCGCGAGGTGCGCGAGGGCGATGCCGAGGTTCCGGCCGGGACCGTGACGCAGATCGAAGCCCGGCACTTCGCCTTTGCCGGGGTGCGCCGCGTCACCGTGCTCGGCATCGGCGCGGACTTCGCCCGGCGCCTGGCGGCGGAGCTTGCGGCCGCGAGCCGGGACGGGGCCGCCCTGGTGCAGGTGTTCCTGGGCCTGGGCGAGGCCTGGACGGAGCACGCCGCGCAGGCGTTGCGCCAGGCCGGGTTCTTCTGGGGCGCCTACATGCCGCTCTGGTTCGGCGACGCCGCGCAGGGACCGGACGCCATGCTGCTCCAGCGTTTCATGGAGCCGGCCGCCCTTGCGGGCTTGCGCCTGCACACCCCGGACATGGAGGCAATCGCGGACTGGGTGGTGCAGGACATGCGCCGCGCCGCGCGCGAGTGCGGCGCCCCGGAAGCGGCCCTTCTGCCGGTGCCGGAGTAGGCAATCATGCCGCTGCCAAGCCCTTCCACGCCGCCGCGGGCCGACGCCCTGGCCAAGGCCACGGGCGCGGAGCGCTACGCCTTTGATTCCATTCCCGAGGGCTGCCTGCACGCCGGGGCCTTCCGGCCCGGGGCAAGGCTCGGCATCGCCCACGGGCGGGTGCGCGGGGTGGACGCCGGCGCGGCCCTTTCGATACCCGGCGTGGTGCGCGTGCTCACCGCGGCCGACGTGCCCGGCCCCAACCTCCACGGCATCATCCACAGGGACCAGCCCGTGCTCTGCGGCGAGGTCATCCGCCACGCGGGCGACCCCGTGGCCCTGGTGCTGGCAGAGACACCCGAGGCCCTGCGCGACGGCTTGGCCGCCCTGCGCGCGGACATCGAGCCCCTGCCCGGCGCGTTCGACGCCGCCGGGGCGCTCAAGCCCGGCGCGCCGCTGGTGCACGCGGGCCGCAAGGGCGGCAACCTGCTCCTGCGCGCGAAAATCGAGAAGGGCGACGCCAGGGCGGCCCTGAAAAACGCGCCCGTTGTGGTGCGCGGCGAATTTTTCACCCCCGTGCAGGAGCACGCCTTCCTGGAGACCCAGTGCGGCACGGCCCGGCTGCTGCCCGACGGCACGCTCGACATGACGCTCAGCACCCAGTCCCCCTTCCGCGACCGCTTCGAGATCGGCGCGGGCCTGGGACTCGATCCGCTGTCCATCCGCATTCGCGCGCCGCATTTGGGCGGCGGCTTCGGCGGCAAGGACGGGGCCACGGTGCAGTGCCTGCTGGCCCTTGCCGCGCTGAACGCCGGGGGGCGGCCCGTGCGCATGGCCTGGGACCGCGAGGAGAGCGTGCTCGCCGGGTTCAAGCGCCACGCTGTGCGCCTGCGCTGCGCCCTGGGCGCGGACACGGACGGCACGCTGCTGGCCCATGACTGCGACATGCTCTTCGACACCGGGGCCTACGCGCACCTGGGCGGCGAGGTCATGGAGCTGTCCATGGAGCACGCCTGCGGGCCCTACCGCATTCCGAACACCCGCGTCACCGGGCGCTGCGTGTACACCAACAACCCCATCGCCGGGGCCTTCCGGGGCTTTGGCGTGGCCCAAGCCAGCCCGGCCTTCGAGGGCCTCATGGACGAGCTGGCGGCGAAGCTCGGCATGGACCCCCTTGAGCTGCGGCGCAGGAACGCCCTGGCCGGGGGCGACGTGAACGGCGCGGGCGTGCGGCTCAACGCCTCGGCCCACCTGCCGGAGTGCCTGGAGGCAGTCGCCGCGCATCCCCTGTGGGCGGAACGCGAGGCCTGGCGCGCCTCGGCCCCGGCGTTCACCATGCGGGGCGTGGGCGTGGCCGCCGTGTTCAACGGCATGGGCTACGGCCGGGGATTGCCGGACATGGCCATCGCCAAGGTGGAGCTGACGGACGCGGGCGGCTTCCGCGTGTACGTCTCCGTGGCGGACATGGGCCAGGGCAACGCCTCGGCCTTTGCGCTTTTGGCCGCGCAGGAGCTGAACCAGCCGCCGTCCTCCATCGAACTGGTGATGCCGGACACCGAGCGCTGCCATCCGTCCGGTTCATCTTCAGCCGGGCGCACCACCTACACCTTCGGCAACGCGCTCATCAAAGCCTGCGCGGGCCTCAGGGCCAAGCTCGCCAGCCGCGCGGCCATGCCGCTTCTGCGCGACACCCTGGACGGCCTCGCGCTGGAGCCCGGGCGGGTGGTCCACGCCCCCAGCGGCAAGGCCCTGCCGCTGGCCGTGCTGGCGCGCTTCCTGCCGCACGACGACCGCATCTGCGTGGCCGAGTTCCTGATGCCCGTGGCGCAGGACGTCGCAGGCAAGGCCGAGGGCTTCCTCATCGGCTACCCGCACCTGCTCTTCGCCTATGCCGCGCACCTGGCGCGCATCGAGGTGGATGGGCTCACGGGCCGGGTGCGCGTGTGCGACTACCTCTGCGCCACCGACGGCGGCCGCGTGCTGCACCGGCAGGGCTTTGACCAGCAGGCCCAGGGCGGCGCGGCCCAGGGCATCGGCTACGCGCTGTTCGAGGAATTCCGCCTGGACGCCGGGCGCAGCACGACCGGCGACCTGGGCACGTATTTGATCCCCACGGCCCTGGACCTGCCGGACATCGCCTCCCTGGCCGTGGACGGCTGCGAGGAGAGCGGCCCGCACGGGCTCAAGGGCGTGGGCGAGGTGGGCCTGAACGGCCCGGCCCCGGCCGTTGCCGCGGCCCTGCGCCACTGCCTGGGCGACGCGGCGGCGCGGCGCCTGCGCCGGCTGCCCTTCACTCCGGAGCGCGTGCTGGCGGCGCTCAAGGCCGGGGGCACCGCAAGGAACCGGAGGCGCGCATGAGCCCCAGGACGACCATCTCCTTCCGGCTCAACGGGCGGGACATTTCCGTGGAGACCGCGCCGGACGCGCGCGCCGTGGACCTGCTGCGCGATCTCGGCGCGCTCGACGTGAAGGAGGGCTGCGGCACCGGCGAATGCGGGGCCTGTTCCATCCTTGCAGGCGGCGCGCACGTGCTTTCCTGCCTCATGCTGGCGGCCCAGCTGGACGGGCGGGAGATCACCACCCCGTCCGGCCTGGGCACGCCCGGCGAGCCCCACCCCGTCCAGCAGGCCCTGGCCGAGGGCGGGGCCGTGCAGTGCGGCTTCTGCACCCCGGGCATGAGCATGGCCGCCGCCGCCCTGCTGGCGCAGAACCCCGCCCCCACGCGCGAGGAGATCCGCACGGCCATTTCCGGCAACCTGTGCCGCTGCACGGGCTACGTGATGATCGTGGACGCGGTGCAGGCCGCGGCGCGAAAAATGCGCGGCGATTCCGGGCCGCCGCAGGCCGCCGCGCAAACATCGCGCAAGAAGCCCGCTGCGGCGCGCAAAAAGGGGGGCAAGGGATGAGGGTGCAGAGCCCCCGTGACCTGGCGGAACTTTTCGAGGCGCTGCAAACGCCCGGCGCGCAGCCCCTGGCCGGGGGCACGGACCTGCTGGTGCGCCTGCGCGCGGCCCGGAAGGACGGGGTCAAGCCTTTGCCCGCGTCCCTGGTGCGCCTGGACGGCGTGGAGGCCCTGCGCGGCGTGCGGCGCGAGGCGGACGGCGCCCTGCGCCTGGGCGCGGCCAGCACCCACGCGGAGCTGCTGGCCCATCCCCTGGTGCGCGCGGCACTGCCCGAGCTCGCCGCCGCCCTGACCCAGCTGGGCTCCCCGCCCATCCGCAACATGGGCACCCTGGGGGGCAACATCTGCACGGCCTCCCCGGCGGGCGACTGCCTGCCGCCGCTCTACGCGCTGGGGGCCGTGGTGGAGCTGGCGTCCCAGGCCGGAGCGCGGCGCATGCGCCTGGCGGAGTTCATCGCCGGGCCGGGGCGCACGGGACTGAAGCCTGGGGAGGTGCTCGCCGCGGCCATCGTGCCGCCAGCGCCGGAGTTCCAGGTGCGGCATTTCGAGAAGGTGGGGCGCCGGGGCGCGCTGGCCATCGCCGTGGTGAGCCTCTCCGCCCTCCTGCGCCTGGAGCGCGGGCGCATAGCCGAGGCCCGGCTGGCCTGGGGTTCGGTGGGGCCCACCGTGTGGCGCTGCCCCGAGGCCGAGGCGGAGCTCGTCGGCCGCAAGCCCACCCTCGCGGCCCTGTCCGCTGCGGCGGCCGTGGTGCGGGAAAACGTCCGGCCCATTGGCGACCTGCGCGCCAGTGCGGACTACCGCCGGCAGGTGGCGGGCAACCTGCTCCTGCGCCTGGCGCTGCTCTAAGCCGCCCGGTCCGCCTGGGGCCTTGCCTGCCCCGGGGTCAGCCGGCCCACGGGAATCACGAGCGCCCCGGCGGCCAGCAGCGCCGCCCCGCCCATGACGTAGAGCCCCTGCAGGCTCGCTCCCGCCGCCAGCGCCCAGCCCGCGGCCACCGGCCCCAGGATGAAGCCCGCGTCCAGCGCCACCAGCAGAAGGTTGGCGTTGGTGGCGCGCAGCCGTGGCGCGCTCACCCGGAACATGGCCGCGTTGAACAGCGGCATGCACAGGCCGATGGCCAGGCCGTAGAGCACGGCCATGCCCAGCAGGGCGGCCTCGCCGTGGGGGCCCAGGCGCGGGGCCTGGGCGAAGCAGGGTATCAGGATTCCCAGGAACAGCAGGGACAGCCCGGCGGTGCGGCCGGGGTTGAGGCCGTCCAGCCGGCGCATGCCCAGCACCCGCAAGGCCACGGTGGCCAGGTTGGCGCAGGTGAAGAACAGGCCGGGGTTGGCCGCGCCCAGGCTCAGGCTCAGACTTTTGGTGAAGAAATACACCACGGTGTACCCGCCCAGCAGGCAGAATTGCCCCAGCAGGAGGGCGGCCACGCCGGGCTCGCGCAGTCCGGAGAGGATTTCCGCCCAGGCGGGGCGGGCCGTCTGCTCCGGCGGCAGGCTGGCGGCCAGGGCCGCGGTCCTGCGGCCCAGGGGCGCCAGGAGCAGCAGGGCGACGACCATGAGCGGAGAGGCCATGGCGTAGGCCCAGCCGGGCCCCGGCAGAAGGGGGGTCACGGCTTCCACGAAAGGCGGCATGAGGGCGCTGGGCAGCAGCGAGGTCAGGGAGAGCAGGCCGAAGCCCTGGGCCACGCGGTCGCGCGGGAGGATGTGCGTGAACGCGGCCATGACGCCGGAGGCCAGGGTGACGTACCCGGCGCCGTGCAGCACGCGCACCATGGCGATGGCCGGGATGCCCTGCGCCAAGGGGTAGCTCGCCAGGGCCGACAGCGCGATGAGCGCGCCCATGCGCATTGCGCGGGTGCTGTTGGCCAGATTCAGCACGCCGCTCAGCCAGGGGCGCAGGACGAGGGCCGTCAGCGGCTCCAGCGCCAGCAGCGGTCCGCGCCACTTCGGGTCGATGCCGATATATTCAAGGTAGTTATAGAATCCGTAGAAAATTGCTAGATTGCAGAAGCAGAGCAGGCTCACCGCGCAGAGGGCCCAGAACTCATAACTGTGCAGGGATGCCGGGGCCTTCTCTCCGCCCGGGGTTTCCTCGTGCGCTGGCGGCCCGCTCATGGCTGCCCGTCACTGCGCGATAGGGCTATAACATCCCGGAATGCCGTGAGGAAATCGCGCATTACCGGCTCCTGCACCAGGCTCACGCGGATCCAGTTGGGGAAACGGAAGCCGGTCATGGTGCGCACCATGACTCCCCGGCGCATGAGCTGCCTGTAGATGAGCGAATCCGAGACCGGGGTGCGGACCATGACGAAGTTGCCCGCGCCGGACACGTGCTCAAGGCCCAGCTCGTCGAAGGCCGGGAGCAGCAGCTCCTTGGCCCGCGCCACCATGGCCCGCGTGGCCGGAATGTGCTCGGCGTCGTCCATGAGGGCAGCGGCGGCCGCGGGCTGCCCCAGGATGTTCACGGAATAGACGATGTGCGTGCGGCGGATGTAGTCCACCACTTCCTTCTGCCCGCACACGTAGCCCACGCGCAGCCCGGCCAGGGCGTACATTTTGGAGAAGGTGCGAAACACCACCACGTTGGGGTGGCGCTCCATGAGCTCCATGCCGTCCGGGAAGCGCTCGTCGTCCACGTACTCGCGGTAGGCCTCGTCCAGCACCACTATGGCCCGGCCGTCCACCACGCGCAGAAAGCGTTCCATGCGGTCGCGGTCCCACCATGTGCCCGTGGGGTTGTTGGGATTGCACACGAAGAGGATCTTGGTGCGGCCGTCCATGGCGCGCAGCATGCCCATGTCGTCGTAGCCATAGTCCTTCAGCGGGATGAGCCGGGCCTGGAAGCCGGAGAACTCGGCCACCCACTCGTACACGGCAAAGGTCTTGTCCGCGGTGACGATGTTGTCGCCCTTGTCGCAGAAGGCCTTGATGACGCTGGCGATGACCTCGCAGGAGCCGTTGCCCACCAGGAAGCGTTCCGGGTCCTTGCCGAAGCGCTCGCCCAGGGCCTGGCGCAGGGTGTAGCAGTCGCCGCTGGGGTAGATGGACGCGCGCGGGGTCTCGAAGCCCGCCAGGATGCGCGCGGCCGCGGGCGGCGGCCCCAGGGCGTTCTCATTGTTGTTCAGGCGGTGCAGGTGGTCCACCTTGTACGCGCGCATGAGCTCCGGGTCGGGCTTGCTCGGCACGTAGGCCTCGAAGGCCCGGATGTGCGGCGGAACGAGCTCAGCGATTGGCAGGGACATGCTGGCACACCAGGAGGTCGGAGGAGCCCGCGTGGGGCAGGATGAGCCTGGGCTGGAAGCCGCAGGCGCTGATGGCCGGGTAAAGCGCGGCCTGCCAGGGTTCGGAGAGGTCCAGATGCAGCAGGATGTCCGGCATGGCGCCGCCCGGCTGACCTTCCGGGGCCTGTTCTTCCAGGGCGGCCACGTGGGCCGCCAGGTTGGCGGCGAAGTCCTGGCCGTCCAGCAGGGGCCGCAGGATGGCCAGGCCGCGCCTGCGGTCGAAGCTGGTGGCCAAGAGCGAATGCTCCGGCGCGCGCTGGATGGGCCGCTCCTCGGTGGTCAGGATGTCGCGCGAGAAGGCCAGCCGGTCGTACTGGCGTTCCAGGAAGGGAACCATGTCCGGGTGGGCCCACACCGCGCCGCCCACGTCCTCGCGCAGGTGGCGGAACAGCGCGGCCTGGGTCTCGGGCTCGCCGCCCTCGTCGCCCTCTGCGGTCAGGCCCCGCAGGGTCAGGGTGCCCAGGCTTTCGAACCAGCCCTCGGGCACGTCGGCCGTGGGCCGCTCGCTGAAGGCGCACACGGGCTCGGTGCGGGCAACGGCGGCCAGGAAACGCTCGGTCAGAAGCCGGGCGGTTTCTTTCGCCAGGGTGTGGTCCGGGTTGGCGTCGAACACGTAGGGACCGGAAAAGACCACGGACCTGGGGCCGCTGCCGCGCCAGCAGATGAGCCCGGCCGGGCGTCCGGCGGCGTCCGAGGCGAGCAGGGCGTGGTACTGGCCGTAGGCCACCATGTCGGCGAAGCGCGCCGGGCGGTGGAAGCTGGCCGGGCAGGAGCGCGCCGGGTAGCGCCCGGCCGCCAGCAGGGCCGCGTGGCGCAACTGGCCTTCGCTTGCGGGCGCGCCGTCGGGGTTCGCCACGCGCACCGGGCCGGAGAGGACTTGCTCCGACCGCAGGGGCTCGGCCTCGGGGTACTGGCGGTCCACCTCGGCCAGCAGCACGTACACCCCGGCCCCGCTGGACTCCAGGCTGCACCTGTCCGTGGTGCGCGAGGCCACCAGCAGGCCCAGCTCGGCGTCGTGCTCCTCGTGGGCCGAATCCCCGCCGCCTTCCACATCCACGCTGGCCGCGAAGTTGAGGGCCCGCAGGCTGACCTCCCCGGCGCGGAAGCGGAAGGCCATGCGCACGAAGGTGCCGCCGTGGCTCAGCGTCAGGCGCAGGGGTTCCTCGCGCCCGGCGTAGCGGCACAGGTAGGAGAAGAATTCCTCCACGGCCAGGGCGAGCTTGAGGGCCCCGGAGCGGTCCAGTCCGAAGACCTGGGCGGCGTTTTCAGCGGCCGCCGCGGCTGCCGGAAGAAAAGCCACGTCCGGCGGCAGCTCGACCATGAGACTCTGCGGGTGGGATGCTGGCACTGCGACCTCGCTCTGGTGATAGGGGGGCGGGGGTGCGTTCGTGTTCCGGGGGGCGATGGCCCAAACATAGCAAAGGGATGCGTGACCGGCAACCGGCCGTTGGCAATTGGTGCCGACAGCTGGCAACTGGCAGCTGGCAGGCAGTCGGCAGATGCGGGCGCGGCGGCGGGGAGCGCCGGCCGGACGCCCCCTACTGCGCGGGCACCGTCAGCTGCACCTGGGATTCGTGCCTGGTCTCGTCCGTGAGGGTGAAGGCCATGAGGATGAAGGAGAACAGGCGCTTGGTGCTCATGTCGCTGTCGTCCACCCAGAACCAGCGGTCGCGGAAGCGCACGGAGGCGAAGGCCCTTTCCGGCGCCTCCCCGCCGGAGCGGATGCGCGCCCCCAGCGGGTTCAGGCGGCCGGGCTCCGCCTGCAGGCCCGGCGTGGCCCGCCCGGCCTTGATGTCCTCCTCGGGCACGTCCACGCGGATGGCCAGCGAGGTCAGGATCTGCAGGATGGAGTAGCAGTTGACGGCGATCTCGCCCGGCTCGTCGTTGCTGTGGCCATCCACCACACGGAAGCTGTTGCGCGCGGGGTCCAGGCCCAGCAGGGCCTTCAGCTCGGCCACCTGGGCGGCGGTGTCCTCCGCCAGCTGGCCCTTGGGAAAGCCCAGGGTGGGGCCGCCGTTCTTCTCGTGCAGGTGGATGCGCAGCACCCCGGCCAGCTGCAGCGAGCGCAGCAGCGCCACCGCCCGCAGGAAGCGCCCGTCCGCCGGGCGCAGGGTCGCATAGCTCACGCCCTCGTTGCGCAGGCCGTTGAGGGAGGCGGCGCTCATGGTCAGGATGACGTCTGCCGAGACCCCGGACTGGATGTTCTGCAGGATGTTCTGCACCGGGATGGGCTGCATCACCCCGCGGAGGAAGGCCTTTCCGGTCATGGGGCTGTAGGTGATGGTGGGCTTGTCCGTGTACTTGCCGGACACGTTGGCGTTCACCGAGTAGTTGTCCATGACGGTGGGCCTGTCGTAGCCGGTGCGCGTGGCGCCCAGGCCCACGTCGGACTCCAGGGTGTAGGCGGCCACGATCTGGCCCACGTCCACGAAGCTGATGGGCTCCACATAGCGCAGCTTGACCAGGTTCAGGAGCACCTGGCGTTTCCAGGACTCGGTGAGGGCCAGGTTGTAGTCGAAGCGGTCGCGCTTGACGCTGCCGGGGCCGATGGAGGCGCATCCGCCCAGGGTGAGGACCGACAAGGTGAGGAGCGACAGGGTGAGAAGCAGAGCGGTGCCTGCGCGCATGAAGTGTTTTCCTCCGTCCGTGTGCGCCGACGACGTTAGGCGCCGCGCCATGCCGCGCCATGCCGCCAGGAGCCCGCAGCGTTGGCGCGTGGCGGGACGGTCCTGGTTTCACCATGGCGGAGGAGCGTCAATAACGCATGTCGCATTTGACCACAACGGTTTGCGGCGGCGTCGCGCGCGGCTTTTTCCTCCTGGTGTGGCCGTGCGCCGCGCCTTTTTCCGCGCCATTTGGCATCGCCGATGGAGAGAAAGGCCACGGAAGCCAGGGAATCCGCCGCGTTGACAAGGGCCGGGGGATGCGGTTAAGTACCCGCTCATGAACCTCTGCGCCACCCAAAGCACCGTCTTCTTTTTTGCCAGCGTGTTTTTTGGGTTTAGCCGCGCCTGCGGCCGCGGAGGGGTGTGTTGAGCTGAAACCAACCAAGCCTCTTCGGAAGGGCCGCGGGCGTCACGCCGGCGGCCCTTCCTTCATTTTCAGGCCCCGGCTGGCGCGGGGCGCGGGCCTTCCCGGGGGGCGCAACCGGACCCAGGAGGTCGCCCATGCATCTCGGCAAAGCCATCCGGCTGGAACGCATCATCAACCGCAACACCCGCCGCACCATCGTGGTGCCCATGGACCACGGCACCACCGTGGGCCCGCTGCCGGGCATCGTGAACATGCGCCAGGCCGTGCAGTCCGTGGTGGAGGGCGGGGCCAACGCCGTGCTCATGCACAAGGGCGTGCCCCGCTGCTGCCACCGCACCCAGGGGCAGGACGTGGGCCTCATCGTGCACCTCTCGGCCAGCACGTCGCTTTCCCCGCTGCCAAACGCCAAGACCCTGGTCTGCTCCGTGGAGGAGGCCATCCGCCTTGGGGCCGACGCCGTGAGCGTGCACGTGAACCTGGGCGACGAGAGCGAGGCCAAGATGCTGGAGGAGTTCGGCCGGGTGACGGAATCGGCCCAGAGCTGGGGCATGCCGGTGCTGGCCATGGTCTATGCGCGCGGACCCAAGGTGGCCAACGAGTACGACCCGGACATCGTGGCCCACTGCGCCCGCGTGGGCGTGGAGCTCGGGGCCGACGTGGTCAAGGTGCCCTACACCGGCGACCCGGACAGCTTCTGCCGCGTGACGGACGCCTGCTGCGTGCCCGTGGTCATCGCCGGGGGGCCCAAGCTGGAAAGCACGCGCGACTTCCTGGTCATGGTGCGCGACTGCCTGCGCGCCGGCGGGGCCGGGCTTTCGGTGGGGCGCAACATCTTCCAGCACAAGCGGCCGGACCTGCTGACCCGCGCCCTGGCCAAGGTGGTGCACGAAAATGTGGACGTGGACGAGGCCATGGAACTGCTCAAGGGGACCGAGTAGCGCGCACGAAAAGGGTCCGCGGGACGCCTCGCGGACCCTTTGCCGCCACAGCCGGGGGAGGGCGCTCAGAGCCCCTTGCCCCACTGGGCGATGGCCTGCTTCTTCCGGTCCGGGAAGCCGCGGCACACCTGCTCGTGCAGCCAGCGCAGGGACTTGGCGCGCAGGCTGGCGCGCAGGAGGTTCTCGGCCTCCTGCAGCACCACCTTGATGAAGGGGGGGCACTTGTCCGTGAACACGGACGGGTTGGCCACGAAGGTGTTCTTCTTGCGGATCTCCGCGCACTGGAAAAAGGCCGAGGAGCCCTCCACGGCCTTGATGAAGTCCCAGAAGGAGACGGCTTCCGCGGGGCGCGCCGGCCCATCCCCGCCCTTGCCGGCCGCCTCCGCTTGCTGGTAGGTGCTGTCGTCAGCGGGGGCAGGCCAACAACGGCACATTGCCCCGAAGGGCGTTTCAAGACCACGCCGCCGACCATCGACGCGGCCCCTGGCCTTCTGGTTCCTTTAGCCCGGGCCGCCTGGCCCGCAGTCGGGAGGCATGCGTGAAGCGGACAGCGCTGACTTTCATACTTCTCCTCCTTGCCACCACCGCACGGGCGGAGGTTCCCGCCCTGGACCACAGCTGCCCCGGCGGCCTGCGCGTTCAGGCCGAGGCTGGCGGCCAGGTGCGCATCAATGGCAAGGTGGCCCGCCTCAGGCAGTTCGCCGAGAACTACTGGGAGGCGCAAGGCCGGGGTGTCACCGTGTCCATCACCGCTGAGCCGGGCGGCGCCAGGCTCACGTACACGACCGATGACGGGGCGCATGGCGTGTGCGTGCCCGCGGCGCAGGCGGTTGACATAGCCCCCGAAGGTCCCTGCTCCATGGCCTGGAACCAGCGCGTTGAAGCCCGCCTGGGCACTGGCGACGGCGCCGGCCACGGGCCGGACGTGGGCTCCGACGAGTGGCGCTTTGTGGTGGAGAAAAAGCTCGGCCTTCGCGGCAAGAGGGGAGTCCCGAAGCGCGGCAGCCCGGCCTGGTGCCGCCTTGTGGATGGTCTGGTCTTCCGGGTTCCGATGCCTGCGAAGGCCCAGGCCCCGGCCTTTGACTGCAGCACGGTGGAGATCGGAACCCCGGAAGGGCTGGTCTGCACCGACCCGGAACTGGCCGCCTTGGACCGGCAGCTGGCCGGCGTGTACAAGGCCGCCCTGGCCAAGGCGGGCAACGAGCGGCCGCCGCTGCTCAAGGCCGAGCAGCGGGGGTGGGCCAGGGGCAGGCACGACTGCTGGAAGGAGGCCGACTTGCGCCTCTGCGTGCAGAATGCCTATGTGCGGCGCATCGCCGAGTTGCAGGCCCGGTACCGCCTTGTGCCCGGCGACGGTCCGCACCGCATGATCTGCGAGGGCGATCCGCGCAACGAGGTGGTCGTGACCTACTACGCGACAACGCCGCGCACCCTCGTGGCCGAGCGCGGGGATCAGGTTTCGCTCATGTTCCAGGAGCCGGACGGCGCGCTTTTCGTCGGCCGCAATGAACGCCTGCTGCAGCGTGAAGGGGATGTTCAGGTCGTTTGGGGATTTGGCGCTGCGCCCATGAGCTGCGTGAACAGGCCCTAAGCGGCACCGGATTCTCCTTTTCCGTGCGTGCTCACGGCAACGAAAAAGGGCCCGCGATCATTTCGCGAGCCCTTGTTCTTTCGGTGGTGGAGCTGGAGGGAATTGAACCCACGGCCTTTTGAATGCCATTCAAACAGGGCGGCGTGAGGATTTGACACGTCAACGATGACGGGGCTTGCCTTTGCGGAGGCAAGCCCCGTCATCTGGGCAGTGGGATGTTCCCAAAAAGCGCGTAAGGACGGGGACAACTAAGGCAGGGGCCAGTGCGGCACTTTTTTGAAGGCAGCGACCAGTGACGGTCTTCACTGCCTTGTCGCTCAATTCATGTTGTTGTTGACTTGTTCCTGCTCGCAACACTTCCGGCACAGATTGGCGCTTTTTGCGCGGGATCTGCGCTCAGCCCAGGCGACCGCCACGAGCGTCGCGGGAATAACAAACCAGAGGGTGCCAGAGAAGAGGAGCGAGACTACAAAAACGATGGTGCTCGCCCAGGCGAACCGCCCCGTCAGCCTGACAATCTCTTTCGTGCTGAAAAATGGCATTTCGCTGCCACACCGCGCACAGGTACGCTTCATCGCCATCCTTTCGCGTAGGCGCGGGCTATTCCGTGGAATAATCTTCCAGCGACCGCATAGATTCCAATGCGTTTCTGGCTGACTCCGGGATTTCGTTCCATATTTCTGTCGCTTTTTGTTGGGCCTGTTCTTTCAGATCCTCAAGCCGCTCTCCGACTAGGGGATACTCCAAAATCGTCTGCTTCAGCATACCGGTACCTGAACCAATGACTGCACCAGCTGCCGCACCAGCCCAAGGTACGCCGAGAGGCGTTCCCCACTGGAAACCTGAATATGCGCCTGTGCCAGCCCCGATCAATCCGCTTTTGACAATCTTGCCCCCCGAGCCGTCCCACCACGAATCCTCCAGCCCCCACGCGTCCACCCGGTTCACCGGGGCGTCCACGCAATAGCCGTACCAGTCCTTGTCGCCGCCCTTGGCGCCCACGGGGTCGAGCGCCGTGAAGCGGCCGGTGTCGGCGTCGTAGTCGCGCCAACCTGTAATAGAATGGGCGCGCGTCAGGCCGGTGTCGGCGTCAAAGAGTCCGCCCGCGAAGCCGATGGGCAGGCGCAGGGCTGACCCGCGCGTCGCCAGCAGATTCCCGAAGGCGTCGTACCGCATCGTCTGTACAATGTTTCCGTCAAGGTCGGCAAGGGCGACCGGCGTGCCGAGCTGGTCTGTGGCGAAAAGATACGACACCTCGCCGTCGGTGACGCCCACCGCCGTCCGGTCCTCAAGGTACGCCAGCCGCCACCAGCGCTGGCCGTCGAAGAACTCCTCCAGCCGCAGCGGATCGAGCCACTGGTAAGCCTCGACGACCCGCCCGTTCACACGTTTTTCCGTGCGCTGGCCCTTGGCGTCGTAGGCGTAGTCAATGCGTCTGTCGTCCGGCAGATCGACCGCCAGCAACAGGCCCGAGGGCTCGTAGTGGTATAGCGTCTTGCGGCCCCCCTCAATCTTCAGGTTGCGGAAGCCCGCCTTGTCGTGGCCGTACTGGACGCGGCCCGCCTGGCCCAGCCGGTCGCCCAGGCTGTAGGTGAAGCGCCGCTCGCCGCGGAAGCGCTGCGGGTTGATGTCGGCGAGGCGTCGTCCGTCGCGGTCGTACTGGTAGGACTCCAGCAGGCAGTTCGCGCCGTCGGTGACGCGGGCCAGGCGGCCTGCCGAGTCATAGGTGTAGCGTCGGGTTTCGGCTTCGCCGCCGAGGTTCAGGATGCGTTCGGCGATGCGGCCCCTTCGGGGGTTTTGGGCATCGCGCCGCAATGAAAGAAATGGGGAGGGCATAGAGGTTCCTGGCGTTTGCGCGCCAAGCAAGATGCCCGGCACAAATTGCGCAAGCATGACATGGGGTTTCTGGGCCAGGCAAAAAAGGAATGGTTTTGTCCGGTTAAAGGACAAAAATGACGGGTTGACAGGGTTTGGGGAAGGGAGGGGGGAAACGCGTGGAGGCAGCGCAACACCTCTCACGCGTTCTCAAATCGGGTGACTGGGATTCGCAGCTTGAAAGCGTGGTTGCCTGGGGCGATCAGTGCCGAATCGCGCGCTGGTTTACTGCAACAGATTCTCATGTTCCGTGCGCGCTCACACCGATCAGTGCCGAATCGCGCGCGCGGTTGCTCTCGGCCATTCCACCCCGCCCGCAAAATGTAATGCAGCGATGTGGCGCGGCAACGAAAAAGGGCTTGCGACGCGAATCGCAAGCCCTTGTTCTTTCGGTGGTGGAGCTGGAGGGAATTGAACCCACGGCCTCTTGAATGCCATTCAAGCGCTCTCCCAACTGAGCTACAGCCCCACATCGTTGGGAAGGCTTGTCTAGCGAAAGGGCAACTCCCTGTCAAGGTTTTTGCGGCAGAAGATTGTTCGGCGGGCTTGCGGCGCGGAAAATATGGGGCCGCGCGGACCTCTCTGGAGGAAAGGCGGCCCGCGCGGCCCTCCGGATCGGGGCCGTTCGCCGGAGCGTCTAGGCGATGTGCAGCCGCATGGAGTCCGCGCTGCGCGCCTGGGACAGAAGGAAGCGGCGGGCCTCCTCGGGCCGCATGGACGGATTCGTGTGGCGCAGGCCGAAGAACCGGCACATGGTCCCGAACAGGGCGGTGTTGTCCACCAGGCGGTCCAGGCCCTGCTCCTTGGCCCTGTGGCCGTAGGCCAGGAGCAGCTGGTCCTCGGCCGTGTGGTTGCAGGAGGTGAAGCCCACGTTGCCCCGGCGCACCGTGGGCGCGCCCTTCTTGGGGTAGGCGCTGTGGGCCAGTATTTTGCCGATGGTGGCGTCGGGCTGGTACACGTAGTCGCCGGGGTAGCTCTGGTAGCCGGGCTGCATGGCCGCAACCACCATGTCGGCCTCGGCCGGGGTGATGGAGAAGCCGGACATGCCCTCCAGGATGTCCCGCACCTCGGCCGCGTTCCTGCCCTTCATGCGCGCGATGGCCGCCTCGAAGGAGCAGGTGCCTGCGCGGTAGCTCATGAGCGCGGCGGTGGCGTCGTTGTACTCCGGCCCGGTGCCGTTGACGCCCCAGCCGGAGTTGCCGTGGTCGCTGGTGACGATGACGAGGGTTTGCGGGTTGGCCGCCAGGAAGGCGTCGATGACGCCCAGGGTCTCGTCCAGTTCGATGGCGTCCATGATGGCCGACCAGGCGTCGTTGGAATGGCTGGCGTGGTCGATGCGTCCGGCCTCCACCTGGAGCAGGAAGCCGCCGCGATTCTTGGCCAGGCGCTTGAGCGCCGCGGCCGTCATCTCCGGCAGGGAGGGCTGCGCGGCCAGGGCCGGGTCGTTCAGCCGGTCCACGCAGTAGGCCAGGTGCGACCCCGCGAAAAGCCCCACCAGCGGCCGGGCGGAGGCGGGCGCGGCCAGCAGGCCCGCCCGGTCGGACACCGCGTCCGCGCCGGTGGCCGCGAATTCGGCCAGCAGGTCGCGGCCGTCCGCGCGCTTTTTGGGGTCGAAGTGCCTGCGCCCGCCGCCCATCAGCACATCCGGCCGGAAGGCCAGCATGTCCAGGGCGATGGCTTCCTCGTTGTCGCGGTCGGCCTGGTGCGAGACCCAGGCCGCCGGCGTTGCGTGGGTGACGCGGGTGGTGGTGACGAGCCCGGTGGCGATGCCGCGCGGTTTCGCCAGCTCGAAGATGGTGGTGAGGGGGCGGCCGTCGGGCAGGGTGGAGAGCATGTGGTTGACGGTCTTGACGCCCGTGGCCCAGGCGGCGCTGGCCGGGGCGGAGTCGGTGACGATGCTCGACAGGCTGGCCGTGGCCATGAGGCCCACGCTGGACTTGGGGTCGCGCAGGCGGGCGTTGAGGCTGGAGTCCGCCCGGCCGAGGACCCGGGTGCGCACCTCGTGCATGGCGCGGATGACGCCGAGCGGCATGCCGTCGCCCACCACGAAGATGAGGCCCGGCCCGGCCGCGCGTCCGAAGGCGGCCTGGCCCAGCGCCGGGGGCGGGGAGTCCTTCCCGGCGGCTGCGAATTCTCCGGGCAGCAGGGCCGCGATGGCCCCGGCCCCCAGCCATTTCATCAGTTCGCGTCTGCTCAGTCCCGCTCCGCCCTGGCCGCCGTTTTTCGTGCCGGGCGTATCGCCGCGCGTGTGGTCGCGCGTGTCGTCGCGCGTGTCGTCGCTCATGGGGCCACCTCCGTTTTGTGCATCATGGCATGACTTGGGGCCATGCTGCCAGAGGCGCGGCACGGCAAGGTGACGGCGGCGTGAAAAGTGCGTGGCGGGGCTAGGTTTCGGCGCTGGTGGCCGGGGCGTGGCCGCCGGGCGCCTTGTCCGTGGCCTTGCCCTTGCGGCGCGCGGTCCACAGGCGCAGGCGCTCCAGGTACAGGTACACCACCGGCGTGGTGTACAGCGTCATGGCCTGGCTGAAGGCCAGCCCGCCGATGATGGCGATGCCCAGCGGACGCCTGAGCTCGCTGCCCACGCCCGTGCCCAGGGCCAGGGGCACCGCGCCCAGAAGCGCGGCCATGGTGGTCATCATGATGGGCCGGAAGCGCAGCAGGCAGGCCCTGGTGATGGCTTCCTCCGGCGAGAGGCCGCCCCTGCGCTCGGCCTCGATGGCGAAGTCCACCATCATGATGCCGTTCTTCTTCACGATGCCGATCAAGAGGATGATGCCGATGATGGCGATGACCGAGAGGTCCGTGCCGGTGACGATGAGGGCGAACACCGCGCCCACGCCGGCCGAGGGCAGGGTGGAGAGGATGGTCACCGGGTGCACCAGGCTTTCGTAGAGCATGCCCAGCACGATGTAGACGGAGATGAGCGCCGCCAGGATGAGCAGGGGCTGGTTGGCCAGGGCGGCCTGGAAGGCCTGGGCCGTGCCCTGGAAGCTGCCGCGGATGTTGCCCGGCAGGCCCAGGTCGCGCGCGGCGGCCTCTATGGCCGTGACCGCCTGCCCGAGGGCCGTGCCCGGCGCCAGGTTGAAGGAGATGGTCACCGAGGGGAACTGGCCCTGGTGGTTCACGGCCAGGGCGGTGGTGGTCTGGCTGTGCCGGGTGAACACCTCCAGCGGGATCATCTGCCCGCCGCCTGCGGGCACGAAGATGGAGCGCAGGCCCTCGGCCCCGAGCTGCAGCCTGGGCGAGGCCTCCATGACCACGTGGTACTGGTTCAGCGGGGAATAGGTGATGGCCACCTGCCGCTGGCCGAAGGCGTCGTAGAGGATGTTGTCGATGCGCTTGGGGGTTATGCCCAGGCGCGAGGCCGTGGAGCGGTCGATGGTGAGCTGCGACATGAGGCCCTTGTCCTGCTGGTCGCTGTTCACGTCCACCACCTGCGGCAGGGTGCGCATCTTGGCCAGCAGGCGCGGGGCCCACACGTTCAGGTCGCCCACGCTCTCCGCCTGGAGGGTGAACTGGTACAGCGCGCTCGAGCCGCGCCCGCCCACGCGCAGGTCCTGCACCAGCTGCAGGTAGGTGGGCGCTCCGGGCAGGCCGGAGAGCTTCTTGCGCAGGCGCATCATCACCTGCTCGGCGTTGATGCCGCGCTTCTCGAAGGGGGCCAGGGTGACGAAGATCCGCGCCGTGTTGGGCGAGGAGCCGCCGCCGCCCGTGCCGCCGATGAAGCCGGTCACGTGCTGCACGTCCTGGTCCTGCTTGATGATGGCCACCACCTGCTTGAGCTTCTCCTCCATGACGGTGAAGGAGACGTCCTGGGCGGCCTGGATGTTGCCGGAGAGCCGCCCGGTGTCCTGCTGGGGGAAGAAGCCCTTGGGCACCATGGAGTAGAGCACCACGTTGAGCGCCAGCATGCCCACGGCCGCGGCCAGGGTGATGCGCTTGTGCCTGAGGGCCACGCGCAGGGTGCGCTCGTACATGGCGTGCATGGCCTGGAAGGCCCCCTCCGTGGCGCGCACGAAGCGGCCGGTGCGCTCCTGCCCGGGCGGGCGCAGCAGATAGGCGCACATCATGGGCGTGGTGGTGAGCGAAAGCAGCATGGACACGAAGATGGCCGCCGAGAGCGTGACGGCGAACTCGCGGAAGAGCCGACCCACCATGCCGCCCATGAGCAGGATGGGCAGGAACACCGCCACGAGGGAGACGCTCATGGAGACCACGGTGAAGGAGATTTCCCGCGCGCCCTGGAAGGCCGCCTTGAGGGGCTGCATGCCCGCCTCCACGTGGCGGGTGATGTTCTCAAGCACCACGATGGCGTCGTCCACCACGAAGCCGGTGGCGATGGTGAGCGCCATGAGGGACAGGTTGTCCAGGGAGTAGCCGCACAGATAAATGATGGCGAAGGTGCCCACCAGCGACACCACCGTGGCCACGCCGGGAATCACCGTGGCCCGGAAGCTGCGCAGGAACAGGAACACCACCAGGATGACCAGCGCGCAGGAGAGCAGCATGCTCATCTCCACATCGTGCAGGGAGCCCCGGATGGGCGGGCTGCGGTCCACCACGGGCTTCAGGATCATGCCGCCGGGCAGGGCGCTCTCCAGCCGCGGCAGCATCGCGCGGATGCTGTCCACGGTCTCGATGATGTTGGCGCCGGGCTGGCGGAAGATGACCAGCATCACGGAGGGCTTGCCGTCCACGAAGCCTGCGGCGCGGGTGTCCTCCACCCCTTCGGTCACGTCGGCCACATCGGCCAGGCGCACCGCCGCGCCGGAGCGGTAGGCCAGCACAAGCGGCTCGTAGGAGGCGGCCACGGGCTTCAGCTGGTCGTTGGTCTGCACCTCCCAGGCCGTCTCGCCATGGGTCACCTGGCCCTTGGGCCGGTTCACGTTGGTCTTGGCCAGCACGCCGCGCACCTGCTCCAGGCTCAGGCCGTATTGGGCCACGGCGGCGGGGTTGAGCTCCACGCGCACGGCGGGAAGGCTGCCGCCGCCCACGAACACCTGCCCCACGCCGCCCACCTGGGCCAGCTTCTGCTGCAGCACCGTGGCCGCGGCGTCGTAAAGCTGGGCGCGGGTGTGGGTCTCGCTGGTCAGCCCAAGGATCAGGACGGGCGCGTCGGCCGGGTTCACCTTCCTGTAGGTGGGGTTGCTCGGCATGTTGGAGGGCAGGTAGCCCCGTGCGGCGTTGATGGCGGCCTGCACGTCGCGCGCGGCGCCGTTGATGTCGCGGTCCAGGTCGAACTGGAGCGTGATGCTGGTGCTGCCCCGGTAGCTGGTGCTGGTCATCTCCGTCACGCCGGCGATGCGCCCGAACTGGCGCTCCAGCGGCGCGGCCACGCTTGTGGCCATGGTCTCCGGGTCGGCGCCGGGCAGCGAGGCGGACACGCTGATGGTGGGGAAGTCCACCTGCGGCAGGGGCGAGACCGGCAAGAAGCGGTAGGCGATGGCCCCGGCCAGGGCGATGGCCAGGGTCAAAAGCGTGGTGGCCACCGGCCGCCGGATGAAGGGATCGGAGAGGCTCACGGCCGGCCTCCTAGCGTCCTTCCGGGCGGTCTGGGGCGTTTGCAGGGGCGTCCGTCGCCTCGGCGGGCGTTCCCGCGGCCCCGCGCCCAAGAACGCGGCGCGAAAGGCGGTCAAAGGCCAGGTAGATGACCGGCGTGGTGTAGAGCGTCAGCACCTGGCTGATGACCAGGCCGCCGATGATGGAAACGCCCAGGGGCCGGCGCAGCTCGGAGCCGACGCCCGTGCCGAGCGCCATGGGCACCGCGCCCAGACGCGCGGCCATGGTGGTCATCATGATGGGACGGAAGCGCAGCAGGCTGGCCTGGTAGATGGCCTCGCGCGGGCTCACGCCCATTTCGCGTTCGGCCTCCAGGGCGAAGTCCACCATCATGATGCCGTTCTTCTTGACGATGCCGATGAGCAGGATGATGCCGATGACCGCGATGACGGTGAGGTCCATGCGGCAGGCCATGAGGGCCAGCACCGCGCCCACGCCGGCCGAGGGCAGGGTGGAGAGGATGGTCACCGGGTGGATGTAGCTTTCGTACATGACGCCGAGCACGATGTAGACCGTGACCAGCGCCGCCAGGATGAGCAGCGGCTGGTTGGAAAGCGAGGCCATGAAGGCCTGGGCCGTGCCCTGGAAGGCCCCCTGGGTGCTGGCGGGCAGCTTGGCCTCTGCTGCGGCCGCGTGCACGGCGTCCACCGCCTGCCCGAGCGAAACGCCCGGAGCCAGATTGAAGGAGGCCGTGACCGCCGGGAACTGCCCCTGGCGCGAGACGACCAGCGGGCCCACGGTCTCGCGCACGCTGGCCACGGCGGTCAGGGGCACGTCGGCCCCTTTCGTTCCGCGCAGGAAGATGGCGTCCAGGGCGGCGGGGCCCTGGAGCATGGCCTCCGGCGCGGAGAGCACCACCCGGTACTGGTTCAGCTCGGTGAAGATGGTGGACACTTGGCGCTGGCCGAAGGCGTTGTACAGGGCGTCGTCCACGTCCTGGGGACTTATGCCCAGGCGCGCGGCCGTGGCCCGGTCGATGTCCACCTGCACGCGCAGCCCCTTGTCCATCTGGTCGCTTGACACGTCGGCCAGCTCCGGCCGGGCGCGCAGGGCGTCGAGGAAGCGCGGCGCGGCCTGGGAAAGCACCGCCGGGTTGGGGTCGTCCAGGGTGTACTGGTACTGGGTGCGGCTCATGCGCGCGTCAACGGTCAGGTCCTGGGCGGGCTGCATGAACAGGGTGATGCCGAACACGCCCTCCAGCCTGGGGCCCAGCCGGCGGATGACTTCCGTGGCGCTCTCCTTGCGCTGGGAAAGGGGCTTGAGGGCGATCTGTATGCGCCCGGTGTTGAGCGAGGTGTTGGTGCCGTCCACGCCGATGAACGAGGACAGGCTCTCCACCGCCGGGTCGCGCAGGATTTCTTTCGCCAGCTCCTGCTGGCGTTCGCTCATGGCCGGGAAGGAGACGCTCTGCGGCGCCTCGGAAACGCCCAGGATGAGCCCGGTGTCCTGCACGGGGAAGAAGCCCTTGGGGATCATGGCGTAGAGCGCCACCGTGAGCACCAGGGTGCCCGCCGCCACCAGCAGGGTGGACTTCTGGTGCTCCAGCACCCAGGCCAGGGTTGTTCCGTAGCCCTGCACCATGCGGTCGAACTGGCGCTGCATCCAGGCCGCGGGCCCGCGCCGGGAGAGGGACTCCTGGGGCACGTGCTTGAGCAGGCGCGCGCACATCATGGGCGTGAGGGTGAGGGACACCACGGCGGAGATGAGGATGGTGACGCCCAAGGTGATGGCGAACTCGCGGAAGAGCCGGCCCACCACGTCGCCCATGAAGAGCAGGGGGATGAGCACCGCGATGAGCGAGACGGTGAGCGAGAGGATGGTGAAGCCGATCTGCTTCGAGCCCTTGAGGGCCGCGGTGAAGGGGTCCTCGCCTTCCTCCACGTAGCGCGAGACGTTCTCGATCATGACGATGGCGTCGTCCACGACGAAACCCGTGGAGATGGTGAGCGCCATGAGGGAGAGGTTGTTCAGGCTGAAGCCCGCCAGATACATGACGCCGAAGGTGCCCACCAGGGACACCGGCACGGCCACGCTGGGAATGGCGGTGGCGGGCAGGTTGCGCAAAAAGAGGTAGATGACCAGCACCACCAGGCCCACGGCCAGCATGAGCTCGTGCTGCACGTCGGCCACGCTGGCGCGGATGGTGGTGGTGCGGTCGGAGAGCACGGAGACCGAGACGCTCCCCGGCAGGGAGGCCGAAAGCTGCGGCATGAGCTTCTTTATGCGGTCCACCACCTCGATGACGTTGGCCCCGGGCTGGCGCTGGATGTTCAGGATGATGGCCGGCTGGTTGTTCATCCAGGCGGCCTGGCGCACGTCCTCGGGCCCGTCGAAGACCTCGGCCACGTCGGTGAGGCGCACGGGCGCGTTGTTCTTCCAGGCCACTATCAGCTGGCGGTAGTCCTCGCTTGAGTAGAGCTGGTCGTTGGCGCCGATGATGGCCGCCTGCCTGGGCCCGTCGAAGCCGCCCTTGGCCTGGTCCACGTTGGCGGCGGAAATGGCCGTGCGCAGGTCCTCCATGGTCAGGCCCACGGCGGCCAGGGCGCGCGGGTTGGCGTGCACGCGCACGGCCGGGCGCTGCCCGCCGCTGATGCTCACCAGGCCCACGCCCGGCAGCTGGGAGATCTTCTGGGCCAGGCGCGTGTCGGCCATATCCTGCACCTTGAAAAGCGGCAGGTCCTTGGAGGTCAGCGCCAGGGTCAGGATGGGCGCGTCGGCCGGGTTGACCTTGCTGTACACGGGCGGGTTGGGCAGGTCCGAGGGCAGGAAATTGTAGGCCGCGTTGATGGCCGCCTGCACCTGCTGCTCGGCCACGTCCAGGCTCATCTGCAGGGTGAACTGCAGGGTGACGATGGAGCTGCCCGAGGAACTGGTGGAGGTCATCTGGGTCAGGCCCGGCATCTGGCCGAACTGGCGCTCCAGCGGCGCGGTGACGCTTGTGGCCATGACATCCGGGCTGGCGCCGGGGTAGAAGGTGCGCACCTGGATGGTGGGATAGTCCACCTGGGGCAGCGCCGCCACGGGCAGCTGCTTGTAGGCGATCATGCCCGCCAGCACCACCGCGACCATCAAGAGGGCGGTGGCCACGGGCCGGCGGATGAAGGGCTCGCAGATGTTCATGGCTTGGCGCTGGTGGCGGCGTCGCTCGTCGCGCTGGTGGTGGCGCTGGTGGTCGCGCCTGTGGTCGCGGCGGTGGTCGCGCCGGCCTGGCCCTGTCCGTCGGGCTTGTAGACCAGGGTGCGGTCGGGCTTTTGCCGCGCGGCCTTTTCCGACTGGGCTTTCTCTGGCTGGGCTTTCTCTGCCTGGGCTTTCTCTGGCTGGGGCTTGCCGCCGGTCGCCTGGCCGCCGTTCTGGCTGGTCGTCTGGCCTGTGAGCGCCTTGACCGCTTCGGGCTTGGCGATGCCGCCGGAGCCCTGCCTGGGGGCGTCTGATGTGCTGGTGCCGGGCTTGGCCGCGGGCTTTACCGCAGGCTTCGACTCCTGCTTCTGGCCCGTCATCTGATCCGTCTTCTGGCTTGGCTTCTCGTCTGGTTTCTGGCCTTGCTTGCTGTCGGGCTTGCCCGTCTCGGACTTGGCTTCGGGCCTGGGCGGCGCCAGGGGCGCGGAATGTTGCACGGTGGCGTTGGTTGTGGCGCTGCTCATGGCGTTGGTGGCCGCACTGGTGGCGGTGTTGGCGCCCGCGTTGCCGACGGCGGCTGCCGCCCCCGGACCCGCCGCCCTGCTCTGGCCTGTCATATTCTGGCCCGTCGTATTCTGATTTGTCGCGTTCTGGGCGCTGGCCGCGTCAGCATTGGCCTCGGGCTTGGGGCCGCGCTCCTTCACATCCACGGCCGCGCCGTCGCGCAGGCGCTCGGCCCCGTCCACCACCACCTTCTCGCCAGGGGCGAGGCCGGAGAGCACGGCGCTCAAGCCGTCGGCCGCCTCGCCCACGCTCACGGGCCTGAGGGACACGGTGCCCTCGGCCGTAAGCACGTACACGTAGGTTCCCTGCTGGCCGCGCTGCACGGCGGAGGCCGGGATGACCACGGCGTCCTTCATCACCTCAAGCAGCAGCTTGGCGTTGACGAACTGGTTGGGGTAGAGTTCGTGCCCCTCGTTCTGGAACACGGCCTTCAGGCGCACGGTGCCGGTGGTGGCGTCGATCTGGTTGTCCAGGCTGGCCAGCTCGCCCTGGGCCAACCTGCGCGACTGCTCGCGGTCGTAGGCGTCCACGCGCAGCTTCTCGCCCGCGCGCAGCTTGGCCAGCACGCGGGGCAGCTGGTCTTCCGGCAGGGTGAAGGAAACGTTGACGGGCGAAATCTGGTTGAGCACCAAGAGGCCGGTGGCGTCGCTTGCGCGCACCATGTTGCCGGGGTCCACCTGGCGCAGGCCCACCTGGCCGGAAATGGGCGCGGTGATGCGGCAGTAGGTGATCTGCAGGCGGGCGTTGTCGGCGGTGGCCTTGTCTGTGGCCACGGCGCCCTCGTACTGGTGCACCAGGGACTGCTGGGTGTCGTACTGCTGACGCGCGATGGCTCCCTGCGCCATGAGTTCGGCGTAGCGCTTGAGGTCCAGGCGGGCGTTTTCCAGCAGCGCCACGTCGCGCTTGAGCTGCCCCTCGGCCTGGGCCAGCTGCACCTGGAAGGGGCGCGGGTCGATGACCAGCAGGAGGTCGCCGGCCTTCACCTGCTGGCCCTCGCGGAAGAGCACCTGCATGAGCTGGCCATCCACGCGGCTCTTGATGGTGACGGAGTTGAGCGGGGACACCGTGCCCAGGCCGGAGAGCAGCACCTCCACGTCCTGGGTTCTGGCCACGGCCACGGCCACGGGCAGCTTGCGCGGCTGGTTGCTGGCCGCTGGCTTGGCGCCGGGGCCGTAGGTCTTGTACCAGTGTGCGCCGCCCCCCAGGGCCAGGCACAGGACCAGGGCCAGGGTAAGCACCCGGCGGGAACGCCCGCCGGCGGGCTTTGGGGAGGGGCTGGGCAGGGGCGCTTCGATCGGGGCGGCTTCGTTCATGGTTGCCTGCGCTGTCGCTTCGGCCGGGCGCGTGCCCTGCTTCCGCGTTGGTTTGTGGTGCCGGTGCTGCTTCTCTGCCTATATTGCGGCGGGAAGTTCCCGCAGAGTGTCCGTGCGATGCCAGCGAAATGCAATATACGTACCCGTTTGGGTCCGCATGTTCCTTCCTCCCGTTTTCGTTGCCGCTTTCGGCGTCGTTTCCGCCCGTCAGCCTTTTCCCTTGGCCTGTTTCCAGGAAGCGGAGGCCGGAAAGCGCCTCGAAAAAATGCTTAACCTGAGAAACTAATACACCGGAGGTTTGTGCAAGCTCAAGTGCAAATATTACCCCGAAAAGTGCAAGTGTTTTCGGTGATGCGCCACGTTGTGCACGGGTCTCTTGTCGGATAAAATCTTTTCTGGCAATAGGTTGAAAGCCCACTTTTCCTTGCGGAGATTTCGGCGTAGGGTGGGGCCGTTGCCGCCTTCCCGGGCGGGAAAAACACTTGCACAAGTGTAAGCAATATTGGAGTTGCCGTGACGGACAAAGCCCGGCTCTGCGCCGAACGCCTGCTGGCCATCGTGCCCACCCTCATGCAGTCACTGCGGGTGGAGATGCGCGCCGGGCGTTCGTCGGATCTCACGGTGCCGCAGTTCCGCATTCTGGTGTTCTTCCAGATCCACCCCGGCGCGCCGCTGACCCAGGCGGCGGAGCACCTGGGCCTGAGCCTGCCCGCCGCCTCCAAGCTGGCCGAGGGCATGGTGGGGCGCGGGCTGCTTGGGCGAGAGACCTGCGCAAGCGACCGCCGGCGCATCTCCATCGCCCTCACCCCGGCCGGGCAGGAGCACCTGGCGGCCGCGCGCCGAGCCGCCGTGTCCGTGTTCACCGGCAAGCTCTCCGGCCTCACGGACATGGAACTGGACGTGCTTTTCGCCGTGCTGGGCTCTTTGCAGAAGGTCTGCGGCATTCCGGGCGATGCTGACGGCGACGGCGGCGAAGGAGCCGGAAGCGCCGACGCGGAGGCGGGGTACGGCGCCGGCGTGCCGCGCCATTGAAACCGCTGTCACGCGTAAGCTCATTGCGGTGAATCCGCTTTCAGAATTCGAGATGGGCAAAGAGCAGAGGCACAAATCTCCGCTCACGCTGGAAGCCCTGGATCTCATCATCGCCAATGCGGCGGAGCACCTGGCCTGGGCGATCCAGGTTGCGTGGCACATCCCCTGCCGTCCCGGCCAATACCTGTATTCGCTCACGTTTTCGCAGAACATGAGGTGGCGGCGCGGCGGCCTTCGTGTGTTTCACAGCAAGGTCGAAAAGTGGGTGTTCGTCCGCTGCTCGGACGAGTTCATGAAGGCAATGGAGGAGCGTCGCCGCCTGCACAAGAGCGGTCATCTCACCGAATACCAGGACAATCCGGTTGCCGACATCGCCACGGCTTTCAGCAACGCAGCCAAGCGCGCCGGACTGAAATACGCCGTCTGCCCCTACGACATCCGGCACCTGTGGATCACCACCATGCTCGACAAGAAGGTGGAGATTTCCGCCATCGCCCATCTGGCTGGCACCAGCCCGCGGATGATCATCAAAAACTACGACGAACCTCACTCCTCGGAGACGGAAAAGGCGGCCGCGCTGCTGCCGAAGCTCGGCGCGGCGAGGGAAGCTCCACTGCGGTTGGTCAGGCCGGTTCGGGCGGCGTGAGAATTTGACACGACAACGAAGAAGGGGCTTGCCTTTGCGGAGGCAAGCCCCTTCATCGTTGTCGTGGGCATGCCATACCGTCTTTAAGGCGATGCGGCACGGCCCGCGTTCTCAAATCGGGTGGCAGGGATTCGCAGCTTGAAAGCGTGGTTGCATGGGCCGGTCAGTGCCGAATTGCGCGCGCGGTTCACCCCGGCGTGGGCCACAACGAGCAGCAGGCCGCTGTGCCCTGCCAGAATGCTTTGCAGCGCAGACCACGCCCGCTCCTGCACCTGCCGGAAGCTCTCGCCGCCGGACGAGGCCACATCCGCCAAGTCGGCGCCGCGCCGCGGTATTCGTCCGAAAAGCGGCCCCGCACGTCATCCACAGGAAGGCCTTCCCACGCACCCAGGCATAGTTCGCGCAAGTCCGGCAGAGGCGTGGCCGAGAGTTCACAATCCGCCAGGGCCGGGGTCGCTGTCTCGCGGCAGCGCGCAAGATCCGAGCACCACGCGCCTGCTCCCGGCCGCGTCCGGTGAGGGGCAGGTCGCGCTGGCCCACGAAGCGCCGGGGCCCGGTGCTGTATTTCTCCGTGGCGCATGAGCAGAACGGTGGTCATGCGTCCTCCCTTGTAATGATGTCCTCAAGAGACACCCCCGCCGCCGCCTCGACACGTCCCTGCATGTCCATGGCGTTGGCCAGACGACGGCGGATGGCCGCGCAGGCCTCGGCGTCCCCAGCAAATGCGTCCAGCTTCTGCCCGAAGCGCGCCTCCATGCTCACCCGCTGGCTGCCCCAGACCAGCTTGTCCGCCAGGTACACCAGCTCGCGCTCGGTGATTGCCGACGCTTCCGCTGGGGGGATGTCGCGGTGCGCGGCCACGATGCGCGCCACGGGGCCGTAGTCCAGTGCTTCCAGCAGCGCCGCCCCGGCCCGCTCATGCTGCGGCTGGCCCTTGGCGATGTCGTGCAGCAGCGCGGCGGATTCCACCAGCTCCAGGTCCAGACACGCACCCCTGGCGTCGAGCGCCCGGGCCATGGCCAGCGCGGCGGCGGCCACGCCTCGGCCATGCGCCAGGCCGCGTTCGCCGGCGTCGTGCAGGCGCAGCAAAGCCAGAGCTTCCACGCGCGTGGGGATGCCCCGCCGTGCCCAGCGCCGTCGGGCCTCGGCCAGATCTTCCGGCGCGTCCACGTCGAAATGGATGTTCCGGTCGGCCACGGGCACGTCGCGGGAAGAGACCTGCTCCAGCGCCCCGGCCAGTCCCCCCGGCCCCTCCCAGGCCAGGATGGCCGGAAAGAACGCCGCGGGGATGAGCGGCGGATGGCCGCGCAGACCATCGAACACGGGATGCAGCACTGCGGCGGGAGCTTCGGCGAAACGCGCCAGCAGCGCCCGGAGAGTGGCCGGGCGCACCAGCGGGATGTCCACGGGCAGCATGAAAACGGCGTCGATGTCCGGCGACAGGGCGGCCAGCCCGGCCCGCACGGAGGTGAGCATGCCCTTGGCGTAGTCCGGGTTGAGCGCGCAAGAAAGGCCCAGGCGAAGGGCTTCGGCGCGGACCTCGCCGGCCCTGTGACCGGTCACGCAGAGCAGATCCGTCACTCCGGCGGTGCGGAAGGCCTGGGCGCAGCGCTCCAGCAGGCTTGTCCCGCCCAGGTCGGCCAGGGGCTTGAACTCCGGCGCCAGGCGCGAGGACTGCCCGGCGGCCAGGATGATGCCGGCGGCCCTCGTCACAGCGCCATTCCCGCCCGGTGGGCGATGAGCTGCGCCACGATGCTCACGGCGATCTCCTCCGGCGTCTCGGCCCCGATGTCCAGCCCGACGGGGCAGCGCACGCGGGCGAGGTCCGCGTCGGCGAAGCCCTGGCCGCGCAGCCGGTCGTACACGGCGTCCCGTTTGCGGCGCGAGCCGATCATGCCGATGTATCCGGCGCGCGTGCGCAGGGCCTGGGCCAGCACATCGGCGTCGTGCACGTGTCCGCGCGTGACGATGACCACGCAGGCCCGCTCTTCGCAGTCCAGCCCCGCGAAGCAGTCCCCGAAGCCGGCCAGCACCACGGGCCGCGCCGTGGTGAAGCGCTCGACATTGGCGAATTCAGCCCGGTCGTCCAGCACCGTGACCTGGAAGCCGCACAGGGCGGCCACCTGGGCCGTGGGCCGAGAGACATGCCCCGCCCCGAAAATGTATAGGGGGCTGGCTGCGGCGAAGGGCTCCAGGGCATACGCCTGCCCCTCGTGCTCCAGCACTGTCGGCGCGCCGATTCCCCGGCCGGCGGCCAGGGCGGCCCGGACCAGCGCATCGCCGGACTCCGGCGCGGCGGGGTCGAGCAGTCGGGAAGGCTCGCCAGCCGACCCGGACAGGGGCGTGAGGCGCAGTCGGCGGCCTCCGCCAGCCAAGGCCAGGGCCAGTTCGCGGAACAGCGGCAGATCCTCCGGGGTCAGGCGCTCCAGGAACACGCGCAGCCGTCCGCCGCAGATCATGTCCGCCCCGGCGGCCAGTTCCCCCGTGAGGTCGAAGGTCTCCATACGGCGCATGCCGTCCGCCAGCACCTCCCCGGCCCGCTCCATGACCCTGGCCTCCACCAGCCCGCCGCCCACGGTGCCCGCCAGGACGCGCGGAAGGATGCGAGGGAGGATGCGCACGCCAGCCCCTGCCCCGGCCAGCAGCATGCGGCTGCCAGCCGAACGCGGTGTGCTGCCTTCGTGCGTCAGGATGGTGGCCTGGGCCAGGCTCTCGCCACGCTCCAGCCCTGCCAAAAGCAGTTTCAAGAGGTCGTTCATGCTGTTCTCCCGCCCTTGTCGGGCTGGCTGATGGTGCCGTCCGAGGCGATGCGGCCCGGCACACGGCCCAGACGGCGGAGCGCGCTTCCACAGATGCAGGGCCCGGCCAGCCAGGCCGCCGCGTCGCCTGTGCGGTAGCACACCAGCGGCAGGGCGCGCCGGCCCAGGGTGGTCACCAGTATCTCCCCGGTCTCGCCCGGTCTCAAAGGCTCGCCTGTGCCCGGGTGCGCGATCTCGAGCAGCAGATCGGCCTCGCGCAGATGATAGCCGGAGTGCGCCGCGCACTCAACGCCGCCGCCGTAGCCGGTTTCGGTCATGCCCCAGTGGTCGAAGATTTCGCAACCCCAGGCGGCCTCCACCTCGCGGCGCAGGCCCTCGGCCAGGTTGAACACGTAGATGTGCTCCTTGCCTACGGTGCGCAGCGGCTCCACGTCCTCCGGCCGGATGACGTGGCCCTTGCGGAAGAGCGCCTTTTTTGACTGCCCTGGTATGATTTGGGTGATGTCGTGGCACAGGACTGTGCCGATCGCGTCGGAGACGGGAAGTTCGAGCATGCGGGTCGTGCCCATGTGCTGCCCTTGCCGTCGTCTGCTGGACGGCCATCCTTCAAAGTGTACAGACGATGAACATAGACCGACTTTTCTGACACTATTTGTGTCAAAAGAGGCATTACATATCAAGTGACGACTACTTGCATGCCGTGGATTTCAGGCATATTTTCCAGCAAGAGGTCGTCCTTCGGCGCGGGCGCAAGCCTTGTGACCAGCCGCACGCGCATGGCTGTGCTCCCTGCCCCTGGCGCCACTACCGCAGTTCATGGACGCCCTGCGCTTCCAGATCACGAGCCGGGCTTCCTTCGAGCGCCTGTGCCAGACCGAACCGGATACCCTGACCGACCTGGAGCGGGCGGCGCGCTTCCTGTACGTGCAGCGCCTGGCGTTTGGCGGCAAGGTGGCCGGACGCAGCTTCGGCGCGGACACCCGCGCCCGCTTCAACCTCAATACCCTGGGCTCCCGCCTGGATGATCTGCACGAGCGCCTGGCAGGAGTTGTTATCGAGTGCCTGGACTTTGAGCAGTTCCTGCGCCGTTACGACAAGCCCAGCACGCTCTTTTACCTGGACCCGCCGTATCACGAGAGCGAGGGCTACTACGGCAAGGACATGTTCAGCAGGGAGGACTTCGCGCGCCTTGCCGGGGCGCTGGCGGGGCTGAAGGGCCGGTTCCTGCTCTCCATCAACGACTGCCCGGAGATCCGCGAGACTTTCAAGGCATTCCACCTCGAACAGGTGGACACGACCTATACGGTCAGAGGGCAGGGGGCGGGCACGGCGGCCAAGGAACTGCTGGTGAGCAACAATTAGGCAAGGAATCGGGGAGATGTTCAGCGGCTGTCCATCTCCCCGATATATGTTGCACCCTAGCCTCGGTCGTGACTGGCCAGATAGCGAACTAAATCCAAGCAGAGTTCAGTTATGGCAGAAATGTGTCGAGATGCCTCGTCGTCGTCCATTGCGGAGGCTGACGCGGCAATGTTGCCCTCGTCGCCAACCGCTGCACGGCTCGTTAGGGCTTGCATGATGTGCGCGAAAGAATCTCGCATCTCGGCCGTGGGGAGATCTCTTTCTGGGGTAATGTGGATAAGATCATATACCCCTACAACAGCCAAACGCTCCTGGAGGCTTTGCTTGCTGCATACCATGGTAGAAACGGCGTTGATTAATTTTTCAAGTCCATATCGAGACAGTAACATTAAGACCTCCAGCGTGTTAAGTTAGCGGATTACGAAGCATGGCTCGCTTTGAATGGGATGCATATAAATTAGTACATTTTGTAGTGCCTGCTGGCAAGGAAAACCGCCGATAACTCGCGCACACGCGCGTAGCAAAGAGCGGGCCGGAGGCTTCGCAACCCCCGGCCCGCGTTCTCTATTTGCATGACGCAAATTCTCATTTTCCGTGCGCGCTCACACAAAATGTAATGCAGCGATGTGGCGCGGCAACGAAAAAGGGCCCGCGATCATCTCGCGAGCCCTTGTTCTTTCGGTGGTGGAGCTGGAGGGAATTGAACCCACGGCCTCTTGAATGCCATTCAAGCGCTCTCCCAACTGAGCTACAGCCCCACGTCGTTGGGAAGGCTTGTCTAGCGAAAGGGGGGTTCCCTTGTCAACGGGAAAAATGGAAAATCCTGAAAATTTGCATGGCCGCGCGCCCGGCGTTGCCTTGCGGCAGGGCAGGGCGTATGCGGGGCGCATGGACGAACGCGAACTCATTGGCCGCATGCGCCGGGCCCTGCGCGAGGCCTGGGAACTGGGCGGCGGCCTGGCGGGCATCGGCTGGGTCTGCGCCCTGTCGCGGCATCGCCTGCATGCGGTGACCACGCACCTGTGCTCCGCCGTGCTCGTGCTGGAGGGCCGCAAGACGCTCTTCCGCGGGCTGGAGCGCATGGCGGTGCCGGCGGGCAGCATGTTCCTGCTGCCCGCGCAGGTGGAGGTCACGGTGGAGAACGAGCCGGACCCGGCGAGCGGACGCTATGCCGCACTGTGCCTGTGCTTCGAGGAGCCGCTACTGGCCCGTGTGGCCGCCGCGCTGCACGCAGGGCCTGAGCCCGGCCGCCCGTCCGGGCCCGCCTGCAGCGGCCTGGAGGACTGGCGCGTGCCCCTGGACGGGCCGCTGGGCATCTCTCTGGCGCATCTGGCCGACATGGCCCTGGCCTGCCCCGGCAACGGCCGCGTGCTCGACCTGGGGCGCGAGGCCCTGCTGACCCTCGTGGCCGGGCGCTGCCCGGGCTTCCCCGGCTTCTGGGCTGCGGCGTCCTCATGGCGCGGCCGCTGCGCCGCCCTTGTCGGGGCCGCGCCGGAGCACGGCTGGAGCGCTTCTGGCCTGGCCCGCGGCCTGGGCACAAGCGAGCGCACCCTGCGCCGCGGCCTGAGCGCTGAGGGCGCCTCCCTGAACAGCGTGCTGCGTGACGTGCGCCTGAACTCGGCCCTGGCCCTGCTCCAGTCGGGCCGGGTGTCCGTGGGCGAGGCCGCGGCCCGCTGCGGCTTCGCTTCGGCCTCGCGCTTCGCCGTGCGCTTCCGAGAGCGCTTCGGCATGCGGCCCAGCGAGGTTTCCCGGCAGAGCGCCGCCCCGGGATGATCTTTGGCCGTTTCGGGACAGCGGCCAGGAACGGCGCGGCGTAATGTGGCCTCACCAAACAAGGAGGCCCATATGCGGATTGTTTTCGGACTGCTGTTGACGCTTCTTCTTGCCGGCCAAGCCCTGGCGGACGGCCTGACCCTGACCAGCACCGACCTGCGCGAGGGCGGCCAAGTTGCCCAGGCCCAGATCCTGAGCGGCTTCGGCTGCACCGGCGGCAACGTGTCGCCGCAGCTCGCCTGGACTGGCGCGCCCGCCGGAACCAAGAGCTTCGCCCTGACCATGTACGATCCGGACGCGCCCACGGGCAGCGGCTGGTGGCACTGGGTGGTGTTCAATATCCCGGCCGCGGCCAGGGAGCTGCCGCGCGGGGCGGGCAGCGGTGGCGCCGTCCTGCCGGCCGGGGCCGTGCAGTCGCGCACGGATTTCGGCAAGCCGGGCTACGGCGGCCCCTGCCCGCCGCCCGGCAAGCCGCACCGCTACGTGCTGACTCTCTTCGCCCTCGACGTGGAGCGCCTGGACCTCGCGCCGGACAGCCCGGCGGCCATGGTCGGCTTCAACCTGGGCGCGCACACCCTGGCCCGGACCAGCATCACCACCGTCTACGGCAGATAGCGCCAGCGCTGGCCCCGGATGGGCGTCCGTCCGGGGCCACAGGCGCATTGATTCTCTGCGCCGGCTCGCGTATGCACGGGACATGCGCATCGTCTCGCGGATACTGCTCAAGCTCGCCTGGGTGGCCGTGGTCTTCTTCGGCATCACGGTCATCAGCTTCTGGGTCATCCACCTGGCACCGGGCAAGCCCACAGACCTGCAGACCACCCTCAATCCGGGGGCCTCCGCCGTCGCGCGGGAGCGCCTGGAAAAGCTCTACGGCCTGGATCAGCCCATCCACGTGCAGTACGGCCAGTGGCTTGGCCGCATGGTGAAGCTGGACTTCGGCCGGTCCATGAGCGGCGATTCCCGCCCCGTGTGGGACAAGATCAAGGAGCGCCTGCCGCTCACCTTCGGTATGAACGTCGTCTCGCTGTTCCTGACGCTGGCCGTGGCCATTCCCATCGGCGTGGCCGCGGCGTGGCGGCAGGGCGGGGCCTTTGACCGCATCTCGACGGTGGTCGTGTTCATCGGCTTCGCCATGCCCGGCTTCTGGCTGGCGCTTCTGCTCATGCTGCTTCTGGGCATCGTCTGGCCCGTGCTGCCCATCTCCGGCCTCACCAGCATGGGCTTCGAGAAGCTCTCCTTCTGGGGCAAGGCCTGGGATCTCATCCGGCATCTGGCCCTGCCGGTGTTCCTGTACACCTTCGGCAGCCTGGCCGGCATGTCGCGGTTCATGCGCGCCAGCATGCTTGAGGTGCTGCGCCAGGACTACATCCTCACCGCGCGGGCCAAGGGCTTGCCCGCGCGCACGGTGATCTTCCGCCACGCCATGCGCAACGCCCTCCTGCCGGTGATCACGCTCCTCGGCCTTTCGGTTCCCGGGCTCATCGGCGGCAGCGTCATCATCGAGTCCATCTTCGCCCTGCCGGGCCTGGGCCAGCTGTTCTACCAGGCGGTCATGAGCCGCGACTACCCGCTCATCATGGGCAGCCTGGTGCTGGGCGCCGTGCTCACCCTGCTGGGCAACCTGCTGGCGGACCTGGGCTACGGCCTGGCCGATCCGCGCATACGGGCGGGCGGGCGCAAGGGGGGCGCGCAGTGAGCGCCGCGTCCGTCAGAAACCGCAAGCCCCTGGCTCCGCCCACATGGCTTTCGCGCTACGGCATGCTGGCCCTGGGGCTCGTGCTGGTGGGCGGCATGAGCCTGGCGGCGCTCCTGGCCCCGTGGCTCTCGCCCTACGACCCCAACGCCATCAACGTGGACGCGCTGCTGCTCACGCCGTCCTTCGCGCATCCGCTCGGCACGGACGCGCTGGGCCGCGACGTGCTCTCGCGCATCCTCCACGGGGGCCGCGTGTCCCTCTGGGTGGGCTTCGTGGCCGTGGGCATCTCCACGGCCATCGGGCTGGCCCTGGGCCTCGTGTCCGGGTATTTCGGCAGGCTGGTGGACGAGGTCATCATGCGCGGGGTGGACGTGATGCTCTGCTTCCCGTCCTTCTTCCTCATCCTCGCGGTGATAGCCTTCCTGGAGCCCAGCCTCACCAACATCATGATCGTCATCGGGCTCACCTCCTGGATGGGCGTGGCCCGGCTGGTGCGCGCAGAGGCCATGGCCCTGCGCGGGCGCGACTTCGTGCTGGCGGCCAGGGTGGCCGGAGCGGGGCCCGCGCGCATCATCCTCCGCCATATTCTGCCCAACGCCCTGGCTCCGGTGCTGGTTTCGGCCACCCTGGGCGTGGCCGGGGCCATCCTGGTGGAGTCGTCCCTGTCCTTCCTGGGCCTGGGGGTGCAGCCGCCGGACGCCAGCTGGGGCAACATGCTCATGGACGGCAAGGAGGTGCTGGAGGTGGCGCCCTGGCTCTCGGTGTTCCCCGGCGTGGCCATCCTGCTCACCGTGCTGGGCTACAACCTGTTGGGCGAGAGCCTGCGGGACATATTGGACCCGCGCCTGCGGAGGTGACGGCCATGAGCCAGGCGTCGGCGCGGCTCCGCTACCCGGAGCACGAGGCCAGGCACCCCTGGCTGGCGAAGCTTTTGGACGCCTATCAGCTGTGCGACGAGGCCGCGCGCGCGGACCTGGCCCGCGAGAGCGCCCGGCGCGGGGCCCCGCCCGCCTGCATGCGCGGCTGCCACGTGTGCTGCGTGGGCCAGGTGGTGCCTGTGTCGGCCTTCGAGGCCCTGGGCCTCTGGTGGTTCGCGGCGGAGCAGCTGGAGGGCGAAACGCGCGCCCATGTGCGGGCCAATCTTTCCGGGCATGCCGGGCACGAGCACGCCCAGGCCTGCCCGTTCCTTGTCCTTGGCGCGTGCGCGGTGTACCAGGCGCGGCCCTTCACCTGCCGGCAGCACCACGTGTTCGGCCGGCCCTGCCGCCCAGGGGAGAACCTGCGCGAAGACCGCCCCGGCGACATCGTGAACGCCGGGCAGGACGCCGCCCGCGCCCTGGCCGGGTTGGTCATTCCGCTCTACGGCGTGGCCGAGGCGGACGTTGATTGGCGCTTCGAGAGCGGGTATGTACAGTCGCGAAGCAGGGATCTGCACTCCCTGCCGTTCGAGAACCTCATCCACCACATGGACGCAGCCGCGAGACGGAACAGCCCACGCCATGCTTGAACTTCTTCGCATCCGCGACCTGGCCCTCATCGAGGACGCCGAGCTTGAATTCGCCCCCGGCATGAACGCCCTCACCGGCGAAACCGGCGCGGGCAAGAGCTTCATCGTGCGCGCCATCGACTTTTTGACCGGCGAGGCCATGAGCGCCGACCTGGTGCGGCCGGGCAAGGAAAAGGCCGTGGTGGAGGCCGTGTTCGTGGTCGATGTCGAGGGCGGGGGCGGGCAGCAGGAGGAGCTCATCATCCGCCGCGAGCTGGCCGCCGATACCGGCCGCAGCCGCGTGTTCGTGAACGACCGCCTGGCCTCGCTGGAGACCCTGCGCGAGCTGAAGCCCGGCCTGGTGCTGCACACCAGCCAGCACGGCCAGCAGAAGCTTTTGCAGCCCGCGTACCAGGGCCGCATCTTGGACAGCTTCCTGGCCGAGCCCGGCGTGCTGGCCGAGCGCGACGCCGCCCTTGCCGCCGTGCGCGCCGTGCAGGCCGCCCGGACCGAGCTGGCCGGCCGCGTGGACGAGCTTTCGCGCCAGCGGGAATTTCTGGAGTTCCAGCGCGCCGAGATCTCCAAGGTGGACCCCCAGCCCGGCGAGGAGGACGAGCTTCTGGCCCGCAAGCAGGCCCTCAAGGGGCGCGAGCACCTGGAAGAGGCGCGCGGCAGGGCGCTGGAGGCCCTGCTGGGCGAGGCGCCCCTCTCCTCCCAGGTGGCGGAGCTGGCCCGCGTGCTGGCCCAGCTCATCCCCTTCGACGAATCCTTCAGCGCGGACAAGGAGGCGGCCGAGGACTACCGCCACCAGCTCGCGGCCCTGGAGGCGCGCATCCGCCGCCTGAGCCCGGATTCCGGGGACGGCGAGGATGACATCGAGGCCATCGAGTCCCGGCTGTTCGAGCTGGCCAAGCTCAAGCGCAAGCTGAACAAGGGGCTGGACGAGATAGTGGACCTGGGCAGGCAGGTGGAGGAGAATCTTTCCTTCCTGGATTCCTGCGCGCTCGACGCCAAGCGCCTGGAGCGGGAGGAGGCCGAGGCCGCCAAGGCGCTGGGGGCCGTGCTGGAGCGCCTGAACGCAGCCCGGCGCGACGCCGCGGACCGCCTGTGCGCCCGCCTGGGACAGGAGCTTGCGGGCCTGGGCTTCTCCGAGCACGCCCGGGTGGAGTTCGCCTTCGAGCCCACGCCGGTCTATTCAGGCCCGGCCACGCCAGATGGCGGCGGCGAGCTCACCGAGCTGCGCGGACGGCTCTTCTGGGTGCCCAACCCCGGCCAGCCGCCGCGCCCCCTGGACAAGATCGCTTCCGGCGGCGAGCTCTCGCGCTTTTTGCTGGCCCTGGCCGGCCTGCAGGCGGAGAGCGCCCGGCCCACCCTCATCTTCGACGAGGTGGACGCCGGCATAGGCGGCCACACCCTTACCCGCGTGGGCGAGCGGCTGCAGGGCCTCGCCTCGCGCCAGCAGATGATCCTCATCACCCACTGGCCGCAGCTGGCCAGGCTTGCGAACCGCCACTTCCAGGTGCGCAAGGAGGTGCGGGACGGCCTCACCTACACCGGCTGCGCCCGGCTGGACGCCGCGGCCATAGCGGCCGAGCTGGCGCGCATGAACGGCACCACGAGTCCGCAGGACCCGCAAAGCCCGCGAGACCGGTTGGGCTAGGCCGGGCTCCCGCTCCCCCCCCTTGAGTCCCCGCGCGCTGCGGGGTAGAGTGCCCCTGCCGGGAGACGACCTGCCCCGGCAAGGAGAAGACCGATGACCCGCCGACTCGCCTGGGCCTTTGTCGCCCTTGCAGCCATACTGCTCGCGGCCTGCGCCAAGGCCGCCTACACCAACCGCAGCCAGTTCATGATCGTGAGCGAGGGGCAGGAGATGGCCCTGGGCCTGCAAAGCGCCCAGGACGTGCTGAAGAAGGAGAAGGAAAGCAGGGACACCCTCCAGGTGGAGCGCATCCGCCGGGTGGGGGCGCGCATTGCCGCCGCCGCCAACAAGCCGGACTACAAGTGGGAGTTCCACCTGATCGAGAAGGACACGGTGAACGCCTTCTGCCTGCCAGGCGGCAAGGTCTTCTTCTACACCGGCATCCTGAACCTCACCACCACCAACGACGAGCTGGCCGCCGTCATGGGGCACGAGGTGGCCCACGCCCTGCTGCGCCACGGCGGCGAGCGCATGAGCGCCGCCCTGGCCGCCCAGGCCGGCGGACAGATCGGCTCCATCGCCATCGGGGCTTCCGCCGGCTCCGCCGCAAGCCAGGTCTTCGGGCAGATGTATGGCATCGGCGCGCAGGTGGGAGTGCTTTTGCCCCACAGCCGCGCCCAGGAGTCCGAGGCCGACGAGGTGGGCATGATCCTGGCGGCCAAGGCCGGATACGAGCCCTCGGGCGCGCTCTCCCTGTGGCGCAAGATGGACGCCTGGGCCAAGAGCAAGGGCCAGAACACGCCGGGCTTCCTTTCCACCCACCCCACCACCGAGGACCGCATCGCGGCCATCCAGTCCAAGATGGGCGCCATCCGCGCCAAGTACTTCCAGCAGGCAGAGCTGCGCTAGGCGGCGTCACTGCATGATCATCTGCACCGGCTGCGGCACAAAAAACCAGGACGATGCCCGCGAGTGCTCGTCTTGCGGGCGCAAGCTGCAGTCGCTTTGGGCCGTGCAGCAGGCGCAAAACGGCGGTCTCCCGCCCGGCCCGCTGGACCTGGACGCCCTGGGCCGCAGCGCGATGGGACCGAACGGGAAATTCTCCGTCGAGCCCAGGCCGGACCGCATCGAGGGCGGCGTTTGGGAAACCCTGGCCCCGCACGAGCGCCCGCCAGACCCCCAGGCGGCAAGGCTCATGCGCAACGCCGCGGAGATATGGACCTACGCCATCGTGCTGGTGGCCAGCGCCGTCATCATGGTCGTCACCCAGGACTGGCGCTTCCTTGCGGGCGGGCTGGTCATGGCCGCCGGGTTGGCCTGGGCGCGGGGGATTTAGACCCAGGCATATTCGTATAGTCGGGAGTGCGAACAATGTCTTTTGAGAAACCATGCTACTCGAAGAAAGCAGTAAATAGGGCTGGTGCAATACTTGCCTCGGCTGACATCGATTTTGAAAAGTTTACCTGGGCTCTTGACGTGCTGGCAAACTGGCGAGCTTCGCATAGCTACCCCATCAATACGTTTCAGGCTACTCTCCGGAAGAAGCTAAAAGGTATCGATCGAACAGGAATTGTTGCTGAGAGGCTCAAGCGCACACTTTCAATTATTGCTAAGCTAGAGCGCTATCAATCTATGGAGTTAGCGCGCATGCAAGACATCGGAGGTCTGCGAGCAATTGTTCGAGGAGTGGCCCAGGTAAGGATGTTAGAGATTTTGTATAGAGAAGCAAAATTTGAACATGAGCTAACGAATAGCAAGGATTACATTTCGAGTCCAAAGCCAGATGGGTATCGGGGAGTGCATCTTATATATAGATATAAGAATAAAAGGGCGCCAGACTATGACGGACTACATGTTGAATTACAATTGCGAACAAAGTTGCAACATGCGTGGGCAACAGCTGTTGAAACAATGGGCACATTTTTGCGGCAAGCTCTCAAGTCTGGGCTTGGGGATGAAGAGTGGCGTGTATTTTTTGAATTAACTAGTGCTGGTTTTGCAAAAATCGAGAAGTGTCCAGCCGTACCTGATTATGAGACACTTAGCATGCCAGAAATTTGCATCCAGGTTGCAGAGTCAGAGAGAAAATTAAGAGTGCTCGAAAAACTCAGGGGGTTTTCCGTGGCAGCGAACAGAATTACAGAAGGTAAGGGGCAGGGATCGTATCACCTTGTAATGCTGAATTATGACGATAAGTCTGTTACGATCACTCCTTATTCGGTGTCACGGCTAGCTCAAGCAAATAAGGATTATGCTGAAGTAGAGTTAAGAGCAAGGAATGGTGAGCCAGTTGAGGCAGTGCTTGTCTCGGCTGGTCCTATCAAAGCACTTAAGAAAGCCTACCCAAACTACTTCTTAGATACGCATGATTTTATTAAGCAGGTACGCAAGATGCTTGCTATTGCACAAGACTATCCACTTTTCAAATCTGCATTCTGAACCCTAGTCCGGCAGCCTGTCCAGCACCACCCCTTCCTTGGAGAGCGCCTCGGTGAGGCGGCGCTTGAGCTCCGGCAGCATCCGCTGGGCCAGGTCCTCGCCGATCGTCTGCCCTTCGCGCATGAGCCCGGGCAGCGCGGCCGCGGCCTTTCTGCCCGTGGGCGACTCGTAGAACGCCAGCAGATCGCGGACTTCCTGATGCGTGAAGGTCTTGGCGTACAGCGGCACCATGCGCTCCAGCAGCCCGTCCGGGCCGTCCAGGGTCTGCTTCATCACCACCGAGAGTTCGCGCTCCACCACGACCAGGGTCTGCGCCGGGATGTCCGGCCGCTTCTGGCGCAGGCTGGCGATGACCTGCCGGGTGAGGGCCTGGGACATGAGCCGTCCGGTGTTGGCCCCGCCGGAGATGTCCAGCAGGCGGCGGATGTCGGCCTGTTTCTGCGGGGTCAGTTCGTCGATTGTTTGGGGGGCCTGGGCCTGGGCGGCGGGCGCGAAGGCGAGGCCAAGGCAGACGCCGAGGCAGAGGCAGGCGAGGGCGGCGCGGAAGGACATGGGGGGCTCCTGGGTTGGGGGTGCCTGATTGTTCAGGAATGCCGGCGGAACGCTAGCAGGCTCTGCGGCCCGGCGCAACGGCCCGGAACTTGGCGCAAAACACCGGTCCGGAGGCGGGCCTTGAGCGCGGGCCTTGAGGGACCGCAGCGGCGGGCGATCGCTGGTGCGTGGCGGCAAGACATGGCCAGGGGCGCATTGCCGGAAACCCAACCCCGGTGTATGGCGGCGGGAGGAGGGCACAGCCATGCGCACGCTGTCGTTTCGCGTCACCGGCCTGGTGCAGCACGTGTGGTTCCGCGGCTGGACCCATATGGCCGCGCAGGACCTGGGGCTCTCCGGCTGGGTGCGCAACCTTCCGGACGGCTCCGTGGCGGGCCAGGCCCAGGGCCCCCAGTCCGGTGATTGCGATTCCCTGCTGGAGCGCTTCGTGGAGCTGCTGCACCAGGGGCCGCCCTCAGCGCGGGTGGCGCGGGTGGAGGCGGAGTACTTCGACCTGCCGGAGCGCTTCGAGGGCTTTACGGTGCGGCGCTAGCCGGGGCCGTGTCCACGCCTTGCAACAGTTCCGGCGCGATCTGCTTCGGCTTCGCCGCCTTCACCCGGCGGGCGTGGATGTCCCAGCCGAGACTGTAGGCGATGTAGTAGGCGCGGATGTTGCGCACGTAGATGACCGCGCCCTGGCAGCCGTGGCGCATGGCCGCGCGCTCCACGTTGCCGAACCACACGTCCGGGTCCAGGCCCTCGGCCCGGGCCTGCTCGCGCAGTTTGCGGATGCGCGCCGGGCCGGCGTTGTAGGCCGCCAGGGCGAAGTAGAAGCGCTGCTCGGGGTCCAGCCTGTCGCCGGGGGTTTCCTCGTCGCGCATCTTGCCCATGTAGCGCACGCCCGCGTGGATGTTCTCCGACGCGGGTCGGATGTCGCGGAAGCCCAGCGACGCGCCGGTGGAGGGCAGCACCTGCATGACGCCCACGGCCCCGGTGCGGCTGCGGGCGCTGTTGTCCAGGCCGGATTCCTGGAAGCCCTGGGCCATCATGTGCAGCCAGTCGAAGCCGTATTCCTCGCTGCGCTTCTGGAAGTCCGGCACCAGCCGGGCGGTCTTGGGGGCGAGGAAGGGGTTGGCCAGGCGCTTGGCGTCCTCCTGGGTGGAGGGGAAGTTCTTGTGGAAGAGCATCGCCTGTTGCCTGGCGCTGTCCTTCAGGGCCTTGTTGGCGGCGTCCAGCAGCTGGGGGTTGTTCTTGCGCACGGCCCAGGCGATGCGCCCGCCCTGGGCGATGGCCTGGGGCTGGATGACGAGCCCCGGCAGCACCTGCAGCCACAGCCGGGCGATGTGTTCGTCCGCGGCCACGCAGTCCACCATGTCCGCGGCGAGCATCTCCAGCAGGTTCTCGGTCTCCAGCACGTGGTCGGCCTGGACGATTTCCAGCGGGGGCAGGCCCCGGCGGGCAAGGTCCTGGCGCACGGGCTCCAGGTGCTCGGCATAGCTGCCGCTGGCCACCACATGCACGCTGCGCCCGGCCAGGTCGTCCAGACTCCTGATGGGCTTGGCGCCGGAGCGGGTCACCAGCACCTCGCGCACGTCTTCGAAGTAGGGCCGGGTGAAGGCCACGTGCGTCTCGCGCTCCGGGGTGATGGTGAGCCCGGCGGCGGCCACGTCGCCCCGGCCGTCCAGCAGCGCGGGCAGGAGGTCGTCGCGCAGCACGGGCACGAAGACCACGCGCACCTTCTGGGCGCCCTTCTTGAGGCCGGTGTTGAGGCTGCGCTCAAGAATGAGCGCCAGGTCGTGCTCCAGGCCCTTGAAGCTGCCGTCCGGGGCCATGGTGAAGTTGGTGCGGTTGAGGGCCACCAGGATGCGCAACTGGCCGCGCTGGCGGATGCCCGGCAGATCCTCGGTGGAGGGGTCCAGCAGCTCCGCCGCCTGGGGGATTTGTTTGCGGGAGGCTGCGGACGAGGCGGACTGCGCGGACGCGCTTTGCTGGACGCCTTGGGGCTTCTTGGCGGAGCCTTTGGCCTTGGCCGCCAGCGCGTCGGCCGGGTGCAGCATGCCCGTCAGCATGGCAACCAGCATGCCCGTCAGCATGGCCGGCAGCAGGGTCGTCAGGAGACGGCGGCGGAGGACGGCGCGCAAAGCGGGGAAGAACGCCGGTGCGGCGGGGAACCAGTCGCGTGCGCGGGCGTTGTGCCGGAGCTTCATGTCCGCTGCATATCAAATCCACGTAAAAAGCCAAGCCCGGCCGCCGGGCGCGCGCGCATCACGGGCATTTCCCGGCCGCGTTGACAGCGCGCCGGGCTTGCGGCACACAACCCCAGGACGCCCGCCGGGCCCGTCCGCACTGCTGTCCGCACATGTGTCCGCGTAGCCGCGAAGCCAAAGGGGCGTCCTCCGTGCCGAGCCATTCCGCATCCGAAGCCCTCGCCGGGCGCGCCCTCCGGCCGAGCCTCTCCGGCGCCGCCCTCACCGCCCTGCCTCTGCTCTGCCTGACGGCCCTTTCGGCCATCTTCTACGCCAAGGGCATCTTCGTGCGGGGCGACGCCTTCCAGGCGTACTCCATGTTCAACTATGCCCTGGGCAACATGCAGACCGCCGGGGAGTTCCCCCAGTGGCTGCCCTTCGCCGCATACGGCAGCCCGGCCGAGGCCTACGACATGACCTTTCTCGGCCCCTTCCACATCCTGCTCGTGCTGGCCGGGGGGGCGCTCAAGCTCGCGGACGCCTGGTCGCTGTTCGTCCTGGCCACCTTCCTGGAGTCGGCCGTGTTCGTGCTGGGCGCGCAGTTCTTCGCCAGGGAGCTGACGGACGACGATCTCGCCGCCGCGGGCGCGGGCTGCTGGGTGGCGGTCTCCGTGTACTGGAACACGCAGATATTCTGGTCGCACCGTGTGCTGATGCTGGTGCCCTTCATGCTGCTTTTCGCCCTGCGCCTGCACCGCACCGGCGATCTGCGCAATCTCGTGCGCGCAGCCCTGGCCGCGCTGCTGGGGCTGGTGGGCGGCATCGCCTATGTGGGGCCGCTGTACGCCCTGTGCGGGGTGGTCTTTCTGGGGCTTTTGCGCCTGTTCGACCGCCAGGGCGGCTGCCGGGGCATCGCCCGGCCCGGCCTGCCCGTGGTCCTGGAGCTGGGGCTGTTGCTGGCCCTGGGGGGGCTCTACGTGGCGCTCATGGCCACGGCTTTCGACGGCGCGTCCTTCGCCGCCCCGGGCCGTGACCCCGTGACCGGGGCGGCCAGCCTGGAGGCGTTCCTGACCTATGGCGGCAGCGCCGTGGGCAAGCTGCCGGAATTCGCCCTGGGGCACTGGTTCTGGCACTATGAGTATCTGTTCTACCTGGGGGCTGGCGGGCTGGGGCTGGTCGTCATGAGCCTGCGACGCGAGCGCGGCGGTCCCTTCCTGGCCTTGTGCTGCCTGACGCTCCTGCTGTTCCTGCTGGCGCTGGGGCCGCACGGGCTGGTGGGCTACGCGGCCTATTGGTTTCCGGGCATGGACCGCTTCCGGCATCTGTCCTTTCTGCTGCCAATGGTGCGGCTGCTGCTTTTCTTTGTGGCCGCGGCGGGATTGGCCCGGCTGCTGGCCCTGCCGCGCGAGGAGCAGGGGCGCGCCATGGCCTGGGTCACCTATGGGGCCCTGGCCCTTGTGGTGGGGAAGCTCCTCGTCAACGACGTCCGCTTCCACTATGTCGCCCCTGGGCTCGCCGACCTTGTGCCCGAGCTTGGTCTTGTGCTGCTGCTGGCGGCACGTTTCTGCTGCTGGCTGCTGCGTTCCCGCCCGAGGGCTTTGGGCGCGGCCGTGGCCCTGGCGGTGGCGTGCGAGCTCTGGGCCGCCAACTATGCCATGCTGAGCGGCACCCGGGCCTTTTTGAAGCCGGCGGAGATCCATGCCGTCGGCAACGGCATCGACCTTGCGCGGGTGCAGCCGCAGCGCTTCCTGGCGGGGCGCGCCGCGGAACTGGACGACACCCCCCGCGCCCAGGCCCTGGTGAATTTGACCCTGCGCCAGCCGGTGAACAACTTCACCCTGCTGCAGATGGTGGGGGCGGACACCTGTGCGCCCATGTTCCGCATCGACTACCTGATGCCCGAGGTGCGCGGGGTTCTGGAGCGCGCCGCGCCGGGCGCCTTGGGCAAGAGCAACCTCCAGTACGATCCCGGCCGCATCCTGCGGGCCGCTTTGTGGCGCGATGCCCTGGCCGAGCCCTGGTTCCGAGAGGCCTGCGGCTGCGATGGGAACAAGCTGGCGCTGGAGACGCCCGATGGCGGCCGGCGCGACGTGTCCGCCGGGCTGCGGCACTTCTCGGCCAACATTCTGGATTTGCGCCTGGACGCTGGGCCCCAGGGCGGCACGCTCTACTACGCCGACGCCTATCATCCGCGCTGGCGGGCCACGGTGGACGGCGCGCCCGTGCCGGTGGAGCGGGCCCGCGAGGCCTTCAAGTCCGTGGCCCTGCCGCCGGGGGAGCACGAGGTGCGCTTCACCTTCTTCACCCCCTGGCGCGAGTGGGCGCGGCGCGGGCTGGGCGCGCTGGGCGTTGCGGCCCTGGCGCTGCTGCTCGCCGCCGCGGGCCCCAGGCCAAGCCCCAGGCCAAACCCCAGGCCAAACGGTGGGGAAGGGGAGCGTCTGGCCTAGGCCTGCCCCTCCCGGTCCAGGATCAGACTCAGGAAGGCCAGGTCCAGCCAGCGGCCGAACTTCGTGCCCACCTCCTTCAGCAGGCCCTCGCGCCGGAAGCCGAGCTTTTCGTGCAGGCGCAAGGAGGGCTCGTTGCCCGCCTCGATGCCCGCCACCATCACATGCAGCCCCTGTTCCCGGGCGCGGTGGATGAGCGCCCGCATGAGGGCCAGCCCCGTGCCCTTGCCCCGGCAGTCCTCGCGCACGTAGACCGAATGCTCCACCGTGTGCCGGTAGCCCTCGAAGGCCCGCCAGGGGCCGTAGGAGGCGTAGCCCAGCACGCGGCCGTCCTCCTCCGCCACCAGCACGGGGTGGCCCGAGGCCCGGCGCAGGGCCAGCCAGGCGGCGCGGTCGGCGTGGTCCACCCGGGTTTCATTCCAGATGGCCGTGGTGTGGGTCACCGCGTGGTTGTAGATCTCAAGGATGCCCTGGATGTCGGCTTCTTCGGCGTCGCGGATGCGCATGGGCGGCTCCTGCTGCTGGCGTCGCGCCGGGAGGGCGCGCGGGCGCATAGTGGCTCCGGCTGGTGCGGATGGCAAGAGCCGGCAATGAAAAAGGGCCCCGGTCTTCCGACCGGAGCCCCTGTTCTTTTGGTGCCGAAGGGGAGACTCGAACTCCCATGGCCTTGCGACCACTAGACCCTGAACCTAGCGTGTCTACCAATTCCACCACTTCGGCATTGTCCGGATCGCGTTGCGGCGTTCCGTCGTTGCGAAGGAAGCATTTAGCCGCATCGTCCGCCCTTGGCAAGCGTTTTTTTCGCGTTGCGCGATTTTTTGTTTCGCCGCTTGCCCGGTTCCATTATCGCGGACCGTTTGCGCTGCCGCACGCCTCTCTTTCGCCTTGTCTTTCGCCTTATCTCTCGTCTATGGGCACGTAGTCGCGCAGCACCTGGCCGGTGAAGATCTGCCGCGGGCGGTGGATCTTGCTGCCGGCCTGCTGGTGCTCCTCGAACCAATGGGCGATCCAGCCGGGCATGCGGCCGATGGCGAACATCACCGGGAACATCTGCACGGGAATGTTCAGGGCGCGCAGGATGATGCCCGAGTAGAAGTCCACGTTGGGGTACAGCTTGCGCTCCACGAAGTAGGGATCGGCCAGGGCCAGGGATTCCAGCTCCATGGCGATGTCCATGAGCTCGTCGAGCTTGCCCAGCTTGAGCAGCAGGTCGTGGGCGGCCTGCTTCAGGATCACCGCGCGCGGGTCGTAGCTCTTGTAGATGCGGTGGCCGAAGCCCATGAGCCGGAATTTCTTCTGCTTGGCCAGCTCCAGCACGTCCTTGGGGGTGCGCTTGCCGTCGCGGATCTGCTCCAGCATCTCCACCACGCCGGCGTTGGCGCCGCCGTGCAGCCTGCCCCACAGGGCGCAAATGCCCGCCGAGACCGAGGCGAACAGGTTGGCCTGGCTCGATCCCACCATGCGCACGGTGCTGGTGGAGCAGTTCTGCTCATGGTCCGCGTGCAGGGTCAGGAAGAGCGAGAGGGCCCGCACGGCCTCCGGGCTGGGGTCGTAGTGCTTGTGCGGAATGGAGAACATCATGTGCAGGAAGTTGCGGCAGTAGGACAGGGCCGGGTTCGGGTACATGAACGGCAGGCCCATGCTCTTGCGGTAGCTGAAGGCGGCGATGGTGCGCACCTTGCTGATGATCTTCGAGGCCGCGAGATAGAACTCGCCCTTGCTTTCGATTTCCAGCAGGTCCGCGTGGTAGCAGCCCAGGGAGTTGACGATGGCCGAGAGCATGGCCATGGGGTGCCCGCCCGGCGGGAAGCCCTCGAAGTGGTGCTTCACGTCCTCGTGCAGCAGTTCCTCCGCGCACAGACCGGCGGAGAAGCGAGAGAGCTGGTCGCGGGTGGGCAGCTCGCCGAAGATGAGCAGCCAGGCCGTCTCGGTGAAGGAACCGCGCGCGGCGATCTGGTCGATGGGGTAGCCGCGGTAGCGCAGCACGCCGTTCTCGCCGTCCACGAAGGTGATGGCGCTTTTGCAGGGGCCGGTGTTCATGTAGCCGGGATCGTAGGTGACGCAGCCCGTCTGCGCGCGCAGCTTGGTGATGTCCAGGCCGCGGTCGCCCAGGGTGCCTTCGAGGATGGGCAGCTCAAACGTCTTGCCATCGATGATCAATTGTGCGGTCTTCGTCATGTGCTCTTCCGTAATGTGCTGTCGTTCGTGTGCCGGTGGCCCGGCGTGTGCGGAGCCTGCAACGGGGCGCCGAATTTTGTTCGGAGGCCGCCCGCGCAAGGCCCCGCAATCCAATGGGCTGCCTACTAGGAATCGCGCCGGTTGTCCAGCGAGGCCTTCGGAGTGCTTGACATTAATGTCATTCGGCGCGAGTTGGGGAGCGCCTGACGCAATCGGGTTGCGTCCCGAAGCAAAAGGATTATATTCCCCTCTCGCCGCAAAGAATCGACGCCAAACGGAGCACTTCCGGTGACCGACGACCCGTCCCGCAAAGTGGACATATCCCGCAGACGCTTTCTGGCTTCGCTCGGCACCCTGGGGCTGGGCGCGGCCGGGCTCATGCTGCCCGGCGCGGCCCAGGCGGCAAAGGTCAAGCCCGACGACGAGCTCGTCACCCTGCACGACCTTTCCAAGTGCGTGGGCTGCGGCTCCTGCGTGGAGGCCTGCCGCGAGGCCAACGCCCGCAAGTTCCCGGAGCCCGTGCGCCCCTTTCCCGCCATGTACCCGGAATCGGTCAAGGTGGAGGACTGGTCGGGCAAGCGCATGGTGACCGACCGGCTGACGCCCTACAACTGGCTGTACATCCAGACCGCGCGCGGCCAGTTCCAGGGCCAGCGCTTCGAGGTGCACATCCCCCGGCGCTGCATGCACTGCCAGAACCCGCCCTGCGCCAACCTGTGCCCCTGGGGTGCGGCCGCGCGCGAGGACAACGGCATCGTGCGCATCGACCCCGGCATTTGCCTGGGCGGGGCCAAGTGCAAGAGCGTGTGCCCCTGGGAGATTCCCATGCGCCAGACCGGCGTGGGCCTCTACCTCAAGATCATGCCCAGGTACGCGGGCAACGGCGTGATGTTCAAGTGCGACCGCTGCGCCGACCGCGTGGCCGAGGGACGCAAACCCGCCTGCATCGAGGGCTGCCCCTACGGCGTGCAGGACATCGGCTCGCGCACGGACATGGTGGCCAAGGCCCACGCCCTGGCGCGCAACATGGGCGGCTACATCTACGGCGAGACCGAGAACGGCGGCACGAACTCGCTCTACGTCTCGCCCGTGCCCTTCGACACGCTGGACGCCGCCGCCACCACCGGACCGGGCAAGCCGCATCTTTCCCCCGTGCGCGACATGATGGCCGACGAGGACAAGCTGGCCTACGCCGCGCTGTTCGCGCCCGTGGCCGGGGTCATCGCCGGCGCCTTGCGCCTGGGCTCGCGCCTGGCCGGCGGCGGCCTTAAGGAGACCAAGCCCGGCGCCAGGCCGGCGCCCGCCGCCGCGCGCCCCGCACCAGACGACGAGACCGAATCCCTGGCCCTGCCCAAGCCCGGTAGGGACGATTTCAACCTGAGTCTCGGCCCGGACAGGAAGACCGACGCGCCCACCGGAAAACCCGGCCGGCCTGCGGAGCCGGGCGAGGGCGGCAAATGAGCGCCTCCGGCACCAACTCCCCCGTTTCCCGCCGCGTGGGCTGGGCCTATGTGGTTTTCGTGGCCCTGCTCGCCGTCACCGGCACCATGCAGATGCCCATCGCCAGCCGCTACCGCATCGTGGCCGTGCCGGGCCTGGGCTGGCTGGGCGACTTCTGGCTGACCCACAAGCTGCATTACGTCGGCGCCGTGGGCCTGCTGGTCCTGGGCTCCTATGTGGCCACGCGCTGGCTGCTGGAGTGGCGGCGTGGGCACGCCCTCTCGGCCTTCGGCTGGACGCGGGCGGGCATTCTGCTGCTGCTGGTGGCCACGGGCGCGGTGCGCGTGCTCAAGAACCTGCCCAGCGTGTCCTTCTCGCCCACGCCTACCATGCTGGTGGACTGGGCGCACCTGGGGCTGGCCTTTCTGCTGGGGCTTGTGGCTCTGGCGCGGCTGGCCTTCCGGGCCTCCTACTGGACGAGGCCGACCCCGGACCGGCCCGCAGCGTCCGCGCCGCGGCGCGGTGCGCCCGTGTCCTGATCCGGCCTTGCCCGGCAATGAAAAAAGGCCCTGCGGAGACGTGTCCGCAGGGCCTTTTCGCGTCCGGACTGGAAGCCGGCTAGATGACGATGTTGTCCTGCTTGATGCCGGCCTCTTCCGCAGCGGCCATGACGTCGCGCAGGATCTGCAGGGTCTGCTTGGCCTCCAGCGGGTCCAGCTTGCGGATGGCGAAGCCCGCGTGGATGATGAGGTAGTCGCCGATGACGATCTCTTCGTCCAGCACCATGAGGGACGCGGTGACGGTGGTGTCGCCTTCGCCCACGCGGCAGGTGGCCACCTGGTCGACGATGGAGATGACTTCAGCGGGAACGGCGAGACACATGGCGTTACTCCTGGTGGGCCGGGGTTTCGGCCTGTCTTGCGGGGGCGGGGTTGGCCTTCTTGGCGTAGGTGCCCCCTGCCTTGGCGATCTCCTCCAGCACGAAGCCCAAGAAGGGCTCCTGCCGGTCCTTGCACACGCTTGAGAGCTCCAGGCCCATGGTGTGGTAGTCCTCGGGCTCCATGCCGATGATCACCGCCTCCGGCCGGTTGCCCACAATCTCGCACATGATGAGCGTGTCCACAAGGTCCGTCTGGTGCATGGAATCCTTGAAGGCGAGGCTCTTGCGCAGGTCCTCGCCCGTCAGGCGGTACACGCTGCCGGCCGGTCCGTCGCCCAGCACGGCGTCCATGACGATGAGCAGGTCGCAGTTCATGATGGGGTCCATGAGGCGGGTGCCGAGCGTGCCGCCGTCCATCACCGTGACGTTGTCGGAGAAATCGTACAGGCGCTCCAGCTCCTCGGCCGCGCGCACGCCGATGCCTTCGTCGGTGAAGAGGATGTTGCCCACGCCAAGGACGAGGATGCGTTTGTTCTCTGCGCTCATGCGGCCCCTTCTTGATCGGTCGTGCTGGAAAAAGGACGGGAACCCGGTCACCCGGATTCCCGTCCATCTACATGACGCTAAAGCGGTTTACAACACCTTGAAGCTGGCGGTCTTGCCGGTCTTGGCGTCGAGCACGTGCACGCCGCAGGCGATGCAGGGGTCGAAGCTGTGGACCGTGCGCAGGATCTCGACCGGGCGGGCCGGGTCGAAGATCGGGGTGCCCATGAGGGCCTCTTCCACGGGGCCGAGCTTGCCGTTGGCGCAGCGGGGGCCGAGGCTCCAGGTGGAGGGCACCACGAGCTGGAAGTTCTCGATCTTGCCCTTCTTGATCTTGATCCAGTGGCTCAGCATGCCGCGGGGGGCCTGCACGAAGCCGACCCCTTCGGCCTCCTGGGGCATCTTCCAGGGGGTGTACAGCTCGGAGTCGCCGGCCTTCACGTTGCCGACCAGGGCGTCAAGCCAGGTCTGCATCTGGTTGGCGATGACCAGGGTCTCGATGCCGCGGGCGGCGGTGCGGCCCAGGGTGGAGAACAGGGCGTCGGGGCCCACGTTCAGCTGCTTCAGCACGAAGTTCACGGCGTCCACCGTGGGCTTGTGGCCGCGGGCGAAGGCGACGAGAACGGTGGCCAGCGGGCCGGTCTCCATGGGCTCGTCGGCGTAGCGGGGCGCCTTCATCCAGGAGTAGCGGTCCTTGTCCTTCAGGCTGGTGTACTTGGGCTCGGTCACGCCGTCGTACGGGTGCAGGGCCTTGTCGCCAACGTACCAGCTGTGGGCCACGTGCTCCTTGATGAGCTTCGGGTCGAAGTTCTGCACTTTGGCGATGTCGCGCTTGAAGATGACGCCCTGGGGCAGGAAGCGCGAGTTCAGGTCGTACTCGTCGGTGGGGAACTCGCCGCAGCTGAAGAAGTTGGTGGTGCCGCCAATCTTGCTCCAGTCCTTGTAGAAGCCCGCCACGGCCAGCAGGTCGGGGATGTAGAAGTCCTTGATGAAGGCGATGACTTCGTCGGTGAGGGCCTTGAACTCGGCCACGCGCTCGGGCTTCAGGGCGTCGTAGTTGGTGACGCCGCCGACCACGGTGAACTGGGTGTGCGGGTTCTTGGCGCCGAAGATGGCCATGGCGCGGGCGGCCTTGACCTGCATGTGCAGGGCGTCAAGGTAGTGCTTGGTGGCCATCAGGTCGGCCTCGGCGGGCAGGTAGTAGGCCTCGTTCTTCTTCTCGCCCAGGAAGTAGGCGTTGGTGAAGATGCCGAGCTTGCCGGAAGCCACCAGGGCGCCGACCTTGTCCTGCACGGCCTTGAAGTCGGCCGCGGTCTCTTTGCGGTTGGCGGAGAGGCTGTTGGACAGGGCGGCGGTCTTGGCGGGGTCGGCCTTCAGCGCGTTGGCCACGTTGACCCAGTCAAGGGCGTGCAGGTGATAGAAGTGCACGATGTGGTCATGCAGGAACTGGGAACCCATGACCAGGTTGCGCATGATGGTGGCGTTCTTCGGGATCTTCACCTTCACGGCGTTGTCCACCGCGCGGGTGCTGGCCAGCGCGTGCACGTAGGTGCAGACGCCGCAGGAGCGCTGGGTGAAGTGCTGGGCGTCGCGGGGGTCGCGGCCCTTGAGGATGATTTCCAGGCCGCGGAACAGCTGCGAGCTGCTGCGCACGTCGACGATCTTGCCGTTCTCAACGGTGGCGTCGATGCGCAGGTGGCCTTCAATGCGGGTGACCGGGTCGACGATGACCGGGCCGGAGAAGTTGCCCTTGGGCGTGACCGGAATGGCCTGAGGTTTGGAACCAGACATATTTCGTCCTCCTAATGGGGAGTTAAAGTCGCGTGTACTGCCTTACAACAGCCAGGGTTCAATGATCCGGTCAGCCTTACTTCTGCTCTTCGTAGAAGGGGCTCATGGTGTCCCAGAACTTCGGCTCGGAGCAGCCGATGCAGGGGTGGCCGGCCTGAACGGGCCAGTTCACGCCCACGCCCTTGTCCAGGGGGTTGAACTTCTTGGTGGGGCAGTTGTTGTAGGTGTAGGGGCCCTTGCAGCCGAGCTTGTACAGGCAGTAGCCTTTCTTCGCCTCGGGCGAGTTGAAGGCGGGGGCGAACTGGTCCTTCTCGAAGAAGGGCAGGCGCTCGCACTTGTCGTGCACGGTCTCGCCGAAGAACACCACGGGGCGCTTCAGGTCGTCCAGCTTGGGCAGGGGCTTCTTGTCCACCACGGTGGCGATGGCGGCCACGACGGTGCCCACCAGGTTGGCCGGGTTGGGCGGGCAGCCGGGCACGTTGATGATGGTGGCCTTGGGGAACACTTCGTCAACGCCCTTGGAGTCGGTCGGGTTCGGCTTGGCGGCCTGCACGCCGCCGTAGGTGGCGCAGGTGCCGTAGGCGATGGTGGCCAGGGCGCCGGGGATGACCTTCTTGCAGATGTCGAGCATGGTGTGACCGCCCACCATGCCGTAGATGCCGCCGTCCTTCATGGGGATGGCGCCTTCGACCACGCAGAGGTAAGGCTTCTTCATGGCGTCCTGCAGGGCCTTTTCGGCCATTTCGCCAGCGGCGGCCATGATGGTCTCCTGGTACTCAAGGGAGATGACGTCCAGGATCAGCGTGTCGATGTAGGGCGCGGCAGTGCGCAGAATGGACTCGGAGCAGCCGGTGCACTCCGCGTTGTGCAGCCAGATGACGGACGGACGCTTGTCCGAGGTAAGAGCCGCGGCGATTTTGGGGGCAAAAGCCGGGCCCATACCCATGGCCGCAGCGATGGTGCCGCAGAATTTCATGAAGTGGCGACGGGAAATGCCGCGCTCTTCAAGGCGTTTTTCGGCGCCGCTCAAGCCATGTCCTACGGAAACCTTCATACAACACCTCCAGATTATGGTAAAACGTGACGGATACGCCTCTTGCACAATCTTCATGATGCCCGTGTTACGCACAGTTAAGTGGTAGCACGAATGCCACACGAAATCCCAAAAAATGTGCAACCATATCAATGAGTTGGCTGTGAGTTCCATACATGGATACCACAACAATGGCAAGGGCCTGCGGAAAAAAAACTGGAATTCTCGGCGCTTCGCCGCTTGTGCAGAATGGTGCAACGGTCTGAAATCAAAAAGCTAATGCCTTGGCGGAAGGCGCTGTTGACGGAAAGGGGGGGGCGGGGGTTATTTTTCGGCACACGGCGGGTAGTGCCAATTGGTGGTGAAGACTCACGAGTTCAGGAGGTCTGATGAGCGTCATTGTGGAGCTTTCGCTGTTTCCGATGGATAAAGGTCAGAGTGTTGGAGCCTTTGTGGCCCGAGCGGTCGGTGTCATCCGTGAAAGCGGACTGGCCCACCAGCTCACTCCCATGGGAACGTGCATTGAGGGCGAGTGGGACGAGGTGCTGGCCGTGGTGGACAAATGCTTCAAGGCCGTGGCCGCCGACAGCGACCGCGTATACCTGACGGTGAAGGCCGACTGGCGGCGCGGACGCGAGGACGGGCTGGCCGCGAAAACGGCGCGCGTGGAGCGCGAGCTCGCCGGGCGGGAGGGCAAAGGATGAGGCGCATCGTCTGTCTGAACGGAAGCCCCAGGCGTGGCGGCAACAGCGCGGCCATGGCCAGGGCCCTGTGCGAGGCCGCGCGCGGGGCCGGGGCCGAGGTGCAGGTCTTCAACCTGAACAGCCTGAAGTACCGCGGCTGCCAGGGCTGCCTGAAGTGCAAGACCGGGGCCGAGGCCTGCGTGCTGAAGGACGGGCTGACCGAGGTGCTGGAGGCCGTGCGCGGCTGCGACGCCCTGGTGCTGGCCACGCCGGTGTACTTCGGGGAGGTCACGGCCCAGCTCAAGGGCTTCATCGACCGCTGCTACAGCTTCCTGACGCCGGACTACGCCTTCAACAAGGAGAAGCGCACCCGGCTCGCCCCCGGCAAGACCTTCTGCATGGTCATCGCCCAGGGGCACCCGCGGGAGGATCTCTTCACCGACATCTTCCCGCGCTACGCGTACTTCTTCAACTGGCTGGGCTTCAACCACAGCCGGCTGCTGCGCGCCTGCAAGGTGTACCACCTGGGCGACGCGCAGAAGCGCGCCGACGTGCTGGAGGAAGCGGCCGACCTTGGCCGCGCCCTGGCCCAGGAGGGCGGCGCATGCGGTTGAGGCTCCTCGCCCCGTTGACTCTGTTTGCGCTGCTGCTGGCCCCGGCCCCGGCCCGCTGCCAGGAGGAACCCATCGGCCCGGAGCGCATCCGGCGCATGGAGGCCCGGGACAGCGCCTGCGCCGTCACCTTCGACGACGGCCCGGGCAGGCACACCGGCGCCCTGCTGGACATCCTCAAGGCGCGCAAGGTGCGGGCCACCTTCTTTGTGCTGGGCCAGCAGGCGGCGGAGCACCCGGAGATCATCCGCCGCATGGTGGCCGAGGGGCACGAGGTCGACAACCACTCCTACGACCATCCCGTGTTCCGCCACCTTTCCCCGGAGCGCCAGCGCGAGGAGATGGAACGCACGGAGCAGGTGCTGCGCGGGCTGGGCATCGCGCCGCGCTTTTTCCGGCCGCCCTATGGCCTCTACAACGCGGAGACCGTGCGCCTGGCGGCGGAGGAACACATGGTGCTGGCGCTGTGGAGCGTGGACAGCCAGGACTGGAAATACCGCACCCTGGAGGGCGTGGAGTCGCGCGTGCTGCCCGGCAAGGGCGGCCGGGCCGAGGGCGTGTTCCTGTTCCACGACATCCACCAGACCACGGTGAAGTTCATGGGCGACGTGCTGGACAAGCTGGCCGCCGACGGCTGCCGCTTCGTCACCCTTGGGCAGTGGATGGAGGAATTGAGCCGGGTCGCGGTGGAAAAGCCGGGCGAGACGCCCGGAGCGAAACCCGCGGGGGAAGGGCGCTGAGGGGGGGCGCGCCGCGCCCGTGCCGCCCTATTTGGGGGAGCTCAGGCCCGGGCAGTTGAGGCCCTCCAGGCAGAAGAAGCGCACGGGCTCGCGGTTGTAGATGGCGCGCAGATACTTGGGGTCGGCCATGACGAGCTTGGCCCCGCTGACGCACTGGGTCACGTGCTGGGCCTCCAGCGGGCGCACCTTGGCCGGCAGGCCGTCCACCACGAAGCGGGCTACGAAGAAGTCGCGGGCCACGTCGCGCCGGGCGAGCTTGAGCCCTTCGCCGCTCACCTCGCTGCAGTTGGCCGCCACGTCGATGTCGCACACGGCCTCCACGTAGTGCTTGCCGTTCTTGTCATCGTAGGTGCGCCACTCGATTTTCGTGAAGTAGGGGTAGCGCTTGAGGGCCTGCTCCACGGTGACGCTCTCGTCGTAGGGCAGGCGCGCTTGGCGCACCGTGTCCACCGGGCCGGAGCACGCCCCCAGCAGGAGACAGGCCAGCAGGCAGCAGGCCAGGACCCGGCGGATGCGCCTGACGAAGGTTGTACGTAGTGCGGGCATGGGTGCATGCTTGGCACAGGCCGCGCGCGATTGCAACGTGCAAGCGGGCAATCCCTCACAAGTGCTTGCATTGTGCCGGGTAAACGCATAAGGCATGCGTACAAGCCGCTGAACGGAGGCGCCTGGCGCCCTCCGCTCACCGCTTCCCACGCCGCATTCCGAGCCGACACGATGCGCCAGATAAGGCGCAGGCCCAGGCGCGAGGAGCCCACCGCCCCGCGCCGAAGCTTGAAACGGGCCCTGGATGCGGGTACTCACTTGCAGGTGAGGGGGGCGTGCCGGCGCATTCTTTCCGAGGGGGAGTGAATTTCATGGACATGGTTTCGGTTCTGCTCGCGTTTTTCCCGGTCATCGCCATCTTCTTCCTGCTTCTGGTCTACCGCGTGGCGGCCGACACGGCCGGCTACATCGGCTGGTGCGTGGCCGCGGGCGTCTCCTGCCTGTACTTCGGCACGCCGTTGCACGTGGTGCTCATCGCCTCGGTGGCCGGCCTGGTGGCCTCGCTGCCGGTGGCCCTGGTCATGGCCGCCAGCATCATGCAGATCACCCTCATGCAGGAGACCGGCGCGGTGGCCCGCGTGGTGGCCCTCATGAAGACCATCGCCCCCGGCCAGCAGACCGTGCAGATCATGATCATCAACGTGGGCTTCGGCATCCTCTTGACCAGCCTGGGCGCGGTCACGGTGTCCATCCTGCCCCCCATCATGCTGGCGCTGGGCTATTCCACCTTCGCCGCCATCCTGCTGCCGGCCATCGGCTACGACGCCCTGTGCACCTACGCCCTGCTCGGCATTCCGGCGGTGGTCTTCGCCCAGTTCGTGGGCAAGCCGGTGAACGAGGTGGGCATGTACTTCGCCCAGTACATGCCGGTCATCAGCACCTGCATTTCCCTTGGCATGCTGCAGCTCACCGGCGGCTTCGAAATGGTCAAGAAGGGCTTCGTCCCGGCGGTCATCGCGGGCGTCACCGCGGGCGGCGTGGCCATCCTCATGGCCATGGCCCAGCTGGTCACCATCACCGGCATCGCCGCGGGCCTGGCCGTCATCCTGGCGCTGGTCGTCTACGTGAAGCTTACCGGCAAGCCCCTGCAGGACCGCAACCTGCTGAACGAGAAGGACCTGGCCGCGGAGGCCCGGCTTTCCCTGCCGCGCGCGCTCTCGCCCTGGATCATCCTCACCGTGTTTTCGGTGATCCTGAACACGCCCTCGCTGCCCTTCTTCGACCTGACCTTCAAGCAGTACGCCATGCCGCTTGAGATCATCCCCGGCAGCCCGGAGAAGATCCGCCTGTTCTGGCAGGCCTACTTCTGGGTGGCTGTGTGCACCTTCCTGGCCCTGCCCATCATGCGCGCCACGGGCGAGCAGGTGACGCGCGGCCTCAAGACCGCGGCCAAGCGCGCCGGCCGGCCCATCATGAGCGCCTCGGTGTTCTTCGCCATCGCCTACGTCATGAACCATTCCGGCAAGGGCGTGGACTGGAAGCTCGTGGATCCCATGAACAACATGGTCAACGTCATGGCCGGCGCTTCCGCCGCCGCCTTCGGCAAGTTCTATGCGGCGGTGGCCCCGTTCCTGGGCCTGCTTGGCGGTTTCATCTCCGGCTCGGAGTCCTCGTCCATCGCCATGCTGACCAAGCTGCACCTGTCCACGGCCGAGAAGATCGGCGCCTCGGGCGCGATCATCGCCGCGGGCAGCGCCATCGGCGGCGGCCTGGCCAGCGTCATCTCCCCGGCCAAGCTGCAGAACGCCGCCTCCAGCATCGACAAGATCCGCGAGGCCAGCACGGCCATCCGCCCGGCCTTCGTGGTCTCCATGCTCATCACCGGCGTGTGCGCGGTGATGACCATGTTCTGGGCCTACTAGGCCGCGACGACGCTTCCCTGCCGGGGCCGGGGGACGCTCACCGCGTCTGCCGGCCCCGGCTTTTTTGCGTATGGGGCGATGTTGACCGTCCGCAGGCTTCATAATAGAGGTCGGCCATGAACATCACCCTGAAATGCTTTGCCAGCCTGGCCCGCTTCACCCCGCCGGACGCCGAGGCCTACCCCGTGTCCCCCGGGGACACCCCGGGCAGCGTGGCTGCGCGTCTGGGCATCCCGGCGGAGGAGATCAAGCTGGTGTTCGTCAACGGAACCCACGCCGAGCTTTCCGCCCCCCTGCGGGACGGCGACCGGCTGGGGCTCTTCCCCGCCGTGGGGGGCGGCTAGGCCATGCCCGGCGCCAAAAGCACGGGGGTGGACGCCCAGCTGGAGAAGCGCATCCGTGCGCTGGCCCAGGTTGCGCACCTGCCCGATGGCCGGGGGATCAGCGTGCTGCCGTTCTATTTCGTGCAGGACATCGCCCGGACCATCGGCCGTTCTGGCGCCCGTTCCGGCGCCCGCAGCAGGGCCGTCGCGGCCGATTTGCCCGGCCAGTCCGCCTCGGCGAAGCTGCCCGGCCGCCCCAAGGGGCAAAGCGTGGCCACGGTGGAGCGCGCGGCGCTCGCGCTGGGCATTCTGCCCGAGCGCTACCTGCGCAACCACGACGCCTACAGCCTGGAGGAGCAGCTCACGCTCCTCGATTCCCGCGCGGCCCTGGTGGGCCTTGGCGGCCTTGGCGGCTACACGCTGGAGCTGCTTGCGCGCGCCGGGGTGGGGCACCTCAAGGCGGCCGATGGCGACGAGTTCGTGGCCTCCAACCTGAACCGCCAGCTGTACGCCACGCGGCGCAGCCTGGGCGGCTACAAGGCCGCGGCAGCGGCAGCGCGCATGCGGCAGGTGAACCCCGCGGTGGCGTTCGAGCCCGTGGCCCACTTTCTGGATGCCGAGGGCATGGCGCGCTTTTTGGCCGGAACCCAGCTGTGCCTGGACGCCCTGGGCGGGCTGAAGGACCGCGCGACCCTGGCGCGGCAGGCGGCCAAGGCCGGGGTGCCGCTGGTGACCGCGGCGGTTGCGGGCCAGTGCGGGCTGGTGGCCACGGTGCTGCCCTTCGGCACGTGCCCGGCGGATTTCTTCGGCGCGGGCGCTGGGGCGGAGGACAGCCAGGGCACGCCCGCCCCGGCGGTGGCCACGGCCGCGTCCATCATGGCCGGGGAGGCCCTGAACATTCTTTGCGGCCGGGAGCCGAAGCTGGCGGGGAAGATGCTCCTCTTCGACCTTTCGAGGATGAGCTTCGAGACCGTGACCCTGTAGGTGGAAGCCCGCTTCCCCGCCGCGCGGCGGCTACCCCTGGTACTTGTGGCGAATGGCCCGGATGACGTCCTGGATCTGCATGAAGGCGTCCACCACGTCGGGATCGAACTGGGTGCCGCGGCCCTTCGCTATCTCCTCCAGCACCTGCTCCTCGGGCCAGGCATCCTTGTACACCCGGTGGGAGATGAGCGCGTCGTACACGTCGGCCAGGGCCGTTATGCGCGCGGCGATGGGGATGGCCTCGCCCTGTATCTCCTCCTGGCACAGCTCGCGCGCCTGGGAGAGGTCCTCGGGCAGCTTGCCGGGGTAGCCCTTGCCGTCCCAGCGCTCGTGGTGGCCCAGGGCGATCTCCTTGCACAGCTGGTCCAGCTCGGAGGTGGTGTTGGCGAACAGCGCCGCCCCGTACACCGAGTGCCACTTCATGATGGCCGCCTCGTGCGGCTCGAAGCGGCCGGGCTTCTTCAGAATCACGTCCGAGATGCCCACCTTGCCCACGTCGTGCAGCATGGCGGCCAGGCGCAGGGTGTCCTTTTTGCGTTTTATGGCGAACTCGTCCAGCCCCCTGTTGCGCGCCCACTGCTGGTAGATCTCCGCCGTATAGGCGCCCACGCGCTGCACGTGGGCCCCGGTCTCCTTGGGGTCGCGCATCTCGGCCATCTTCATCATGCGCAGCATGATCTCGCGGGTCATGATGCCGCGCTCGATGGTCACCGAGGCCGAGTTGGCGAAGAGCGGGGCGTACTGGATGTCGTCCGCCGTGAAGGGATGGACGTCGCCCTTGCAGTCTCTGGCGTTGATGAGTTGCATGACGCCCACTATCTTGCTCTGGAAGGTCTTGAGCGGGATGGTGAGCATGGAGCGGGTGCGGTAGCCCGTTTCCTCGTCGAAGCTCTTGTTGAAGGAGTAGGGCTCGTCTCCGTTCAGGGCGTAGGCGTCGGGGATGTCTATGGTCTGGCCCGTCATGGCGGCGTAGCCCACGATGGAGCGCTCGTTGATGGGCACGGTGAAATCGGTGTAGATGTGCTTGCTGGCGTCCGGGCCCTTGAAGAGCGTGTCGTTGTGCACGTAGAAGAAGCGCAGGTGGTCGCGCTCGATGAGGAAGATGGAGCCCGCGTCGGCGTTGGTCATGCCGCGCGCTTCGGCCAGCACCTTGTCCAGGATGGAGTCCACATCCTTGAGGGTATTCAGTTCCTCGATGACCTTGAGAATGTCGCGGACAATATCGTATGGTTCTCGGTCCTTGCACTCCACAGGCGTTCTCCGGGTTGGGGGGGTGACTGCCGGGACATTATCCCGAAGGCAGTATGAAATCCAGGGGCGAATATGTCAAATTTGCACAGAATGATTCAGGTCGCCGGCGCGGTTAGCGTGGAGGAGGCCCTCATGCTCGCCTCCTGCGGCGTCACCCACGTGGGGCTGCCCCTGCGGCTGGCCTTTCACAAGCCCGACGTCTCCGACGAGGAGGCCCGGGCCATCTGCGCCGCCCTCAAGGGCCGGGCGGAGAGCGTGCTCATCACCTACCTTGAGGACGCGGCCGAGACCCTGGCCCTGTGCCGCTTTCTGGGGGCGGACGGCGTGCAGCTGCACGGGACCATGCCCCTGGCGCAGGTGCGGGCCCTGCGGCAGGCCGCGCCGGAGCTCTTCGTCATCAAGAGCCTGGTGGTGGGCACGGCCCCGGAGGCGGACATTCTGGCCCAGGCCCAGGCGCACGCGCCCTTTGTGGACGCCTTCCTCACCGACACCTTCGATCCCGCCAGCGGGGCCACGGGCGCAACGGGCAAGGCGCACGACTGGGCCGTGAGCGCGCGGCTGGCCCGCGCACTGCCCAGGCCGCTCATCCTGGCCGGAGGGCTCACCCTGGAGAACGTGGCCAGCGCCATCGCCGCGGTCCGTCCCGCTGGCGTGGACGCGCACACCGGGCTGGAGGATGCCCGCGGGCGCAAGGACGAGGCCCTGGTGCGCGCGTTCGTGGCCCAGGCCGGGGGGGCGTTCGCGGCGCATGAGGCGCCGGGGCTTGCCAAAGCTTGCGTTTCGGCGTAGTAATCTGCACCTTTCGGGAGTTCTGGCGCGAAATATTTCGGGATTTCTGAAGCGCCAGCCGTAATTTTTTGAGGAGACTGCATGTCCAAAGAAGAAGCCATTGAGGTCGAGGGCGTCATCCAGGAAGCCCTGCCCAACGCCATGTTCCGCGTCGAGCTGCAGAACGGGCACAGCATCCTGGGCCACATTTCCGGCAAGATGCGCAAGCACTACATCCGCATCCTCCCCGGCGACAAGGTCAAGGTGGAGCTTTCCCCCTACGACCTGACCCGCGGCCGCATCACCTTCCGCCTGCGCTAGTTCCCCTCGCACAATCGAAGCACCACAGGCCCGCCTCTGGCGGGCTTTTTGTGTTTTCCGGCCCGCCTTGCGGTATGCCCGGCGACTGGGCTATGCTTGCGCCGACCGCCGGGGCCTCTCGCCCCCGCGCGGGCAGGAGGGCCTCATGCAGCGGCGCGCAGGCGTGGTGAACTACTTTGACGAGCGCAAGGGCTTCGGCTTCCTCACCGACGAGGACGGCCGGGACGTGTTCGTGCACTATGCGGAGATCCAGCGCGAGGGCTTTCAGACCCTCGCGCCCGGGGAAGAGGTGCTCTTCGACCTGGCCGAGGGCGGGCAAGGGCTGCGGGCGGTGAATGTGGAACTCAAGGCGCAGAAAAGGTGATTGAAGTAACTTGCTCCGTATTTCAGCAGATACAGGCGCGGTAAGTTCCCAGCACCCAATTGGGATCAAACTGAAGAAGCTAAGGGTTATGTCTGAATTGGCTTTCTCCAGGCGGCCTTATTTCCTTTGAGCTCGGGGATCATCTCTATTAATCCAGCGCTCTGAAGTTTGTAGAAAACTGATTTTACAGCGTTCTCGCTTTTTATTCCGGTGATCTCTCTCGCTTGTCTGTTCGTGATTGTCCTATGCTTCTCGATGAATTCTATGATGGCATCCTGTGGGGTGGCCAATGACGCATGCGGGATAACTACACGGACATAGTTGACTTCATCGATGATTTCTGGGCTCTGTAGTTTCCATTCTTTCATTTTTTGAAATGCAGTATTCAGCCCTTCACCTATATCTTTGTTTGGTGGAGTCTTGTACTTGGAGAGGATGTTGACAATTTTTGGGTTTCTCGCATAGCGGACATCAAGGATGTTTTCACTGGTGACGAATGCAGGAAGGCGCCCTGGACTTATGACCTCAATTCTGTTGTCGAATATTTTTATTTGCACATCATCGGATATCGAGTAGTCCCGATGAATAAAAGCATTAACGACGATCTCCCACAATGTTTCAGGCGGATACTCCATCGCTTTCGGGCCATCCGCTGTCCAGACGTTGATTGATGACATTGTATCTGTTGTACGTTTTACGGTCTGGCGTATCAGTGGGTATAAAGGACCTTCAAGTGTTTCAATCGTGCCTAAGTGGTCTCGCTCAGGATCGTCTTCTTTTGTTGTATAGCGGGCAATTTTCACAGAACATTTCTTTGTCATAATGCTTGCTGGCTCATTGGCAAATAATAATATGCCAGCAACCTTTGGCTTGAACGAACTTCTGTCTATCAGGTGCTTGTTCAATGCAATATCTAAAGGGTCGGTGCTTGGTGAGAACTCAGACAGAAAAACCTCAATTTCTTTTGCGTCAACGATGTCTTCTGCTGTCCCTTTGTCAATAGTGTATTCTTCATAGGACTGTGCGCCTTTAGCGAATGCAAGTTCCGTAATTTTTTGTGGGTCTTTTACTGGGAGCGATTGCGCACCCTTACGCTCGTAGATACTACCGGCAGCCGTTTTATGAACGGATTGGCTCTTCTCGATTGATATGTGCAAGATATACGTAGGTCTGTTCTGTGTCTTAATGAACGATATTTCTGCAGCAACAGTGGGTGATATTTCTGATATAGCTTGGATGTGTTGGTTGTACTCTTCTATTAACCGGACGCCTTCCCAGCGATTTGCCGCGTTCGGTTCATGTTTCCCGTCAGAAATGCCAATGTAAACATCGCCTCCGTCAGCATTTGCAAAGGCAACAACGATTTTCTGTACACCTTTTCCATCAATAGACGCGGATTTGCGATCAAAAAAGTGATCTTCTGCCTTTTCGCATAACGCCAAAGCCTCGGCATCAGTGATGATTTTGGTCCGCATACGTAGCTCCTTTTGCTATATCTTATATGCGAGCTGATAATTGTTCAAGGCGTTTTGACTCGTGCTGTTCGTTCGTGAAGAAAGCTCATTGTTCTGGCAGGCTATACCTCCACCACCGTCTTCCCGATGGGAGCCAAGGTCGCGCCCACGAGCTTCAGGTGCTGCAGGCCGAAGGGAATGCCGATGATGGTGATGAAGCAGAGCAGGGCGGAGCCAAGGTGGCCGAGGGCCAGCCAGAACCCGGCCACGAGGAACCAGGCCACGTTGCCGAGGAACCCCAGCGGCCCGGTGCCAATGTCGTCGCGCCCGGTGACTGTGCGGCGGTTCACCACCTCGCGCCCGAAGGGCCACAGGCAGAAGCCGCCCAGCATGAAGCAGGCCCGTCCCCAGGGGATGCCGATGATGGACACGAACATGAGAAGGCCCACCAGGAACCAGCCCAGGCCCATGCACAGCCCGCCGAAAACGAACCAGATGATGTTGCCGATGAGGCGCATGCGTCGCCCCTCCTGTGGTTGGGGGTGCGGGGGGAATGCCGCGCCGGGACGGACGCGGCGCGCTTGCCGCGCTACTTCATGCCTTCCACCACGTTGTCCACCAGCACGCCCTTGGCCGTCCACTCGCCCTTCTTGATGACGTAGCGGGTGAGGGCGTAGTCGATCTGGTCGATGTAGTCGAGCTTGCCCCAGCCGTCCTCGTCCAGCAGGCGGGCGATGTCCTCCAGAAAGGGCTCCACGTCGATGTAGTGCCCCTCGAAGTCCACCGCGAGCACGCGGTTCTTGTACACCACCTGGTCAAAGGGCATGGAGTGGCGGATTTCCTCGAAGGCCTCGGGCGAGAGGCCGTGGATGTCGGCGTAGACGCGCACGGCTTCCATGGTTGCTGCTGTCCTATCGTTTGGGGGTTGCTTCGGCGAGGGTGCGCAGGTCGTCCAGAATGATGGCCGCGGCCCTGTGCGCCGCGCCGGGCCCGCCCACCTTGGCGCGCAGGCCCGCCAGGTCGGCCCGGGCCTGGCCCAGGGCGATGTCCTCCGCCAGCCAGGGGCGCAGGCGCTCGGCCATGAGCTCGCCCTTCGCCTTGTCCTGCAGCAGCTCGGGGAAGATTTCCCGGCCCATGATGAGGTTGGGCAGGCTGGCCCACTTCACCTGCACCACGGCCTTGCCGATGGCGAAGCTTACGGCCGAGAGCCTGTAGGCGACCACGGTGGGCGTGCCGATGAGCGCGGCCTCCAGCGTCACCGTGCCGCTGGCGGCGAGCAACGCGCGGCTCATGCGCATGAGCCGGTAGCGGTCCTCGGGCGGGTGGATGGTCACCGGTAGATCTGCGGGCAGGAATCGGCGCAGGAAGCTTTCCTCCACGCCGGGGGCGCGGGCAAGGCCCAGCTTCAGGTTCGGCAGGCGCTCCCGCAGGATCAGCGCCGCGCGGGCGAATTCCGGCAGGAGCGCGGCGATCTCCTTGCGGCGGCTGCCGGGCAGAAGCCCCAGCAGGTCCGGGTCCGGGCGCATGGCGTCCAGCTCGGAGAGCGGCATCTGGTCCATGAGCGGATGGCCCACGTAGTCCACGTCCATGCCCCGCCCGGCGTAGAAGTCCTTCTCGAAGGGCAGGATGCACAGCACCCGGCGCGTGAACTGGCGCAGGAACTCCACCCGGCCGGAGCGCCAGGCCCATACCTGCGGGCTCACGTAGTAGTACACCGGGATGCCGAGCTTCCTGGCGATGCGGGCCACGCGGAAATGGAAGTCCGGGCAGTCGATGAGCACCAGCGCGCGCGGCCGGGCGGCCATGAGGGCCTGCTTCACCTGGGTCAGCAGGCGGAGGATGCGCGGCAGGCCGGAGAGGACCTCGGTGAGGCCCACCAGGGAGATGAGGCGCATGGGGAAGCGCACCTCGCACCCGGCCTTGGCGAGCGCAGGGCCGCCCATGCCCAGGGCGCGCAGGCCGGGGTCCACCTCCTGCAAGGCGTGGAGCAGGCTGGCGGCGTGGATGTCGCCGGAGGCCTCGCCCGCGCTGATCCACACGGGGCCGCCGGGATCGCGGAAGCTCTTTTCGGGGGGGATGCTCATGTGCCGCAGATAGCCTGAATCGGCGCCCTGCGCAAGGCGCGCCGGAGCGGGGGGCGCGCCTGGGCGGCCTTTTGGGGGCCGTTGCAATGCCCGGCCGGAGCATGTAGGGGAGAGGCCTGTCCAGGCGGGATGCGGGCCGAGAGGCCGCGTGGTCCGCCCGTGGCGAAAACCCCCAACGCGGAGCGTTCCATGCAGAAAGTCGGCGTCATCGGCCTTGGCTCCATGGGCAAGATTCACCTGCGCAACTACTGCGAGATGCCGGACGTGCAGGTGCTGGGCGTCATGGACGTGGCCCAGTCCAACCTGGACGAGGCCAAGGCCCGCTTCGGCGTGGCCGGATACACGGACCTGGACGAGCTCCTGAAGCTCGACCTGGACGCGGTGAGCATCAGCGTGCCCACCATGCTGCACCATGAGGTGGGCATGAAGGTCATCGGCCGCGGCATCGCCCTGCTGCTGGAAAAGCCCCTGGCGGCCACAGCGGCCCAGGGCCGCGAGCTGGTCGAGGCCGCCCGGGGCAAGGGCGTGCCCCTCATGGCCGGCCACATCGAGCGCTTCAACCCGGCCATCCAGAAGCTCCGGGAGCTGGTGGCGGGCAGCCTCGTTTCGGTGAACATCGAGCGCGTGGGCCCGTTCCCGGCGCGCATCCAGGACGTGGGCGTCATCCGCGACCTGGGCTCGCACGATCTGGACCTGTTGCGCTACATCTCCGGCTCAGACTTCGCCGAGGTGAACGGCGTGTACTCCACCACCCTGGCCCCGCACGAGGACAGCGCCTTCATCGGCGCGCGCATGCAAAGCGGCGTGCTCGGGCACATCACCACCAACTGGCTCACCCCGGCGCGCTCGCGCACCATCCGCGCGGCCTGCAAGGACCGCTACATCGTGGCGGACCTGATCGCCCAGCAGGTGAAGGAGTACGGCCCCTTCGACCCCGTTTCCAAGGCCTACACGGTGAAGGAGCACCCGGTGATGCAGCGCGAGCAGATGCGCGAGGAGCTGACCCAGTTCCTTGCGGCCGTGCGCGAAAAGAAGCCCGTGCCCATCAGCGGCGAGGACGGTTTGCGCGTGCTGGAGATCATCGAGCTGATCTTTGCCGGGGGCGGCAAGGCCTAGCCTGCCAGGAACCTGTCGCCGGAAGATAGATTGAAGGACGGCCCGCGGGGAGACCTGCGGGCCGTTTTTTATTGCGGGTTGGCCGCATACAGGCGCACGTAGTTGCGCACGCTGGTGGCCCCGGCGATGCGGGCGTTCTCCACCAGCTGCTCCTCCTCGGCCTTGGTGCGCACGCGGCCGATGAGCACCGCGTTGCCCTCCACCACATGCACGCGCACCTCCCTGGTGCGGATGCCGGTCATGCGCAGGATGTTGTCGCGCACCTCGGCATCGCTCTGGCGCCGGCGCGGGCCGGAACCCTCCCGGAACAGGCACAGGGTGATCTTGCTCACGCCGCCCACGCGGCTCATGGCCTTGCGGGCGCGCTCCAGCTCCTGGTCGTCGGCGTAGGTGCCCACAACATAGCCCTGGCCCTGGGTCACGTGGGGGATGGCGTAGCGCAGGTTGCCGCCCTGGCGGTCCAGCGCGGCGCGGATGCGCGCCTCGGCCTGGGCGTCGGGGCTGGTGTCGAGCTCCAGGCTCTTGCGCGAGTTGAGGCCCATGGCCATGTCAAAGCCGGTCTTGCCCGCCTCGGCCGCGTTCAGCGCATCCATCGCGGCGAACATGGGCATGGCGGCGCAGCCGCCCAGACAGGCGGCGAGAAGGGCGAGGATGACGGCCAGGCGGAAGCGGCGCACGGGGAGCCTCCAGGTCGGATCCGGTTTGCGGCGGGCGGGCCGGGTGGCCTGCGCCCTTGCCGCATGCGGGGCCGTGCGCTGAACGGTTCAGCGGCGCGCCCCGGTCGTCGGCGACCCGTGCGGCCCCCTAGTCGGGCTGTGGCACGCGGTCCGGCCCCGGATCGGACGGAAGAGGCGGCGGGCTGCCGTCCTTGCGGCTCAGGGCCACGTAGTACGGCTGTCCGGCCATCCATTGTTCGTAGATCTTGAGGACGTGCTGCGGGCGGGTGGTCCAGGTGTCCCACTTCTTCTTCTTGATCACCAGCACGATGTCCTTCTCGGCCACGAACCTGTCCAGGGCCTCGAAGTTTGCTGATTCAAGAATCGGGCCGCCGAGATAGTAGGAATAAATTCCCTGGTAGATGTCGTGGGCCAGCGGGGTATAGCCCTGGTCCTTCCAGGCCTTGAGCACCATGGCCTGGGGCTTGGGGCTCATGATTGCGTCCAGGGCCGGGGCCAGGGTGCGGCAGGCGGGCTGCACCCAGGCGGCGGTCAGAAGGGCCAGCGCCAATAAAACGTGACGGGGATTCTGATTGCGCAGCACAAGGAGCCCAAGCCCGCAGGCGGCGAAGCCCGCGGCCACCATGGCGGTTCCGGGCAGGCCGCCATCGGGCGAGACAGGCGCGGGCAGGAAGCGCGCGCCCTGGCTGGCGCCGGCGGCCAGCGCGAAGAACACCAGCGCCGTCGCCATCCACAGCCTGCGCCAGGGCAGGCGTCCGTCCTGCAGGCCCAGGGCCAGCAGAAGCGCCAGCGGCGGCAGCTGCGGCAGCAGATACACCACCACCTTGCCGCTCAGCAGCGAAAGCAGGGTCAAACCGCTGACGGCGGAAATCCAGAGCACGGCGCGGGCGTCCCCCTCGGGCGAGGCGTCCTTGCGGCGCGCGGCCAGTTCCTTCCAGTACGTTGCGGCGAACAGCCGGGCCAGGGTCCGCGCGGGCAGCGCCACCGGGGCGAGGAGCCAGGGCAGCCAGCAGGGCGGAAAGGCGATGAGGTAGAAGTACCAGGGCTCCGCGTGGTGGAAGGTCTTGGTGGCCCGCTGGAAGATCTGCTCGTAGAAGATCTTGTGCAGAAACTCCGGCCCCTGGACGAAGTAGGCCGCCACCACCCAGGAGAAGACCACGGCCAGCAGCACGCCAAGGCCCGGCAGCAGCGCACGGCTGAAGAACTCGCCCGCGCGGCCGCGCCAGGCCAGGAAGAGCATGGTCGTCAGGATGGGGAAGGCCAGGCCCAGCGGCCCTTTGGTCAGGGTGGCCAAGGCGGCGAGCAGCATGGCCAGGGCGGCCAGACGCCCGCGCCGATGCTCCTCACCGGGGCGGAAGGCCAGGCAGAAGGCCGCCTGGGAGGCGATGATCAGCGCCGCGAACAAGAGGTCCATGCGCGAGTAGTGCAACAGCCCGGCGAAGAAGAAGGTGGTCAGGAGCACCAGCCCCGCCAGCAGGCCTGTCTCGTCCGGCAGGCGCAGCACCCGCGCCCAGGCCAGCACCGCAAAGAGCACCAGCAGGCCGCTGGCCGCGGTGCCCAGAAAGAACACAGCCGGGTCCGGCGTGCCGGTGAAGATATCCAGCGCGCGCAGAAACCAGAAGTACAGGGGCGGCTTGTCCGGGTAGGCCATGCCGTTCAGGTTCAGCACCAGCCATTTGCCGCGCAGCAGCCCGGCGTAGGCGTCGGCGTAGCGCACCTCGTCGGAGAACCACAGGGCGCGGGAGGAGAAGGTGCCCACGGTCTGCACCGCGGTGAGCACGGCCAGGGCCGCGAAGGGCCAACGGCGCATGAGATCCCAAAGGCGCTGCATCAGCGGCCTCCAAAGCAGGCGAAACGGTTGGCGAGGAAGGCCTCCAGGCGCGGGGCCAGGCGGGCGGCGAAGAGTCCGCCCAGGCAGCCCAGGGCGAGGCCGCCCAGAAGGTCCGTGGGGTGGTGGGCGCCCATCACCAGGCGCGAGAGGCCCATGAGGCCCAGCAGCAGGCCCATGAGGAACGCTACGGCCAGCCTGCCGGCGAACAGGGCGAAGGCCGACGTTTGCGTGGCCATCTCCGTGGCGTGGCCCGAGGGCATGGAGTTGTGCGCGTTGTCCAGCGACCAGGGGATGGAGTCTCCGCCCACGCCGGGCCGGGGCCGGCCGATGCCGACCTTGAGCAGGCGCTCGATGGTCAGGGAGAACAGCAGCTGCGCGGCCAGGTACGAGAGCGCCCAGGCGGCGAGGTCGGCCCGGCGGCGCTTTACGCCCAGGATCAGGATGACCGCGAAGGGCAGGTACATGGCCGGGTTGCCCCAGTCGGTGTAGAACTTCACCACCCGCAGCGCGCCGGGGTTGTCCAGGCGCCACTGGGTGAAATAGGCGGCCACGGCTGGTTCGTCGCCGATGAAGGCGAAACAGCCCGCGACAACAAGCAGGAGCGGGAGGCACAGGGCGGCCCAGAAGGCCAGGGGGGTGGGGGTGGTGCGCGGCATGCGGCCTTATAGGTCGATTCCGCGGGCGGCGCAACTCGGAGCGGGGCCGGCGGTTTCAAGCAAAAGCGCCCGCCGGGGTGTTCCGGCGGGCGCCCGCAATGACTTGGGGAGGCCTGCGCTACGCGGCGCTCTGGTCCATGCCGGACACGCAGCGGTCCACCTCGCGCACCTTGGCCAGAATGCTCTTGCCGATGCGCTTGAACTCCGAGAAGTCCGCCGGGTTGTATGAGCGCCGGGTCTTGGCCAGGCCGGCGAGGTCGATGGTCTCGTTGAACAGGTAGGGCAGGTAGAGCGGGTCCTGGCGCACGAAGAAGAGGGCCTGCTCAAGCAGGGTGTGGATCTCCTTCTGGCTCTGCCCGCACTGGCGGAAGAGCTTCTGCATGCGGCGCTCCAGCCCGCGGATGGAGCTGGTCCAGATGTGGCTGCGCGGCTCGAAGCGCACGCCGCGGCTGGCTCCGCGCGCCTTGTCCAGGGCGTTCAGCAGGCGCTCGCGGCTGCCCGGGGCGGAGGACAGAAGCCCCTCGCGCCGGGCCTCCTCCAGTTCCACGGCCGGGGCGCCCTCGATGACCACGCCGCCGCCGTAGAGGTTGGCGATGCGGTACGGGCTCTTCTTGAGGTCGTTCTCCAGGTCGCGCTTGCTGGTGAGGTACTGGATGCTCGAAATGATCTCCTCGCCCCAGAGGTTCTTGAGGCGCTGGTGCATGGCCGGGTCGAAGGTGATGGTGTACTTGGCGGCATGGTGGCCGTCCACGTGGGTGGTGGTGCCCTGCCAGGCGAAGTCCTGGCCCACGAGGAGGATGCTGCCCGCGCCCATCCAGCGCAGCAGGCGCACCAGGGTCAGGCTCACGTTGCCGCCCGCGTCCAGCACGAACTCGCGGTCCTGCATGACGAAGGTGGCCATGCCGCCCATGGTCCACAGGGGCAGGGTGGGGCCGGGGTAGCGGCGCACCACTTCCGGGTTCACCTTGGTGGAGTAGATGAGCGGGATGTCGCTGGCCCATTCGGCGTCCAGGCGGTCGTACACCGAGAGCATGGAGTCGTCGTAGTCCAGCGCGAGGCAGAAGTGCGGCTTGAGCTCGTGCCGGCGCAGGGCGGGCAGGGTCTGCAGGGCCGTTGCGTACAGGGCGTAGCCGGCGTTCTTGGCCAGCTCCGGGGCGAACTTGGCCAGGGAGGGGCCCGCGCCGATGACCACGGCGCCCACGCCCTTGGCGGCGTCCTTCAGGGGCAGCAGGCTGCCGTCGGCCTGGGCGCGGCGGTAGTTCTTCAGCTCGTTGCCCACCATCACGTCCTGGCGGCAGCGCAGGGTGATCATCTCCACGCTGAAGTTCTCCAGGCGGTTCTTCAGGGTCTGCATCCAGCGGGCGTACTCCGGCCCCAGCTGGAGGCTGGGCACGTCGGCGCGCAGGTAAATTTTGCCGTACACGTACTGCAGGTCCAGGTTCTTGATGTACTCCTGGAGGATGTCCTCGTTGGGGACGACGAAGTGCAGCTTCTTGTTGGCGAAGAAGGGGCGGTAGTCGGTCTGGCCCAGGCAGGCCAGCAGCAGGCTGGGATTGGGCTCGATGACCAGCACCTTGTGCGAGTCGGGCGAGTTGATGAGCACATGGTTCAGGCCGTAGCCCACGTTGGTGCCGATGAGGATGCTGGCCGAGAGGTCGGCCTTCTCCATGTTGCCCCAGTCGGTGTAGAGCATGCGGGGCGGCAGGGCCTCGAAAAGCCCCTGGCCGGACTCCATCTTCCAGTCCACCAGGCCCCATCTGTTGACAAAGACGCTGGTTTTCAGGGACTGTTCGTCGAACTGGCTGCTGGAGAGCCAAGCGTACAGCGCCGGGTTGGCCTTCTCAAGCGCGGTGATGTTGTCTTTCAGGTATGGAAACATGGTCATGGTGCCGACCTCGCTGGTTTGAGGGCGGCTTTGCAAATCACGGGCCAGCATTCCCTTCCCTTTTTTCGGGGGCTGGCGCGCAGGGGCATACGATGGAGCGCACGGATATTTTGCGGCTGGTGGGCAATACTCCCCTGGTGGAGATCCGCCGGCTGAACCCGCACGGCGGCGTCAAAATCATGGCGAAGGTGGAGAGCATGAACCCCGGCGGGTCCATCAAGGACCGCGTGGCCGTGGCCATGATCACCGCCGCGGAAAAAAGCGGCGAGCTGACGCCGGAAAAGACCATCATCGAGGCCACCAGCGGCAACACGGGCATAGGCCTGGCCATGGTGGCCGCGGTGAAGGGCTACAAGATGTGCCTCATCATGCCCGACTCCGCCAGCGAGGAGAGAAAGCGCATCATGCGCGCCTACGGCGCGGAGATACGCCTCACCCCCGGCCGCCTGGGAACCGACGGCGCCATCGAGCTGGCCTACCGCCTGGCCAGGACCGAGCCGGATACGTACGTGCTCATGGACCAGTTCAACAATCCGGCCAGCATCGCCGCCCACTACGAGGGCACCGGCCCGGAGATACTGGCCCAGACCGGCGGCGCCGTGACCCACGTGGTGGCCACGCTGGGCACCTCGGGCACGGCCATGGGCCTGGCCAAGCGCATGCACGAGCACGGCGGCGTGCAGGTCTGCGCCATAGAGCCCTTTGCCGGGCACAAGATCCAGGGCCTCAAGAACATGCACGAGTCCTATCCGCCGGGCATCTACAACAAGAAGAACCTCGACCAGATCCTGCGGGTGGAGGACGAGGAGGCCTTCGAGTGCTGCCGCAAGCTGGCGCGGGAGGAAGGCCTCTTCGTGGGCATGAGTTCCGGCGCGGCCCTGGCCGGGGCCCTCAAGCTGGCCGCCGGGCTGGAGGCCGAGGGCAAGGGCGGCTACATCGTGGTCATCTTCCCCGATGGCGGCGAGCGCTACCTGTCCACCCCGCTGTTCGCCCCCAAGAGCCAGGAGGGCCTGCGCCTGTACAACCTGGCCACGGGCGGCAAGGTGACGCTCGACACCTCCGGCGCGTTGAACATCTGCTGCATCGGCCCCAGCCTGGACACCCCGGACGACCCGGACGCCTGGCGCAGGCTGGTGCTCTCCGACGTGCTGGCCCGGCAGCTCTTGGCCCGCGGGGCCCAGGTGAAGCTGGCCGTGGCCCTGGCCGACCTGGACGACCGCACCCTCTCCGCCGCCCGCGAGGCCGGCCTCTCCCGCGCGGACTACGCTTCAGGGGCCATCGGGCGCATCAAGGCCCGCGCCGCGGAGCTGGGCCTGCTGCCCGAGGCCGTGTTCGAGCCCGCCTCGGCCTCGGTGCCCAGGGCGCTGGACATCTGCACAAAACTTTTGGCCAAGGGCCAGGCCTACGAGAAGCTCCGGAGCGTGTACTTCGACGTGCGCCGCGACAAGCGCTACGGGGCCATGAAACTCATGGACATGGACGGCCTCTCCGTGGGCAAGACCGTGGACCTGGGCGACTACGTGAAGGACAATCCGCTCGATTTCACGCTCCTCAAGCGCGCCACCCTGCAGGACCTGAAGCTGGGCGACATCATCGAGACCCAGTGGGGCAACGTGCGCCCCAGCTGGTTCGTGCAGATCGCCGTGGCCGGCCTCTCGGCCCTGGGCCGCGTGGACGTGCTGGTGGCCGGAGAGGACCACCAGTTCCCGCACCTGGAGAACCTGCGCGCCATCTGGAGCGCCGCCGGGGTGGAGGTGAAGGCCTGGCTGGCGGATCGCAAGATCTCGCGCGCCGAGGGCGAGGAAGCCCTGAACCCGCCCGACCCCTCCGGCCCGTCCGGCCTGTCCGGCCTGCTCGCCGCCGCCGGAGGCCCGGCCGCCCTGCGCCTGTGGCTTCTGTCCGTGTCCTACCGCAAGTCCCTTGCCGCCGGGGCGCAAAGCCTGTCCATGTGGGCGCGCAACTGGCACAAGGTGCAGGAGGGCGCCTGCGCCCTGCGCCTGGCCGCGGGAGACTGCCTTGAGGCCGCTCCCGGCGCGCTGCCCGAGGAAGTGGAGCAGGCCGTGTTCGAGCTCAAGGCCGGGCTTGCCGCCGCCCTGGAGGACGACCTCTCCCTGCACCGCTCCTGGCCCAAGCTGTTCACCTTCGTGAAGCGGGCCAACGCCTGGCTCACCGCGGGCAAGCTGTCCCCGGCCGCGGCGGCCGCCTGCCTGAAACAGCTGGAAGGGGCCGACTCCGTGCTGCGCATCCTGGACCTGGGGCAGATGCCCATCGCCTGCGCCTGCCTGCCGGGCGGCGTGCAGGAGCTGGTGCAAAAGCGCGAGGCGGCGCGCAAGGCCAAAGACTTCGCCGCCTCCGACGCCCTGCGGGACGAGCTTGCCGCCCGTGGCTACCGCGTGGAGGACAGCGCCCAAGGCCCGCGCGTGTACGCCAAGGCCGCCGTCACGTCCGCCAAGGAGGTTGCATAGTGGACCGTTCGTCGCTCATCTGGGTGCTGGCGCTGTGCGCCTGGCTCAGCTTCGTCGGCATCGCCATCATCTGCGGGGGCCTCCGCGTGAAGCTCCTTGAGCCCATGCTCGGCGAGGCCAAGGCCCACGTCATCGGCACGCTCATGGTCTGCCTGCTTCTCTTCGCGGCCATGCAGCTCTTCGTGGGCGCCTCCGGCCTGCGCGACACCTGGCCGCTCATGCGCGTGGGCGCCCTGTGGACCGTGCTCACCATCTGCTTCGAGTTCGCCCTGGGGCTTGTGGTGCTGAAGAAGCCGGTGGAGGAACTGCTGGCGGATTACAACATCTTCAAGGGCCGCCTGTGGGTGCTGGTGCTGGTCACCACCTTCTGGGGCCCCGTGTGGGCGGGGATGCTGCGGGGATGAGCCGGGCTGGCCGCATCCTGGCCGCGCTGGCCCTGTGCCTGGCGCTTGCGTCCTTGACGCAGGCCCTGGCGCTTCCGGCCCTGGCCGCCGCGGCGGAGTTGCCGGAGGGCTTTCTCGCCCTGCCGACGCGGCCGGGCGTCACGGTGCCGCTCGCGGTCATCTCGCCGGAGCGTCCGCGCGCCGTGGTCATCCTGCTCGCGGGCGGGCAGGGCGTCGTCAGGATCAGCGGGCGCGACAACGGGCGCGACAACGGACACGGCAACGGGCACGACAAAGGACACGACGGGCAGGCGGAGATCCGCAACGGCGGCAACTTCCTGGTGCGTTCGCGCCAGCTCTTCGCGGCGCAGGGGCTCGCCGTGCTGACCATGGACGTCCCCTCGGACCATTCGGACGGCATGAGCGCCTGGTTCCGCTTCTCCCCGGAGCATGTGGCCGATTTGCGGGCCGTGGCGGCCTACGCCAGGGAACGCTGGCACCTGGCCCCCTGGCTGGTGGGCACCAGCATGGGCACCATTTCCGCCGCCCGGGCGGCGGGGATGCTTCCTGCGGAGGAACTTGGGGGCGTGGTGCTCACCTCGACCATCGCCAAGGCGGCCAAGCGCTGGGACCTGCCCGGCGCCTACCAGAAGGGCGTGCTGGACGCCGGGCTGGGCACGGTGCGCGTGCCTGCGCTGGTGGTGCGGCACAGGGATGACGGCTGCGCCTTCAGCGCGCCGGAGGCCGGGCCGCGGATTCTGGACGCGCTGTCCGCCTCGCCCCGCAAGGCCCTGCTGACCTTCGAGGGCGGCGCGCCGGCGCAGTCCGAGGCCTGCGAGGCCAGAAGCCCGCACGGCTACCTGGGCATAGAGGAGCAGGTGGTCGCCGGCATCGCCGGGTTCATCCTGAATCTGGACGCCCGGCCCTAGCGCCGCGTCAATCCGTACTTCTTGAGCTTGTACTGCAGGGTGCGGCGGCTGATGCCCAGGGCGTCGGCGGTCTTCTCGCGGTGCCCGCCGGAGGCGTCGAGCGCCAGGCGCAGGGCCTCGCGTTCGGCGTCCTCCATGGCTCCCGGCAGCCCGGCGGAGATGTCCACCCCGCCCGCCTGGGGGTCGCCGGGGGCGCAGCCTCCGCCCGCCAGACCGGAGATCTGCGGGGGCAGGAGTTCCGGCCCCAGGGTGTCGCTGCGGGAGAGGATGAGGGCGCGCTCCAGCACGTTTTCCAGCTCGCGCACGTTGCCCGGCCAGGTGTAGCGGGTAAGGGCCTCCACACAGGCCGGGGCGATGGCGCGGATCTCCTTGTGGTTCTTCACGCCCAGCTTGCGCAGCAGGTGCCCGGCCAGCACGGGCAGGTCGCCGGTGCGCTCGCGCAGGGGCGGAATCTGAATCTCCAGCACGGCCAGGCGGTAGAACAGGTCCTCGCGGAAGCGGCCGCTGGCCACGTCGGCGCGCAGGTCGCGATTGGTGGCCGCCAGGATGCGCACGTCGGTCTCCACGGCCTTCACCGCACCCAGTGGCTCCACGATCTTCTCCTGCAGGGCGCGCAAGAGCTTGGCCTGCAGGGTCATGGGCATGTCGCCTATCTCGTCCAGAAACAGCGTGCCGCCGCTGGCCAGCTGGAAGCGGCCGGGCTTGTCCTTCACCGCGCCGGTGAAGGCGCCCTTGACGTAGCCGAAGAGCTCGCTCTCCAGAAGGTCGGCCGGCAGGGCCGCGCAGTTCACCTTGATGAGCGGCTTGCGGGCGCGCTGGCTGGCGCGGTGCAGGCCGTCGGCCACCAGCTCCTTGCCGGTGCCGCTCTCGCCCAGGATGAGCACCGTGGCCTCGCTGGGCCCGGCCTGCTCGATGAGTTCGCGCACGCGCACCATGCCGGGACTTGCGCCCACCAGGGCCTCCGTGGCGCCGCCCTGCAGCTGCGAGCGCAGGCGGGCGTTCTCCTCCAGCAGCTTGCGGTACTCGTAGCTCTTCTCCAGCACGGCGGTGAGCTCGTCGTTGTCGGCCGGCTTGGTCAGGTAGTCGAAGGCCCCCTGCTTCATGGCCTCCACGGCCGCGCCCACGCTGCCGAAGGCGGTGAGCAGCACCACGGGCAGCGCCGGGATGCGGGCGTGCAGCTCGCGCATGAGGGTGATGCCGTCCATGCCGCCCATCTTCATGTCCACCAGGGCCACGTGGGGCTGGGCGCGGTCAAGCAGGGCCAGGGCCGCCTCGCCGGAGGGGGCGTCGGTGACGCGCCAGCCGGCGTCCTCCAGCACGGCGCGCACCAGCATGCGATGGCCGGGTTCGTCGTCCACGATGAGCGCGGAGCGCTGTTCGCTATTGGGCATGGTCTGCGTCGCTGGCTGGGTCGTCATGGGGGCCTCCGCCATCGCGGGTTTCGGGATCGGGGAAGAACAGGCGCAGGGTGGTGCCCTGGCCGGGAGCGGACTCGATGAGGGCGCGGCCCCTGTGCCCGCGCATGATGCCCTGCACGATGGCCAGCCCGAGGCCCGTGCCCTGGCGCTTGTCGGTGAAGAAGGGCTCGAAGGCCTTGGCGCGCACGGCTTCGTCCATGCCGGCGCCGTTGTCGGCCACGCTCACCCACACGCCGGGCGCGCCGTCCTCTTCGGGGTTGCCCCGGCGCGAGGCCAGGGTGAGCTGTCCGCCTTCCTCGGGCAGGGCGTCCAGGGCGTTGACCAAAAGGTTCAGCAGGCACTGCTTGAGGGCGTCCTCGTCGGCGTAGACGCTCTCGGCCGCGAGGTCGATCTGCGGCGTCACGCCCTTGTTCTCCAGGTCGAAGCGCAGCAGGCCCCGCAGGCTCTCGGCCATGCGCGGCAGGTCCACCTCGGTCGGGGCCAGGTCGCGCGGGCGCGCCAGGAAGAGCAGGTCCGTCACCACGCGGTTCAGGCGGTCGGCCTCCTGCACCATGGTGGAGGCGTAGGACGCCAGGGGTTCCTGTCCTTTAAGCTTGGTGGCGAAGAGCTGGGCGAAGCCGCGCAGGGAGGAGAGGGGGTTTCTGATCTCGTGCGCGACGCCAGCCGCGAGGGAGCCGATGGCCGCCAGACGCTTGGCCTCCGCCAGGTCGTCCTCCAGGGTCTTGATGCGCGTGCGGTCGCGCAGGAGCACCATGCGTTCCCCGCCCACGCCCTCGGAGGACGCGTCGGCCTGCAGCGGCAGGCAGAGGATCTCGATGACCCTGCCCGCGTGTTCGAACTGCCGCCACTGGTAGGGCTTGGCCGGCTCCTTGCCGGACAGCAGCCCGGCGAAGGGGAACTCGCTCCAGTTGCGGCCGGTGAGGCCCAGGGCATCGTCCTTGGCGTTGTCCTTGGCGTTGTCCCTGGCCGTGTGGGCCTCCGTGCCGTGGCCTCCCAGCAGGATGCGCGCGGCGGACCCGTTGGCCGCGAGGATGGAGCCGTCGGCCGAGAGGGTCACCAGTCCGTCGGGCATGTTGTCCAGCAGCTTGGACTGGAAGCGCTCCAGCCGGGCGGCCTTGAGGGCCTGGTCACGCCTGCGCAGGTAGGCGAAGGCCAGCACCCACAAAAGGCTCGCCGCGCCGAAGACGTAGCCCGCCTGCAGGATGGCCGCGCGGCGGTAGGCCTGGAACTGGTCCAGGTGGCGGCGGGGGTTCAGCCCGGCCATGATGAACATGGACGGAAATTCGGGCGATCGGCCGAGTGCCTGGCGGCCCGGCGGCGGCAGGTCGTCCAGGAATTCCGGCGGGTTGCCGGGCAGGGTGCCGGGCATGGGCTGGGGCGCCTTGTCCGCGCCGGGGGCGCTGGCGCGGCCCTGCTTGCCCGCCTGTCTGCCCGTCTGTCTGCTCGTCTGTCTGCTCGTCTGCTCGCCGGGCCCGGGCTGGTCCTGCCGGGGCGGCTCCGGCGGCATGGACAGGCCCAGGCGCACGCCCTCGTTCAGCACCGAGAGGGTGGGCCTGGCGCGGATGGCGGAGAAGATGGCCGGCTTGCCGTTGTACTCCAGCGGGCCGGACCATTGGCCCTGGGTCTCCAAGGCGGCGATGATGATCTCCGGCAGGACCAGTTCGTTCTTCTCGTCCTGCTCGGAGGAAGCCACAACCAGCCGGCCGTCCTCGTCGAACACGCCGAGGAACACCACCTCGCCGGAGGCGGTCATTTCCTTGAACAGCTCGCGCACGCTGGGAAAGAAGCGGGCCGTGGCATCGGGCGAGCGCCTGAGCGAGTGCATGACCCGCATGAGGTTGGCCTCCACCCCGTGCACCACTGCGTTGCCGGCCAGTTGCATGTGCTGGTCGACGAGATCCCTTTGGCGGCGGATGTTCTGCCAGGTGAGGAACATGCTGCCCACGCCAAGGACCAGCAGCGCGGCCACGGCCGCCAGCACCGGGCCCTTGTCCCGCTTGAAGGTGCGCAGTTCCATCCTGTTGTCGTCCTCGGGGGTGTGGGGTTGCGTGCGAAGAGGAACTCACAGTCTGCTAGGCCGCATGAGCCCTGGGTGTCAACCGGCTGCGCCCTTGCTGCGCCAGGCGTGGGAAGTGGCCCCCGGCAAATCGAGGCGGCCCGGCCTGTCCGTACGGGACTTGCCGGGCCGCCGCAGAGGACGGATTGCTCCTAGTTGCAGACGCCGCCAGGGCAGCCCGCGCCGCTGCCGAACCCGCGGCCCATGCCGCCGCCGGTGCCGCAGTCTTCGTTGTAGCCCATGCCGTAGCCCATGCCGCCGCGGTGGTAGCCCTCGGGCCCGAAGCCCTTGAGGCCGGTCTGCTTCTCAATCTCGCTGCGGATGGCCAGGCGCTCCTTGTGCATGGCGTCACGCAGCTTGGAAATCTCGCCCACCAGGTTCTGGATGTCGGCCTTCTCGCCCTTGCCGGAATTGGACAGGGCTTGCAGCTCGGCGTGCTTGGCCCAGATCTTCTCACGCAGTTCGTAGAGCTTCTCCTGGCGCGACTCGATGATCTTCTGGATGGTGGCGCGCTGCTCCGGGGTGATGGCGGTCTGGGCGGCCCCCCTGCCCCCGCGCGGAGCGGCGAAGGCCACCGCGGACAGGGCCACGAGGGCGGCCACGGCCACCAGGGCGATGATGTTTCTCTTCATGATCTGTTCCTCCAAGGTTTGAAACATGTGCGGCCTTGCGCAAAGGGGGGGTGCGCGCCGTGTCGATTGAAACACGCGAAGCATGTGCCGTGCCAAAGTGTTTCACAAACAAATCCAGTGTATTAAAATACTGTTTAAAGGCTTTTGCGTGCAACCTGTTGCACATCTCTGCACAAGTGCCCGGGGGAGGGGGCTGCACAAGCCTGCGCAAGGGCTTGGCGCGTGGAGCCGGTCTTGACTGGTTTGCCCGGCGTGCGCACATATGCCCCCAGCATTGGCAACGGAGGACCACGGCCATGCCCATCTATGAATACGCTTGCCGCAAGTGCGGAAAATGCTTTGAGGAACTGGTGCGCAACGCGCAGGACGAGGCAGGGGTGGCCTGTCCGGTCTGCGGGGCGGATGCTCCGGAGCGCAGGCTCTCCGCCTGTGCGGTGCGCATGGGGGAGGGCGGCGGCGCTTCGGAGCCGGCCATGCCGCCCATGGGCGGCGGGTGCGGGGGCGGCGGCTTCAGCTGAGGCGCGTAACGGGCCTCAGCCCTGGCTCCGGTCCGGAGCCGTCGAAACATCCGCGCCTGGGGCGAGCCACTCGTCCATGCCGCACAGGCCGCAGTCGGGGCAGCCTTTGGGCGGGCAGCCCGGCGTGTGCAGAAAGCGCCCGGCGCGCTCGTACTCGCGCCGCAGGGATTTGCGCGTCACGCCCAGGTCGATGACCTCCCAGGGGAACGCCTCGTCGGCCGCGCGTTCGCGGTCCAGAATGTCCGCGGTCTCGGCCTCGAAGCGGCGCATGGCCTTCTTCCAGCCACCCTCGGCCGCGGCCATTTCCACCAGCCGGAAGGTCTCTTCGCCTCCTCGGGAGAGCACGCCCTGCAACCGGGCCTGGAAGGGCGCGTCCACGTTGAGGGCCACCCCTCGCAGCTTTTTGACCATCTCCGCCAGGCGCTTCTGCCCGGCGATGAGCCCTTCCTCGCTCGTCATTGGGGCCCACTGCAGGGGCGTGAAGGGCTTGGGCACCAGGCAGCTTGCGCCAACGGTGATGCGCATGAACTCGCGGGTGCGCGCGCCGTGGCCGCGGTCGCGGGCTTCCACCACGCGGGCCAGGAACGCTTCCAACTCGTCATAGTCCTGCGGCCCTTCCCAGGGCCAGCCGATGATGAGGTACACGCGCAGGTGGTTCACGCCCAGGTTGGCGCAGCGCTCCACGGCCTGGAGAAAGACCTCCGCGTCGAGCTTCTTGTTGGCTGCGCGGCGCAGGCGCTCGCTTGCGCCCTCCAGGGCCAGGGTGATGGTGCGGATGCCCACCTGGCGCAGGAAGACCAGCAGCTCCTCGGTCAGGCCATCGGCCCGCAGCGACGACAGGGAGAACTTGGTCTTGCGCTCGGCCAGCCAGCGCAGAAAGGGCAGCAGGTCCGGCCAGTCCGTGAGGGCGGTGCCCACAAGGCCCACCTTGGGCGGGGCGGCCTCCTCCACAAGGGCGACGAGGTCGTCCAGGCGGGCGTGGCGCGGCGGGCGGTACACGAACCCGGCCGCGCAGAAGCGGCAGGCGTGCGGGCAGCCCCGGTTGATCTCCAGGAGCAGGGCGTCCGGGAAGGCCGCCTGCGGACCGGTGAACACGGAGGCCGCGGGGCAGGCGAGCAGGGTGGAATCGGCGTCAAGCGCCACCACGCGGCGCACCGGGGTTGTGGTCAGGCCGGGCACGTACAGGCCCGGCATGTGGGCCACGGATGCGAGAAAATCGGCCTTGGGCACGCCTTCGAACACGGCGCGCTTGAGCGCCAGGCAGAAATCGGCCAGGCCGGCCTCGGCCTCTCCCACCCAGAACGCGTCGGCCAGGGGCGCCAGCGGAGCCGGGTTCAGGAAGGCCACTGGTCCTCCCACCAGCACCAGGGGGTAGTCCGGGCGTTCCGCCCGCGAAGGCGGAACGCCCGCTGCGGCGAGCGTCCTGAGGAGGGGGAGGAAGTCCTCCTCGAACGAGACGCTCGCCGCCATCAAGGGGAAGAGCGTTAAATCCCTGCCGCTGTCAGCGGATTTCGGCGCATGGAAGCCCTTGCCGAGGAAGAAGCGCTCCACGGCTATCTCCGGCTCGCTGGAGAGCAGGCGGAAAGCCACCTGCCAGCCCAGGGCCGAGAGGCCCATGCCCTCGTCGCCGGGGATCAGGAGCGCCGCGGGAAGGCGGCCTCCGTGGTCCGGCGGCTGCGGGCGGGCCGATCCGGGTCGGGGGATGCGCCCGCGCCCTTTCGGACGCGAGCGCTCCGCCCCGGAAGGGCGTGCCATGTCCCGCGCCTAGTCCGCGTTGCGGCGGATGAACGCGGGCGTGTCCAGGGCCTCGTCCTCGAAGAGGAACTCTTCCTCGCCGGCGCCCATGGCGCGCAGGGAGGAATGGGCCGGACGCTCCTCGCCGGATTTGGCCGCGCCGTACCGCACGTAGGCGGGCAGGTCGCGGTTGCTGCTGGCGATGACGCTGGAGATGGTGTTGCGGCGCGAGGCGGCGCGCTGCGGGGCCAGGGGCACCGGGTTCAGGATGCTTTTGGTCTCCTTCTCCGGCTTGGGAGCGGCCTCGCGCTGGTCGATGCTGGTGGCGATGACGGTGACGCACATCTCGTCGCCGGCGTTGGGGTCGGCCACCACGCCGAAGACGATGTTGGCGTCCTCGTGGGCTTCCTTGCTGATGAGGTCGGACACTTCCTGGATCTCGTCGGTGCTCATGTCCTCGCTGGCGGTGATGTTGAACAGCACGCCGCGCGCGCCGGCGATGGAGACGTCCTCCAGGAGCGGGCTGGTGATGGCCTTGAGGGCGGCCTCGCGGGCGCGGTTTTCGCCGGAAGCGATGCCCGTGCCCATGAGGGCCAGGCCGGAATTGGTCATGATGGCCTTCACGTCCGCGAAGTCCAGGTTGATGAGGCCGTGCACGGTGATGAGGTCGGCGATGCCCTTGACCGCGTAGTACAGGACCTCGTCGGCTTTCTTGAGCATCACGCCGAAGCCGGCCTTCTTGGCCGCCATCTGCAGCAGGCGGTCGTTGGGGATGGTGATGATGGAGTCCACCACCTGGCGCAGTTCGGCGATGCCTTTCTCGGCCTGCTGCATGCGGCGGCGGCCCTCGAAGTAGAAGGGCTTGGTGACCACGGCCACCGTGAGGGCCCCGGCCTCCTTGGCGGCCTGGGCGATGACCGGGGCGGCGCCGGTGCCGGTGCCGCCGCCCATGCCCGCGGTGATGAACACCATGTCGGTGTTCTGGATCACTTCGCGGATCTGGTCGATGCTCTCAAGGGCGGCGTTGCGGCCCACTTCCGGGTTCGCGCCCGCGCCAAGGCCCTTGGTCAGCTTGCCGCCCAGCTGGATGGTGTGGTCGGCCAGGGATTTCTCGATATCCTGGGCGTCGGTGTTGGCGGCGATGAAGCTCACGCCGGTCAGGCGCGACTGGATCATGTTGTTGATGGCGTTGCCGCCGCCGCCGCCGCAGCCGATGACCTTGATTTTCGCGCTCATGTCGTTCTCGATTTCGAAATGTGCCATGGGTTCCTCCTCCCGGAGCATTTGCTCGTGTGCTGTATCTTCCCCAAGATTCACGCGCCCGAAATTAGGCGATGTCGACGAACCATTTCTTCATGCGGCCCAGGATCCGGTTGAAGACGTTGTCTTCGCGGATCCGGAAGTCCCCGCCGCCTGAAGGCGTCACCTGGCGCTTCTCGGCTCCGTAGAGCAGAAGGCCCACCGCCGTGGCGTACTTGGGGTTGTTGACCATGTCGTACAGGCCGCCCACGTACTCGGGGTAGCCGATGCGCACGGGCAGGTCGAAGACCTGTTCGGCCAGGTCCTGCATGCCGTGGATGAGGGAGGTGCCGCCGGTGAGGACGACGCCCGCCGCGATCTGGTTCTTGAAGCCGCTCTTGATGAGCTCCTGGTCCACCAGGGCCAGGATCTCCTCGCACCGGGGCTCGCAGATCTCGGCCAGGACGCGCTTGCTCATGGCGCGGCTCTCGCGGCCGCCCACGGAGGGAACGTCGATGCTTTCGTCGACCTTGACCATCTCGGCCAGGGCGCAACCATGCTCGATCTTGATCTTTTCGGCGCTGGTCATGGGCGTGCGCAGGCCGAAGGCGATGTCGTTGGTCAGGTTGTTGCCGCCAAGGGCCAGCACCGCGGTGTGCTTGATGGAGTCCTTGGAGAAGATGGCGATGTCGGTGGTGCCGCCGCCCAGGTCCACCAGGCACACGCCGATCTCGCGCTCCTCGGCGCTGAGGACGGCCTTGCTGGAGGCCAGGGACTCAAGCACGATGTCGGCCACGTCGAGGCCCGAGCGGTGGCACGAGCGCACGATGTTCTGGGCGCTTGTGACCGCGCCGGTGACGATGTGCACCTTCACCTCAAGCCGCACGCCGGCCATGCCGAGAGGATCGGCGATGCCGCGCTGGTCGTCGACGATGAACTCCTGGGGCAGGGTGTGGATCACCTCGCGGTCCAGGGGGATCGCCACGGCCTTGGCGGCCTCGATGACGCGGTCCACGTCCTTCTGGGTCACCTCGCCGCCTTTGACGGCGATGACTCCGTGGCTGTTGAAACCCTTGATGTGGCTGCCGGCTATGCCGGCGTAGACCGAGTGGATCTCGCAGCCGGCCATCAATTCCGCCTCCTCCAAGGCTTTCTTGATGCTCTGCACGGTCTGCTCGATGTTCACCACCACGCCGCGCCGAAGTCCCGTGGACGGGCTCGTGCCGACGCCGATGATGTCCACCAGTCCGTCCTCCTTGACCTCGCCCACCACGGCGCAAATCTTCGTGGTGCCGATGTCCAGGCCGACGATGATGTCGCTCTTGGCCATGTTTTCCTCCCTTGTTTTACTCGCCAGAATCCGGTTCTTCCCTATTCTTCCCCGTCAGGAATTGCCGGGCCTTAGCCTCTTTTCCACGTAAACCTTCCCGCCGCTGGCCTCGATGGCGGCGACCTGTGCGGTCTCCCCGCGCAGCTTCAGGTCGCGCCAGACGATTTCGATGCGGCGAAAATGCGTGTCCCAGTCCGAGAGCTCCGCGCGCACGCGCAGGCGCAGTGCGTCCAGGTACAGCTCCACCAGTCCGGACTCGGTAAATTTGACCCAGGCCATCTGCCCCAGGGCGAAGGGCAGGTCCTGCTTGTTCATGCGCGCCACCATGGCCGCCACCACCAGGTGCCGGTCGCCCAGCTCGGGGGCGATCTCCAGCAGCGGCAGCGAGGCCGAGTCGCCGGGGGCAAGCTGGGTGATGATCCTGCCTTCCGCGTCGGCGAAGTAGAGCTGGCCGTCCTGGCGCACCCAGAAGCTGGGCTGGCGCTCCACCATGGTGATGAAGAGCTTGTCCGGCAGCTCGCGCCGCACGGTGACGAACTCCACCCAGGGGTTCTGGGAGAGCGCGGCCTCCACGCGGGTCACGTTGACGCCCAGGCTGTTCTGCCCCAGGCGCAGCCCGGCGATCTCCAGCACCTGCCCGTAGGCCAGCCGCTGGTTGCCGGTGACGCTGATTTCCGTGAGGCCCAGGGCCGGCGTGGTGGTGACGAGGCGGTAGGTGTAGATGAGGCCCGTGCCCAGCACGCCCAGAATCAGCACCGAGGCCATGAAGAACATGAAGCCCTTCACCGCGCCGCCGGGGTTGATGGGCAGCGAGGGCCCGCCGCCCGGCTCCTTGCGGGGCCGGTTGATGCGCACCGGGGCCTTGCGGGCCGGCTGCGTTCTGCGCTGCATTCCACCGGGACGCAGGTTCATTTGAGCACCACCACTTCCAGTTCGAGGTCCACGCCGAAGCGCGCGCGCACGGCGCTGCGGCCCATGTCGATGAGCTCCAGGGCCTGGGCCGAGGTGCCGCCGCCCTGGTTCACCAGAAAATTCGCATGCATGCCGGAGAAGGCCATGCCGCCAAGGACCTTGCCGCGCAGCCCGGCCTCGTCCAGCAGCCTGCCCGCGCTCATGCCCTCCGGGTTCTTGAACACGCAGCCGGCGCTCCTGGCGGTGACGGGCTGGCTGGCCTTCTTGCGGGCGTAGGTGGCCTCCATGCGCGCGCGGATGTTCGCGGGCTCGTCTGCGGCCAGCAGGAACTCCGCCTCCCAGATGAGACACAGGGAGGAGGCCGCGCCCAGGCAGGGGTCGAAGCGCCGGTAGCCGAAGGCGCAGTCCTTGGCCTCGCGCCAGAAGAGCCCGGCCTCCGGCGTCCACAGGCGCACGCGGGAGAGGGCCTGGGCAGTCTCCATGCCGTAGGAGCCCGCGTTCATGGCCACGGCGCCGCCCACGCGGCCGGGAATGCCGGTGAGGTTCTCCAGCCCGGACAGGCCCAGGCGCTGGCACAGGCCGATGAGCCGGGGCAGGCCGAAGCCCGCGCCCGCGCGCAGCACCGCGCCGCCGGGCAGCCGCCGCACGTCCGGGGCGGCGTTGTTCACGGGCCGCACCAGCACCAGGGGCAGCTCGCCGTCCAGGGCCAGCAGGTTGCTGCCCGCGCCGAGCGCCAGGGGGCGGCCGCCCAGGCCCGGCAGCTCGCGCGCCAGCTGATCCAGGGCCGCCTCGGAGAACACCACGGCCTCGGCCAGGGCGGTGCCGCCCAGGCGAAGGGTGGTGCGCTCATTCAGGCGCGGACTGCGGATCAGGGCCAGGGTCATGCTGCTGCGTCCTCTACTTGTCCTCGGTTTCGTTCAGCCACTCTTCGCCGATCTTCCAGATGCTGCCCGCGCCCAGGGTCAGGAACAGGTCGCCGGGCTTCAAAATCTCCTTCAGCTGGCGCTGCATGCCCGCAAAGTCCGGGAAGAAGCGCACCCTGGTCTTGCTCACCTGCTTGATGCCCTGGGCCAGGCTCATGCCGTTGACGCCGGGGATGGGGGCCTCGCTGGCCGGATAGATCTCGGTCAACAGCAGCAGGTCCGTCTGGGTGAAGGCGGTGCAGAACTCGCCGAAGAGCGCCTGCGTGCGCGAGAAGCGGTGCGGCTGGAAGGCCACCACCAGCCTGCGGTCCGGGAAGCAGGCCTTGGCGGTGTCGAGGGTGGCCTTGATCTCGGCCGGGTGGTGTCCGTAGTCGTCCACCACGAGCACGCCGCCGCGCTCGCCCTTTCTCTCGAAACGCCGGCCCACGCCGCCGAAGTTGGCCAGCCCCTGCAGGATGGCCTCCTTGGGCAGCCCGGCCTCCAGGGCCACGCCGATGGCGCCCAGGGAGTTGAGCACGTTGTGCAGGCCGGGGTGGGCAAGGGTCACCTGGGCCCAGGGCTCGCCGTCGAGGGTCACGTTGAAGATGCTGCGCAGGGAGGTGGCCACCACCTCGCCGCGCAGGCGGTTCTTCGCGCCCAGGCCGTAGGTCAGGCAGGGGCGCTTGATGGCGGGCAGCAGCCGGGCCACGCCGGGGTCGTCGCCGCAGACCACGTTCACGCCGTAGAAGGGGATGGCGTTCATGAAGGTGGTGAAGGAGCGGTCGATGGCCGCCTGGTCGGCGTAGAAATCCATGTGGTCGCGGTCCACGTTGGTCACCACGGTCATGATGGGCGAGAGGCAGAGGAAGGAGCCGTCGCTCTCGTCGGCCTCGGCGATGAGGAACTCGCCCTCGCCCAGGCGGGCGTTGGAGCCGTAGGTGTTCAGCCTGCCGCCGATGATCACCGTGGGGTCCAGCCCGGCCTCGGTGAAGATGGTGGCCAAAAGCGACGTGGTGGTGGTCTTGCCGTGGGTGCCGGCGACGGCGATGCCCGTGCGCATGCGCATGAGTTCGGCCAGCATCTCCGCGCGGGGGATGATGGGGATGGAGAGCTCGCGGGCGCGCACCAGCTCGGGGTTCGTGTCCTGGATGGCGGTGGACTTGACCACCACGTCGGCCTTGCCCAGGTTGTTGGCCCCGTGGCCGATGAACACCTGCGCGCCCAGCTTCTGGAGCCGCTGCACCGCGGCGCCCGCGGCCATGTCCGAGCCGGTGACGGTGAAGCCCATGTTCAGCAGCACCTCGGCGATGCCGCTCATGCCGGCGCCGCCGATGCCCACCATGTGCACGGTGCTCACGCGGCTGTACATGGCGGGGCTGGCGCTGCGGCCGGGTACTGCGATGCGTTTCGTGTCGTCCATGTCGTGTCCTCTCGCTTCCCGGCGGCCCTAGGCCGCCAGGAGCTCCTCCAGCCCGTCCGCGATGCGGCTCGCGGCCTCGGGTCTGGCGAAGGTTCTGACCGCGCGGCTCATGGAGGCCAGGCGGGCCGTGTCGCCCAGAAGCCCGACAGCAAGGGCGGCCAGGGCGGGGGCGGAAAGTTCCTTCTGGTCGATGAGCTCCGCCGCGCCCAGGTGGGCCAGGTGCTCGGCGTTCACGCGCTGGTGGTCGTGGGCGGCGTGGGGGAAGGGCACCAGCACGCTGGGAGTGCCCGTGGCCGCCAGCTCGAAGATGGTGGACGCCCCGGCCCGGCACAGGGCCAGGTCCGCCCAGGCGTAGGCCTGGGCCATGCCCTCGATGAACCCGTGCACGCACTGGGGATCGGCCCCGGCCTTGGCGTAGGCCTCGCGGATGCGGGCCTCGTCGGCCGCGCCGGTCTGGTGCAGGATGTTCACCCGCGCGGCCAGAAGTTCCGGCAGGGCGGCCACCACGGCGTCGTTGATGGCGCGGGCGCCCTGGCTGCCGCCCAGGATGAGCAGGTTCCTGCGGCCGTTGTCCTCGGAACGCCTGGCGGCGGCGATCTCCGCGCGCACGGGGTTGCCTGTGCGGGTCACCTTCACCGCCGGGAAGCTGCCGAAGCGGTCGTCGAAGGACACGAACACGCGGTCCACCACCTTGCCCAGGATGCGGTTGGTGACGCCGGGCACGGAATTCTGCTCGTGCACGGCGCAGGGGATGCGCCGCAGGGCCGCCGCCAGCACCGGACAGAAGCCCGCGTACCCGCCGAAGCCGATGACCGCCTCGGGCTTGAAATTTCTGAGCGCGGCCCAGGCCTTCACCACCCCGCGCGCCACCCAGAAGATGGAGAGCAGGCCTTTGACGCCCTTGCCCAGCACCCCGCTGGCGGGCAGGGCCTGGAAGTCCAGGCCGGCCTTCTCGGCCAGCGCGCCCTCGGGGCCGCTGCCGCCCAGGAAGAGCACCTTGGCAGCCGGGTTGCGGCGCCTGACTTCCGCCGCGACGGAAAGGGCCGGGAAGATGTGCCCGCCCGTGCCGCCGGTGGTCACCACCAGGCGCGAGATGTGCTTTTTCGCGCTCATGAGCGGTTCCTCGACAGGTTCAAGAGCACGCCCACGCAGATGAAGGAGGCGATGAGCGAGCTGCCGCCGTAGCTGATGAAGGGCATGGGCACGCCCTTGGGCGGCACGGTGCCCAGCACCACCGCCAGGTTCAGGCAGAAGCCCAGGGCCAAAATCACGCACATGCCGAAGGCGGTGAAGCGGTCCATGAGGTCCTCCTGCAGGAAGGCCACGCGGAAGCCGCGCACGAGCAGGAAGCCCACCAGCAGGAAGATGAGCGAGATGCCGAAGAAGCCCAGTTCCTCGCCCACCACGGCCATGATGAAGTCGTTGTGGGCCTCTGGCAGGAAGAAGAGCTTCTGCTTGCCCGCGCCAAGCCCGGCTCCGAAGAACTTGCCCGAGCCGAAGGCGTACAGGGACTGCACCAGCTGGTAGCCCTCGTCCTTGGCCACGGCGAAGGGGTCGAGGAAGGCGGTCCAGCGCTTGAGCCGGTAAGGCTCGCGGGCGATGAGCATCCAGCCCGCCCACGCGCCGATGACGGCCGAGAGCGCCAGGTAGATGACCCGCGTGCCGCCCACCAGGCACATGCAGAACAGGATGAAGCACAGGAAGGCCGTGCCGCCGAAGTCCGGCTGCATCATCAGCAGCAGGCACATGACGCCCGTGACGAGAAACGGCGGAATGACGCCCACGGTGAAGGTGCGCGTCTGCACCAGCTCCTGCTTTTTGGCGAAGAAGAAGGCCAGGTAGAACACCAGGGCGATCTTGGCGAACTCCAGCGGCTGCAGCGAGAAGGGGCCCAGGTGGATCCAGCGCTTGCCGCCGCCCACCGTGGCGCCGATGACCTTGGTCAGCACCAGGAGCACGATGACCAGCGCCACCCACACGTAGGTCAGGTCGTAGAAGAAGCGTCGGTTCACCCGCGCGCAGAACACCATGACCAGGGTGCCCACCACGGCGAAGGCGGCCTGCTTCTTAAAGAACAGGTACTTGTCGTGGTAGAAGCGCTCGGCCATGATGCCCGAGCTTGAGAAGACCATGATCAGGCCGATGCCCGCCAGCAGCAGCGCGCTGAAGAGCAGCCAGTAGTCCATGGGGTAGTATTGCACGTTGCGGCGCTGGTTCACGTTCATTTGCCGCCTCCCGTGCCGTCCTGGCCGGTTTCGGCGGCGATGTCCTGGGCCACGCGGGCGAAGTCCTTTCCGCGGGCGGTGTAGCCCGTGTAGGCGTCGAAGCTGGCCGTGGCGGGGGAGAGCAGGATCACGTCGCCCCGGCTGGCCTGGGCGAACTGGCGGCGCACGGCGGCTTCCAGCGTGGCGTCCCAGCTCAGCGGGAAGTGCGGGGCCAGCACGGGCTCGAACACCTCGCGGCTGGCGCCGAAGAGGCCGATGGACGCCACCCGGCCGGTGAGCACCGGCAGGAGCGAGGCCACGTCGCCGCCCTTGAACACGCCGCCCAGCAGCAGGCGCACCGGGCGCTCGAAGCTCTTCACCGCCGCGCACACGGAATCCAGCGTGGTGGCCTTGGAGTCGTTGACGAAGAGCACGCCGCCGGCCTCGCCCACGGGCTCGATGCGGTGGGGCAGGGCGCGGAAGGCCGCGATGGCCGCGCGGGCCTGTTCCTCGGTGACGCCGAAGGGCCGCACCATGCGCCAGGCCGCGGCGATGTTCTCGCGGTTGTGCGCGCCGGGCAGGCCCGGACAGTCGAACTTGACGTCGAACTGCGCCTCGGCCGTGAAGGCGTCGATGCGCGCCTTGGTGAAATTCCTGGCCGCAAGCTCTTCGCGCATGGCCTCGGGGATCACGGCAACGCAGGCGTGGTCCTGGCGGGCGAAGAGCTGCAGCTTGGCCTGGAGGTACTCCTCCATGTCCAGGTGGTAGTCCAGGTGGTTGGCCGAGAAGTTCAAAAGCGCGGCCACCCTGGGCTTGAAGCTGCGGCAGTTCTGCAGCTGGAAGCTCGATATCTCGATGACCAGCACGTCGGCCTGCTTTTCGCTCATGAGGTAGTCGCACAGCGGGGTGCCGATGTTGCCACCCACGAAGGTGGACAGGCCCGCATGCTCCAGAATGTGCCCCACCAGGGTGGTGGTCGTCGTCTTGCCGTTGGTGCCGGTGATGGCGATGACCGGCTCGGACAGGAACCAGGAGGCGAACTCCATCTCCGCCACCACGCGGGCCGGGTCGACCTCCTGCAGCACGTGGGCCAGCTTCTTCACCGGCACGCCGGGGGAGAGCACGATGAGGTGCGCATCGGCGAACTGGGCCGGGCTGTGGGCGCCGGCCTCAAGGGTGAGGCCGACGGAAGCCGGGTTCTCGTGGACCTTGAGCAGCACGTCCTGGGGCAGGTCGGCCTTGGCGTCCACCAGGCGCACTCGCGCGCCAAGGGAGAGCAGGAAGCGGCAGGCGGCCAGCCCGGAGACCCCGGCGCCGACCACAACGGTTTGCCTGTTCTCAAAAATCTTTAGACTTTGGAAGATGGCTGCTCTCCTGTCCATGCCGTCCACCTAGCGAAGCTTCAGCGTGCTCAGGGCCATCAGGGCCATGAGGATGGAGAGGATCCAGAAGCGGATGATGATCTTGGATTCCGGGATGCCCTTGAGCTCGAAGTGATGGTGCAGCGGCGCCATGCGGAACATGCGCTTGCCGCCCGTCATTTTGAAGTAGCCCACCTGCAGGATGACGGAGAGGGTCTCGAATACGAACACGCCGCCCACCAGGGCCAGGATGAGCTCCTGCTTGGCCAGCACGGCGATGAAGCCGAGGATGCCGCCCAGGGAAAGGGAGCCCACGTCGCCCATGAACACCTGGGCCGGATAGGCGTTGAACCACAGGAAGCCAAGGCCAGCGCCCACCAGCGCGCCGCACACCACCGTCACCTCGCCCACGCCGGGCACCGGGGTGATGTTGAGGTACTGGGCGATGACCGCGTTGCCCGCGGCGTAGATGAACAGGGCGAAGCAGCCCGCGCTGACCACAACGGGTCCGATGGCCAGGCCGTCCAGGCCGTCGGTGAGGTTCACGGCGTTGCTGGCGGCAACCAGCACCAGCACGGCGAAGGGCAGGTAGAACAGGCCCAGGTCCGGGTGCACGTTCTTGAAGAAGGGCACCGAGAGCACCGTGGAGTACGCGGGCTGGAAGATGAGGATGGATATGGCCGCGCCCGCCACAAGGAGCTGTCCCGCCAGCTTGGCCCGGGGGGATATGCCCTTGTTCTGCTTCCTCACCACCTTGGTGTAGTCGTCCCAGAAGCCCACCGCGCCGAAGCCCACGAAGACCAGCAGGCAGAGCCACACGTACACGTTGGTCAGGTCGGCCCAGAGGAGCACGCTGGGCACCAGCGCCGCGCCGATGAGCAGGCCGCCCATGGTGGGGGTGCCTTCCTTGGCCTGGTGGCAGGTGACCTCTTCCAGAATGTGCTGGCGGCAGCGCAGGGCGTTGAGCCACTCGATGAGCTTGGGTCCCAGCAGCACGGAGATCACCAGCGCGGTCAACAGCGCGTAGACGCTGCGGAACGTGATGTAGCGGAAGACGTTGAACAGCGTGAACTTGGTCGCCAGAGGGACGAGCAGATGATAGATCATGCGCACCCCCCGCCGGTCTTGGAAAGTTCTTCGTTCAGGGCCTTGGCGTACACTTCCATGCGGCAGGAGCGCGAGCCCTTGACCAGGGCCACGCCACCGGAAAGTCCGCGCAGGGCCTCAAGCACCTGGTCGGGCCCGGTGACGGCGGTGACGGCGAGACCGGAACCGGCGGCCACCTCGGCCGCGAACTCGCCCTGGAAGAACACCGCCTCGGGCTTCGCATCCGCGATGACCGCGCCCAGCTCACGATGGGCCAGGGCAGCGCCCGCGCCCAGTTCCTTCATGTCGCCCAGCACCAGCACCAGCGCGCCCTCGCCCGCCATGAGGCGCGCGGCCTCGATGCTGCGGCGCATGGACAGCGGGTTGGCGTTGTAGGTGTCGTCCAGCACGCGCCAGCCCCCGGCCTCCACGCAGCAGAAGCGCTGGTCGGGCAGGGCGGCGGCGGAAAGTCCGGCCGTCATCTGCTCGGTGGTGAGGCCCAGCAGGTGGCAGGCCCCGGCCACGGCGGCGGCGTTCTCGGCGAAGTGCGCGCCGCAGGCGGGCAGCTCGGCCCAGAAGGCCTGGCCGTCCACGATGATCTCGAACAGGCCGCGCCCGCCGGGCAGGGCTTCCTCGAAGCGCGCGTAGAATTTGGCGAAGGAGTCCCGGGCGGAGAAACCGTGCACGCCGGGCAGAATGGCCCGGGCCTCGGCCCAGAGCTCGGGGTAGTCCATGCTGCACAGGCCCATGCCGCCGTGCTTCAGGTGCTTCAGAAGCGAGGCCTTGGCGCGGGCGACTCCGGAGATGTCGCCCAGGCCCTCCAGGTGCGCGGGGCCGATGTTCAGCACCAGCGCCAGGTCCGGGGCGATGATCTCGCCCAGCTCGGCCATGTCGTGGGGCTTGCTGATGCCGGCCTCCATGACCCAGGCCCTTTCCTCACCCGTCGCGGCGAGGATGGACAGGGGCAGGCCCACCTGGTTGTTGAAATTCTTGTGGTTCTTGGCCACGGGGAACACGCTGGCCAGGGTCTGGGCCAGCAGCTCCTTCACCGTGGTCTTGCCGGCCGTGCCGGTGACGGCCACCACCGTGCCGCCGTTCTTGGCGAAACGGTCGCGCCAGTCGCGCGCAAGCCAGCCCAGGGCCTTTTCCGTGTCCTCCACAAGGATGACCGGACACGCGATGCCGGGCAGCTCGCGGTTGGCCACGATGGCGATGGCCCCGGCCCGGGCCACGTCCGCGGCGAAGTCGTGGGCGTCGAAGCGCTCGCCCTTGAGGCAGAAGAAGAGGTCGCCAGTGGCGACGGCGCGGCTGTCCGTGCGCACGGCGTTGATCATCCGGTCCGCCTCGGGGCCGGAGTACACGCTGCCGTTCAGGCACAGGATGGCGTCGCGCAGGGTCAGCTTCATCCGCGTACCTCGCGAATGGCCTTTGCGGCCGCGTCCACGTCGGAGAACGGGTGCTTCACGTCGCCCACCTGCTGGTAGGCCTCGTGCCCCTTGCCGGCGATGAGCAGGGCGTCGCCCGGCTGCATGAGGCTGACCGCCTTGACCATGGCCTGGTAGCGGTCGGCGTCCTCGATGACCTGCTTCGCGTCGCTCAGGCCGGGGCGCACGTCGGCCATGATCTCCAGCGGATCCTCGTGGCGCGGATTGTCCGAGGTGAGCACGCAGACGTCGGACATGTCGGCCACGGCGCGGCCCATGAGCGGGCGCTTGGTGCGGTCGCGGTTGCCGCCGCAGCCGAACACCGTGACCAGGCGCTTGAACCCGGCGTCGCGCAGGGCGCGCTGCACGTTGATGAGTGCGTCCGGGGTGTGGGCGTAGTCCACGAAGACATCGAGGCCGTGGGCGTTCATCACGCGCTCCAGCCGTCCCGGCACGCCGGTGAAGGGGGCCAGGGGCTGCATGTCGGCCGGGCCCATGCCCAGTCCCAGGGCCACGGCCTGCGCGGCCAGAAGATTGCTGGCGTTGTGCGCGCCCACCAGGCCGGAGTTGAGGCTCCAGCACTTGCCTTCCCACTCCATGCGCAGGAGCATGCCCTTGGCCGTGCACTCCACGAGGGTGCCCTTGAGCATGCTGTTGCCGGGGCCCGCCGCGTCCTTGAGGGTGAAGCCCAGGGCGTCGGGAAATTCCTTCAGCAGGCGCACGCCGTAGGTGTCGTCGGCATTGGCGGCCTTGTGCTTGTCGGCGCGCGGGTAGGAGCCGAAGAGCAGGCGCTTGGCCTGATAGTAGCCCTCGAAGTCGCCGTGGTAGTCCAGGTGATCCTGGGTCAGGTTGGTCAGCACCGCGGCGTCGAACTCAAGGCCGGCCACGCGCTTCTGGTGCAGGGCGTGGGAGCTGGTCTCCATGATGACCGTGTCCACGCCGTCGGCGCTCATCTGGGCGAAGAGCTCGTGCAGGCGCCAGCAGCCCGGGGTTGTCAGGCTGGCGTCGATGTGCTTGCCGGGCCAGCGGTAGGCCACGGTGCCGAGCACGCCCACCTTGCGGCCGCAGGCGGAGAGCAGGCCCTCCAGCAGATACGTGATGGTGGTCTTGCCGTTGGTGCCGGTGACGGCCACCACCTGCATGGCCTGCTCGCGCGTGCGGAAGTGGGCCTCGGCCAGCATGCCCAGGGTGGCGGCGGGGTCGTCCACGCGCACCAGCGCGGCGGCCATGTCGCCGGGCACGGGTTCGTTCTGGTCCAGCACCACCCAGCCGGCCCCGCGCGCAAGGGCGTCGGCCAGGAACGCGGCGGACTGCCCGGCCGCGCTGGGCATGAGGACGAAGACCTCGCCGGGCTGGACCTGGCGGGAGTCCGTGCGGACCATGAGTCCGCGGGCCACCAGGGCCACAAGCTCGTTCAGGCGGGGTCCGTTCACTGCTTCTTCTCCTTGTCCGAGTGGCCGAGCCAGAGCACGAAGCCCTCTCCCTTGGCGGCGTCGCCATCGGGCCAGGGCTCGCCGGGGGCGGGCTTCTGGTTGGTTATCTCCATGCCGCCGCCCTTGAGCGAGGGCACGATGCCGCGCTTGCCCAGCACTTCCAGGGCGCGCCGCACGGAAAGGCCCACCAGGTTGGGCACCGTGGCCCCGCCGCCTTCGGCGGTGGGCGGGTGGGTGGCCTTGGCGGTCATGCTGTGCTCGGTGGCGTTGGCGTCGGGCGCGCCCTTGGCCTCGGGCAGGCGACCGTAGTAGGAAAGGGTCTTGATGGCGATGTCGCGCACGGCCGGGGCGGCCACGATGCCGCCGTAGGTGACCGGGGTGGGCTCGTCCACGGCGACCATGAACAGGAACTCCGGCTTGTCCGCCGGAACAAGGCCCACGAAGCTGGCCACGATGCCCTCGCCGTAGCCCTTGCCTGCCGCGCCGCCCACCTTCTGGGCGGTGCCTGTCTTGCCGGCCATGGCGATGCCGGGGATGCGGGCCACCTTGCCCGTGCCGTCCTCCTCCACCACCTCGCGCATCATGGAGAGCACGGTCTCTGCGGTGTTGGTGCTGAACACGCGCGTAGGCTCGGGCACGTTCTCCTGGGGCGGCTCCGTCACCAGGCGCAGGGGCTTCAGCACGCCCTTGTTGGCCAGGCAGAGGTAGGCCTTGGCCATCTGTAGCCCGGTGACGCCGATGCCCTGGCCGAAGGAGATGGCGGCCAGGTCGAATTCGCTCCATTCCTTGGGCTGGCGCAGCATGCCGGGGGACTCGCTGGCGAGGCCCAGGCCCGGCCGTTCGCCGAAGCCAAGCTTGCGCAGGGCGGTGTAGTAGGGCTGCGCGCCCAGGGCCAGGCCGATCTTGGCCGAGCCGATGTTGCTGGAGTAGCGCAGCACCCGGTTGGCCGAAAGCCAGCGGTATGGGTGCGTGTCGCGGATGGTCTTGCCGCGCAGCATCCACTTGCCGTTCTCGCAGTCGAAGACCTTGTTGGCGTCGATGACCTTCTGCTCCAGCGCGGCGGCGAAGACGAAGGGCTTCATGGTGGAGCCCGGCTCGAAGATGTCCATGGCGGCGCGGTTTCTGCGCGCGGCGGCCTTGGAGTCGGACGGGCTGTTGGAGTTGAAGTAGGGGTAGTGGGCCAGGGCGAGGATGTCGCCGGTGTCCACCTTGACCACGATGGCCATGCCGGAGCGGCCGTTGTACTTGTTCACCGACTCGGCCAGGGCCTGCTCGGCCGCGTCCTGGATGACGGTGTCGATGGTGAGCCGCACGTCCTGGCCCTTGATGTTCATCTCCTTGCCCTGGGCGTCGAGGTAGAGCCTGCGGCCGGAGGCGTCGCGCTGGACCACGAACTTGGCCTTGCCGCCGGCCATGCGCTCCTCGAAGAGGGACTCGATGCCCTCCAGGCCCTTGCCGTCCACGTCCACAAAGCCCAGCACCTGGCCGGCCAGGTGGCGGTTGGGATACATGCGGCGGAACTCGCTCGTCAGGTGGATGCCCGGCAGGTTGGCCTTGGCCAGCTCCTGGGCTTCGCGGTCGTCTATCTGGCGCTTGACCCAGACAAAGCCCTTGCTCGACCCCAGGTCCTTTTCCAGATTCTTCCTGGGCGTGCCAAGGATCTGGGCCAGGGCCTGCGCCGTCTGGGCCGGGTTCTGGATCTCAACGGGCGAGGCGTACACGCTCTTGCTCTCCACGCTGGTGGCCAACAGGGCGTTGTTGCTGGCGTAGATGCGCCCGCGCTCGCCCAGTTCGAATTCCGTTGCCAGGTTCTGCTTGCCCGCGGCCTCCGAGAGCTTCGGACCCAGCATCAGCTGCACGTAGGCGGCGCGGCCCCACAGGATCACCCAGATGGAGGCGAACACCAAGGCCACCAGGACAAGCTTGAGCTTGCCCAGGTCGGTCTTGCTTCTGGCCTCCTTGGGCCGCTTGCGCTCGATGCGACTTCTGACCGCCATCGTCCATGGTTCCTTGCCGCGTTTGTCCGTCTAATGTTTCCGGCTATTTGTCGGGGGCCTTGTCCTGGCCCGTCATGATGCGCATCTGCCCCGGCCCCACGGGCACCAGCCCGTACACGGAGGCCAGCCGCTTGAGGCGGTAGGGCGAGATGAGATTGTTCCGTTCAAGCTCCAGCTTGGCGGCCAGGGCCGTGCGGCTGGCAAGTTCCTTCTCCAGCTTGTTCAGGTCGTAGGCCAGGTCCATGCGCTCTATGTTCAGCCACACGCTGGAAAGGCCCAGCACCAGCGCCCCGGCGATGCTGAAGAAGAACGCCGCCACCCAGCCTTTGAGCTTGCTCATGCCGCGGCCTCCGCGAAGGGCAGCCTCTCGGCCACGCGCAGCTTGGCGCTGCGGCTTCTGGGGTTGCGGTCCATCTCCAGCTGGGTGGGCAGCTGGGGCTTTTTCGTCAGCACCTTCAGCACCGGGGTGCGGTCGCAGGTGCAGATGGCCTGCTCCATGGGGCAGCGGCAGCCCTTGGCCCAATGGCGGAAGCTTTCCTTCACCTCGCGGTCCTCCGCGGAGTGGAAGGAGATGATGGCCACGCGGGCCCCCGGCTTCAGGTGGCGCACAATGCGCGACAAAAATTCCCGCAACTCCCCGATCTCGTTGTTCACCGCCATGCGCAGGGCCATGAAGGTGCGCGTGGCCGGGTGGTTTCTCGCCTCGCGGCGGCGGTCGGGGGGGTACGCCCTGAACACGATTTCCGCAAGCCTTGACGTGGTGGTAATCTCGGCTTCCTCACGCGCGCGGATGATGGCCCGGGCGATCTTGCCGCCCAGGGGCTCGTCGCCCAGGTCGCGGATGATGCTTCTGAGCTCCTCGTAGTGGCCGCGGTTCACCAGCACCTTGGCCGAATCCATGCCGCTGGTGGCGTCCATGCGCATGTCCAGCGGGCCGTCGGCGTTGAAGCTGAAGCCGCGCGCGGCCTCGTCCAACTGCAGCGAGCTGACGCCAAGGTCGAGCACCGCGCCGTCGAGCATCTCCCACCCGGCGTCCTCCATGGCCTCCTCGAAGCCGCTGAAGGGCGTGTGGTAGCTCAGCGCCCGGCCGGGAAATTCCTCAAGCCGCTTGCGCGCCAGGGAAAGCGCCTGCTCGTCGCGGTCCAGGCACAAAAGCTCGGCCTGGCCGCCGCTGGCGCGCAAAAGGCCAAGGCTGTGCCCGGCCAGGCCCAGGGTGCCGTCCAGGTAGCGGCCGCCCGGCCGGGGAGAGAGGTACCCCACGATCTCATCCAGCATCACTGGAATGTGGGGGACCTTGTCGTTGGCGGACATGTGCTCTCTCCCGCTAGAAAGGAAGCTTTATGTTGGCCTGGGCCATCTCGGTGGAGACGTCCTCGGGCGTCTGTTCAAGCAGCGCCTCGAAGCGCTCCTTGTCCCAGATTTCCATGCTCTTGCCGGCGCCCACCAGAACCACGTCGCGCTCCAGCCTGCCGCTTTTGCGCAGGTGGCTGGGCAGCTGGATGCGGCCCTGCTTGTCCAGCACGACTTCCACGTAGCCGGCAAAGGCCACGCGGCGGATGTTCTGCAGGGTGGGGGAGGGAGTGGCGGGCTTCTCCAGTTCGGCCACGAAGGCGTCCCACTGGGCCGGGGTGATGCCGATGATCTGCCCCTGGTAGATGGTCAGCACAAGCCGCCCGTCCGGCGTTTCCGCCAGGAACTGGTCGCGGAACTCCGGGGTCAGCATAAGCCGGCCCTTCGGATCCAGACTGCGGTGTGCATGGCCCAGGAGTCTCACGTTTTTCCCTCACTCAACCACAATTTTCCACGTTCTACCACTTCGCCCCACCTTTTTATGAATTCCAGCTGAAAGTCAACACAAAAAAGATTTGCTTCCCATAGAAATTCGGTTAGTAATCAAGCCAACACCGGCGCGGCTTTCCGGCCTGTTGGGAAGAGCAAAGAATACTGGACGCTTGGGGTATCCCATCCCATAGGCGGACGGGCGAAATTTTTGGGCAGAAAATAGAAGGAGATCGCAAATGCACACCAAGATCATCGCCACCTTGGGCCCCGCCACGGAGACCGAAGAGGCCATCACCGCCCTGGTGGAGGCCGGGGCGCGCATCTTCCGGCTCAACTTTTCCCACGGCGGCAAGGAAGGATTCGTGAAGCTGGTGGGCATCATCCGCGCGCTGGAGCAGAAAACCGGCCTGACGCTGACCGTCCTGCAGGACCTCTCCGGGCCCAAGATCCGCACCTGCGACATCGGCCGCGGCACCCTTGAGATCGCCAAGGGGGCCGAGGTGCTTTTGGGCACGCCCGGACAGGAGGAAGGCCGCGACGAGCCCTTCATCTGCCTGGACCAGCCCGCGCTTTTGCGCAGCATCAACGTGGGCGAGACCGTGGCCCTGTCCGACGGCATGCTCCAGTTCAACGTCATCGCCCGCGAGGGCGACCTGCTTGTGCGCCTGCGGGCGGAGAACTCCGGCATCGCCCCGGCGCGCAAGGGCATAGCCTTCCCCGGCAAGACCACCCCCCTGGCGGCCTTCACCGCCAAGGACAAGGAGGACCTGGCCATCGGCATGGAGCTCGGCGTCGACGTGGTGGCCCTGTCCTACGTGCAGAAGGCCGACGACATCTGCCACCTGAAGTCGGAGATGAGGAACATGGGCCGGGTGCTGCCGGTCATCGCCAAGCTGGAGCGCCAGAGCGCCATCATCGGGCTGGACCGCATCCTGGAGGAGAGCGACGGCGTGATGGTGGCCAGAGGCGACCTTGGCCTTGAGTGCGAGCTGGCCCAGCTGCCCGCCCTGCAGAAGCGCATCATCAACGCGGCCAACGCCGCGGGCAAGCCGGTCATCGTGGCCACGCAGATGCTTCTGTCCATGGTCTCAAGCCCCATGCCCACCCGCGCGGAAACCACCGACGTGGCCAATGCCATCCTGGACGGGGCCGACTGCATCATGCTCTCCGAGGAGACGGCCATCGGCAAGTACCCGGACAAGGCCGTGGGCTTCATGCGCAAGATCGCCACCATGGCCGAGGAGTTCTACTTCGAGGACGAGGGCGCCGCGCCCAAGCCGCCAAGCGACCAGGAGCACCCGGCCAAGTTCCTGGCCTACTGCGCCTGCCTGCTGGCCCAGAAGACCCGCTCCAAGGCCCTGGTGACGCACTCCACCTCCGGCTCCACCGGGCGCATCCTGGCGGCCTGCAGGCCCAAGCAGCCCATCTTCGCCATGAGCCCGGACTCGCGGGTGCGGCACTTCACCAACCTGTCCTGGGGCGTCACGCCCGTGTCGCCCATAGCCGAGGACGACAACCACCAGGAGCGGGCCGAGCGCTTCGTGCGCGAGTCCCCGCTGTTTGCCAGCGGCGACGTGGTGGTGGTTACCGCCGGCCAGCCCAAGCGCGGCCAGCTGCAGACCCAGACCAACGTGGTCAAGGTGTACGAGAAATAGCTCATGGCGGCGGCTGACAAGAAGGCGAGCATCGCCGATGCGCTGGATGAGCAGTACTACCAGATCAACCTGGACATACTGGAGAGCTTCAGCAAGTACCGCCCGCCCCTGAACCTGTTCCGGTTCAAGGAGGACGTGGCGCGCGTGCTGTCGTACTGCAAGGCCGGGGAGCGCCTGTCCAACGAGCAGGTGGAGCAGCTGGCGCAGTTGGTGGAAGAGGGGCTCATCTTCGTCTCCCGCGCGGACCATCCCATCTACGTCAAGCACATCAGCTATCAGCTGGACCTGGTGCTGGTGGACAAGAACCTGCACGAGAGCGAGATCGCCGACATCTTCGCCCAGGCCCTCACCCGCCGCCTGGGCGAGTTCTTCGAGCAGCCCGTGCCCATGGTCTTCGCCAAGCTGTGGACGGACATGATGGTGCTCACCGAGTACCTCTACGCCGATCCGCATCGCATCCGCGCACTTTCGCGCCGGCTGCACGCCACGCACAGCCTGGCCAACCACTCCTTCAACTGCGGCGTCATGGGCCTGGCCCTGCACATCAAGGCGCACACCAAGCAGTACGAGGCCGGCGAGGTGAAGCGCAAAATCCTGGACCACCTGACCGCCGGGCTCTTTCTGCACGACCTGGGCATGAGCAAGGTGCCGGCCTTCCTGGTGGAGAAGGACAAGCCCCTCACCGGGGAGGACAGGGCCAAGGTGCAGCGCCACACGCAGGTGGGCTACGAGATGCTGGCCAAGCTGGACCTGCGCTTCCCCGAGGTGGAGGAGTGCGTCATGGACCACCACGAGCGCCTGAACGGCTCCGGCTACCCGCAGAAGAAGCAGGGCCAGGCCGTGGGCGACCTGGGCCGCCTGTGCGCCCTGGTGGATTCCTTCTGCGCCATGACCGTGAAGCGCCCCTACGCCGAGGCCATGGAGCAGGCCAAGGCCGCCGCGCAGCTGGCCCAGGACCCCGCCTACGACCAGGAATATTCCCGCGTCCTGCAGGCCATGGTCATGCTGGGGAACAAGAAGTAGCGGGGCTTCCGCCTACCCGAACCAGCTGACGAGGGCCACGCAGATGGGCAGGGCGGGCAGCATGTTCGGCAGGCTGATGCGCTTGAGCTCCAGCTGGTTCACGCCAGTGCCCATGGTGAGCACCCCGGCCACGGCCGAGAGCTCCGTCACCACCTTCGGGTCTATGGACCCCGCCAGCTTGACCGCCAGCACGGTCAGCGACCCCTCGTAAAAAAGCACCGGCACGCAGGAGACCAGCGCCCCCACCCCGTAGGCCGAGGCGAAGGCGATGGTGGTCAGCCCGTCGAGAAAGCTCTTGGTGGACAAAAGCGTCAGGTCGCCGCGCACGCCCTCGTCCAGCGGGCCCAGCACCGCCAGCGAACCGCAGCAGAAGATGGTTGTGGCCGCCACCAGTCCGTCGGAAAACCTGGGATCCCTGGCGCGCAGCCTGGCCTTGGCCCACAGGCTGGCTGCGGCCATGCGCTCCTCCAGCCGCAGCAGGCCGCCCATGCCCGCCCCGCACACGATGCTGGTGATGAGAATCACCGGGCTGGCGGTCTTGAGGGTGAGCTTGATGCCCACGGCCAGCACCGAGAGCCCCAGCCCCTGGAAGATGCAGGCGCGCATCGCCTCGGGCATGCGCCGGCCAAGGGTCATGCCGATGACGCCGCCCAAGAGGATGGCGCCGGAATTGAGCAGCGCGCCCAGCGGCGCAGGGAAAAACGCAAAGGTGGAGAGCATCGGGAGCTTCCTTCAGGAGCCAGGGCGGGAGCCGCCGGCGGAATCGTTGTGGATGGAGACTATTCGGCGGAGGAGGGAGCCAGGTTCTGGCGCGCCTTGCGCAGCACCTGCCGGCAAATGTACAGGGAATGCTCGTCTATGCCGGCGCAGGCCTCGTGCAGCACGCCCTGCACCAGGGCGGCAAGCCTGGGCATCATGTCGCGGCCGGATTCCGTGAGCCGCAAGGAGCGCTCGCGGCGGTCGCGGCTGCCCGTGTCGCGGCGGATGTAGCCCAGCCGCTCCAGCCCGGCGGCAAGCCGGGCGATGTTGGTCTTGTCCTTCAGGAGCTTCTCGCCCAGCTCCTGCTGGGTCAGGCCTTCCTGGTTCCATATGTGCACCAGCGCGGTCCACTGCTCGCTGGTGACCGGGTGCCCCTGCGCGGCAAGCTCCTGGTTGATGCGCCTGAGCGCGGCCTTGGAGAACTGCGTGGCCAGGTGCCCCAGGGAGTCCTTCAGCAGATAGTGCGATGTGGTGGCGAACATGTGGTTGCTGTATGCAACTTCACCGGAACGGTCAAGTGCCGTCAGGGGCGTCCATGGCCCTGCGCCATCCCGCGGCCGCAGGCAGGGCGGGCGGGAGCGGGCCGGCCGGACGGGCCTAGCGGGCAGCCGTGCCGCAGGTATTGGGGTCCAGGGAGTCCAGGGCGTCTTCCAGGGGCATGGCCGGGGCGCACAGGAAGCCCTGGCCCTGGTCGCAGCCGAGCTCGGTGAGGATGGCGCGCTGGGCCTCGGTCTCTATGCCCTCGGCCACGGTGACGAGGTGCAGGCTGCGGGCCAGGGTTATGGCCGCGCGCACGATCTCGCGGTCCTCTGCGCTGTGGGTGATGCGCGAGACGAAGCTCATGTCGATCTTCATGCGGTCCAGGGGCAGGTGCTGCAGGGCGCTTAGGGACGAATAGCCCGTGCCGAAGTCGTCCAGGGCGATGTTCACGCCGCGGGCCTTGATGCGCGTGAGGATGTTGGCAGAGGCCTCCGGGTGCTTCATGATGGAGGACTCGGTGATTTCCAGCACCAGCGCCTCCGGCGGCAGGCCGGTTTCCGTCAGGGCCCGGTCGATCTGCTCGGTGAGGCCCTGGCGCGAGAACTGCCGCGGCGAGAGGTTCACCGCCAGGGTGAGGCCCTGCGCGGCCGGGGTCCTGCGCATGAGCTCCGCCACCTGGCGGCAGCCTTCCTCCAGGGCGAAGCTGCCCAGCTCGAAGATCTGGCCGGACTCCTCGGCCACGGGGATGAACTCCGAGGGGTTCACCGTGCCGCGCTCCGGGTGGCGCCAGCGCAAGAGCGCCTCGAAGCCGGAAAGGCGCCTGGCCTTGAGGTCGAAGATGGGCTGGTAGAGCAGGAAGAACTCCCGCGCGGCCAGGCCCCGGCGGATGTCGTTCTCCAGGCTCATGACCTGGATGGCGGCCTCGTGCATGCTGGGCTTGTACACCACCACGCGGTTGCGGCCCATCTGCTTGGCGCGGTGCAGGGCGATGTTGGCGTTGCGCAGGATGTCCTCCGGTCCGATGGGGCCGGGCGGCGGGTAGGCCACGCCGAAGCTGGCCTCCACCTGGATGTTGTGGCCGCCGATGGCGATGGGCGTCTTCAGGCTCTCGCGGATGCGCTTCAGGGTGCGCAGCACGGCCCGGGCGGGCAGCTCCTCCAGCACCAGGGCGAACTCGTCGCCGCCGTAGCGGCACACGGTGTCCATGCGCCGCGTGCAGGCCAGCAGCCTGCCGGCCACCTCGCGCAGCAGCTGGTCGCCGGCCTCGTGCCCCAGGCTGTCGTTGATGAGCTTGAAGCGGTCCAGGTCCATGAACACCACGGCGTAGCCGGGCTGGGGTCTGCGCCGGGCGCGCTCGCCCGCGAGGGCGATGCGGTCCAGGCAGAGGGTGCGGTTGGCCAGGCCGGTGAGGGGATCGTGCAGGGCGCGGAAGAGCAGCTGCTCCTCCATGTGCTTGCGCTCGGTGATGTCCGTGAAGATGGCGGCGAAGCCGTCCTCTCCCAGGGGTGTGGCTGAAATGGCCACATGCCGCCCCACGTTGGTCAGGAAGGATTCCGTCTGCAGGCTGCGGCCCGTGGCCACCAGTGCGGCGAACTCCTCCAGGTGCGGAGGGAAGGGCAGGCGGAAGGCCTCGGTGACGGTCTTGCCCGCCAGATCCGCCGCCTTCGCGCCGAAGATCCGCTCGAAGCTGTGGTTCACCTCCTCGATGCGGTAGTCCAGGGCGCGGCCGTCCTCTCCGCGCACCAGGGTGTGCAGGGCCACGCCCTCGGCCATGTTGTCGAACAGGGAGTGGAAGCGCCGGGCGCTCTCCTCCAGGGCCTCGCGGTCGCGCTTGCGCTGGCTCATGTCGCGGAAGATGCCCTCCACGCCGAGGATCTCGCCGTTCTTGCCGCGGTAGTAATTGGACGAGGTTGCCACGTAGATGGGCTCGCCGTTTCGGGCCACCAGCTCCACTTCGTAGTCGCGCACGGAGCCGTTGGCCTGGATGATCTGCACCATGCGCAGGCGCTCCTCCGGGTTGCGCCAGAACTCCGCGATGTTGCGGCCGAGGATGTCCTCCTGGCGGTCGTAGCCGGCCAGGGCCACGCCCGAGGGGCTGATCATGACCAGCCGGCCCTCGTTGTCCGTGCGGTAGAACACGTCGGAAATGTTCTCGATGACCGAGCGGTAGCGCTCCTCGCTTTCCTTGAGGGCGGCCTCGGTGTCGCGCCGGAGGACGATTTCCTTCTCCAGCACGAAGTGCCGCAGGCCCATGGTGACGCCGAAAACCGTGCACAGCAGCAGCACCACGGCCAGGGGCAGCAGGTACAGGCCGAAGCGCCAGAGCGTGGCCGTTATCTCCTGCTCGGGCGTGGCCATGCAGATGCTCCAGAAAGTGTCCTCTAGCTTGATGGGCATGTACACGGCGTGCTTGAGCACCCGTTCCGGCTTCTGGTCGAGCACGCGGTCGAAGTGGAAGCGCGACTCCCCGGTCTCGCCGCGCAGCATGGCCTCCACCACGGCCCGGAGCTCGGGGAAACCCGCGCTGATCTCCTCGAAGCTCTTCCCCGCCAGTCCGCTCACGGGGCTGTACAGCAGCACGCCCTGCCGGCTGTAGACGAAGGGGTAGCCGCTTTCGGCCACGCGCACGCCTTCCAGGTAGCGCCGGGTGATGGAGTCGAAGTCCAGCAGCAGGGCCAGGGTGCCGCGGAAGCGTTCGCCCTCGATCACGGGAACGTGCAGGGCGATGGTGCGGTAGCCCTGCACCGAGGTGAAGACGTCGCTCAGGGTGGGGCCGTGGTTGACCAGCACCCGCCGGACATGGTCCTGGCCGGACACGTCGCGCCCGGCCACGGAGTTGTCCGGAGTGGAGAAGAGGATGACGCCGCGCTCGTCCACGCGGGTTATGGCGCGCAGCTCGCGGGAGTTGTCGCGCTGTATGGTGTCGAGGTATTCCTGGCCCTCGGCGTCCAGCCGGATGACGTGCTGGTTCTGGGCCATGGACTCCACCAGGCTTCTGCTGTGGGTGAAGAAGTCCTGGATGCCCTGGGTCGCCTGCCTGGCCAGGATGAGCTGCTGGGTCTGGAGGTTGCGCACGGCCTCCTGCCGGGCCACCGCGTATGCGCCGAAAAGGAGCCCTCCGCACACCACGGTGGCCAGGAGCAGGAGGATGAAGTACGTAATCCGGCGCATGCGCACTGCATACCACCGCTGGCGCATGGCGGTAAAGTGTATTTCAATGGATGAACGGCGCCTCGGAAAAAAACTGTCCTTTCCGGGGGGGGCATCCCCTTGAATTGACGGCGGGAAGCGTTACATTCAGTGCCGGAAGCGGACGGCAACAGCACAAGGAGGGGACCGGATGGACAAGAACGGCGGCGACGCCTACCTGCGCAGGCTCAAGTGGACGGTGGCGGCGATCATCCTGGTCATTGCCGCGTGGCAGCTGGCCCCCATGGCCACGCGCCTGTTCTGGCGCGAGACGGCCGTGCCCCGCGCGGTGACGCCGCGCGGAGACCTCGCCGCCGACGAGAAGAGCACCATCGACCTCTTCGAACGCTCCAAGGACGCGGTGGTGTTCATCACCACCACCCAGCGCGTGGTGGAGTTCTGGAGCCGGAACATCTTCACCATTCCGCGCGGCGCGGGCTCCGGCTTCATCTGGGACGACAAGGGGCACGTGGTCACCAACTTCCACGTCATCGCCGGCGCGGCCGAGGCCCGGGTGCGCTTCTCCGACGGCAAGGAACTCACCGCCACCCTGGTGGGGGCGAGCCCCATGCACGACCTGGCCGTGCTCAGGATCGACACCGGCGTCAAGCGCGCCCCGGTTCCCCTGGGCACCTCGGCCGATCTCAAGGTGGGGCAGAAGGTCTACGCCATCGGCAACCCCTTCGGCCTGGACTGGACCCTGACCACGGGCATCGTCTCCGCCCTGGACCGTTCGCTCAAGGGCGATGACAACGGGGTCATCGAGCACCTCATCCAGACCGACGCGGCCATCAATCCGGGCAATTCGGGGGGGCCGCTGCTGGATTCCGCCGGCCGGCTCATCGGAGTCAACACGGCCATCTACAGCCCCTCCGGGGCGTCGGCGGGCGTCGGCTTCGCCGTGCCGGTGGACACGGTGAACCGCGTGGTGCCGCAGCTCATCGCCAAGGGGCGCTACGCGCGGCCGGCCCTCGGCATCGAGGTTGACCAGCGCGTGAACGAGACCGCCGCAGAGAACCTGGGCGTCAAGGGCGTGCTGGTGCTGCGCGTGCGGCCGGGCTCCGGCGCGCAGGCCGCCGGACTCAAGGGCGCGCGCTTCGACCGCGAGGGCAGCTTCATCCCCGGCGACATCATCCTCAAGGTGGAGGGCAAGCCGGTGGATTCCGTGCCGGCCCTGCTTTCCCGGCTGGACGACTTCCGCCCCGGCGACACGGTGAAGCTCACCATCCTGCGCGACGGCAAGGAGATCGAGAGCGGCGTGGCGCTGCAGGCGGAAGGCGCCGCCCAGAGCCCGGAGCGCTAGCGGGCGCGCTATTCGTCGTTGTCCAGGTCGATGAGGCCCAGGCGGGCGGCGTAGCGCACCAGGGCCACCGGGCTCTTTATGCCCAGCTTGGTCAGGATGTTGGTGCGGTGGTTCTCCACCGTTTTGCGGGAGATGAACAGCCGCTCGGCGATGACCGCCGGGGCCAGACCCTCCGCCAGCAGGCGCAGGACCTGCTGCTCCCGGCGGGAGAGCTTGGCGTAGGCCGCGTCGGCCATGCGCGTCTCCTCGCTGGGGCGCGAGAGCAGCTCCGTCACCACACGGGGCGAAAGGGAGCCGTCCAGGTACTGCCGGCCGGCCATCACCGCGTCCAGCGCCTGCAGCAGCTGTTCCCGGCTGGATTCCTTGGCCAGATAGGCCGAGACCCCGGCCTGGAAGGCCGTGGCGATGAAATCCACCTTGGAGTGCATGCTGAGCATGACCACGCGGGCCATGGGCACCTGGGAGAGGATGTCCCGGGCCAGGTCGATGCCGTTGCCGTCGGGGAGCGAGATGTCCACGATGACCAGGTCCGGGCGGGCGCTGCGGGCCAGGGCCAGGCCCTCGGCGCAGCTTCCCGCCTCCCCGGCGATCTCGTAGGCCGGGTTCAGGCGCACGATGGTTTTGAGGCCGTCGCGGAACATGGGGTGGTCGTCGATGATGAGCAGCTTATACTTCGTCGCCATGATTGCGGTTCTCCACTGGTATTTCGATGTGCACGAGCATGCCCCTGCCGGGGCGCGAGCGTAAGGAAAGGGTTCCCCCCAGCAGGCGCGCGCGTTCGCGCAGGCTCCACAGGCCCATGCGCCGGGATTCCCGGATCTCGTCCTGGCGCTCTTCCAGGTCCACGCCTTGTCCGTCGTCCTCTATGCGCAGGATGAGCTTGGGGTGCGAGAGGATGAGCCGCACCGTCGCCTGGCTGGCCTGGGCGTGCCTGCGCACGTTGGCCAGGGCCTCCTGGACCATGCGGTAGATGTTGATCTGGGCCTCGAAGGTGAGCCGCAGGCCCTCCATGCCGTCGGCGAAGAACTCCACGGGAAGGCCCGCGCGGGACGAGACGTCCGCGCAGTGCCGGGCCAGGGTGCGCACCAGGCCCAGATCCTCCAGCCCCGGCGGCAGCAGGTCGTAGGCCAGGTCGCGGATGCCCGCGATGACGCCGGAGAGGCGCTCCTCCATGGCCGCGAGCCTGCGTTTGAGCTCCCTGCCCGCGGGCGGCCTGGGGTCGGTCAGGCCCCCCAGCTCCATCTTCAGGCTGGCCAGATCCTGGGCCAGGTGGTCGTGCAGCTCGGTGGCGATGCGCAGGCGCTCCTTCTCCTGGGCCTTGATGAGCTCGCGCGAGAGCACGCGCATGCGGGCCTCGGTGCGGGCGGCCTCCACCAGGCGGGCCAGCTTGTCGGCCACGGCGTCCAGCAGGTGGCGCTCCTCGCGCAAAAACGGGCCCTCGTCGCTCTTGGGCCGCTTTTCCAGGTAGCGCACCTCGATCTCGCCCAGCAGCTCCCCGCCGATTTCGATGGCGCTCTTCTGCGCGAAGCGCGAGGGGCCGAAGTTGCGCGTGGCGCAGTCCAGGCCCTCCTCCAGCGCATCCTTGACCGGGGCGAGGCGTATGCGCGCGCAGGTGATCTCCGGGTATTGCCAGGACTCGCACACCAGTCCGCACACCTGGCGGATGAGCTCCTCCAGGGAGAGCTCCCGGTTCTGGGCCAGGCGGGAGATGCCGTACAGGCAGTTCAGCTCCTTCACGCGCTCGCGCAGGGCGCGCAGCACGCGCTCGTGCTCGGGCACGGCGGCGCAGGCCCCCTCCTCGCGCAGGCGTGTAAGCTCCTCCACGAGCTGGGCCTTGGTCTTGCGCATGTCGGACATGGTGTTTCGCCTGGGCCTTGCCTGGCTCTTGCTCCGGGGCGGCTTTCGCGCCGGGAAACGGTTTCAGGGTAGCACGCCCTTCCGGCCGCGCCAACCCCGCCCGCCCCGCCCAGGCCGGCAACAGGGGCCGGCCCCTTTCCCCCCCCGCGGCGGGAAAGGAGCCGGCCTGGCCCAGCTGGGACTAGGCTTCCAGGATCTTTCTGGCGGTCTCGTCCTGCACGTCGGTGATGAAGGGAAGGCCGGTCTCCAGCGCGGTCTCGCGGTTGGCGGCGGCGATGTCGTTGCGGCTGATCTGCCCCAGGTTGAAGCGGCGCGCGCCGGCCAGGAGCTGCTGCAGCCCCGCGGAGAGCTTGTCCGCCAGGGTGCAGAAGGCGATGGCCCCGTAGGGGATGTTCTTCATTTCCTTGGCGCCCACGCGCTTCTTCACGTCCTCGTAGCAGGCGAAGATCTGCTCCGGGCTCTTGCCCAGGTCGCTCACGGTCTTGGGCAGGGCGTCCCAGTTGCCGTGCACCTTGGCCCGGCGCTCGGGGTGCAGCGCGCCCTCGATGTTCGCCCCCAGGAAGCCGGGGATCATGATGGCGCGGCCCATGCAGATGAGCTTCACGAAGGGCGCGCCGAGCGCCATGGCCTTGAACACGTGGTCCTCCCGGGCAAAGCCGCCGGCGAAGGACATGTCGACCACCTTCTGGCCGCGGGCGGCGAGCAGGGCCGCGTACTCGCGGGCCTTGGCGTGCAGCAGGATGCTCGGCACGCCCCAGGTCTCCATCATGTTCCAGGGGCTCATGCCCGTGCCGCCGCCGGAGCCGTCGATGGTCAAGAGGTCAAGGCCGGCGTCGGTGGCGTACTTGATGCTCATGGCCAGGGCTTCCATGCCGTAGGAGCCGGTCTTGAGGGAGATGCGCTTGAACCCCAGCTTGCGCAGGTACGCCACGGACTCCATGAAGCTCTCGCGCACCTGGGCCTCGCAGGAAAGGTCGGTGTAGCCCAGGCGGCTGTGCCGGGCGAAGCCGCGCACGGCCCCGCTCTTGAAGGCCTCCTGGACCTTCTTGTCCTCGGGGTCGGGGTCCACAAGGTAGCCGCGCTTTTTCAGGAACAGGGCGTAGTCCAGGCTGGCGACCTCGATCTCGCCGCCGATGTTCTTGGCGCCCTGGCCCCACTTGAGCTCCAGGCAGACCTTGTCGCCGTACTTGCCGATGACGTACTCGGCCACGCCGTTGCGGGTGTCCTCCACGTTCATCTGCACGATGATGGCGCCATACCCGTCGTTGTAGCGCAGGTAGGTCTCCACGCGGCGGTCCAGCTCCGGGGCCTTGGTGATCTTCTTGGCGGTGAGCTTGCTCTCGCGGTCCACGCCGACGACGTTCTCGCCCACCACCACGGGAATGCCCGCCAGCGAGCCGCCGATGGCGAAGGAGTCCCAGTACTTGGCGGCGATGAAGGTGGAGCCCAGCGCCCCGGTCATGAGCGGCAGCCGGCACTTCACGGGGTCCTGGCGGCCGAAGGAGGTCTCCAGCCCGACGCGGGTGAACAGGCAGTTGTCCGGCGAGCTCGACACGCCCTTGGCCAGCCCGTCGGCCCCGTAGTTGTAGCCCTGGATGCGCAGGGAGTTGTAGCTCACGCCCACGTGGCAGGTGTTGCCGCTGCCCGCGGTCACGGCGCCGAAGTCGCGGGGGTAGAGCAGGCTGCGGCCCTTGAGGCTGGACAGCCAGGTCTCGCACTTGCCGGAGCAGTCGGCCCGGCACAGGGTGCACAGGCCGGATTCGCACGGGTTGCCCCGGTTCACGGTGTTCAGGACGTCATTGCTTTTGGACCACTGCGACATACTCCCTCCAGGTGAAATGATTGCCCGGCACGGCCGCGGCCATGCCCAAACCGCCGCGCGGCCCTCGCGGGGGCACACCCCCCGTCGCCCGGCCGCCGGCGCGCCTCGACCCTGCCCCGCCGCCTAGGAGAACCCGCGCGGGGGGTCCTGGTCTGCCTTGCGCGAGGAAATCTGGCTGGTCAGGAAGGCGACCTTCTCCTCCAGGGCCCGCAGCCTGCCGCGCAGTTCGCGCAGCTCACGCTCGATAATCTCCCGCTCGGCCCGGCCTGCCGCCTCTGTCCGGAACTGCCTCTGGGCATACTCGGAGTTGCTCGGCATATCCCCTCCAGCTTGGTTTCGCACATTCCCGCCGCGCACCTGCGCGGCGGCGGGAAAGACTCCTGCCGCTGACTTTGTTATCCCCGCGCGCGGGCAGGGGAAATAGGTGGATGCGCCATTTGCCGAGGGACCATGGCGGAGAAGCGCCGGGAGACTTTCCCGCAAGCGGGAGGTTTTCCCTGTCGGGCTGCTCGTGGGATGCGGCGCGGGGGGCTTGCGCAGGGGCGGGAAAAGACCGCACGGGCCCCCTTGCCCCGACCAGTGCGACGTGTCATAGTAAAAATGCGTATTCACAGCCGGCAGTCGATGAAGCGTGCCCCCGTCCTGATGCGCTGACCATCGGCGAGCACCCTGCAGGAGGATCTTCCATGACGAAGCGTCCATGCTCCGCCCAGCAATCCCCCTTGGCCTGCCGCCTTGCGCTCTGCGTGCTGCTGGCCCTTGCCCTTTCCGCCTGCGGCAAAGGCGACGACAAGGACGCCCAGGGGGCCAAGCCCGTGCCCGTGACCATGCAGACGGTGCAGCCCAGGAGCGTGCCCCTGGTGGCGGAGTTCACGGGCCGCACGGATTCCCAGTCCACGGTGGAGCTCCGGGCGCGCATCAACGGTTTCCTGAAGAAGATAAACTTCCGCGAAGGCTCCCTGGTGAAGCAGGGCGACCTGCTCTTCGTCATCGATCCCGTGGAGCAGGAGAACACCATGGCCAAGGCCAGCGCCGACGTGGCCCAGGGCAAGGCCCAGCTGGAATACGCCCGCAAGGAGCGCCAGCGCTTCGAGGCGCTGGTGAAGCAGGGCGCGGTGAGCCAGCAGGAGTACGACGCCAAGGTGACCAACGAGCGCCAGCTGGCCGCCAGCGTGGCCGCCGCCTCGGCCACCGCCAGCGAGGCCCGCGTCAACCTGGGCTACACCCGGGTGCTGGCCCCGCAGTCCGGCCGCATCGGCAAGAGCAACTTCAAGGTGGGCGACCTGGTGGGCCCGGGCGAGAACAGCCTGCTGGCCACCATCTCCGCCACGGACAACTTCACCGTCACCTTCAACATCACCGAGCGCAACTACCTGGCCGTGGCCAAGTGGGCGGCCGAGGCCAAGGCCAAGGGCCAGCCCTCCAAGCCTTTTCCGGCCACGGTGATCCTGGCCGACGGCACCGTGTACCCCCAGCAGGGCTCCATCGACATGGCCGACCGGGCCATCGACCCCAGCACCGGCACCCTGCCCGTGCGCGCCGTGTTCCCCAACCCCGACGGCCTCATCAAGCCCGGCCTGTTCGCCAAGGTGCGCATCGAGGTCGGCGTGGCCCAGGATGCCATTCTGGTGCCTGAGCAGGCCGTGAACGACATCCAGGGAACCAAGTTCGTCTTCGTGGTGGGCAAGGACGGCAAGGCCGACAGCCGTCCCGTGACCCTGGGCATCAAGGTGCCCGAGGGCTTCATCGTCGAGAAGGGCCTGAACGCCGACGAGACCATCATCGTGGACGGCTGGCAGAAGGTGCGCACCGGCACCCCGGTGGTGGCGGCGCCCGCCGCCCCTGCGGCCGCGCCCGGCCAGGGCCAGCCCGCCGCCCCTGCTGCGGCGGCTCCCAAGCAGTAGCCGAAGCGGCGACACCGGCCGGGGAGGGAGCGCCCCCGCCCCGGCCGAATCTCATCCTGCAGCACACAATTCCCGCGCGCACGCGCCGCCAAGGGAGCCCTGCATGGTCAACTTCTTCATCCAACGCCCCATCTTCTCCGCGGTCATCTCCATCATCATCACCATCGTGGGCGGGCTGTGCATAGCGGTGCTGCCGGTGTCGCAGTTCCCCAGCCGCATCGCGCCCTCCACCGTGCAGGTGGTGGGCAGCTACAACGGCGCCAGCGCCCAGGTGGTGGAGGAGACCGTGGCCGCGCCCATCGAGCAGCAGGTGAACGGCGCCCAGGGCATGCTGTACATGAACTCCGTGAGCTCCAACGACGGCCGCATGGTGCTGAACGTCTCCTTCGAGGCCGACCGCGACCTGGAGCTGGCCACCGTGGACGTGCAGAACCGCGTGCAGCTGGCCGCGCCCAGCCTCCCGGCCGACGTCACCCGCGCGGGCGTGTCGGTGATGAAGCAGTCGCCCGACATGGTGCTGGTGGTGAACCTCACCTCGCCCAAGGGCATCTACGACTCGCTGTTCCTGGAGAACTACGCGCGCATCAACCTGGTGGACGCCATCAGCCGCATTCCCGGCGTGGGCAACGTGGTGCTGGCGGCCAACCTCACCTACGGCATGCGCGTGTGGCTCGATCCCAACAAGCTTTCGCAGCTGGGCCTTACCGCCGTGGACGTGGCCAACGCCCTTTCCGAGCAGAACGTGCAGGCCCCGGGCGGTCAGCTGGGCCAGCAGCCCTCGCCGGGGAACGTCCCCTTCCAGATCACCGTGCAGGTGAAGGGCCGCCTGGCCGAGCCGGCGGAGTTCGAGAACGTCATCCTGCGCGCGGGCACCGGCGCCAACATCGTGCGCCTGAAGGACGTGGCCCGCGTGGAACTGGGCAGCGAGAGCTACCGCGGCTACACCAGGCTGAACGCCCAGCCCACCTCAACCATCTGCATCTACCAGCTGCCCGGGGCCAACGCCATCGACCTGGCCAACCAGCTGCGCGCGCTGATGGCCGACCGCTCCAAGAGCTTCCCCGAGGGCATGGAGTACAAGATCCCCTTCGACACCACCCGCTTCGTGCGCGCCTCCATCGAGAGCGTGCTGCACACGCTGTTCGAGGCGGTCATCCTGGTGCTCGTCGTGGTGTTCATCTTCCTGCAGGACTGGCGCGCCACGCTCATTCCCATGATCACCGTGCCGGTGGCGCTCATCGGCACCTTCGCAGCCTTTCCGCTGCTCGGCTTCTCCATCAACACCATAACGCTCTTCGCCATGGTGCTGGCCATCGGCATCGTGGTGGACGACGCCATCGTGGTGGTGGAGGCCGTGCAGCACAAGATCGACCACGAGAAGCTCCCGCCGCTGGAGGCCACGAAAAAGGCCATGGGCGAAGTGGCCGGGCCCATCGTGGCCATCTCGCTGGTGCTCATGAGCGTGTTTCTGCCCTCGGCCTTCATGAGCGGCACCACGGGGCGCCTGTACCAGCAGTTCGCCGTCACCGTGGCGGTCAGCGTGGGCATTTCCGCCCTGAACGCCCTGACCTTGAGCCCGGCCCTGTGCTCCATCCTGCTCCGGCCCGCCAAGGAGAAGACCGGCCTGATCGGCCGCTTCTTCGGCGGGTTCAACAGGGGCTTCGACGCCTTCACCGCGGGCTACGGCGCGCTGGTGAAGAAGGGCATCCGCATGTCGGCCATGGTGCTCCTGGCTTTGCTGGGGCTCTTCGCGGCCACGGGCGGCGTGCTCAAGGTGCTGCCCACGGGTTTCGTGCCCTCGGAGGACATGGGCTACTACATCGTTTCCGTGAACCTGCCCGAGGCGGCGTCCCTCAAGCGCAACGACGCGCTGGTGAAGAAGATGGAGGCCGTGCTGACCCAGGACCCGGCCGTGGCCGACACCATCGTGCTGGGCGGCCTGAACATCCTCACCGGCGGGTACAGCTCCTACACCTCCTGCCTGTTCGTGGTGCTCAAGCCCTGGGACGAGCGCCAGACCAGGGAGCTCTCCCTGGCGGCGGCCATCGGCCGCGCCCAGGCGGCCTTCAGCCAGATGCCCGAAGGCCGCATCATCTGCATTCCGCCGCCCACCGTGCCCGGCATGGGCAGCACCGGCGGCTACCAGTTCGAGATGCAGGACCGCTCCAGCAAGTCCATAGCCGACCTGGGCAAGAACATGGGCGCCCTGTGGAAGACCGTGGCCGCGGACAAGGCCGTGGGCGGCGTGTTCACGGACTTCAGCGTCAGCGTGCCGCAGTACTTCTTCGATGTTGACCGCGCCAAGGTGAAGACCCAGGGCGTGATCCTGAACGACGTGTTCAGCACCCTGCAGATCATGCTCGGCGGAAAGTACGTGAACGACTTCAACAAGTTTGGCCGCACCTACCGGGTCATGCTCCAGGCGGAGTCCCAGTACCGCGCCACGGAGGAGGACATCGCGCGGTTCTTCGTGCGCAATTCCTCGGGCGGCATGGTGCCCCTGAACACCCTGGGCACCGGAACCAGCATCAAGGGACCGGAGTACATCCGCCGCTACAATCTGTACCGCTCGGTGGAGTTCACCACCGGCGTGGCCCCGGGCCACAGCACGGGCGAGCTCATGGGCGCGGTGGAGCGCGCCGTGACCAAGACCCTGCCCCAGGGCTACGGCATGGAGTGGACGGGCATAGCCTTCCAGGAGAAGCAGGCCGGGGCCCAGGCCATGGTGGCCTTCGGCATGGGCCTCTTGATGGTCTTCCTGGTGCTGGCGGCCCAGTACGAGTCCTGGTCCATTCCCTTCGCGGTCATCCTGTCCATCCCCACCAGCGTCTTCGGCGCCATGGCCGCGCAGATGGTCCGGGGCTTCGACAACAACGTGTACGCCCAGATCGGCCTGGTGGTGCTCATCGGCCTGGCGGCCAAGAACGCCATCCTCATCGTGGAGTTCGCCAAGGCCCGGCGCGAGGCCGGCATGCCCACGGACGAGGCCGCCCTGGAGGGCGCCCTGGCGCGTTTCCGGCCCATCCTCATGACCAGCTTCGCCTTCATTCTGGGCGTGGTGCCCCTGGCCCTGGCCAAGGGCGCGGGCGCGGCCGCGCGCAACACCATGGGCACGGCGGTGTTCGGCGGCATGCTCTTCGCGGCGGCCATCGGCGTGGTGCTCATCCCGGTGCTGTACAGCGTCATCCAGAAGTTCTCCGAGCGGCTGGCCGGGAAGAAGTCCGCCGGGCAGGGGCCGGAGGGCTCCTAGCCCGGGGAGGGGAACATGGACGCCGCCCGGACCTCCCGCCGGGGGATTGTGGCCTCGCTGCACAGCCTGCTCATCCGGCGGCTGGTGGTCATGACTGCGGTCATCTGCGTGGTTCTGGGCGGCGCGGCCTATCTGCACCAGCTGGCCCGCTACGACGAGGCCATCATCGAGTATTCCCTGGCCGGGGCGGAGGACTTCCGCGCCCTCATCCTGCCCCAGTTGGACGCGGCCGCCCCCCTGGGACCGGAGGAGGGCGGGCGCATCCAGCAGGTGCTGGACGCCCTGCCCAGCGAGGGCCGCACGGCTTCCCGCCTGGGCTTCACCGCCTCGGTGCGCATTTTGGACGGCCAGGCGAGGCCGGTGGCCCGCCGCGCCGCCACGAACTACCGCCTGGCCCGCGAGGTGGCCGCCTACTTCGATGCGCGCCCCTACGCCTTCAGGCCCGGCCAGGCCGTGCAGAGCAGCCGGCTGGTCAGCATCGGCGGCAGGCCGCACCTGCACTTGGCCGTGTCCCTGGCGGACAGCCAGGGCCGCGTGGCGGCCTATGCCGAGAGCATCTACGCCGTGTCCGGCCGTGTGCTGGAGGACGTGGCCGCCGGGGCACTGCGCACCGTGGGGCTGGTGGTGCTCGTGGCGCTGGCCGCCACGCTGCTGCTCTACCCGGTCATCGTGCGGCTGCTGCGCCGGGTGACGCGCCTTTCCGTCCACCTGCAGGAGGCCAACCTGGAGACCCTGCGCGTGCTGGGCAGCGCCATCGCCAAGCGCGACAGCGACACCGACCGCCACAACTACCGCGTCACCATCTATTCCGTGCGCCTGGCCGAGGCCCTGGGCCTGCCGGACGCCTCCATACGGCCCCTGGTGAAGGGGGCCATGCTGCACGACGTCGGCAAGATCGGCATCCGCGACGCTGTGCTGCTGAAGCCCGGCGCCTTGACGGACGGCGAGTACCACGAGATGCAGGAGCACGTGCAGCACGGGCGCGACATCGTGTCCCAGGCCGGCTGGCTGGCCGACGCCATGGACGTGGTGGGATGCCACCACGAGCGCTACGACGGCGGCGGCTACGATCGCGGCCTGGCGGGCGCGGCCATCCCCCTGGCGGCGCGCATCTTCACCGTGGCCGACGTGTTCGACGCCCTGACCTCCCGCAGGCCTTACAAGGAGCCTTATCCCCTCGGGGAGGCCATGCGCCTGCTGGAGCTGGAGCGCGGCACCCGTTTCGACCCCGCCGTTTTCGACGCCTTCCGGGGCATTGCCAAGGACCTGTACGAGGGCGTGTCCGACTGCGACGAGGGAGCCCTCAAGGAAGCACTGGGCGCGATCTTCCGCCGCTACTTCACCAGTGACCTGGAGGCCATGCTGCAGGGCATGGAGGACATCGTCTCCGGCCGCAGGAGCCCCCGCCCGCCCGCGATGCCCCAGAGCTAGCCGGTCCGCGCGCAGGCTTCCCCCGCCGCCTCCTGCTGCGGCTGCCGTCCGCGGGCGCTGCCCGGCGCCGCCGCCCGGCGGCTCCTTCTGTCTGGCCCTTGCGTCAGCACCTTCCATCTGAATTTCTCGCCAGAACCATCCGCCAGAACCTTTCGCCTGGCCTCCTCTGCCGAAGCATCCTGGGCTTCTTTTCTTGTGAGTCCGCCCGGAGATACAACCAGCGGCCAAGGTTGACAGACTGGCTTCTGCGTATTAGTTCAATCGAACGAATAAATATTGCCGGGCCCCCCCGGCGGGGGGTGCATGGCGACGCGGCAGAACGGCAAGGCGAGCGACACCGAGACCCGGCAGCGGCTCATCCAGGCGGGCTTGCGGCTCTTCGGCCTGCACGGGTACGAGGCCACCGGCACCCGCGCCCTGGCCCAGGAGGCCGGGGTGAACCTCTCGGCCATTTTGTACCATTTCGGCGGCAAGGAAGGGCTGTACCGGGCCGTGCTGGAGCAGGGCATCAGCCGGAAGCTGGAGGAGGTGGGCCAGGGCGTGTTCACGGTCATGGCCGCCTGCGGCAACCCGGCCAGCACGCGCGATGACCTGCTGGCCGCCATGGGCGAGATGGTGCGCACCATGGTGCGCGTCATGCTGGGCAACCCGGAGTCGCGCTCCTTCAGCCAGATCATGATGCAGGAGCAGATAGCGCCCACCGCGGCCTTCGACCTCTTTCACGAGGGCTTCTTTTCGCGCATTCACGCGGTATGGTGCGCGCTGCTGGGCCGGCTCTTCGGCATGGAGGACTGCCTGGAGCTGCGGCTCCGGGCGCTCTCGGTCATGGGCCAGCTGGTCATCTTCCGCGTGGGCATGACCGGCGTTTTGCGGGTAGTGGGCGGCGACAAACTGACCGATGAGCATCTTGAATGCATATCGCGCCTGTGCATCCAGCAGGTGGAGGCCATGGTGGCGGGCTTTGCCCCCGCGTGCCAGGACCAGGACCCTGCCGGGGGCGGCGCGCCGGGAGACGGCAGATGAACAGGAAGAAGATCGTCATTGCGCTTGCGGCGGCGGCCGTGGCCGGGCTGGCGCTTTTCGCGCTGCTGCGCGGCCGGGGCGACGGCAAGGAGCTGAAGCTCTACGGCAACGTGGACATCCGCGAGGTGGAGCTGTCGTTCCGGGTGCCGGGCCGCGTGGCCAAGGTGAACGTGGACGAGGGCGACACGGTGAAGGCGGGCGACGTGCTGGCCACGCTGGACGCCCAGCGCTACCGCGACGCCCTGGCCAAGGCCGTGGGCGACCGCGATGTGGCCGCGGCCAACATGGCCAAGTTCCAGGCCGGCTACCGCAGCGAGGAAGTGGCCCAGGCCAGGGCCCAGGTGGAGCAGTTCGCGGCCCAGGTGGAGAACGCCGCGCGCATTGCCCGCCGCCGGGAGGAGCTTCTGAAGAGCGGGGCCATCTCCGCCCAGGAGCGCGACGACGCCGTGGCCCAGCGCGACAGCCTGCTGGCCCAGTTGCAGAGCGCCCGCAAGGGCTTGCAGCTCCAGGCGTCGGGCTTCCGCGCTGAGGACGTGCGCGGGGCCGAGGCCTCCATGCGCGCGGCCGAGGCGGGCGTGGCCGCCGCCATGACCGACCTGGCGGACACCGAGATCATCGCGCCCAGCGACGGCAGGGTGCTTTCCCGCGTGCGCGAGCCCGGCTCCATGGCCAGCGCCGGGGCCACGGTGCTGGTGCTTTCCCTGCACCGGCCGGTGTGGGTGCGGGCCTACGTGTCCGAGCCCTCCCTGGGCAAGGTGCACCTGGGCATGCCCGTGCTGGTGTACACCGATTCCCGTCCGAACAAGCCCTATGCGGGCACGGTGGGCTTCATCTCCCCGGTGGCGGAGTTCACGCCCAAGAACGTGGAGACCGAGGCGCTCCGCACGGACCTTGTGTACCGCCTGCGCATTGTGGTTGAGGACCCGGACGAGGGCATCCGCCAGGGCATGCCGGTGACGGTGAAGGCCGCGCCCGCGGGCACGCCGGACCGGCCCGTGCCGTCCCAGGAACCCGCCGCCGCGCCCGCAGCCAATGCGACAGCTGGCGCGACAGCCGGCGCGACAGCCAACGTGGCTGCAAGCGCGGCAGCAAGCGCCGCCGGCAACTCCACTGTCCCCGCGCCGGCCAAGGCGACCTCCAGGACGGTGTCCAAGGCGGCTCCCAGTGCGACGACGAGCGCGGCAACGGGCGCGGCAACGAGCGCGGCAACGAACGCGACGACAAGCGCCCCGGCCTCCGCTCCCGCCCCGGCCGCAGGGGCGAAGGAAGCCAGGTGATGGACGCCGACGCGGGCATGGCAGGCCAGGAAACGGCGGCGCTGGTCACGGCGCGCGGCCTGGCCATGCGCTTTGCGCCTTCCGGCGCACCCGCCCTGGACGCCATCGACGCGGACATCCGGCCTGGCCTCGTCACCGGCCTTGTGGGGCCGGACGGCGCAGGCAAGACCACCCTCATCCGGCTCATGGCCGGGCTGCTTTTGCGCAGCGCGGGCGAACTCCGCGTGCTGGGTCTGGACCCCGGCCCGCAGTCCCGCGCCCTGCACGAGCGCATCGGCTACATGCCGCAGAAGTTCGGCCTGTACGAGGACCTCTCCGTGGGCGAGAACCTGCGCCTGTATGCCGAGGTGCGCGGCCTGCCCCCGGCGGAGCGCGCGGCCACCTTCGAGCGGCTCCTGCATTTCACCGGCCTGGCCGACTTCACCTCGCGTCTGGCCGGGCGGCTCTCCGGCGGCATGAAGCAGAAGCTGGGCCTGGCCTGCGCCATGATCAAGCGCCCGGAGCTGCTGCTGCTGGACGAGCCCAGCGTGGGCGTGGACCCCATTTCCCGGCGCGAGCTGTGGCGCATGGTGCGCGAGCTGGCCGGGCAGGGCATCGGCGTGGTCTGGAGCACGTCCTACCTGGATGAAGCGGAAGCCTGCGACGAGGTGCTGCTGCTCTCCGGCGGGCGGCTGCTTTTTTCCGGCAGGCCCGGCGAGCTCACGGGCCGGGTGCGGGGCCGGGTGCTGCAGGTGCGCGGCCTGGACGGCCCCCCGCAAGGCGGCTCGCCCGGCAGCGAGCCCGACGAATCGGGCGGCGAATTGGGCGGCGAATCGGGTGGCGAATCGGGCGGCGGGCGCAAACGCGGGGTGCTGCGCCGGGCCCTGGGCCTGCCCGGCGTCATCGACGGCGTCATCCAGGGCCGCCACGTGCGCCTGGTGCTCGGGCAGGGGGCCCAGGCGCCGGACCTGGCCGCCATGCGCGCGGGCCATGGCGCGGAGCTTGTGCCCGTGCCGCCGCGCTTCGAGGACGCCTTCCTGGACATCCTGGGCGGCGGGCCGGGGGGCGTGTCCCCCCTGGCGGCGCGCATGCAGAACAAGCCGCCCAACGCGAACAGTGTTGTGGAGGCGCGGCAGCTCACCAAGCGCTTCGGCGACTTCACCGCGGCCCAGGACATCGACTTCGCCATCCGCCAGGGCGAGATTTTCGGCCTGCTGGGGCCCAACGGCGCGGGCAAGTCCACCACCTTCAAGATGATGTGCGGGCTGCTGAAGCCCACCGCCGGGGAGGCCCTGGTGGACGGGCTGGTGCTGGGCAAGAGCAGGGGCGCGGCGCGGGAGCGAATCGGCTACATGGCGCAGAAGTTTTCGCTCTACGGCACGCTCTCCGTACGGCAGAACCTGGATTTCTTCTCCGGCGTGTACGGCCTGGAAGGGGCGGCGCGCAAAAGCGCCGTGGAGGGCATGATCGAGACCTTCGCCCTTGCGCCCTATCTGTCGGCCTCGGCCGACGAGCTGCCGCTGGGCTTCAAGCAGCGGCTGGCGCTGGCCTGCGCGGTGATGCACGAGCCGCCGGTGCTCTTTCTGGACGAGCCCACCAGCGGCGTGGACCCCATCACCCGGCGCGAGTTCTGGACGCACATCAACGGCATGGTGGAGCGCGGCGTCACCGTGATGGTGACCACGCACTTCATGGACGAGGCCGAGTACTGCGACCGCATCGCCCTTGTGTACCGGGGCAGGGTCATCGCCCTGGGCTCGCCGGACGCGCTCAAGGACGGGGTGCGCACGCCTGCGGTGGCCGATCCGACCCTTGAGGACGCCTTCGTGGAGCTGGTGCAGCGCGACGACGCGGCGCGCGCCAAGGCGGAGAGCCCGTCCGCGAGTTTGCCCGGCGGCAAGGGGAGGGCGGCATGACGAGCCCTGCCCTGCGGCGCCTGGCCGCCATCATCGTCAAGGAGGGCCTGCAGATCGTGCGCGATCCCTCCTCCATCCTCATCGGCTTCATCCTGCCGGTGTTCCTGACGCTTCTTTCCGGCTACGCCACCAACCTGGACCTGGACCACCTGCGCGTGGGCATCGTGCTGGAGGATTCCTCGCCCGAGGCCCAGGACCTGGCCGCCTCCTTCCTGGCCAGCAAGTATTTCGACCCCCGCGTGGGCCACGACCGGCGCGAGTTCGCCGCGGATTTGGTATCCGGCAAGGTGCGCGGGCTGGTGGTCATCCCCCAGACCTTCAGCCGCGACCTGGCCCGGGCCGACAAGAGCGTGCCCTTCCAGGTCATCGCCGACGGCTCCGAGCCCAACACGGCGCAGTTTCTGCAAAACTACGCGCAAGGGGTGTGGCTTTCCTGGATGGCGGTGCGCGCCGAGGGCAAGGGCGCGGAGTTCCGCCAGCCCGCGAACCTCCTGCCGCGCACCTGGTTCAACCAGGAGCTGGTGAGCCTGAACAGCCTGATGCCCGGCGGCATGGCCATCAACCTGACCCTCATCGGCGCGCTGTTGACCGCGCTGGTGGTGGCGCGGGAGTGGGAGCGCGGCACCATGGAGGCCATGCTGGCCACGCCGGTGAGCCCGGTGGAGATGCTCATCGGCAAGCTGGTTCCCTATTTCCTGCTGGGCATGGCGGCCATGTTCATCTGCCTGGGCATCACCATCGCGCTCTTCGGCGTGCCCTTCCGGGGGTCCATCCCCGCGCTGGTGGCGGTGTCCTCCGTGTTTCTGCTCTCGGCCCTGGGGCTGGGGCTGTTCATCTCCTCCGTGGCGCGCAACCAGTTCGTGGCCTCCCAGGCGGCCATCCTCTCGGCCTTTCTGCCCGCCTATTTCCTCTCCGGCTACGTGTTCGAGCCCTCGGGCATGCCCTGGCCCATCGAGCTGCTCTCGCGCGCCATCGCCGCACGCTACTACGTGTCCTGCCTGAAGACGCTGTTCCTGGCGGGTGACGCCTGGGCCCTGCTGTTGCCCAACATGGGCGGCATGGCCCTCATCGCGGCGGTGCTGCTGGGGCTCACCCTCAAGAACACGGCGAGGACGGTGGCATGAACCTCGTCCGCGTGAAGGCCCTGGTCATCAAGGAACTGCTGGCCGTGCTGCGCGACAGGAAGAGCCGCACGGTGCTCATCCTGCCGCCGCTTCTGCAGCTCACCATCTTCGCCTTCGCGGCTACGCTGGAGGTCAAGAACATCGAGCTGGCCGTGCTGGACAAGGACGGCGGCAAGGCGGCCACGGAACTGGTGCAGCGCTTCTCCGGCTCGCCCTACTTCAAGCGGGTATACCCCCTGCGCGCGCAGGGCGGCGTGGCCCCGGCCCTGGAGGACGAGAAGGCCATGGCCGTGCTGGTGCTGGAGGAAGGCTTCTCGCGCGATGTGGCGGCCGGCCGGCCCGCCAGCGCGCAGATCCTGCTGGACGGCCGGCGCAGCAACGCCGCGCAGATCGTGCAGGGCTACGCCCAGCGGATAGTTGAACAGTACAACCGCGACCTGGTGGAGCGCTACGGACTTGCCCCGCCCCCGGCCACGCTGGTTGCGCGCAACTGGTTCAACCCCAACCTGGACTACCTGTGGTTCACGGTGCCGAACCTGATCGGCATGCTGACCATGGTGGTGGCGCTCATCGTGACGGCGCTTTCCGTGGCGCGGGAGCGGGAGCTGGGCACCTTCGACCAGCTGCTGGTCTCGCCCCTTTCCCCGCGGGAGATACTGGCGGGCAAGACCCTGCCGGCCATGATCCTGGGCGCGGTGGAGAGCGTGCTCATCGTCACCGTGGCCATCCTGGTCTTCGGCATCCCGTGCGAGGGCTCGCTCTTGGTGCTGGCCCTGGCCATGGTGCTCTTTCTTCTCTCGGTGGTGGGCTTCGGCCTGTTCATCTCGTCCCTGTGCAACACGCAGCAGCAGGCCATCCTGGGCACCTTCACCTTCATGATGCCGGCCACGCTCATCTCCGGCTTCGCCACGCCCATCGAGACCATGCCCGCGTTTCTGCAGGTGGTGTCCCTGGCCAATCCCATGCGGCACTTCCTGGTGGCTGTGCGCGGCATCATGCTCAAGGGCATGCCGCTTTCCACCGTGCTGGCCACCATCTGGCCGCTGGCGGTCATCGCCGTGGTGACGCTCTCGCTCGCGGGCTGGTTCTTCCGCAAGGGGCTCAAGTAGCGGCTGGCGCGGCCCCGGCCGGGTGCTCCTGGTGCGCGGGCATGCGCACGGTCACCGGCTCCACCACCTGGAAGCGCTGGGCCGACTGCCGCATGCGCTGGATGGAGACGGCGTTGATCTCCGTGCCCTTGGCCAGTAGCAGCAGGCCCTGCTCGGACACGATGCCTTCCTCCAGCACCATGCCCTCGGCCAGCTCGTTGATCATGACGCGGCGCAGGACCGTGTCCGCCATCTGGCCGTACGACTGCGCCAGGGCCTGGAAGAGCACGGGGTCGTAGCCGCTTAGGTCCGCCTCCATGCTCTTCAGGATGTCCGCCGGGGGCATGCCGCGGCTCTCCAGCATGTCGTAGTCCGTGGCGAGCTTGAGCAGCCGGGCCGGCAGGTGCTTGCCCGGACAGGCGCAGTCGTCGTGGCGCTCGTGCTGCAGGGCGATGATCTCGGCCACGGGCGCAAGCCTGGGGATGTGCTCCAAGAGCGCCGCGCCCACGGCGGGGTGGCTGTCGTACAGGGCGCGCTCCTCGGGCGTCAGGTCCTGGCCGCCTGCGATCTTTTCCAACACGGTGCGCGGCAGCGACATGCAGCCGATGTGCGAGAGCATGGCCGCGAGGTCGAGCTCCCAGGTCACGGGGATGCCCGCGGCCTGGGCCAGCCTGCGCACGATGCTCTTGATGCGGTGGGCCCGGCCGTAGGCCTCGGGGTTGGCCAGGCTCAGGGCCTCGGTGAGCACCTGGATGCTGCCGCGCAGGGTGCCGCGCAGAAGCTCGCGCTCGGCCATGAGCAGGCGGTGCTGCTCCAGCCCGGCCAAAAGGGCCTTGGTCAGGGTCTCCTGCGGGCAGGGCTTGGTGAGGAAGCGGAACACCTGGCCCTCGTTCACCGCGCTCATGGCCACTTCCACGTCGGCGAAGCCGGTGAGCATGATGCGCACAGTATCGGGCGAGAGGTCGCGCACGCGGCTTAGGAAGGTGATGCCGTCCATGCTGGGCATCTTGAGGTCGGAGACGACCACCGCGAAGCGCTCCGAGCCCTGGATGGCCTTGAGCCCCTGCACGGGGCCCAGTGCCGTGTAGACCTCGAACTGCCTGCGCAGCATGTGGCGGAAGCTGTCGAGCACCGCCTCCTCGTCATCGACGAACAGGATTCTCTTCGTCACCTAGTCCTCCTCGTCGCGCGCGCCCAGGCACAGGCTGCGCCATTGCTTGAGCCTCTCCGCGTAGTCCCCCCGGCTGATGCCGGGCAGCACGTGCCCGCCGGATTCCGGTCCGGCCAGCATGGGTGAAAGCTCGTGGTCGAAATGGTTGGCTACTGCAACCGCAACCAGGGGGGAGAACTCCGCGCAGTGCAGGCGGCCGGGGTCGTGGTGGGCGCATACGGCCTCGGTGATGGCGTCCTTGAAGCCCCAGAGGCTCAACAGATAGGCTCCGGCCTCGGCATGGTTCGCGCCGAAGGCCTCGCGCTCCGCTTCGTGCAGGGGGCGGCCCTGGCGCAGGGCGGCCGCCCGCGTCCCGGCGTATTCGTCGCCCAGGGCGCTGGCCAGCACCAGCTTGCCCAGGTCGTGCAGCAGTCCGGCGATGAAGCTGTCGTCGCGCCCGGTGGCGTCCGAGAGCTCGGCCTCGGCCATGGCCCGGCAGTAGCAGGCCGTGCGCAGGCTGTGGGCCCCCAGGGATTCCAGCCACGCGCCGGGCACGGCGGGTCCGGCGGCCGTGGTGGAGAAAAGCTCGAAGGTGAGCACCAGGGCGCGGATGGTCTCCACCCCGAGGAGCTTGACCGCGTGGTGCACGCTGGAAACATGCGCCGGCAGGCCGAAGAAGGACGAGTTCACCATGCGCAGGATGCTTGTGCACATGCCCGTGTCGCGGCAGATGATGTCGCCCACGTGCTTGAGGGAGGCGTTGTCCTTGGAGAGCTCGCCCATGAGGCGCTGGTAGAGCGGGGGCAGGGCGGGCAGCGTGTCCACCCGGTGGATGAGCCGCTTGAGGCGGTCGCTGTTGATGACGCCGCGCAGGCTCAGGGCCTTGTCCACGGCCTGGATCAGCTCCTCCGGGGGGCAGGGCTTGGTGAGGTACTGGTGGGCCAGGCGCACCGTGCGCAGCGCGGTTTCCTTGTCGGAATAGCCGGAAAGGACCATGCGCACGGTGTTGGGCGAGCGCTGGGCCACCTCGGCCAAAAGCTGCGCCCCGTCCATGCCGGGCATGCGCATGTCGCTCAGCACCACGTCGAAGTCCTGCCCGGCCATGAGGGCCAGGGCGGCGGGCCCGCCGGCCGCGAAGGCCATGTCCCAGCGCTGGCGCTGGGGCCGCAGCAAAAGGCGCAGGCTGTCCAGCACGTCCTGCTCGTCGTCCACGAAAAGTATGCGCGGCTTGGCCATGTCCGTGTCCCGGGAATCACCAGCCCAGGGGCAGGTGGATGTGGAAGGTGGTGCCGCGGCCTTCCTCCGTCTCGAAGGTGATGGTCCCGCCGTGACGGTTGACCACGATGTCGTAGGCCAGGGTGAGGCCCTGGCCCGTGCCCTTGCCCACCTCCTTGGTGGTGAAGAAGGGGTCGAAGATCTTGCCCTGCACGGCAGCGGGTATGCCTGTGCCCGTGTCGGAGATGGACACCACCACCCCGCCTTCCTCCTGGGCGGTGCGCACGCGGATGACCCCGCGCCGGTCCGTGCCGTACACGGCCTGCCCCACGGCGTGGGCGGCGTTGACCATGATGTTCAGGAACACCTGGTTCATCTCCGCCGGCAGGCACACCACGCGCGGCAGGCCGGGGTCCAGGTCGGTCTCCATCTCGGCCACGTACTTCCACTCGTTGCGCGAGACCGTGATGGTGTTGACCAGGGCCTCGTTCAGGTCCACGCCCTTCTTCTCGCCCTGCCCGGGGTGGGAGAAGCTGCGCATGGCCCGCACGATGCCGCTGACGCGCTCTATGCCGCCCTTGGCCCGGGTGAAGGACAGGGGCATCTCCTCGCGCAGGAAGGGGTACTCGATGTCCTCCAGGGCGGCGGCCACGGCCCGCAGGCCTTGCCGGTCTGCCTGATCTGCCTGAACGGGCTGATCGGCCTGGCCTGTCTGATCGGCCTGGCCGGGCCGGGCGGCGCGGGCCAGGGGGGCCACCATGTCCAGCACGCGCAGCAGGTCGGCGTTGGCGTCGCGCAGAAAGGTCATGGTGTCGCCCACGTACTGGGTCGGGGTGTTGATCTCGTGCGCGATGCCCGCGGCCAGCTGGCCGATGGACTCCAGCTTCTGGGCCTGGGCCAGCTGCGCCTCCAGCACCTTGAAGTCGGTGATGTCCGTGCCGAGGACGAGCACGCCCTCGAAGCCGCCGTCCTCGTCCAGGATGGGGCTCACGGTGAGGAAGAGGAAGCCGTCCTTGCCGTCGGCGCGCTCGTACCACAGGTTGTTCAGCTTCACGGCGCGGCGCTCGGCCCGGCAGCTCCCCAGGGCGGCGAGCACGCGGTCCCAGTCCCAGGGCAGGGGCAGGGCGGAGAACTCGCGCCCCAGGCAGCGTTCCTCCGGCATCTGAAACACCCCGGCCGCGGCCTCGTTCCACTTGCGCACGCGGCCTTCCATATCGACGCCCACCAGCATGGCCGAGATGGACGAGAGCACCAGGTTCACCTCGCGCAGGGCCTGCTTGCGCTCGGCTATCTCCGCCAGGAGCAGGTCGTTGGTGCGGGCCAGCTGCCGGGTGCGCTGCTCCACGCGCTGCTCCATCTCGGCGTAGGCCGCGGTCAGTTCGCGCTCCACGCGCTTCTTTTCGGTGATGTCGTACCCCAGGCCGATGAGGCCGATGACCTGGCCCGCGTCGCCGCGCACGGCCACCTTGCGCGTCAGCACGTCGCGGAAGCCGTCTGCGTCGGGCACGCTGTCCTCGGTTTCCAGCCGTTCCTCCCGGCCGGAGAGAATGCGCGTGTCATCAGCCATGTATTTTTCCGCCAGCTCCGGGGGGAAGAGCTCGCGGTCGTTGCGGCCGCAAAGCTCCTCCGGCGTCAGCCCCACCATGCGGCGCAGGCTGGCGTTGCCCATCAGGTAGCGGCCCTGGGCGTCCTTGAAGAAGGCGTAGCCGGGCAGGCTGTCCAGCAGCTGCTCCAGCTCGCTGGCCTTTTGTCGTATGGCCGCCTCGGCCTGGGTCTTCTCCTCCAGCCGGGCGGAGAGCACCAGCTGCTTCGAGCCGGCGCGCCAGGCCAGCACCAGCGCGGCCAGGGTGAAGGCGCACAGCAGCCCGGCCACGGCCGTGACGAGCCAGGGCGTGAACGGCCCCAGGAGCTCCTCCGCCTCCACGATGGTGAGGACCCGCAGGGGGGTGTGCTCCACCGGCGCCCACACGGCGAAGTGCTCGGTTCCCTCGTCGCCGCTGCTGGCGGCGTCCAGGCGGCGGGCGATGTAGGGCTCGCCGGCCTTGGGCTCGGGCACCTCGTTCACCAGGGAGGGCGTGTAATGCCCCGCGAGCCTGGCCACGGGATGGCGGCCGTCGGTGATGCAGGTGAAGTGCGCGTTGGCCGCGGGCGCGCGCAACAGGTGCGGCAGCAGCCGCTCCAGGGGGATGCGCGCCAGCACGTGCCCGGCCAACTGGCCGCCCAGGACCACCGGCTGGCGGAGCACCGCGGCCGGGGGCGCGGCGGCGTAGTCCACGGTGAACAGGGAGTGGCCGGGGTCGCCGGCGGAGAGGAAGCTGCGCCAGGGGCTGCCCGCGCCGAAACCGGACTCGGCCCCGCTTTCGGCGATGACCGTGCCGGCCGTGTCCAGCAGGGCCAGGCCGGAGTAGATGGGCGCGTCGCGCAGGCGCCTGTCGCGCAGGATCTTGGCCAGGTGTTCGCCTATGGCCAGACGGCTGGCCAGCAGGCCATACTCCTCGGACATGCCCAGGGCCTTGTTTTCGAAATAGGCCAGGATCTGGCGGTTGTCCGCCGCGGTGCGCATGTCGTTGGCGCGCTCGTAGAAGAAATAGCCCACCGTGTCGGCCGCGCCGCGCACGTCCTCGATGAGCCGCAGGGTGGTCTCCCGTTCCTTGGCCACGGAGGACGCGTGCATGGACCAGAGCATGGCCAGGATGAGGCATGTGAGCAGCACCCCGGCGGCCGGCAGCAGATGCCTTGGCCGCAGAAATCTGCCCGCGTGGCGCAACAGCCCGTCCCGATCCAACCCCGTACCTCCGCCAGCGGCCATGCTTGGGCTGCTACCTCTTGAAGTAGTTGGGGAAGTATGTCCCCACGAAGGGATAATACCGCTTGATCATCCGCTCATACTCGCCGCTTCGCTTGAGCCCGGCGTAGAAGCGCTCGAACTCCTCGCGCAGGCGGGGGGACTGCCGGGAGAAGGCCACGGCCATGTCCTGCCTGTCGCTCATCGGGCCGATTATCTTCATCTTTCCCGGGAACTTCTGCAGGGCGACCAGGGCGTCGGGCACGTCAAGCAGGATGGCGTCGGTCTCGTCCTTCAGGATGAGCGCGGGGGCCAGGTCGTTCAGGCTGCCCTGGAAGAGCCTGGGCTTGGCGCCGGTGGGTTCCAGGTTGAACAGGGCCGGGTCGAGGCAGGTGCCGCTCTTGCACAGGAGCGTCAGGCCGCGCAGCTTGGCCCGGGTGCGCTCCATGTCCTTCCTGATGTCGCCGCTGGGGGTGATGGGCGTGACCTTGGACTCGGCCTTCACCACCAGCCACACCTGGGTGGGAAAGGTGGGGGTGGAGAAGTCCACCAGCTTTTGCCGCCAGGGCAGCACGGTGAGCCCGCTGGCGATGACGTCGCCCCTGGTTGGCGCCTCGCCCAGAATCTCCACTTCCGCGCCTTGGAGCCTGATCTTGCGGCCCGTGAGGTCCGGGAAGAGGGTGTCCCAGTCCGCGGGCACGAAAACGTAGCGCACGCCCAGGTGCTTGGCGAACAGGCGCATGAGGTCCACGTCCAAGCCGTCGCCCTGGCCGGTGATGAAGTTGGCGTAGGCAAAGCCCAGGTGGCGCAGCTCGCCGCTGGCTTTCACCTCTGGCAGGTCGCGCGGGGCGGCGCTGGCGCCGGCCGTTGCCGCCAGGACAAGGCAGACGGCCAGCAGGAAATTGAGAAACCGTGAAGCTGCGTGCATTTCGCGCTCCTTCGGTCGCGCCGTCCGGAGAGGGCGGGGCCGGCCCATGGGGCTCCGTTTGTAGGAACTGTAGCGCAGGGGAGGAACCGGGCGCAAGAGTCTGGAGGTACGTGGCGGGCCAAAACTGCGTATATTTTCCGCCGGTGGCGCGTGGCCGGGCAGCTTGTCGGCGGCCGCAAGAAAAGAGCTTGGCTTTTTGGGGTACTCGGGGCACAAGAGAGTCAGAGAAGCGGAGGAGGGTCCGTCTCCGCCGGCGCTTGGCTGGCGCGTGCGCAAACCGGGGTCATGGCCTTCATCTGGCTGGGATTCGAGGGGTTTACTTGGGGTGCCTTGTTGGGTAGTCTAAAGTTGCGTACATTGCACTTGGCCTTTCGGCCCAGCGCCGCATGGCCTTGTTCACCCAGATTTGTTGGGCATTTTCCCGGAGCGGAGAAGGGATGAACCTGGACGACATCGGACGCACGCCCATACCGACTCCCCTGCCGGCAGGGCAGGACGCGCACTACGAGCCGGCTTTCGCCCAACTCCAGGCGGAGATCGACAAGCTGTCCTCGGTCACCGCCGGGGGCGCGGTGGACTGGACCCGTGTCGTCGACCTCGCGGGGGAGGTGCTCTCCACCCTGGCCAAGGACCTGACCGCCGCGGCCTACCTTGGCGCGGGCCTTACGCAGACCAGGGGCCTGGACGGGCTGGCCCTGGGCGCGCGCATCCTGAACGACCTGGCCACGACCTTCTGGGATGCCTGCACCCCGCCGAAGAACCGCCTGCGCGGACGCATGGCCGCCTTCGCCTGGTGGCAGGAGAAGACCATGGCCTGGCTGCGCGGAGCGACGGACCTGCCGCCCCTTGCCGCGGAGGCCCACCGCGCCCTGACCGCCGACGTGCGCGCCCTGGACGAGACCCTGGGCGGCCTGCTGCCCGATTTTCCCCCCATGCGCGACCTGCTGGAGCTGCTGAACCGGCTGGACGTGCTGCCCGATCCCTCCGCCGCGCCCGCGCCCGAAGCCTCCGCCGACGTTCCGGCCGGGCAGGCTCAGCGGCCGGCTGCGGCGCAGGCCGCTGTCCCGGCGCAGTCGGCCCCTCAAGATGCCCGCCAGGCCCGGATGCAACTGGCCGAGGCCGCGCTGAACCTCGCTGCGCTGGCCGGGCGCGAGGACCCGGCCGATCCCTGGGCGTGGCGCGCCTCGCGCATCGGCGCCTGGGCCCGGCTGGAGGGCCTGCCCCCGGCCGAGGGCGGGCGCACCCTGCTTCCTCCGCCGGAGCAGGCGGTCAAGAACGCCCTGCTGAACCTGCTGACCCAGGGCAACCCCCTGCTGGCCGCCCAGATGGCCGAGGAGCAGGTGAGCGCCTGGCTGTTCTGGCTCGATCCCCACCGCGTGGCCGCCAAGGCGCTGGAGGCCCTGGGCCCGGACTACGCCCGCGCCCACGCCGCGCTCTGCGCCGAGGTGCGTCTTTTTCTGCGGCTCTTGCCCGGCGTGGCCGACCTGGCCTTCTCCGACGGCACGCCCTTCGCCGACCCGGACACCAAGGCCTGGCTGGCATCCCTCGCTTCCAGCGAAGAAGGGGCGGACGGCCATGTGGGGGCTGCGGCCACGGACGCGGCCGGGATGGTCGAGGCCGCCAAGGCCAGGGCGGAAGCGGAACAGCATTTCGCCCGGCAGGACGTGGCCGGCGCCCTCGACATTCTGGGGCAGGCGGCGCGGCGCGCCACCGACGGCCCCGCGCGGCTCAGGCTCAAGCTGGCGCAGATGTCGCTCCTGGGCCGGGCCGGGCACTGGCCGGTGGCCATGTCCCTGGCGGAGGAAGTTGTGGCCGAGGTGGAGCGCCGGGGCCTGGAGGACTGGGACCCGGACCTGGCGGTGGAGGCGCTTCTCGCCGCGCGGGAGGTGGGCATGGGCCTGGGCGGGGAGACCGGGCTTTCCAAGGCGGGGAATTTCGCCTCCTGGGCGGCGCGCATCCGGCCATCGGCCGCGCTGCACCTGGCGGGCTGACGGCGTGACGGGACGGCCGGGGACGCGACCCCCGGCAGGCGGAGAATCTGAAGGTTCGAAGGAGGAGCATCATGGCGCAGGAAGGTTCTGTTGCCCCCAAGGAACGGGTCAACATCGTGTACAGGCCGGCCACGGGCGACGCCAAGGAAGAGGTCGAGCTGCCCCTCAAGCTCATGGTGCTCGGGGATTTCACCCTGAAGCCCGACGACCGCATGGTGGAGGACCGCGACCCGGTGTCCATCGACAAGGACAACTTCAACGACGTCTTGAAGGGCCAGGGGCTGGAGCTCAAGCTCAACGTGCCCAACCGCCTCTCCGGCAAGGAGGACGAGCAGCTGGCCGTGAACATGAAGTTCGAGAGCCTGAAGGACTTCGACCCGGACGCCATGGTGCGCAGCGTGCCCGAGCTGGCCAAGCTCATGGAGCTGCGCGAGGCCCTGAAGGCCCTCAAGGGACCCCTGGCCAACGTGCCGGAGTTCCGCAAGAAGGTGCAGGAGCTGGTGAAGGACCCCGGCGCGCGCGAACGGCTGCTCGCTGAACTCGGCATCAAGGGCTAGCAGGGAGGAGATGGCACATGGCTGACGAACAGCTTCAGGCAGCGGGCGGGCAGGCCGCCCAGACCGGGGAGGGCGAAAGCCTCCTGGACCAGATCGTTGAGGCCTCCAAGCTGAAGCCCACGGACGAGGGGTTCAGCGCCACCAAGGCCGGGCTGCAGGCCTTCCTCTCGCAGCTGGTGCAGGCCGGGGGCGAGGTGAAGGTCTCCGGCGCGCTGGTGGACGACATGCTGGCCGAGATCGACGGCAAGCTCTCCGCCCAGGTGAACGCCATCATGCACGACGAGCAGTTCCAGAAGCTCGAATCCGCCTGGCGCTCGCTCAAATTCCTGGTGGACCGCACGGACTTCCGCCAGAACGTGAAGGTGGAGTTCATGAACGTCTCCAAGGAAGACCTCCTGGCGGACTTCGAAGACTCCATGGAAGTGGTGAAAAGCGGCCTGTACAAGCAGATCTACACCGCGGAGTACGGCCAGTTCGGCGGCCAGCCCATCGGCGCCATGGTGGCCAACTACGACTTCGGCCCCGGCCCGCAGGACATCCAGCTGCTGCAGTACGTGGCCTCGGCCGCGGCCATGTCGCACGCGCCGTTCATCGCCGCCGCCGGCAAGGACTTCTTCGGCGTGGACTCCTGGGAGCAGCTGCCGAACCTGAAGGACCTGCACTCCATCTTCGAGATGCCGCAGTACGCCAAGTGGCGCTCTTTCCGCGAGTCGGAGGACGCGCGCTACGTGGGCCTCACCCTGCCCAAGTTCCTGCTGCGCCTGCCCTACGGGGCCAACACCGTTCCGGCCAAGAGCTTCAACTTCCAAGAGAGGGCCGAGGACAACGACGACTTCTGCTGGGGCAACACGGCCTTCGCCTTCGCCTCGCGCCTTACGGACAGCTTCGCCAAGTACCGCTGGTGCGCCAACATCATCGGCCCGCAGGGCGGCGGCGCGGTGGAGAACCTGCCGCTCTACCAGTTCGAGGCCATGGGCCAGATCCAGACCAAGATCCCCACGCAGGTGCTCATCAGCGAACGGCGCGAGTACGAGCTTGCCGAGGAGGGCTTCATCGCGCTCACCATGCGCAAGGGCTCGGACAACGCGGCCTTCTTCTCCGCCAACTCGGCCCAGAAGAGCAAGGTCTTCGCCAACACCACGGAGGGCAAGGAGGCCGAGCTCAACTACAAGCTCAGCACCCAGCTGCCGTACATGATGATCATGAACCGCCTGGCCCACTACGTGAAGGTCATCCAGCGCGAGAACATCGGCACCTGGAAGGAGCGCACCGACCTTGAGAGCGAGCTGAACAAGTGGGTGAGCCAGTACGTGACCGAGATGGACAACCCCGACCCCACCACCCGCAGCAAGCGGCCCCTGCGCCTGGCCAAGATCGAGGTCAACGACGTGGCGGGCGATCCGGGCTGGTACTCGGTAACGCTCAAGGCCCGTCCCCACTTCAAGTACATGGGGGCGAGCTTCACCCTGTCTCTCGTCGGCAAGTTGGACAAGGAATAGTTCCGCGGCCCAAACACCCTGCATCAAGGAGGAGTTCCCAATGGCTATGATCGCGTACATGGCTGTCAAGGGCAAGACCCAGGGCGACATCAAGGGGGACAGCCCCCAGGGCGGTGACAAGAAGGACAAGATCCTTGTGTATGGCTCCGACCATACTGTCGAGATTCCCAAGGACGAGCATACGGGGTTGCCGACGGGGCAGCGCGTGCACCGTCCGCTCACGGTCACCAAGCACAAGGACCAGGCCAGCCCCAAGCTGTTCAAGGCGTGCTGCACCGGCGAGCAGTGCGCGGTTTCCCTCGACTACTACCGCATCACTCCTGCTGGCCAAGAGGAGAAGTTTTTCACGGTGAAGCTGGATGATGCGATCGTGGTTTCCGCCCGGGCCTACTCGCCGCTTTCCTTCCTGCCCGATAGCAAGCCCTATCATGATATGGAGGAAATCTCCTTCACGTATTCCAAGATCACGTGGACCTACAACGACGGCAACATTGAGTACACGGACAATTGGAAGGCCTAGGCCATAAGCGCCGCGGCGCGCCGGGCAACGGTGCGCCGCGGCGAATTGCAGGAAGGTGAGGGGAGAGCCGGGACACGATGCGCGAGAAAAGGCTGCTTGAGCGGCTCAGGGCCGTGGACCTTGATCCGGACTGGCGCGGCGGGGCCGACCAGGCCGCGGCGCTCAACTCCGTGCTGTCGCACATCGTGCGCATTCTGAACACCCGGCAGGGCAGCGCGCCCATCTCGCAGGACTACGGCGTGCCGGACTTCACCTCCCTGGCCACCAGCTTCGGGTCGGAGACCGTGGCCCAGGTGGAGGGAGCCATCCTGAACGTCATCCGCAAGTACGAGCCCAGGCTCACCGGCGTGCAGGTGAGTTTCGAGCCGCAGCAGGACAAGCCCTTCGCCCTGGCCTTCAAGCTGTCTGCCCAGCTGGCCACCGAGGGGCAGAAGACCCCCGTGGTCTTCGAGACCATACTGAACCCCGACGGGCGCATCACCGTGCTGGAGTAAGGGGAGAGCGGAAAGCGTGATCGAGAAGTACTACCAGCGCGAGCTTTCGCACCTGCGCGACCTGGCCGCGGAGTTCGCCAAGGCCCACCCGGCCGTGGCGCCGCTTCTGTCAGGCTCCTCGGCCGACCCGGATGTGGAGCGCATCCTGGAGGGCACGGCGTTTCTCTCCGGCATGGTGTACGAGAAGCTCGACGAGGACTTCCCGGAGATCGTCCACGGGCTCATCCAGCTCATCTTTCCGCACTATCTGCGGCCCATCCCGTCCTCCACGCTCATCCGCTTCACGCCCAAGAAAAGCCTTATGGAGACCGTGCGGGTGAAGGCCGGCACAGCCATCGACTCCATCGAGAGCGAGGGCACGCGCTGCACCTTCACCACCAGCTACGACGTGGACCTGCACCCGCTCTCGGTGGCGGGCGGCGGGTTCGAAGCCCGCGGCAACACCGGCCGCATGACGCTGAACCTCTCCATGGCGCAGAACCTGCCGCTCTCCGCCCTCAAGGCGGGCAGGCTGCGCTTCCACCTTGGGGGCGACTACGCCGAGGCCACGCGCCGCTACTGGCTGCTCTTCACGCGGCTCACGGAGGTGCGGCTGGTGCCCGGCGAGGGCGGCGAGCCCTTGAGCCTGCGTCCGTCCTGCCTCAAGCCCGTGGGCTTTGCGGAGGAGGAGGCCCTCATCCCCTTCCCGGCGCGTTCCTTCCCCGGCTACCGCGTGCTGCAGGAGTACTTCATCCTGCCGGAAAAATTTCTTTTCTTCGACCTGACCGGCCTGGAAGGCTGGCACACGCGCGGCCAGGGCTCGAAGTTCAGCGTGGAGCTGCGCTTCGACAACCTGCCAGGCGAGCTGCCGCCCCTGCGCGCCGAGCACTTCCAGCTCTATGTCACCCCGGCGCTGAACCTCTTCCCCTACCACGCCGACCCCATCCTGCTGGACCACAAGCGGCCGGAGTACGCCATCCGCCCCTCGGCCCAGAACCGGGAGCACTACCAGGTCTTCAACGTGAACAGGGTGACCGGCTTCGTGCAGGGCACCGTGCAGGAGCGGGAATACCTGCCGTTTGAGATGTTCAACCCCCAGGTGGAGGCCACGCCGGTCTATTCGCTGCACCACCGGCTCTCGCCCCTGGGCGGCAACGCCGAGCTGCACCTCTCCGTGGCCTACCCCGGCGCGCAGGAAACGCCCAGGCAGGAAACCCTGTCCATCGACATCCTGTGCACCAACGCCTCCCTGCCGGAGACCCTGCGCGCGGGCGACGTGCGCCTGCCCACGGAGACCTCGCCGGAACTTGCGGAGTTCACCAGCATCCGCCCGCCCACCGCGCCCGTGCAGCCGCCGCTGGGCAAGAACATGCTCTGGCGGCTCTTGTCGCACATGTACTTGAACTACCTTTCCATGGCCACGGCGGACAACCTGCGCTCCATGCTCAAGCTGTACATCTTCACCGAGACGCGCGACCGCGTGGCCGTGCTGGCCAACACCCGCCGGGTGGAGGGCATCGCCGGGCTCACGGTCAAGGCGGCGGAGCGCTTCGTCAAGGGCCGCGTGGCGCGCGGACAGGACATCACCCTCGTCCTCGACCGCCAGGGCTTCGCCGGTGAGGGCGACATGTTCCTCTTCGGCTCCGTGCTCGACGTGTTTCTGGGCAACTACGCCGCCGTCAATTCCTTCACCCGTCTGACCGCGGAGGACACCCTGCGCAAGGAGCGTTTCGCATGGCCGGAGAGGCTGGGCGACAGGCCCCTGCTGTAGCGCCGGGCCAGGCCCCGGTCGAGGCGCCCGTCGCCCCCAGGGACGGCGGCGGCGCTCCGCCGCGCGCGCCGCTGCCCATCGACGAGCTGCGCGCCAACCCGCGCGCCTTCTCCTTTGTGCAGGCGGTGCGCATCCTGCGGCAGACCTACGGCGGAAAGGGCGGGGACCGGGGCGAGCACTTCCTGCGCGAGCGGCTGCGCGTGCGCGCGCTGCTGTCCCTGGGCTTCCCCGCCACGGACCTGGCCGACCTGGAGGAACTGCCGCCCCTGGACGCCGGCCACGGCGCGGAGCGAGAGCGCTTCCGCCTCACGGCCACCTTCCTCGGGCTTTACGGCCCCTCGTCGCCGCTGCCCACCTTCTACACCGAGGAGCTGCTGGACGAGCAGGCCGAGGACCGCTCGGTCAGCCGCGACTTCCTGGACGTGGTGGGCGACGGCTTCTTTACGCTGTTCTTCTTGGCCTGGGCGCGGCACCGGCTGTCCCTCAAGACCTGCGAGGAGCGCGACCCGGCCACCATGGAGCGCCTGTACAGCCTGGTGGGCCTGGGCGACCCGGAGGTGCGCAACATCTTCAACAGCCCGGGGCTGATGCTGCGGGCCACGGGCCTGCTCACGCAGTTCCCGCGTTCCGCCGCCGGCCTGCGCGGCCTGGTGTCCGACCGCGTGGGCGCACCGGTCAGGATCGAGCAGTGCGTGTCGCGCTGGGTGGCCATCCCGCAGGACCAGCGCTGCGGCCTGGGCCTGGATACCGCGCAACTGGGCGAAAACGCCTGGCTGGGCAGCCAGGCGCGCGACGACACCGGCAAGATCCGCCTGGAGATAGGGCCGCTGAGCGCCAAGACCTTCGGGGAGATCATCCCTGGCGGGGTGTGGCACACGGCCTGCGTGCGGCTGGTGCGCTTCTACTGCACAGAGCCGCTGGAATTCGACGTGCTGCTGCACATGGACCCGGAAGAGGCCCAGGGCGCGCGCCTGGGCGCCGGGGACTGGTCCCGCCTGGGCTGCGACACCTGGCTCGGGGCGGATGGCGTGGATGATCCGCGGGCGCTGTTCAGCGATCTGCGGGACTACAGTGACTGCAAACAGCAAAGGAGCGTGGCGCAATGATCGGCGTGGACATGAAGGCCCTGCTTGAGAAGTGCAACGTCTTCTGCACCCAGGCCCTGCACGCGGCGGCCGGGCTCACCGTGAACCGCACCCACTACGAGGTCACGGTGGAGCATTTCCTGCTCTCCTGCCTGGAGGACCCGTCCTGCGACGCCTCCCTGGCTTTGGCGCGCTTCGGCGTGGATGCGGGAAAACTCAAGAAGGCCGTCAACGACGCCACCGAGGACTTCCGGGCGGGCAATTCCGGCCGGCCGGTGTTCTCGCCCATGCTGGTGGAGCTTTTGGAGGCCGCCTGGCTGGTGAGCTCCGTGGACCTGGGCCTCTCGCGCATCCGCTCGGGCTCGGCGCTCCTGGCCTTTCTGCGCAAGCCCAGCTTCTACGCCCAGGGGTCGTACACGGAGATCCTGGGCCCCGTGAACCGCGAGGACTTGCAGAAGACCTTCTGGGATCTGACCAAGGCGTCCACTGAGACCGGCGGCGAGGGCCGCGAGGGCGGCGCGGCGGCTTTGGCCGGCGGCGTTGCCGGAGCCCCCGGCCCCGGCGGGGAGAGCTTCATCGCCAAATTCTGCGAGGACTTCACCGCCAAGGCGCAGGGCGGCAAGATCGACGCCGTGTTCGGGCGCGACGCCGAGATACGGCAGATCGTGGACATCCTGGCCCGGCGGCGCAAGAACAATCCCATCCTGGTGGGCGAGCCCGGCGTGGGCAAGACCGCGGTCATCGAGGGCCTGGCCCTGCGCATCATAGAGGACGACGTGCCCGAGATATTGAAGGGCGTCACGCTCCTCGGCCTGGACATGGGCCTCTTGGAGGCCGGCGCGGGCATGAAGGGCGAGTTCGAGCGCCGCTTGAAGGGCGTGCTCGACGAGATCAAGAGCTCGGAGAAGCCCATCGTGCTGTTCATCGACGAGGCCCACACCCTTGTGGGCGCGGGCGGCGCGGCCGGAGGGTCCGACGCGGCCAACCTGCTCAAGCCCGCCCTGGCGCGCGGCGAGATCAAGACCTGCGCGGCAACCACCTGGAAGGAATACAAGAAGTACTTCGAGAAGGACCCGGCCCTGGCCCGGCGCTTCCAGCTGGTGAAGCTGGACGAGCCCAGCGCGCAGACCGCCGCCCTCATCCTGCGCGGCATCCGCGATTCCTACGAGAAGGCCCACCGCGTGGTCATCCGCGACGACGCCATCGCAGCGGCGGCGGAGTACGCCCACCGCTACATCACCGGCCGCTTCCTGCCGGACAAGGCCATCGACCTGCTGGACACCGCCTGCGCGCGGGTCAAGGTCAGCCTTTCGTCCAAGCCGGGCGAGCTGGAGGACAAGGAGCGGGCGGGGCAGGCGGCCGAGCGCGAGCGCAAGGCCCTTCTGCGCGACCAGGCCAACGGCGCGCCCGTGGAAGCCGCGCGCATCGACGAGCTGGCCGGGATCATCGAGCAGGCGCGGCAGCAGGCCGAGGAGATCCAGGCGGGCTGGCAGCGCGAGCTGGCCGCGGCCAACCTGCTCGTGGACGCCCGCGCCGCCCAGGCCGAGGCCATGAAGGGCGCGGAGGGCGGCGAGATTCCGGCGGACGTGAAGGAGGCCGTGGCCAAGGCCAGGGCGGACTTCGAGGCCGCCCGCTGGGGCGACGGCCTGGTGTCCATCGAGGTGACCCCCGACGTGGTGGCCCGCGTGGTCAGCGACTGGACGGGCATCCCCCTGGGCAAGGTGGCCCGTGAGCAGGCGGCCCTGGTGGCCGACCTGGAGAACCGGCTCGCCGAGCGCATCAAGGGCCAGGAGGCGGCCATCGCCGCCGTGACCCAGGCCATCAAGGCCAGCAAGGCGGGCCTGCGCTCGCCCGACCAGCCCGCGGGCGTGTTCCTGCTCGTGGGGCCTTCCGGCGTGGGCAAGACCGAGACCGGCCTTACCCTGGCGGACATGCTCTTCGGCGACGAGAAGTGCGTGGTCACCATCAACATGAGCGAGTTCCAGGAAAAGCACACCGTGTCGCGCCTCATCGGCTCGCCCCCGGGCTACGTGGGCTACGGCGAGGGCGGCATGCTCACCGAGGCCGTGCGCCAGCGCCCGTACTCCGTGGTGCTTTTGGACGAGGTGGAAAAGGCCCACATCGACGTGCTGAACCTGTTCTACCAAGTGTTCGACAAGGGCACGCTGACCGACGGCGAGGGCAAGGAGATCAATTTCCGCAACACCGTCATCATGCTCACCTCGAACCTCGGCTCCGACGTCATCCAGGAGATGACCGGCGGAGGCGCGCAACTGGACCTGGACACCCTGCTTGGGGCCGTGCGGCCGCTTCTGTCCGAGCACTTCAAGCCCGCACTGCTGGCGCGCATGGCCGTGGTGCCCTACCGCAGCCTCTCGGCCGAGGCCCTGGGCCGCATCGCCGTGCTCAAGCTGGAGGCCCTCAAGCGCCGCCTCATGGCCAACAACAAGATGGCCCTCAGCTGGACGGACAAGGTGCCCGAGACCATCGCCGCCCGCTGCACCGAGGTGGAGACCGGCGCGCGCAACATCGAGTACATCCTCTCCGGAACCATCCTGCCGCGCATGTCCCAGGAGATTCTGTCGCACATGTCCGGCGCGGGCATGCCGTCCTCCGTGGCCCTGGATGTGGGCGAGGACGGCGGATTCACCATGAGCTTCGCCTAACAAGGGGGCCCCCATGAAGAAGCGCATCTTCCTGACCATGCTGGACAAGGACGAGGGCCTGGCCAAGCTCATGTTCCAGGAGATGGTCCGCTACGGGCTGGAGCCGGGCGGCCACTTCTGGGTGGACGACCTGCCGAACATGGCCTGGAGCGGGGCCATCCCGGAATTGTGCGATCCCGCGTGCGCCTGCTGGGCCGTCATCGGCCAGGCGGGGCGCTTTGCGGAAAAGGCCACGCGGCAGGGGCTCTCGTACCTGGCCCTGGCCGCCCAGGCCGCCCACGGACACGGCTTCCCCATCCTGCTCTCGCCCTCGGGCGGCAAGGTGGACGCCGCCAGTCTGCCCACGCCGCTGGGCGGGGCCGAGGTGGTTCCCTCCGGCCTCGGGGTCAAGGCCGTGGCCAAGGCCAACGCCCCGCGCGGCGCGGACAGGCCGGAATACCGCCTGAACCCGCACCCCCTGCCGGGCCTTGGCTTCTGGCTGGAGGTGGGGCCCGGCGGCGACCCCTGGAAGGGCGCCATGCTGGGCGCGGCCGGGGCCGAGCCCGATGCCCACGGCGTGGGCCCGGCGGGCAGCATCCCGCAGACCTCGACCCTGCACTACCCGGTGCGCGGCATGAAGCTGGCCCTGGGCGAGCGCGAGTTCGACGCCTGGGGCGTGAAGAACGACCTCAGCGTGGCGGAGTCCTACTTCGTGCGCCTCACCGCCGCGCCGGAGGCCATCGTCTTCGGCTCCTTCCCGGACGAGGACGACGCCAGCGTCTTTACTGTTCAATTGGCATAGGGTACTCAAGGGAATGGAAAAAAGCGGGGTGCGGATGCTGTGCCGGAGCACGCGGAACGGGAGGCCGGAGTCCCCGCTGCGGCGCGTCTTCACGCGTCCGGCTTCCGCGCTGCCGCGCTGCCTGGCCGTTCTCCTCATCCTTGTCCTGGCCGCCTGCGGCGGCAAGCAGGCCCCGCCGCCCAAACCCTACGAGGTGCCCCAAAAGGCCGCCACCCCGGACGCCGTGAAGTGGAGCTACCTGCCCCGCGGGCTGACCATGGAGCTCTCCGCAGCGCCGGACCTGAACAGCTACGACGGCTACCCGCACAACGTGGTGCTGTGCGTGTACCAGCTCTCCGAGCCCTCGCCCTTCAAGGAACTGGCTGCGGACCAGGGCGGCATCCGCAAGCTGCTGGCCTGCGACCGCTTCGACAAGTCCGTGGTGCACTACGAGCGCCGCTTCGTGAGTCCCGGCAGCAAGGCCAGCCTGGTGATGGACCGCGCCGAGGGAGCGCAGTTCGTGGCCGTGGCCGCCGGCTACTATGACTTTCAGCCGGGGCTCGTGACCCGCGTGTGGCAGATTCCCCTCAAGGTGGACCAGGAGGGCTCGCTTTTCTGGAAGTCCGACGTCTACGGCCCGGGAACCCTCGCCATGGAGCTCCTCTTCGGGCCCAATTCCATTCAGAGCACGGGAGGCGAATAGTGCCCCAAGGCCCCATATACTGGCATCACGGGCTGTTTCTGCAGCCGCAGCATTTTCAGCTCACCGACCAGACCCTGGCGGAGTTTCTGGCGGAGCTGCTCTCCGTCGTGCGGCCCTGGTTCTGGGGCGCGGCGCGGGCAGAGGTGGACGCCGGCGCCCTGGCCGCGGGCCGGCTGGAGTTTTCCGACCTGGCCCTGCTCTTCCCGGACGCCAAGGGCGTGCTTTTGGCCACCTGCCCGGGCAACGCCATCTGCCCGGCGCGGCGCGTGCCCGCGGAGCAGATAGGCCCCGGCGAGGGCATGAAGGTCTACGTGGCCCTGCGCGCCCTCAAGAACGACGAGCCCAACGTCACCGAGGCCGTGACGCCCGAGGCCATGGCCGAGGCCGCCACCCGCTGGGTGGTCCCCGCCGAACCCGAGGCCCTGCGCGACATCTACGGCGACGGCCCGGCCGCCCAGGTGCGCCGCCTCAAGGCCTTGCTGCGCATCGTCTTCGAGCCGGAGGCCCCCAGCATGGGCGAGCATTCCCTGGTGCCGGTGGCGCGCCTGCTGCGCGAGGGCGACACCCTGCGCCTGGACGCGGGCTTCGCCCCGGCCAGCCTGACCATGGGTGCGGCCCCGGCCCTGGCCGCCATCCTGGACGAGCTGCGCGACCGGGTCATCGGCAAGGCGCGTCAGCTGGAGGGCTACAAGAACATCTCCGCCCGCACGGGCGACCTGGGCGAGCTCTCGGTGCTGCTCATGGCCCTGCGTTCGCTCTCGCGCTATGCCGCGCGCCTGGACCAGGCCGCCCGCACGGACAGCCTCTCCCCCTGGGAGGCCTACGGCGTCCTGCGCGAGCTGGTGGCCGAGCTGTCCGTGTTCTCCCTGGAGGTGAGCGCCCTGGGCGAGAGCTGGCAGGGCGAGCGGCTGCTGCCGGACTACGACCACGGGGATCTGGGCGCCTGCTTCCGCACCGCGCGTGAGGTGTGCGTGCGCCTGCTGGAGAGCATCTCCGCCGGGCCGCGCTGGGCCGCGCGCTTCACCTTCAAGGATCCCTACTGGACCCTTGAGGTGCCGCAGCCCGTGCTGGCCGAAGGCGGGGAGTTCTGGCTGGTGCTCTCAAGCGAGCAGGGCGACCCGGAGCGCATGTGCGCCTCGGCCCGGAAGCTGCTCAAGCTCTCGGCCACGGGCGGCATGGCCTCGCTCCTGGTGCGGGCCGTGCCGGGCATTCCTCTGGGCTTCAGCGAGACGCCGCCCGCCGGTCTGCCGCGCAGGCCCGGCGCGCTCTATTTCCGCGTGGGAACCGAGAGCAACCAGTGGAACGACGTGGTCATGGGCCGCAGCCTCTCCATCTACTGGGACGACGCGCCCGCCGACCTGGACGCGCAGCTCGCGGTCATCGGGAGGTAGCCCGTGGCCCTGGTGGACAGATTCCTGCCCGCGGCGGCCTTTGCCGCCCTGCTCGCGCGCGAGGAGGAAATGCGCGAGGTCGCCTTCGCCACCGCCCGCGCGGACATGGACCGCCTGCTGGCCGAGGCCGTGGCCGACACGCACACCTACCGCCCGGAGGACGTGGACAGCGCGCTGTTCGCCGTGTGCGCCTTCGCCGACGAGGCCGTGTTGGCCTCCGACTGGCCGGGCCGCGGCGAGTGGCTCCGGCGCAGCCTGCAGCGGGAGCGCTTCGGCACCGTGAACGCGGGCGAGGAATTCTACGTGCGCCTGGCCGAGCTGTGCGAGCAGGCGGCCGACGAGCGTGCCGCCCGGAGCATCCCGGCCAGCCAGGTGGCCCAGGCCGTGCAGCCCGCGCAGGCCGGAAAATCCGGCCAGCCTGGACAATCCAACCTGGGAGCCCCTTCGCCGTTCTTCGAGGACGAGGGCCGCGCCGCCCTGCGCGAGGTGCTGGAGGTCTACGCCGCCTGCCTCACCCTGGGCTTCACCGGCCGCTACTACGGCGATGCCGGGCGCGAACGCCTGGCGGCCATCACCCGCGAGAGCCTGGACCGCCTGATGGTGCGCGGCCCCGGCCTGGGCGGAAAGATCTTTCCCGAGGCCTACGCCGACCGCCAGCCCACGCCGCCGCCGCCCCTGTACCGGCAGGTGGCGCGCATGGCCGTGTTCGTCGTGGTGCCGCTCTTGACCGCCCTGTACCTGCACGGAGCCTACGCCGCGCTGCTCACGGCCTGGGTGCAGGACTGGCTCCGGGCATTGGGATAACCGCAACCAGCACGCCGGGGCGCCGCCCCGTTCAGCAGACGCGAAGGATCGCCACGCAATGGCCAGAATGCTCATCACCGCGCTCAAGATCTTCCTGCTCCTGGTGCTCGTTGCGGCGGCCGGGGTGGGCGGGGTGTTCCTGGCGCGGCACTTCCGCTGGCCGGACTGGACGGCCGCCGTCATGGTGGCGGGGCTTTTGGCCGTGGTCTTCCTGGTGCTTTTTGTGCGGCGCTGGTTCTACCGCCGGCGCGAGGCCCAGTTCATCAAGCGCGTGGTGGCCCAGGACCAGAAGTCCGTGGACGCCGCGCCCCAGCATGAGCGCCGCCGCCTGACCGAACTGCAGGAGCGCTGGAGCGCCGCGGTGAAGCTGCTCAAGGCCTCCAAGCTCCGGGGCCGGGGCGACCCGCTGTACACCCTGCCGTGGTTCATGGTCTTCGGCGAGACGGCCACGGGCAAGTCCACGGCCATCTCCCACGCCCGGCTCACCACGATTTTGACCGACGCGGGTCCGGCCAAGGGCCTGGCTGGCACGCGCAATTGCGACTGGTGGTTCTTCGAGGAGGCCGTGGTGCTCGACACCACCGGCCGCTACGCCATCCCCCTGGACCAGGAGGCCGACCGCGAGGAGTGGGAGTGCTTCCTGACCTTGCTTGCCCGCTACCGCCGCCGCGAGCCCCTCTCCGGCCTCGTGGTCACCCTGCCGGCGGAGCGGCTGCTCTCGGGCGACGCCGACTCCCTGGCGGAGTACGGCCGCTCCATCAGGCTCCGGGTGGACCAGCTCATGCGGGGGCTGGGCGCGAAATTTCCCGTGTACGTGCTCATCACCAAAATGGACCTGGTGCTGGGCATGACCGCCCTGTGCGACCTGCTGCCCAGGGAGCAGCGCGGCCAGGCCATGGGCCTGCTGAACATCGAGGACCGCCTGCTGCCCGAGGAGTTCGCGGGCGAGGCCCTGGGGCACATCTCCCGCAGGCTCAAGGACCTGCGCCTGCTGCTGGGCGCGGGCAGCGGGGACGGCAAGGCCGCGCTCTTCCCCGACGAGTTCGAGCGCCTGGCCCCGCTCATCCGGGCCTTTGTGGAAGGGGCCTTCAACGAGAACCCCTACCAGGAAACGCCCTTCCTGCGCGGCATCTTCATCTCCAGCGGCCGCCAGAGCGGCATGACGAGCTCCGGCGTGCTCTCCAGCCTGGAATCCCTCAAGGGCAAGCAGTGGCGCCTGCCCGACACCGGGCGCGGGCTCTTCCTGCACGATTTCTTCGCCGCCATCCTGCCGCGGGAGCGCGGGCTCATCCGCCGCATCGACGAGTACCTCTCCTGGCGCACGGCCACGCGCAGCCTGGGCCTCTTGGCCTGGATGCTGGCCATGCTGGCGGTCATCGGGCTTTCGTCCATGGCCTTTGTGCGCATACGCCAGGCCATGGAGCCCGTGCGCACGGCCTTTCCGGCCACGCCGCGCCTGGGCCTGGGCCTGGGCGAGGATCTGGTGCGCATGGGCCAGCTGCGCGACCGCATCGCGGACATGCAGAAGGCCCTGCACAAGGGCCTGTGGCCCAAGATGGGCTTCCAGCAGGGCAACGAGGCCCTTGTGGAGCTCAAACGCATGTACTGCGCCTGGTTCCGCCAGCACACGCTGAACCCCATGGACAAGTCCATGAACGCGCATTTCGCCTCCTTAAGCCAGCACAGCCGGGAGGAGTACCTCGCCAAGTCGCTGGAGTACGTCATCTGGCGCATCGATGTGCTGGCCGCGCGGGAACACGGCAAGGCGCCCAAGTTTGGCGGCGGGCCCGTGGACATGCTGGCCCTGGCCTTTGGCGGACAGCTGCCCGAGGTGGCGGCCTTCTTCCCGGACATGTACCGCTCCTACGTGGAGTGGGAGGAGGACACGCGCCTGCTGGACCGCGAGAAGCGCGAACTGCAGGCCTGGGCCGCGCACCTGGTGGAGGCCGAGGGCGCCAACCTGCACTGGCTGGCCGAGTGGGCCAACGCCCGGCCGGAGCTGCCCGCCGTGACCCTGGACGACTTCTGGCCCGGGCTTGAGGTGGCGCACCAGGGCCCGCGCATCAGCCCCGCGTACACGGCCAAGGGCAAGGCCGCCATCGAGGCCCTGCTCTCCGGCCTCACCGAGGCCGTGAACGACCGCGGCCACTTCGAGGCGCGCTCGTCCACCTTCTGGCTGTGGTACCAGCAGCGCTTCCACGAGGAATGGAAGATCTTCGCCATGGATTTCGGCCTGGGGCTGGAGAAGCTGGCCGTGCGCGAGGACTGGCTCACCGCCGGGGCCTCCATGTCCACCTTGGACAACCCCTACTTCAAGCTCATGCAGCGCATGAAGACCGAGTTCGACAGCGTGGAGAAGATCGGCACGCCGCCGCCCTGGACGAACATTCCGGAGCGCTTCGTGGCCCTCATGGAGTTCTACCGCTCGCAGCAGAAGACCGCCACGCTGGAGACCAAGGTGGAGGGCGAACTCAAGGTCGGGGCGGCCGCCGTGTTCGGCTCCTTCGACGAGCACGTGCACAGCCGCATGGACAAGATCGTGCAGGCCACCACGGCCTTCAAGGACTACATGAAGCAGTTGGGCGCCTTCCAGCCGGTCACGGCCTCCAAGGACGCGGCCTTCCGCTTCGCCTTCCGGCACTTCGGCACGGCGGGCTCGGGCGTGGCCCAGGATTCCGGCCCGCAGCAGGGCGGCAAGGGCGGCCAGAGCGGACAGGCCGGGCAGCAGGCCCAGGCGGCCGGCGGCGACAGCCAGCCCACGGCCGTGGATCTGGCCGTGACCGCGGTGAACCGCATGCGTCTGCTCCTGGGCGACGGCAAGCCCGTGGAGGAGCCCATCTGGCAGATCGTGAACGGGCCGCTCATCTACCTCGTCACCCTGGCCACGGACGAATCGGCCTGCGCCCTGAACCAGCTGTGGGAGGCGCAGGTGCTCTCCGAGGTGCGCAACGTGCCTGAAAGCGAGCAGTGGGAGGCCCTCTTCGGCCAGAAGGGCCTGGTGAACGCCTTCGTGGATGGCCCGGCCAAGCCCTTCCTGCGGCGCAACTCGCGCGGGTGGTACTGCGGCAACTGGATGGGCGTGCCCTTCCCCTTCGAGGTAAGCTTCCTGCAGTTCCTGGACGCCGGCGCGCTGAAGCGCCAGCAGCTGCAGCCCAAGTACACCGTGCGGCTGGAGGCTTTGCCCACCAACGTGAACATCGACGCCAAGAGCGAGCCCAACTACGTCTCGCTCAAGCTGCAGTGCGCCTCCAAGACGCAGCAGCTGACCAACTACAACTACCAGGACAGCCTGGAGTTCGTCTGGGAGCCCAATACCTGCGGCGACGTGACCATGGAGATCGTCTTCCGCGAGGCCACGCTCAAGAAGACCTGGCCCGGCCCCTTCGGCTTCCGCGACTTCCTGCGCGACTTCCGCAACGGCAGACAGGTGTTCGTGCCCAGGGACTTCCCGGACAGGCAGGGCGTGCTGGAGACCCTGGGCGTCACCAGCATCCAGGTGAACTACAACATCAGCGGGGCCGGAGCGGTGCTGAACCTGAGCGACTACCCGGCCCTCAGGCTGCCGCAGAACGTGGCCACCTGCACCGGCGGCCTGGGCGCAGGCGGCGGCCAGGGCGGAGGTGGACAATGAGCCGCCTGCATTCGCGCCTCGTGCCCTGGATTCTCCTGGGGTGCTTCCTGGCCGGGGCCTTTTCGCTGTTCTTCCTGGCCGCGGGGAGCGAGGCCCTGCAACTGCGCGGGGTCATGACGCTCTCCGCCCTGTGGGCGGAACGCCCGGCCCCGGGCGAGGTGCGCCGCATGGTCACCCGCCTGCGCGAGCGCGGGGCGGAGGCCGAGCAGCGCTTCCTGGAATCCGCGGCGGAGACCCTTTCGCGCGGGGGGCAGCGCCTGGAGGAACGAGCGGAGCGCGTGGGCGGGGGCAAGGCCGGCCAGCCGGAAGCCGCCCCCGCGGGCGATACGTCCACCGACGCGCCCATCCGGCTCAAGTCCCACCGCTTCCGTGACACGGACACGCAATTCAAGGGCATGTTCTTCACCGACCGCGCCCCGGTCGACGGCAAGACCTATTTCCTGCGCAACCCCTCGCGCTGGGTGGTGGAACTGCCGGGCCGCTGGCGCAACTCGTCGCACCGGCTGAACGAGCTGCCCGGAACCTTCATCAACCGCGTGGTGGTGGAGGCCGACCAGGGCGCCCTGCGCGTCACCTTCCACTACGCCGACCCCGCCGCGGAAGGGCACGAGCGCGTGCGCCTGGAGCTGGAGGCGGAAGGCTTCAGCGTCACCATTCCCAAGCCGAAGGAGCCCGCATCAAAGGGGCGCAAAGCCCCGGAAGAGCGCAGGGCAAGGGAGCAGCAGACCTTGTAACGCCGCCAGAGCAAGGAGGGCGTCATGCCGCAGCTATCCGAGTACGTGTTCCAGTTCCAGAGCCAGGCCGTCGCCAAGGACACCTTCGTGGTGGCCCGCTTCCACGGCGAGGAGGGGCTGTCGCAACTCTACAGCTTCGACATTCTGCTGGTTTCCGACAAGGCCGACCTGGACCTTGAGGCCATTCTGCAAAGCCCGGCGGTGTTCACCATCAAGGGCAAGGAGGCCGAGCTGCCCTACCACGGCATCCTGGCCTCCTTCGAGCAGCTGCACCAGGCCGATTCCTGGGTGTTCTACCGCGCCCAGCTCCGGCCCAAGCTCTGGTGGCTCACCCTCACCCACCACAACCAGGTGTTCCTGGACAAGAAGCTCGACCAGTTCCTGACGGATGTGCTTGCCGACGGCGGCCTCTCCTCCGGGCTGGACTTCGAGTTCCGCCTGAAGGGGCAGTACCCCGTGTGGGACTACCTCTGCCAGTATTCGGAGTCGCACTTCGACTTCTTCTCCCGCTGGCTGGAGCGCGAGGGCGCGTACTACTGGTTTGAGCAGGGCGCCCAGGGCGAGAAGATGCTCGCCTCGGACACGGCCATTGCCCACACGCCCATGCCCGGGAACGAGGTGTTCCACTACGCGCCGCCCACCGGGCTCGACGCCGCCCAGGCAGACGAGGTGGTGAAGAACTTCTCCCTCAGGCGCACGCCCATGCCCAAGAGCCTCATGCTCAAGGACTACAACTACGAGAAGCCCAGCCTGGATTTGACCGGCCGGGCCATGGTGGCCGACAAGGGCCGCGGAGAGATCTACCTCTACGGCGAGCACTTCAGGGACATTGCCGAGGGCAACCGCCTGGCCCAGGTGCGGGCCGAGGAATGGAAGTGCCGCGAGCAGGTCTTCCACGGCCTGTCCAACGTGCCGGCCGTGCGGCCGGGCTATCTGTTCACCCTGGACCGGCACTACAGGAGCGACTTCAACCAGACCTACCTGACCACCAGCATGCGCCACGAGGGCAGCCAGGAGCGCTACCTGCTGGCGGGACTGGGGGTGCGCGGCCTGGCCGAGCAGGACAACCTCTTCTACCGCAACCACTTCGAGGCCATCCCTTCCGTCACGCAGTTCCGGCCCGCACGCATTACGGAAAAGCCGCGCATCTCCGGCGCCATCTCGGCCAAGATCGACGCCGCGGGCTCCGGCCAGTACGCCGAGCTGGACAGCCAGGGCCGCTACAAGGTCGTCCTGCCCTTTGACCTCTCCGGCCGCAGCGGGGGCAAGGCCTCGGCCTTCGTGCGCATGATGCAGCCGTACGCCGGCGCGGACATGGGCATGCACGCGCCCCTGCACAAGGGCACGGAGGTGCTGCTCTCCTTCATGGACGGCGATCCGGACCGCCCGGTCATCGCCGGGGCCGTGCCCAACCCGGAAACCCCCGGTCCCGTGAACGACGGCAACCAGACCATGGTGCGCCTGAAGAGCGGCGGCGGCAACGTCCTGCACATGGAGGACCAGGAGGGCAGCCAGCGCATCCTGCTGCATACGCCCACGGCCGGATCCTTCATCCGCGTGGGCTACAAGAACGACCCCGGCGACGACCACACCACCACCGAGGAGAACAAGAAGGAGGTGGATGACCCGCAGGGCGACTGCATGCACGACAACACTCACGGCATCAAGGTCAAGAGCGAGAAGACCCTGACCTTCGAGAGCGGCGACTCCTGCACCATCGTCCACGGCGACGAGTTCATCCGCGTGGAGGGCGACGAGCGCTACATCATCCTCGGCCAGACCGAGGAGTTCGTGGCCGGGCTGGAGACCACCATGGTGGGCGACAACGCCTTCGAGGGCGTGCTGGGCTCGTCCGAGGACGTCGTCGTGGGCATGAAGTGGGACCTCGCCCTGGCGGAGTTCATGGAGCTTGAAGTGGGGCTCAAGTTCGAGACCGGCATCGGCGCGAAGATGACCTTCCATGAGATGCGCGAGGATTTTGTCGCCAAGAGGGACACCTTTGAGGGCTTCAAGGAGCACTGCGAGGGCGTGGTCAACAAGCTCATCGCGGACCACAACAAGCTGGTGGGAAGCGCCAACGAGATGCGCGGCGCGGTCAGCAAGCTGAGCGGAGAAGTGGAGACCCTGGCCGGAGACAGCCGCGTCATGGCCGCCATGATGACCCGAACCGTTGCGGAGGACAACAAGATTGGCCTGAGCATACTGAAGGCTGTGACTGAGTCCACCCGCGCGGTGGCCGAGAATACCGAGGCCATTGGCGAGGACCTCCGGACCTCGGCCAACTCGACGGAGCTGGCGGCGCTCAAGGAAATACTCTGATGAAGATCTTCAAGGAGCGGCGGCACGCCCTGTTCAACCGGCCGGTGGAGATAGCGGGCAAGCATTACCTCAGCCTCGGGGTCATGCTCTATTTCGACCTCACCGCGCCGGACGAGCTGCACACCGAGCAGGAGCTGTGGAAGGAGCTGGTGGCCCTGCTGGGGCCGGAGATGCAGCTGGACCAGGGCTGGCCCAAGCCGCACGGGGAAGTGCTCTGCGCGGGCCACGCCTGCGCGCCCGGCGGCAGACCCACCCCGGCGGTGAAGGTGCGCCTGCGCTGCGGCCGCGTGGACAAGACCCTGAACGTCTTCGGCGACCGCTACTGGGTGCGCGGCGGCGACGGGGCCTGGCGCCTTTCCGAGGCCAAGCCCTTCGCCACCATGCCGCTGGACTGGCAGCACGCCTTCGGTGGGCCGGAGTTCAAGGACAACCCCCTGGGCAAGGGCATGGAGGTCAAGACCCGGCCCGATGGGGTGGAGGTCATCCCCCTGCCCAACGTGGAGGGCGAGCCTCCGGCGACGCCGCTCATCGGCGCGCCCACGGACCGCCCGGCCCCGGCCTCCTTCGGGCCCCTGGACCTCATGTGGCCCGCGCGCGCCAAGAAGAACGGCACCTACGACGACGCCTGGGTCAAGACCCGCTGGCCCGCCCTGCCGGATGACATGAACTACGAGTTCTTCTGCATGGCCCCGGAGGACCAGTACCTGCCCAGCCACTTCGACGGCCACGAGGTCATCGAGGTGGAGGGCATGCACAAGGACATGCCGGTCATCTCCTCGCGCCTGCCGCACGTGCGCGTGCGCGCCTTCGTCACCCGGCGGGACATGACGTCGCCTGAGGATCTGGCCAGGGCCAGCTTCGAGGAAGTGGGCCTCAAGCCCGAGACCCTCTGGCTCTTCCCGGAGATTTTGCGCGGGGTCATCCTCTGGCGCGGCATGGCGGCTTGCGTCGATGACGAATACGCGGACCTCGGGCGGCTCTTCGTGGCCGACGAGCCCAGGTATTCCGAACCCAGGGCCATCGAGCACTACCGCGACCTCCAGCTCAAGAAGGCCGACCTTTCCGTGCCCTTTGACCCGGCCATGCAACTGGACTTTCAGCGCAAGATGGCCGCCGGGGCCAAGCGCGTGCTCAACCTGCCCAAGGAACTCAAGGAGCGCCAGGCGCGCAGCCAGGGCCAGGCCCCGGCCATGGTCATGAGCCCCCAGGATGTGGACCGGGCCATGCGGGCCAGGCTGAAGGACATACGCGCCACCATAGACTCTGTGGAGGCCAGCACCACGGACGTGCACCAGCGCTTCGGGCACCTGGCGGCGACGGACCTTGGGGCGTTCCCCCGCGCCCGGGCCCAGGCCGACAAGATGGAGGCCCGACTGGACGCCATGCTCCAGAGGGCCCAGGCCATGGAGCAGCGCAAGGCCGAGATGCTGGAGCAGGCGCGCGGCATGCTCAAGCGCCCGCAGATGCGGCTCATGGCCGACCTGAAGGACAAGGGCGACCTGGAGAAGCTGCTGGAAAAGCCGGGCGAGCCGCCCTTCCACGCCATGGGCTTCCCCCTCGTGGTCTCGTGGCGGGTGGGGCTCGACATCGACCAGGAACGCATGCGCGAACTGTCCACCCTGGGCATCGAACGCGGCACGGTGAAGCGCCGCTGGCTGGCCTGGAACCCGGAAGCGCGCGAGGAGCGTGCAGCGGACTGGGGCGTGAAGCCGCAACCGGGGCAGGAGACCTTCCGCATTCCTGCCGGGCTCGTGCTGCCGGGCTTCTCCGGGGCGAAGCTGGACCGCCTGCTGGTGCGCCCAAGCGCCCAGGGTGGCGCGCTGGATGACCCGGCTTCGGACGTGCTTGTGCTCGGCTCCCGCGACGAGCCTCTGTTTTTGGAAGCGGCCAGCGAGCAGGGCGTGGTGGCCATCGTGGGCGACGAGCTTTCCGCCGCGTTCATCGAACAGGAGGCCGGGGACTTCGCCCACGTGGCCGTGTGCGCCGCGCCCGGCGCGCCCCTGGCCAAGCAGGCGGCCGAGGCGCTCAAACAGGGCGCGCAGGCCGTGGCGCTCTGGCCGGAGGCCGGCCCCTGGGCGGGAAAGGAGGCGGATTTCGAGAAGGCCCTGCCGGGCTGCCGCTTCGCCCGCCTGCCGGAGGCGAAGGACGTTTTCCACGCGCACAAAAAGGGCCAGGACGTGCGCCAGGCCATCGTGGAGCAGCTGCCGCCGGACAAGGCCCAGGAACACAGCCTCATCTTCGACGCCCCCGGCGCGCCCAAGAAGCCCGGGGCCAAGAAGCTGGAGGACATCCTTTCCGCCGCCTCCATCATCGACCTTATCCAGGGCGGGGTGGCCGATGCCGAGGCCGCCAAGGAGGCGAAGTTCGCCCCCTACGTGGATGCCGCGAAGGAACGCGCGGCGGCGGCCACGGCCCGCATGGCCAAGGAGGGCTTCGTCGCCCCGCCGGCGCAGCCGTCTGCGCTGTCCGGCCAGCCCAGCATGACCGAGCTGATGAACCTCTCCGCGGACAAGGCCGAGGCCATCCGCGACAAGATGGGCAAGATGGGCTCCCTGACGCCGGAAGCCGAGGCCAAGCTCAACGGGCTTGCGGCCAAGCTGCGCGCCACCGGCCCCCAGCTCGACGCCCAGAAGGCCGAGGGCAAGGCTGCGCTCAAGGCCTTCCAGCTGCTGCCGGAGCACGCCCAGGCCCTTGCCAAGGCCGGTCTGGACCCCGCCAAGCTGAGGCCCCAGAAACCTGAGCTGGTGCTGGCCGCGGCCAAGGGCCAGGCCGGGGCCGATGTCACCGGGGCAACCATCAAGGACCTGGACTTCTCCGGCCAGGATCTGTCCGGGATCGACTTCTCCAAGGCGCGCATCAGCAAGTGCCTGTTCAAGGGGACCAAGCTCGCGGGCGCGCGCTTGGACGAGGCCATGATCCAGGGCTGCGACTTCACCGGCGCCGATGTGTCCGGCGCGAGCCTGCACCGCACGGTGCTCAAGGAAAGCCTGCTGGACAAGGCCAATCTGCGCGGCGCCGTGGGCGAGATGACCATCATCCAGAAGTCCAGCCTCAAGGAGGCCGACCTTTCCGAGTGCGACCTCAAGCAGGCCGTGGTGCAGCACAGCGCCCTGGCCGGGCTCAAGCTCACCAATGCGCGGCTGGCCCTGTCCGTCTTCTCCGATGGCGACGCCACGGGGCTGACGGCCGACGGCGCGCGCTTCGAGAAGTGCGTGTTCAAGAAGGCCGGGCTGGACAAGGCCTCCTTCCGGGGCATCACCACCGACGCGCTCTTGCTGCACACCTGCGCGGGCGAGAAGGTCAGCTTCGCGGGCTCGGAGCTGTTCAAGTTCCGCATCTCCCACGACTCGCAATTCCCCGGCCTGAACCTGGGCGCGGTGGTCTGGAAGCAGGGCTACTGCCGCAAGGCCAACCTCGCCGGGGCGGACCTCCAGGGCTCGGAGCTGGAGCGCACCATCTTCGACTCCTGCGACATGACCCGCGCCAACCTGGCCAAGGTGCGCCTGCGGCGCTGCCGTTTCCTCAAGACCGACCTGGAGGCGGCCACGCTTCACTTCGCCGACCTGTTCATGGCCTCCATGCGCAAGGCCCGGCTGGTGCAGGCCGACATGCGCGGGGCCAACTGCTACGCCGTGGACTTCTTCAAGGCCGTGTTCGGGGAGACCCGCATGGAGGGCGCGAATCTCAAGCGGAGCCTCATCGACGGCCATGAGCAAGGCATGCGCGCCGAGGGGTTGATCATATGAGCGCCGAACGCATTCGCATGAGCACGGCCGAGGTGCAGGAGGCCATCCGCGCCAACAGGACCGTGGAGGACGCGGATCTCTCCGGCCTGGACATGACCGGCCTGGACCTGCATCTGGCGCGGTTCCACAACTGCGTGCTGGACCGGGCCGACTTCTCCGGCCAGAAGCTGGCCAAGACCGGGTTCAAGGACTGCAGCCTCAGGGGCGCGCGCTTTGCGGGCTGCACCTTCACCGACATGTTCCTGCGGCGGCTGGACCTCTCCGGCGCGGTGTTCGCGGGGGCCTTTCTTCTGCGCTGCCACCTGTCGGGCTCCTGCCTCGCCGGGGCGGACTTCGAGGACGTGCGCGTGCACTGGTGCTTCCTGGACAAGACGGACCTGACCGGCGCGCGCTTCCACGGGGCGAACTTCCTCAAGACCGCGTGCATGGAGGCCGCGTGCGCCGGGGCGGACTTCTCCGGCGCGCGGCTTGAGCGCGTGACCTTCCGCAAGGCCGACATGAAGGGCTCGCTCCTGCGCGGGGCGGAGTTCGACCACGTGAACCTCTCGGCCGCAAAGCTGGCCGGGCACGACTTCAGCGGCCAGAAGTTCCGCTCGGTGAACTTCGCCGGGGCCGAGCTTTCCGGGGCGGACTTCACCGGGGCGGACGTGTCCACCTGCGTGTTCCAGGGCGCGGTCATGGAAGGCGCGAAGCTGGAGAAGACCATCGCCCAGAAGTGCATGTTCGCCGGGGCCAAGCTCAGGCACGCCCAGGGGCGCGGGGCGGACTTCGCCCTGGCCTACTTCGGCGAGGCCGACCTCTCGGAGTCGGACTTCCGCACGGCGAAGTTCCAGGGCGCGCGCTTCGAGAAGGCCAAGATAGTCAACGCCGCCTTCATGGACAGCGACTGCTACAACTGCGACATGAGCCACGCCGACCTCACCGGCTCGGACTTCAGCCGGGCCAGCCTGTTCCTGGCCTGCATGCACGGCGTGAAGGACAAGGACGCCCGCTTCGAGGGCGCGAACAAGGCCTGGCTGCGCGGCCCGGACGCCGACATGGCCGCTGCCGAGAATTTCAAGGCGCCGGCATAGCCCGCGCAAGGAGACAGACATATGGGCACCGTCATCGAACTGAAGCGGGAGGAACAGGCCGGGCGCGAAGGCATGGCCGGACTGCCGGGAATGCGCATGGAGCGCTGCCGCGTGCTGGCCGCGGGCGAGGGCTTCGCCGTGGCCGAGACCTCCCTGGGCGCGCTGTCCTGCCGGGTGGCCGCCAGCTGCCTGCTGCGGCCGGAAATGGGCGACCTGGCCCTGGTGGCCCTGCCCGAGGCCTCGTCCGAAACGCGGGGCGCGGCCTACGTGCTGGCCGTGCTGGAGCGGGCCGAGGCGGAATCTCCGGCCCGGCTCGACCTGCCGTCCGGGGCGCTCATCTCCGCGCCCGGCGGGCAGGTGCAGATCGAGGCCGCGCAGGGCATCAGCCTGTCCACCCCGGCGGAGCTTTCGGCCTCGGCCGGGAGCATGACCTTCACGGCCGGCAGCGTGCGCTGGCTGGCCGAGGCCTTCTCGCTGGTGGGCAAGGCCCTGGAGCTCGTCACCAGGCGCTTCACCGAGACCGCCGCCGAGCGTGACACCCAGGCCGGCACCTGGACCCAGCGCCTGGGCGACAGCTTCCGCCGCGTGGAGGATCTGGACGAGACCCAGGCCGGCAGTGTGCGCACCCTGGCCAGGGACACGGCGCTTTTGCACGGCCGGGTGACCTACGTGCAGGCCGAGGAGTTCGTGAAGGCCGACGGCCAGGAAGTGCACCTGGGCTAGCCCAGGGGCCTCAAGGGAGGAGATGCGTATGTTCCAGCTGAACATGGGCTGCGGCATGGACCTGGGCTTCCCCGACGTCTGCCTGACGCCGGTGGTGGTGCCCGTGCCCGTGCCCTATCCGGACATGGCCTTTTCCGTCACCTCGGCCCCGGCGGCCTACAACATCCTGGTGGACTGCATGCCCGCCCTGAACCAGCTCTCCGAGGGGCTGGTGAGCGTGGGCGACCAGCCGGGCGTGCTGCTTGGCGTGGTCTCCCACCTGGAGGCGGGCGAGGCCGAGTACCTCCTGGGCTGCTTCACCATCTTCGTGGACGGTCCCCCGGCCCAGCGGCTCACGTCCGTCACCGGGCAGAACGCCCTGGGGCTTCTGCCCAACGCGCCGGGCATGAGCATCGTGCCCAGCCAGTTCACGGTGCTCACCCTGGGCTGATGAGGGCTTGTCCCGGAGTCGCCATGCGGCGGTGAACCTGGCCGCCCTGGACCAGCTCTCCGTGGGACCGGGCGGAGCGCGCGCGGACGCAAGTCCTTCCGCCGCGTTTCCGTCGCGGCCCGTCCTGAGCTTCCCCTTGAGCTTGGGCTGGCTTTCCTGTTATTCAGGAGACGGCGGCAGGCCCTGCGCCCAGAGCGCGGCCACCGGCCGGAGGCGGAGCTTCATCACGTGAGCGAGACAGCGCAGAAGACAGAATCCGAGGACAAGGCGCCCGCCCCGCGCCAGAATTTTTTGCGCCAGGTGCTGCGCCTGGTGGGGCCCTATTGGAACTGCGAGCGCAAGGCCCGCGTGCGCGCGGCCTCGCTGGTGCTGCTGCTTTTGACCATGGGCCAGGTGGGGCTCTCGGTGTGGGGCAACTACTGGCAGCGCGGGCTCTACGACGCCCTTGAGCAGCACTCCGTGCGCAAGGTGCTGGTGCAGGTGGCCATCTTCGGCCTCATCCTGTCCATCTCCATCACCGTCACCGCCGCGCACCTGATGGTGAAACGCTGGCTGCAGGTGGACTGGCGGGCCTGGCTCACCGAGCGCCTCACCAGCCGCTGGATAGACGAGGCGCGTCACTACCGGCTGAACTACTTCCCCGGCGACCACGACAACCCGGACCAGCGCATCGCCGAGGACATCCGCATCGTCACCGAGAGTTCCATCGCCCTGGCGCACTCCCTCACCTTCAGCCTGCTCACCCTGGGCATGTTCGTGAACATCCTCTGGAACGTGTCCGGCGGGATAGACGTGCCCGGCACCGACGTGCACGTGCCGGGGTACATGGTGCCCCTGGCCTTTTTGTACGCCGGGCTGGGCAGCAGCTTCGGCTGGATGGTGGGCCGCCCCCTGGTGCGCACCACCAACAACCTGCAAAACGCGGAGGCCACCTTCCGCTTCGGCCTCTCCCGCGTGCGCGAGCACAGCGAGGCCATCGCCCTCATGCGGGGCGAGGGGCTGGAACGCACGGGCTCCACGTCGCGCTTCCAGCGCGTCATGCGCCGCTGGAACCGGCAGTCCCTGGCCTATCTGGGGCTGGTGTCCTTCGGCACGGCGTACGGCTCGCTTTTGCCCATCCTGCCCATCCTGGTGGCCGCGCCCCAGTACATCAGCGGGGCCATGACCCTGGGCGCGCTGATGCAGGCGGCACAGGCCTTCCAGCAGCTCACGGCCTCGCTCTCCTGGCCGGTGGACAACATCGGCGAGATCGCCCGCTGCCGGGCCTCGGCCGAGCGCGTGCTCTCGCTGCACGAGGACATGCTGGAACTGGACGGGAAGGAGAAGCAGCCGCAGGGGCCGCACATCTCCGTGGAGCGCCGTGAGGGCAACGGGCTTAAGGTGACGGACCTGTGCATCGCCGAGCCCTCGGGCCGCGTGCTCATAGAGGGCCTGAACCTGGACGTGCGCCGGGGCGAGCGCGTGCTCATCAACGGCGATCCCGGCGTCACCGGCAGCCTGTTCAAGGTGCTGGGCGGGCTGTGGCCCTGGGGCACGGGCAGCGTGCGCCTGCCCGGCGTGGGCGAGATGTTCTTCGTGCCGCAGCGGCCCTTCCTGCCCGAGGGCACCCTGCGCGAGGTGGTGTGCTATCCGCAGCAGCCCGGCGCCTGCAACGGGGACGACGTGCAGCGCGCCCTGGAGGCCGTGGGCCTCTCCCGCCTGACGCCGCGCCTGGACGAGCAGGACAGCTGGGAGCAGGTGCTGCCCCAGCGCGTGCAGCAGCAGCTGTGCTTCGTGCGGGTGCTGCTGCACCGCCCGGCCTGGGTGGTGCTTGAGGAAGCCACGGACGCCTTCGACCCCGATGGCGAGCGGCAGATCATGGAGATGCTCTACCGCGAGCTGCCGCACTCCACCGTGCTGAACATCAGCTTCCACCCCGACCTGGCGGCCCTGCACGGCCGTACCCTGACCCTGAACCGCATCGCCGAGCCCAAGGTGCTTTTCGGCCTGCGGCGCGGCCAGAACGGCAACGGCCAGCGCGAGGACGACGACGCGGACGCCTAGCCGGGCGGCCGGCGCGCCGACGCCCTCGCCGATGCCCTAGAACTTCGCCGGCAGCCAGCCGCGCTCCACGCACTCGCGGAAGCACCACTCCGGCGTGGTCTCCGTGCGGTAGCTCCAGAAGAACCAGCCGTGGTAGCGCTCGTAGGTGAGCAGCTGCGCCGCCGCGTAGGCCCGGTAGGACAGGTCGCGCTCGAAGTCCTCCATGCCGGTCAGCGCATGGTCGTAGGGGCCCTCCGCCCACAGGGACACCACCTGGAGGTTGAGCCCCAGGCTCCACTCGCCCACGATGGCCGGCAGCTTGAGCTCCGCGCGGATCTCGCGCTCCTCTTCGGCCAGCTCCACCCCGGACTTGCGCAGGTGCCCGTGGATGTCCATGTCCAGGTCCTCGCGGTTGAAGCACTGGTAGCGGTGGATGTCGAAGACCACGTTCCCGTGCTCCGGCGGCTGCAGGAAGCCCAGGTACTCGCGGTGGCTGCGGAAGCCGTCGTGGAAGACCACGGCCGCGCGCTCAGGCCCGCAGTGGGCGCGGACGGCCGCGTACCCGCGCAGGGAGAAGTCCTTGAGGATCTCCGTGGGCACGTCCCAGCGGGGTTCGTTCAAAAGCTCTATGCCGTAGAGCGCGGGCGCGTTCTTGTAGCGCTCGGCCAGCCTGCCCAGCACGTGCACGGCGTGGGCGATGTACTCCTCCTTGGTGTGCCATTCCACCACGCCCATGATGCCGCCGTTGTCGAAGCCGTTCTGGCAGCCGGGCGCGGCGTGCAGGTCCACCAGCACCCACAGGCCGAACTCCGCCGCCCACTCGAAGGCGCGGTCCAGCACCTCGATGCCGCCGGTGACGAAGGGGTGCGGGTTCCGGCCGTACTTTCCGTGATAGGGGTAGGGCGGGCCGAAGATCCAGTGGCCCACGGGGATGCGCACGGCGTTGACTCCCACCCCGGCCAGCCAGGCGAAGTCCTCGCGCGTGATGAAGCTGTTCCAGTGGGCGCGCAGGCGCTCGGGGGCCTTTTCGCCCAGTTCGGCGCACCAGGTGGTCTCGTCCGTGGCCTCCAGGCCCTCGAAGAGGCTCGGGGCCATCCATTTCTCAAGCACCAGCCAGCCGCCGAGGTTCACCCCGCGCAGGTGCTTGGGGCGGGCGGAGAGGGCAGGGTGCGGAGCGGCCTGTGCGGCGATCTGTACGGAGGTATGGGCGGCGGTCATTGTGGCGTCTCGCAGTCGCATCGGCGTGTTTCAGGAGCGGGCCGGCCTTGCCGATGGATGAAGGTCCGCCCATTCATCCCATTATACGAGCCGGTTGGGATTGGCAATCGCGCGTGCGGAAGGAACGCGCCCGCGCAGCGGCCCCCTGGTCTTTTCCTGCCCGCGTGTGCTATGCGGAAGCCGACGGCCGGTTCCCGGCCGTGTCCATTCAACGAGGAGCCACCGGAGGCGGACATGTCCCAGACGGATGTTCAGGACCGCGCGGCAGGGGCGATCATGGGGGCCTTCGTGGGCGACGCCCTTGGCGTCGGCCCGCACTGGTACTACAGCCTGCGGGAACTGCGCCGCGACTACGGCGACTGGATCGACGGCTACACCGATCCCAAGCCCGGGCGCTACCACGCCGGGCTCAAGGCCGGGCAGCTGTCCCAGGCGGGATACATCCTCCGGCTGACGCTGCGCTCGCTGGTGGAGCGCGGCGGATACGACGAGGCGGACTTCTGCCGGCGCATGGACGAGGAGCTGTTCCCCCAGCTGGACGGCACCCCCATGAACGGCCCCGGCGGGTACACCAGCCAGTCCATGCGCGAGGCCTGGCACCGCCGCGTGCGGCAGGGCCTGCCCTGGGGGCAGACGGGCGGCAACGCGGACAACACCGAGGCCATCGAACGCACCCTGGCCATCGCCGTGCGCTACGCGCGCCAGCCCAGCCTGCTGGCCTCCACCGTGGGCTCAAACACCGTCCTGACCCAGACGGACGACTTGGTGGTTTCCCTCACCGTGGCCTACGGCGCGGTGCTGGGCATGCTCGTGCGGGGCTTCACGCTGGACCGGAACCTCTCGGCGAAGCTCATGCAGCAGGTGCACACGGGCGAGCTGCCCTTCCACGCCATCACGAGCGGCAACCTGCAGCCGCCCCAGCCCGGCGACCCCGGCCCGCCGCCCGTAGGGCGCTTCTCCTCGCCGGACGCCCTGCTTTCGCCGTCCTATATGGTGCTGGCCGCGGCCGATCCGGACATACGCATCGAGCCCGCCTGGAAGGTGTCCCTGGTGTACGGCATGCCCTGCGCCGTCTACCATCAGCTGCCAGCGGCCTATTATCTCGCCGCCAGGTTCCGGGACGATTTCGAATCCGCTGTGCTCCACGCCATCAACGGGGGCGGGCAGAACATGGCGCGGGCCATGCTGGCCGGGGCCCTGGTGGGCGCGCAGACAGGCCTGGCAGGCATCCCCGAGCGTTTCCTCGCGGGGCTTGAGGACGCAGAGGAGCTGCTGGGGCTGGCCCGGAGCCTTGGGGCCCAGGCGCAGGGGCAGGCCCAGGCCCAGGCCTAGGCGCGGTCCTGGGCGCCGTCCTAAGCGTTCGGTCCTAAACGCGGAAGAGCGGCGGCGGAACAGGGGGGCGGATCAGGGACGCGGCCCGCTGGGCCAGGAACAGGGCGTCGTTTCGCTCCGGGTGCAGGGGGAGAAGAGAGAGGCCTCGCCGCCGGGAGGGGAGAGGGACGCTCTGTCCTGGTGCTCCGGGCTTTCGGCCATTGTCCGCACAGCCTGGGCGTTGTCCTCCCCGCCGGGGCCGAAGGGCGGCTGCTCGAAGAGCGCCACGGCCTGCTTCGGTCTTCGCTGCGGGGGCCGCGCTGGCGCCTGGTCCCTGGCGTGGCTTCCATGGGGGGAGTCCGTCCGGCATGCCTCCTTCACGAGCCTACGGGCGCGCGCGGCCGGCACTGAAGCCAAAGGCCGCCCAGGTTGCCCTGGACGGCCTTCCGCGCTCGGTGTGTGGTGGTGATCAGCCGCCGGCCTTCATCCTCTCGATGAGCGAGCGGAGGGTCTGAGCCTGGTGGGCCAGCTCGCCCACGGCTTGCGCGGACTGCCGCATGGCGTCGGCGGTCTCGCTGGAGATGCGGTTGATGTCCTCTATGCTGCGGTTGATCTCCTCGCTTGTGGCGGACTGCTGTTCGCTCGCCGTGGCGATGGAGCGCACCTGGTCCGTGGCGGTGTCCACCACGAGCACGATCTCGTTCAGTGCCTCGCCGGACTTTTGGGCCAGGGTGGTGGCCTGCTCCACGGTATGGGCAGCGCGTTCCACGTTATCCAGGTTCTTGCGGGTACCCTGCTGGATGCCGCTGATGGCGTCGCCGACCTCCTTGGTGGCGGCCATGGTCTTCTCGGCCAGCTTGCGGACCTCGTCGGCCACCACGGCGAAGCCGCGCCCCGCGTCGCCCGCGCGGGCGGCTTCGATGGCGGCATTGAGCGCCAGCAGGTTGGTCTGGTCGGCGATGTCGGAAATGACGTTCATGACCTGGCCGATGCCCTCGGCCTGCCTGCCCAGGGCCTCCATGTCCGTCTTGAGCGCCTGGGACACGCGCTGCATCTCGCCGATGCCCTCGACGACCTTGCTGACCACCTGTGAGCCCTCGGCGGCCTTCTTGTGCGCCGTGTCCGTGGACTCGGCGGCATGGGAGGCGTTGCGCGCAACCTCAAGCACCGTGGAGTTCATTTCCTCCATGGCGGTGGCGGTCTCGCCGACGCGGGCGCTTTGGGCCTCCGCTCCACGGGAGGACTGCTCCACCTGGGCCGAGAGTTGCTCGCTCGCGCTGGAGACGACCTCCACGACCTTTTCCAACTGCTGGGCAGCCAGCATCATGCCCTCGGCCTTGGCGCGCTCCGCGGCGGCCTTGGCCTGGTTCGCTTCGTCGGTGGCTATCTGGGCCAGACGCGCCTGTTCGGCGGCTTCGGCGGTTTTCTGTTCGGCCTCGGCTATCTTGCCCTTCATGGTCTTCACCATGCCCTGGATGACGAGGTAGACCCCTCCTTCCTTCTTCTGCGGACGGAAGGCCACATTGAGATCGCCCCCGGCGATTTTGCCCGCGACCTCCGCCAGGTAGCCGGGATCTTCTCCGAGCTGGCCCATGACATCGCGGGTGAGCAGCGCGCCGAGCCCGATGGAGGCCAGAAAGCCCAGGGCGATGAAAATGTACATAAGACTTGAGGCGCTGCTGGCCGTCTCGGTGTTCTTTGCGGCGGTGAGCTTGCCTTGCAGTTCCTTCGACTCGACGAGCTTGTCGATCATGGCCTGGTAGTGGAGGGCCGCTTGCTTGGCCTCGCCGCCGATGACGACCTTGGCCTCCTCGTCCTTGCCGGCTGCGTCCAGCGCCAAGATCTTGTCGATGGCCTTCACGTAGTCCTCGCGAGCCTGCTTGAGTTCAACGAAGCTCTGTTTCGCCTCGGCGGAGATGATGGTTTTTTCGAAGGAATCCATCTTGCTGGCAATGCGCTCCCGCAGCTGCTTGATCGTCTCCACTGCCGCGCCCCGGTTGGACTTGTCCGTGGATTCCACCGCATCGCGCACGTTGATGCGGATGCGCTGGAAAGAAACGGCGATGTCGGAGATTTCGCCCAGAGGCAAGGTCACGCGCTGGTACAGGAAGGCGTCGTCATCAGCGATCTTGCGCAGCTTGATGATGCCGATGACGCCGACAAGGACGGTGACCATGGAGACGAGCAGGAAACCGACCAGCAGCTTCGTCTGCAGTTTTACGGAATGGAGTGTATTCATGACGGCTCCTCGCGAAGGGTGTAGCGCATTTTGTAGTATTTAGGCCAACGCGCGCAGAAAGGCAATATACGTCCTTCGAAAAAGCGCGTTTGCAATTGCTGGGCCGCCTGGGCGGGGCGGGCGCGGTGGTCATGAACGCCACGACGGTATGGTTGCTGGGGACGCCTGGGGCGGGGACTGCCGCTTTCCCTCCAGACCTCGGTTCCGCCCGTGCGATGACCCCGTGTCAAGGCGGCGCTGGTGCCCTGGCTGACCTTGGCGTGCAATGGTCCCCGCGTTTTTCCAGAAGGGGGGAGGGGAGTTTTTACAGGATAGCGCGAACTTCAGCGGAGTCTATTTCGCTTTGGTTGCTTTCTGCACCGTGGTGCAGACCACATACGCGAGGAGTCCGGCCTATCTGCAAGGCTCTCCATGAATCCCGCGTGTGATGTAATACTTGGATGTTCTCGGCAAGCCATGGGGAGTGAACGCCTTGGGAACGGGTGTTGGAAAAAGTAAACACGATGATGGGAAAGAGTTGGGTCGGCTGGAATGCGCATGGCGATGCCAAACATTGGTGTCTCTGATTGTGGCGTATATTGTCTAGGTCATTGATTTTCGAAATGAGTGGAGGAGAGGATCGGATTTTTACTTTTTGAATCTTATGTTATTGAGGTAATAAAGATATAGATATATTTTCTTGTCTTCGGCCTTGTATGCTACAGACACGCTGACAGACGCGGTCGCTCTCCACTGGCCCATCAATGCGCAGGGACAGTGTCATGCCAACGCGATGTAGGGAAACGCCTTTGTCATTAGCCTTGATGTGAATCACGAGATTTGATTCGAGCCGAGGTGCACAAATTTTCATTGTGTCCACGACTGTTGCCTGAAGCAGGTTCTTTCACCAGAACTACAAGTTCAACACGGTCCCGTCCCCCATTTTTGGCACAGTAGAGCGCTTTGTCCGCTTGTGCGTAAATTTTGTCGAATTTGTTGATCAAACGCTTTGTGTGGACTGCTCCAATGCTCGCAGTAACCTGTATACGCCCTTGAGCGAAATCGATGGGCGTACTGCGAAGGATATCGAGCAGGCGATTCAATAGATATTTAAAGTCAAGATATGTTATGTCGCTTGCAAATATGCAAAACTCCTCACCCCCGAATCTCGCGATCAAATCATTGCTTCTGAATACCATACGAAGGATGCGGCAGAATTGTATAAGCACCTTATCCCCAGCATTATGGCCATAGGCATCATTGACCCGCTTGAAGTGATCCAGGTCAATCAAGGCAATTCCATGACCCCGTGACCGTCTTTTTTCGCGGCAGGCATCCCCAAATTGTTTGAGAAATGCTCTGCGGTTTAGTATCCCCGTTAATGAGTCAGTGTCTGCGATAATACGCAATTGGTCGGTCAAGCGATCTATATACATCAGCGCAGATACAAGGTGTGCCACAGACTCAAGTCGTAGTATGTCTGCGTCATTGAACGCATTTTTCTTTGAGCGTCCCACGTTGATGGTTCCAAAACATAAATCATTCTTTGTCAGAGGTACATCGAGGCAAGACATTATGTTTCCATTTAACAACATTCTGCAATCGATGTCTTCAGATTGAGAAAGATCGTTACAGCACTCAGTTTTCCCTGTTGTAAAGACACGCCCTACCATCGTGCAATCAATTGGCATGTCAACGCCGATCGGGATCGCATCGTTCCCTTCAAGGGCAATGACGCTAAGCATACTATCGCCAGTGGATAGTGTTATAGAAGCACGTTCTGCTTCAAATATTTCGTAAAACCAATGTGCAACTATTTTAATTATGTCCAGTGCTGTTTGTGACGAGGAAAGCTCCCTCATGAATTGTATCGGAATGCATACGAGGTTGCTGCTACAACTTTGGTTTTGATCGCTGACGTCATTCTGATTTGTTTGAGCTGTGGGCATGTTCCACCTGCTTTTGGCATTGTAACGGCACTACCGATAATCCCTCTCATTTTTATCGGTTTTTGGCAACCCTGGCTATGTGGTATAGATAGTCTCGATATTGCAGGCCTTTGGACTGTTGTGCCCACTTATCGCGAAGTCTGGCCTTGAACTATGTATGGTTTCTGGTGTGGGAGGCGGATTTGGCGGCAAAATGTGGGCACCATATCGGTTCCATTCGCGGACCTTACTCCTCAGTGCCGGGTGCGTACTCCTCAACGTGCGGGCGAGTCGGGTTGCCTCGCGGTGGGCCTGCCTGCGGCGGTGGAGGGGAGAGCACAGGCCGCTTAGGTTCTCTCGGCCCTTCTGGAGGGTGGCCCCTTGTGCTGGGCATCGCACATGCGATGATTGTGCTCCACAATTCCGGGGAGCGAACGTGTCTCTGTGTGGAATATGGGGATACTTGCCAACCCTACAGCCCCAGCTGTTGCAGCAAGCCAGTCAGGAACTGCTCATGTCCAGGAACTCAGGATCTTGCAAGCGATGACTCAGGCTGTTGCCTCTCGCATTCAGAGTGCTGAGGCCAGATCCAACGGGGGAAAGGTCGACTCGGACCCCTTTGCCGCCCGTGCTCAAGATGCTGCCGCAAGAAATGCGACGCCGAAGAAGTGGATGACGGGAGAGGCGGGAGTTCCTTGCTCCCCTCCTTGAACAGGGAGCGGAACAATGAACAAGGCGATTGGAGATGCCACCCACCTTGGACCACTTGGCGTGAGAGTTTTCTCACTTTGAATGGTCCCGGTTTCAGGGGGCAGGTCAATGACCTCCGGCGCATTTCAGGCTTTTCGCCCAACTTCCATCTCGTGCCAAAATGAATGCCTCCCCGGTGGAGCGTCGCCGCCGCGGCCCACCGCCGGAACATCCCTACCGCGATTGGGAATCCGCTCCCGCAAGATTCTTGGTCTGATCGACGGCGAGGTCCAGGGCCGCCACGGCCCCGGGGTCACGCTCACGCAGGGGCGCGGCCCTGGGGGAGAGGCTCCGCCGCCGCGCAGCGCAGCGCGTCGAGCCCGTGTCCGGTGATCGCGCTGACGGCGATGATCTGCCCCGGAGCAAGTCCCGCATTGCGCAGGAAGCGCGTTGCGCGGTCCACATCGGCGTCGCGGCGGTCCGTCTTGGTGATCACGCCCAGCACGCCGCGATTGTAGAGGCGCGCGAAGCCGGGCGGGAATGCGGAGGTGGCGCGCGTGGCGTCCTGCACGAACAGCACGGCGCCGCATTCCATGGAGGCGGTGATGAGCGCCCGGTAGAACCGCCGGTTTTCCAGGAATTCCGCAGGGGGCAGCACGAAGGGCCCGGCGTATTCCACGGCCAGGGACAGCAGGCCCCCGGTGGCGCTGCCGCCCAGCGCGTGGACCAGGCTGTGCCTGCCCGCGCCGCGCTCTCCCATGAGCATGACGCGCCGCATGCACATCCCGTCTACGACCACGTCATGTCCGTGAGGTCGTAGCGCAGCACGGTGCCAAAGTACTGCAGCACGCCGTTCAAGGCGGCTTCAATGCTGGCCACATCGCCGGTGATGAGAAGCGAGCCGCCGAAGCGGTCCAGAAAGCCGATCCCAACGGCGGCCGCCTTGGTGGCGATGTCCGCGGCGATGATCACGCCCTCGCTGGGAGTGATGGTGAGGATGCCGATGGCCGTGGCCGTTTCGTCATCCAGGCCGAGCTTGAGGCAGATTCCCGGCTGCGGGCTGGCGATGATGTGGGCCAGCGTGATCTGCCTGCCAGGCACATACTCCTGTATGATGCGCTGTTTCGTCTCTTCCATGGCTCCTTCCTGTCCCGGCGGCTACAGGATGTGGCGCTTGAGATCCTCGCAGGGCGAGGGGATGACGATTTTGCTCACCACGGGCCCGCCTCCGGTCACGCTTGCCGCGCCGGCGTCCACGGAGGTCTGCACCGCGCCCACCTCGCCGGTCATGGTAACGAAGGCCTTGCCGCCGAGCCCGGCCGCAAAGCGCAGCTCCAGCAGGCGGATGTCCCCGGACTTGGCGGCGGCGTCGGCCGCCAGGATGCAGGAGGCCACCGTGTAGGTCTCGACGACGCCCAGGGCGTTGATGCTCTCCAGCACGGCGGTGCCGTTCATGGCCGGGATGACGCTCTCGTGGACGTTGGAGAGGACGAGGCTGTCCACCACCATGTCCGCGCCCAGGTCCAGGCCGGTCCGCACCGCCTGGGACACGGCGCCTGTGTCGCCGGTCACCATCACCAGATATCTGCCGGGGCAGATGGGCCGGGCCAGGACCAGCGCCACATCGGCCGCCTTGACCATCTCGTCCGCGACCCTCATCCCCATGCCGATGCTGTTCAACTCCACACATCCGATGGTCCGCAACTGCATGACGGTCACCTGCCTCTGGCTACGATGGTTATCATCCCATTCTCGATGGCGGTGACACCGCCGCTGATGCTGGCGTGCACGCGGGCGCCCATTGCGCCCTCGGGGATTTCGCCGATGAGATCGCCCGCGCGCACATCGCTCCCCACGCGCACCACGGGCACCGCGGGCGCGCCGATGTGCTGCCGCAGGGGGATGCGCACTTTCCGGGGCGTATAGTCGCCCGCAAAGGGGGAGTGCTCAGCGTATCCGCCCAGGCCCAGCCGCTGGACGAGACGGCTGGTGGGAATCCTGCGGATGGAGCGGAAGCTTGAGGCGGCGAGCTGCCTGCCGCCGCCTTCCCACTTGGCTCCCCCCGCCATGAGCTGACGTTTCAACTGGGCGTTCACCTCGCGCGGCGAGAGCCCCATGGGGCAGGCGTATTTCTCGCAAACGCCGCATTCGGAGCAGAGCAGCGCCTCCCGGGCCAGCGGGCTGGCCGCCGCCTCGTCCGGCGGCAGGCGCATGAGCCTGTGCGGGTGCAGGCTGTGCCCCAGCAGGTACCTCGGGCAGAGATCCGTGCAGTGCGAGCACTGGCAGCACACGGTGCTGGTCAGACGCCAGACCGAGCGCGGGTCCATGATCTTGCGCGCCACCACGGGGTGGTGCGGCGGCAGCACCAGCAGTCCTGACGTGGTCTTGGTCACGGGCTGGTCCGTGTCGGACAGCACCCGGCCCATCATGGGGCCGCCATCGACCACGACGCAGTCCGGCCTGGTCGGGCCGCCGGCGAAGTCCAGCACCTCGGCGACGCGGGTGCCCACGGGAACACGCAGCATCATGGGCCGGGCCACCTCGCAGCACACCGTAAGGTAGCGGTGGGTCACGGGCCTGCCTTCCAGCGCGTGGGCGACGTTGCACAGCGTTTCCACGTTGCTGACCACGGCGCCGATCTGCAGGGGGATGCCCCGCTCCGGCACGATGCCCCCGAGCACGTCGTACACCAGGACCTGCTCGTCGCCCGCCGGGTAGAAGTCGCCCAGTTCGAAGACGTCCACCAAGCCGTCGCCCAGGCGGGCCGCGGCCTCCCGGACGGAACCCATGGCCGCGGCGTGCTTCCCCTTGAGGCAGACCACGCCCCGGTTCGCGCCGGTGGCGTCCATCATGGCCCGCAGGCCGCGCAGCAGCGTGTCCGCCTGCGTCTCCATCAGGTACGGATCGCTCGTGAGCAGCGGCTCGCACGAGGCGCCGTTCACCAGCACTGTGCTCGCCGCGGCATCGGCCTTCACATGGACAGGCAGGCCCGCGCCCCCAGCGCCCACCACGCCCGCTGCGCGAATGGCGTCAACAGTCAGCTTTTCCATGGACGTTCTCCTCTCCGGCGTTCCCACGGTGCCGCGAGTGGGGTTCTGCCTTGCACGGGCCGCGGCGAAGTTTCGCGTCTCTGGTCTCTACCAGGCGCCCTCCAGCAGGCTGACGATGTCCCCGCGCGAAGGGCTGCGCGGGTTGCTCTTCGTGCAGATGTCCTCCAGGACGTTCTGCGCCATGGTGTCCAGGCTGCGGCGGAATTCCCGCTCGTCCACCTTGAGCTCGCGCACGCGCGCGGGGATTTTCATGGATGCGTTGAGGTCGCGCACCGCGCCGGTCAGGTTGCGGGTGCCCTCCTCCACGGAGGAGGCGGGCAGCCCGATCATTTCCGCGATCTCGCGATACTTCACGCCCGCGTCGAAGCTGTTGAAGGCGATGACGAAGGGCAGCAGCACCGCGTTGGCCAGCCCGTGCGGGACGTGGAACAGGCCGCCGAGGCTGTGGGCCATGCTGTGGGTGATGCCCAGGCCGCTGTTGGTGAAGGCCAGTCCCGCCATGCACGAGCCGAGGAGCATGTGCTCGCGCGCGACCATGTCGTCGCCCTGCCCGTAGGCGCGGCCCAGGTAGGTGAACACGATGCGGATGGCCCGCTCGGCGTAGATGTCGGTGAACATGTTGCTCTGGCGCGAGGTGTACGCCTCCACCGCGTGGGTCAGCACATCGAGTCCGGTGGCGGCGGTCACGTGGGGCGGCAGGGTCCGCGTGAACCGCGCGTCCAAAATGGCCGCGTCGGGGATGAGCAGCTCGTCGTTGAGCGGAATCTTGACCCCGTTGACCTTGTCCGTGACGACGGCGATGGAGGTCACCTCAGAGCCGGTGCCGCTGGTGGTGGGGATGGCGACCAGCCTGACGCTGCGGGCCGTGTCGACCTTGCGGCCGAAGTAGGAGACGGCTTTGGCCATGTCGATGGCCGAACCGCCGCCCAGCGCGATGATCATGTCCGCCTTGCTTTCCAGAAAGTGGCGCGTGGTTTCCACCACGGCCTGCAGCGAGGGGTCGGTCTCCACGTCGGAATACACGCTGTAGCCGATGCCCTTGCGGCTCAGGTGGCTCAGGGCCTGCTCCGCAAAGCCGCTCTTGACCATGAAGGGGTCGGTCACGACGAAGGCGTGGTCGGCCGGAAAGGTCTCCAGCGCCTCCAGCGCGTAGGGGCCGTAGCAGATTTTCGTCTTTCCGTAGAACTGGGTCATGTGCTTCTCCCGTTCCGCGCGCATACTTCCGCATGGTTTGCATGCCGCTGTCGTCGTCGCGCCTTCGGCGATCATGCCGAAAGCAGGGCTCACTTGCCCTGGGGCAAGATCAATTCCACTTCCTCGTGAGGACGCGGGATGACGTGCACGCTCACCAGTTCGCCCACGCGCGCGGCCACGGCGGCGCCCGCGTCGGTGGCGGCCTTCACCGCGCCCACGTCGCCGCGCACCAGAACGGTCACAAGGCCCGAGCCGACCTGCTCGCGGCCCACCAGGGTCACATTGGCGGCCTTCACCATGGCGTCGGCGGCCTCCACGGCGGCGACCAGGCCGCGTGTTTCGATCATGCCCAGGGCGTTCGTCTGCTTCGCCATTGTCTTCTCCTTGTTGAGCTGGGGTGTTTATCGGGCCGGGCCCGAAAGGTTGCCGGCGGCGCAGGGCGCTCCGCCGGAATGCGCTACTTCTCCAGGCAGTTGCCGATTGCCGCCACGGTTTCGAGGGTGACCTTGCGCAGGTCGTCGGGATCGGTGATGCCGTAATGCTGGCGGATGATGCTCGCCACGCCGAGGAGCAGGTCCTCGGGGTACGCGCCGGCCTGCGCACAGTGGGCGCCGGGTGTGTCTTCCGCGCAGGAATGCCCCGGAGCCTCGTGCGGGGCCGGAGAGTACTCCAGCTCCACGCCGCGCTTGTACAACTCGTCGCGCGCGCCCGGAGTGATGATCTTGGAGCTGTCCAGCACCAGCTTGCCATCCTGGATGTACATGTCCAATCCTTCCAGCGTAATCAGCGTCTTGGCCATAACCACCTCGTGTGACCCGCCCGTGCGGGTGGTTTAGCTGGCTTTCGGGCTTGCGAAGCCTGCCAGCGCTCTGGTGACAGCCGGGTCCGGCTGCGGGATGACCACCTTGTGCAGCAGGCTGTCGCCCAGCGTTTCCGCCGCGGCGGCGGCTGCCTCGCGCACCGCTTCCACATCGCCTGTGAAGACGAAATACGATTTGCCTCCGATGCCCTGGCCCAGCACCATGCGGGCAAGGACGACGTCGGCGCGTTTCACCGCCGCGTCGGCGGCGATGACCCCGTCGGCGGCGTTGCGGCACTCGATGACGCCGAGCGCCGCGGGCCCCGGCGGCGGGCTGGGCGGCGTGCCGCGCAGCACGTCGAGGACCTGCCGGGAGACTCGCGGCACCACGTAGCTTGCGGCCAGCTTCCAGCCCGACTGGCGGGCCGCATGCACGGAGGTCTCCACCGCGGCGCGGTCGCCCGAGACGAGGATGAGGAAGCGGCCCACGCACACGACGGAAGCGCGCAGCAGATCGACCGGCGCGGCCTTGGCCATCGCGTCGGCCAGCTGCGCCCCGGCGGCTATGCTGCGGCTGTCCACGATCCCCAGCGTATCCATGGCGGCTACTCCCCGGCGTCCTTGCCCATCATTTCCTCCTGGTCCAGAATGCCCACGATGGCCGCGTCCACTGGGGTATCGCGGTCACGCAGCGCCTTGCGGGCGGAGCTGCCGGTGGTGATGAGCACCCGTTCGCCTCTGCCCGCGCCCACGCAGTCCACGGCCACGTAGCTCTCGGCCAGCTTGCCGCTGGCAAGATCCAGCCGCTGCACGACCATGAGCTTCAGCCCGTTGAGGGTCTCTTCCTTGCGGGTGGCCCAGACGTTGCCAATGACGATACCTATCTGCATGTGACACCTACAAATTTTTCAGGATGACCAAGCCATGCTCCGCCGCGGCCTCCTCGGCCAGCGGCGTCACCAGCGCGGCCCGGGGCGCGCGCAGGGCGCGGACGCCCTTTGCCGCCGCCGCCGCCACGTGTTCCGCCGTCACCAGCATGTCGCGCACGGGCATGGACTCGGGCGCGCACGGGGAAAGTTCCGTCAGGCCGTAGCTGGCCAGCGCCGCCACATGGCCTTCGTACAGCCGCAGCAGGGCATGGGGGGCGGTCTGCGCGTGGGCCCGGTGCGCAAAACCAAGGGTGCAGACCGGCGCTCCGCGGAGCAGGAGATCGAGCACGGCCCGCAGCTCCGCGCTGGAGGCCCGGCCCAGCGCCAGGTCGGCCGTGTCGGCGCAGCTCAGCACCGGCGCCACGTACAGAGCGGGCTCCTCCTGCCCCTCACGGGGCTCGCCCTGAAAGCACACCCGCATGCGGCCGCCGAGCCGCCTGTCGACTTCCCGGGCCAGTTGGGCGTCGGCCGGGGCCAGCACCATGGCCACCGGCAAGGGCCGGTGCCCCAGGCGTTCAAGCACTGCCTGCACCACGGCGGCGATAAGCGTGTTCTCGTCCAGAGCCATGCCAGATCCTTGGTTCTGCTCCAGCCGCAGCTAGTCCGCGCAGCTGAGGGCGATGCCCAGGGGCGTCACCAGAAAGGGGTTCACGGGCTTGAAGGTGGGCACTCCGGTATACTGCCGGATGATCTCCTCCATTCCGTCCAGGCAGCAGGTGCCGCCAACCAGATACAGCGCGGAGACGTTTCGGCCGCTGATGTTGCCTGCGATGATGGCCGCCATCTTCTCCACCACGGGCCGCACCAGGGGGAGTATCTCGGCCTGGCGGGTCCGGTCCTTCTTCATGGCCTCGGCCTCCTCGAAGGGGATGTCGTAGTTGCCCGCCAGCACGAGGGAGAGATGGACGCCTCCGGTGGGCTCGTCGGCCACGTGCGTCACCCGGCCGTTCTCGAACACCGCGATGCCGGTCGTGCCGCCGCCGATGTCGACGATGGCCCCGTCCTGCACGCGCAGCACGTTGTTGGCCGCGGACGGCTCGTCCAGCAGCGCGGTGACCTGGTAGCCCGCCCCTTCGGCCACGTAGCGGTGCGTGGCGCAGTCGCGCTCGCCGGTGCCCGGAGGGACTGCGATGGCGGCCTTGCGGAGTTCGCGGCCCAGGGTTTGTTCCAGCTCCTGCGTCAGCTCGCGCACGATGCGCGTCGCGCCCGCGTAGTCCACCACCAGGCCGTCCCGGACCACCTCCGCGTAGCGCATGGCGCAGGCAACGGGCCGTTTGTCGGCATCGACCACCACCACCACGATGTAGGCGGTGCCCAGATCCACGCCCACGAAGAGCGGCTCCGTGGGGCTGACCTCGCGCGGGGCGGCCAGGGTCTTGTCGAGAGAGGCGATGAGCGTGTCGGCGGCGGTCAGGTTCATGTTCCCCCCCTGCTGCGCCCGATGATGGTGCCCTCGGTTCCGGGCTTCCAGCCCGCGCTGTTGCCCTCGTCGGCGTCGATGTGCAGGCTCAGCGCGAAGTTGTCGCCGACACGCACCATGACGTCCTTGAGGATCATGGGGCGCTCGGTCTCCAGCCGCACGTCCACCATGTCCTTGTCTTTGAGGCCGAAGCGGCGGGCGTCGCTGGTGTGCATGTGGATGTGGCGCGCCGCCACGATGACCCCCTGGCTGAGGCCCAGGATGCCCGTGGACGAGGCGAGGATGATGCCGGGCGTCTGCGCCGTCTCCCCGCTTTGGCGCACCGGGGGATTGATGCCCAGGGCGCGCGCGTCGGTCTTGGAGATCTCCACCTGCGAGGCCGTGCGCGTGGGGCCGAGCACGGCCACGTTGTCCATGACCCCCTTGGGGCCGATGAGACGCACGCGTTCGGCGCTCAGGAACTGGCCCGGCTGTGAAAGAGGGCGCTCCGGGTGCAGGTCTGCGCCGAACAGGGCGATGGCGTCCTGGAGGCTCAAATGGACGTGCCGCGCGGAGATCTCCACCGGAATCGGCCCGGCGTCCATGCCCGCGCTTCCGGGCCTGCCGCCGCATTCCTCGGCGAGCACCTTGCGCACAACGTCCGCCAGAATGTCCTTGATCGCTTGCTCGTTCATTGTGACTCCAGCATCCGGCTGCGAGGGTTGCGGCCCCGCACTCCGGCGCAATGCGTGAAGACGGATGTGGCCTGTTGCTTCGTGCGCGGCCTCCGCAGGCCCTGCGGAGGCCGCGCTGGCTTGCCGCTGCGCGGTGTGCCGGTTTCGTGCGGCTGCGCCCCCCCCTGAAAGCGGGGTGGCCAGGACCCGCCCGTTCCGGCCTAGCCTTCGCGCTTGGGCAGAATCATTTCCACTTCGGTGTGCGGACGGGGGATGACGTGCACGCTCACCAGCTCGCCGACCTTCTTGGCCGCGGCAGCGCCCGCGTCGGTGGCGGCCTTCACCGCGCCCACATCGCCGCGCACCATGACGGTGACGAGGCCGGCGCCCACCTGGCTGCGCCCGATGAGGGTGACGTTGGCGGCCTTCACCATGGCGTCGGCGGCTTCGACGGCGCCCACGAGACCGCGGGTTTCAATCATGCCCAAGGCGTTGAGAGAGGTACTCATGACGGAATCTCCTTTGTTTTTTTGTTGCACGTTCCATTGACTGGCCGGTTGAGGGTTGGGGGGAGGACGCGGCCTCCGGGGCTACAGAACCTTTTTCAGCTCCGCTACGATGAGCTCGGTGACGGCGTTGATGTCCAGGGCGGCGCTGGCGGCGGCCTGCGGAGCGGCGGGCTCGCCCTGGACCGCGCCGCTGTGGCGGCAGCCGGAAAGGCCGGAAGCTGGCGCACAGGCCGGGCCGGCGCACGAGCATTCCTCGGAGCAGAGGTCGTAGGCCACGCGGCGCACGTTCAGCAGGTGCATGGGGGTCACGTTGTCGGAGGTGGCGCTGCCGCCCACGGCCCCGCAGCCCAGGGTGAAGGAGGGGAACAGGCCGGTGGAGAGGCCCACGGCGCCCTGGGTGGCGGGGGTGTTGACCAGCATGCGCGACACCGGCTTCTTCAGCCCGAATTCGCGGATGACGTCCTCGCTGCGCGAGTGGATGGCCAGCGAGTGCCCGACGCCGCCGTTGTGCAGCAGGGCGATGCATTTTTCGCAGGCCGCGCGCCAGTCCTCCACCTCGTAGAAGCCCAGAAGGGACGTGAGCTTCTCCTTGGAGAACGGATACTTCGGCCCGATGCCCGGCTCGTCGGAGATGAGCACCAGGGCGCTCTGCGGCACCTCGATGCCGGCGAGGCCGGCGATGGTCTGGGCGTCGCGCCCCACGATGGCGGGGTTCATGGTGCCGTTGCCGCGCTCCATGACGCGCTTGACCTTCTCCAGCTTCTCGCCGGTGAGGAAGTAGCCGCCGTGGGCCTCCAGCGTGGCGCGCACCTTCGGGGCGATGCACGACTCGGTGACGATGGACTGCTCCGAGGCGCAGATGGTGCCGTTGTCGAAGGTCTTGCTGCGCATGATCTTGGTCACGGCGTCTTCGATGTCGGCGCTGCGCTCGATGTAGGCGGGCACGTTGCCCGCGCCCACGCCCAGGGCGGGCTTTCCGGAGCTGTAGGCCGCCTTGACCATGGCGGGGCCGCCGGTGGCCAGGATGAGGTCGCAGATCTTCATCAGCTCGGTGGTCCCCTCAAGGGTCGGCAGGCTGATGCTGCTCACCAGGTCGGACGACACGCCGCAGGCGCGCAGCGCGCCCTGGATGAGCTCCACGGTGCGGGCGATGCACTCGCGGGCGGCGGGGTGCGGGGTGAACACGATGGCGTTGCCCGCCTTGAGCGCGATGAGCGACTTGTAGATGACCGTGGACGTGGGGTTGGTGGAGGGGATGATGCCCGCGATGACCCCCACGGGCACGGCGATTTCCACCACCTTGGCGACGGGATCGGTGTGGAGCACGCCGATGGTCTTCATGTCCCGGATGCAGGCATAGACCTTTTCACTGGCCAGAAGGTTCTTGACCTTCTTGTCCTGCGGCTTGCCGAAGCCGGTTTCCTTCGCGGCCAGCCGCGCCAGGTCGTCGGCGTGGAGGGCCGTGGCCTGGGACACCGCCTTGACCACGTCGTCCACACGCTCCTGGCTCAGCTGCGCGAACTCCGGCTGGGCGCTGCGTGCCGCACGCACCAACGCGCGGGACTCCTGGATGGAAAGCAGATCCTTGTCTACCATTGTCTACCCCTTTTCCTTCCGCGCCGCCCGCTCGATGGCGCTGAGCAGCGTGTTCTTGTTGGCCGTGGCGATTTGCTCGGGCGTGAGCCGCGGCACCTTCAGGCTCGCGGCCAGTTGCCGAAGCTGGCGGATGCTCATGGACCGGCACGCTTCCCGGCTGTAGCCGGACGCGTCATGCGGCGGCGCGCCGTCGGCTTCAGCGCCCGGCCCTCCGCCAGCCTCGGGGCCCGTCCCGCAGGGCGGGGGCGAGGCGCCAGGGTCCGGGACGGCAGACTCCGGGGCCGCGTCCTCCTGCGGCGACAAGCGCACAAGGACCTCCAGCTCCGCGTCCGGGCGGGGAATCACGTGGCGGGACACGCACACCTCGCCGGAGAAGCGCTCCAGCGAGGCCGCGGCGGCGTCCACGGCCGACTGCACCGCGGACACTTCCCCCGCGATGGTGATCGTCACGAGCCCGCCGGTGGCCAGCGTTTTTTCGAGCAGGCGGACGTCCGCCGCCTTGAGCATCGTGTCCGCGGCCTCGATGGCGCCGATCAGGCCTCTTGTTTCAACGAGTCCCAGTGCCGACATGGGTATTTTCCTCCTCATGCTCTAACTTTGGCCTAGTGCCTGACGACCTTGACGCTGAGGCCGTATCCTTTGAGAATGTTCTCCATGCGCTGCAGGTCGCCGTCATCAAGTGCGGGATCGTTCCTGACGAGGTACTCCATGTCCAGTTGCGCGTACTTGTGCACGCCCATCTTGTGGTTGGGCAGCAGATCGATGCCCTTGAAACACTTTTTGTCTGCGTACGGAGAGATGAAGCGGCCAACAGCGTGCATTTCCGCGTCATCATCATTGCAGCCTTTGAGCAGCGGCATGCGGATGGTCACATTGTGGCCGTTTTCCAGCAGCCATTTCAGGTTCTGCAGAATCTGTTCATTGCGAACGCCTGTCAGCTCATGGTGTCTATCGGAATCCATGTGCTTGATGTCGAAGAGGAACAGGTCCACCACTTCGGCCAGTGAGCGCATGACTTCCGGCTTCGCGTATCCGGCGGTCTCCATGGCGGTGTGGATGCCCTTCTGCTTGCAGGCCATCAGCAGGTTCGCCGCCGCCTCATGCTGGAGCGTGGGGTCGCCGCCGCCCAGGGTGACGCCGCCCCCGGACTTTTCATAGAACGGCCAATCCTGCAGCACGGTCTCAAGCAGCTCCGAGATGTGCTTGCGCTCACCGGCGATGGCCAGCGCCGACTGCGGGCAGACATGCACGCAGTTGCCGCAGTTCACGCACTCACGGGCCCTGTCCACAACATGCCTGGCGCCTCCGTCGGTCATGGAATGGATGCCCGCCGGGCACACGGGGACGCAGGCGCCGCAGTGCACGCAGGCGTCCTTCTTGAACAGGACCTCGGGGCGGCGCGACTGTCCTTCCGGGTTCGAGCACCATATGCAGCGCAATGGGCAGCCCTTGAGGAAGACCAGGGTGCGGATGCCCGGGCCATCGTACATGTTGAACTTCTGTATGTTGAAGACATTGGCTTTTCTTTCGATCACGGTGGTCGTCCTGCCGTTCGTTGCTGCCCGGATGGCCTTTGCATGCGGCCCGGGGGCGCAGGGGCCGCCCCCGGAACCATCGCGCCGCCGAGCCCAAGCCGGCGGCGCTGAGGGGCTTACAGTTTGCGCAGCAGGGTCCTGCTGATGATCTCGTCCTGCACGTCCTTGCAGAGCTCGGTGAAGAAGGCGCTGTACCCGGCCACGCGCACCACCAGGTCACGGTAGTCCTTGGGGTGCTGCTGGGCTTCGAGCAGGGTCTTGTTGTCCAGGTAGTTGAACTGCATCTCGCCGTTGCCGAGCACGCTGGCCGTGCGGATGAGCGTGATGATGCCCTGCTCGCCCTCCGGCGTGTCCAGCATGCCGGTGAGGAGCTTGAAGTTGTGCACCATGCCGATGTTCATGTTGTCGTTGGCGATCTTGGACACGCTCTTGATGATGGCCGTCGGCCCCATGTTGTCGGCGCCCTGGCTGGGGCTGATGCCGTCGGAAAGGGGCAGCCAGGCCTTGCGGCCGTTGGCCGAGGCGCCCGTCAGCTGCCCGAAGGGCGTGTTGTTGGAGATGGACAGGGTGCCGTGGCTCAGGATGGAGTACAGCGTGCGGTGCTTGCGGTGCTCCTGCTCGGTGAAGCTCACGATGTCCGCGGCGATGTCGTCGGCGTAGTCCTCGTCGTTGCCGTACTTGGGCGCGGCCAGGCAGTCGGCCAGCACGGCGTCGTGACCCTCGAAGTTGGCCTTCAGCGCCTCGCTGAGCTGCTGCAACGTGTACTTCTTGTCGTCGTAGACGAGCTTCTTGATGGCGGCCATGGAGTCGGTGTAGGTGGCAAGGCCGCTCCAGACCACGCCGGGCCCGAAGTTGTACATGGCCCCGCCGCCGGCCACGTCGCAACCGTGCTCCATGCACCCCTCGTACATGATGGACATGAGGGGCTTGGGCGCCAGGTCGCGGTGCACGCGCTGCGAGATGACGGTGGCCACGCTGGACCATTTGGTGATGTACTTGATCTGCTCCTTCACCGCGGCGTCGAACTTCTCGTACGTGTCGAACTGCGAGAGATCGCCGAGATCGGGGCAGACCGGCTTGCCGTACCAGAGCGGCACGCCGTGGTTGAGCACAAGCTCGATGCAGATGGGCCACTGGGTGTAGGCGGTGGAGGTCCACTGGTACAGGCGGCCGGACTTCTGCGGCTCCACGCAGCCCATCAGGCAGTAGTCGCGGGAGTCTTCGATGCTCACGCCCTTGGCGAGCATCATCTTGATGTGCGTGTCGTCGAAGTGCACGGCGGGGAAGCCCATGCCGGAGCGGATGACCGCAACGATCTTCTTCAGGTACTCCTGGGGCGAGGTGTTGTGCACGCGCGTGGCCAGCGAAGGCTGGTAGATGCGCACATGGCGCACGGCGTCCATGAGCAGGTACGTCAGCGCGTTGGTGGCGTCGCGGCCTTCGCGGGTCACGCCGCCCACGCACATGTTCACGAAGGGCTGGTACCCCGCGAAGAACTTGGAACCGCCCTCGCTGGTGAGCCACATCATCTCCGACATCTTGATGAGCATGCAGCCCGCAAGGTCGAAGGCCTCGTATTCGGTCAGGCGGCCCGCCTCAAGGTCGGCCTTGAAGAACGGATACATGTACTGGTCCACACGGCCGATGGACATGCCCGTCTGGTTCTCCTCCACCACCAGCAGCGACTCCACGGTCCACACGGCCTGGATGGCCTCCCAGAACGTGGTGGGGGCGTGCGCGGGCACGCGGGCGTTGACCTCGGCGATCTTCAAGAGCTCGGCCTTGCGCCTGGGATCGCGCTCCCCGGCGGCCTTTTGGGCGGCATACTCCGACAGGCGCCTGGCGTAGCACATCACGCCCTCGGTGGTTTCCAGGACCGACTTGTAGAAGTAGATCTTGTCGATGTCCTCGGGCCGGTCGTAGTCCAGGCGCTCCAGGTGTTCGCGGGCCTCGCGCTGGATGTCCAGCATGCCCTTCTTCATGAGGATGACATCGTAGCCGGGGTTGGAGTCGCCGCCGCCGTTCATCGCGTGGTATGAGCAGTCGGACACGTACGATTCGCCCGAGAGTTCCCAAAGCCCCGCTTCGCGGTACTGCGCCTCGCAGTATTCATCCACCGACTTGCCCGCCCAGTAGGGGAAGATTTCCTCGCGCAGCACCTTCTTGTCCTCCTCGGCGAGGAAGAAGGGATCCTGGGCGCGGGCGCCGATGGTGTCCAGCTCGGTTTCGAGCCAACGCCAGGAGATGTCGGGGGAAAACGCGCCCGCGCGCGGAGCGCCGTTGGGTGCGCCCACGATGAGCTCGTGGTCCAGGATGACGAGCGGGGCGGTTTCGCAGCAGTACCGGAAGGCCTTGGCGCGCAGCAGAATGCGCGGCATGCCCGGGTTTTCGCGGTCGACCTTGGTGATGGCCCGGGCGCGGTGGATGGTGATGCTCGGCACCTGCTTCAGGTAGGTCTCCTTGAGCAGCACGTGGCGCTGGGTGGGGCCGTCCGGGATGCCGCAGCCGGATTGGGGCGCGCAGCCGGACTGCGCAGCCGCGGCGTGCGCGCCGTCGGCATGGCTGGCCGGCGCCGCATGGGCAAAAATCTTGCGCAGCTGTTCGCGCTCCTCCGGCGAAAGGCTCTTGGCCACCTCGGCGATCTTGTGCGAAAATTCTTGAAGGTTCACGATGCTTCCTCCATGTTATGCTGTCGGTGGGCTCATGCCCGCTTCGGTTGCGCCATTGCCTGTTGGCCGCAGCCGCCGGATCACCCGGCCTGCGGCGTCCGTGCCAGCGCGTCGCGCAGGACGCGCCGCAACAGTTCGAAAGCGTCTTCCGGAACCGGCGCGCCCTGCGCCCCTTCGGGCGCCGCCTGCGCGGCAAGCTCCTCGATATGCGCGAGAGTGCGCACGCCGTAGCCGACGATTCTCCGGTAGATGAGATTCATGGGCGAGATGTTGTCTGACGTGATGCCGTATCCGGCGATGCCGCTGCCCTGCGTCATGGCGGGCGTGATGTTCGTGGTGAGCCCCATGCCGCCGAAGGCCGCGCCGGTGTTCACCAGCAGACGGGCCACGGGCTTCTTGAGGGCGAACTGGCGGATGACGTTCTCGTCGCGGCTGTGGATGGTCAGGGTCTGCGCGTGGCGCTCTTGCAGCAGCAGCTCGATGCACTTCTCGCACGCGTGCAGCCAGTCCGGCTCCACGTAGTAGGCCAGCACCGGCGAAAGCAGCTCCCGCGTATAGGGATCATCCCGGGTGACGTACTTGCGCTCGGCCACCAGCACCTTGGCGCCGGCCGGGATGGCGAACCCAGCCTTCTGGGCCAGCAGCGCCGCGGGCTGCCCCATCATGTCCCGGTGGCGCCTGCCGTCCGGGTAATAGAGCACGTTGCAGAGGGCTGCGGCCTCGGCCGCGGTCATGAAGTGCGCGCCGTGGTCCTGGAAGGCCTTGCGCACCTGGCCCTCCACGCAGCCGTCCACGATGACGCACTGCTCCGCGGAGGGAGCCAGCCCGTTGTCGAAGGATTTGCTCGCAATGATGTCGCACACGGCCCTGGGGATGTCCGCGCTGCGTTCGATGAAGGCCGGGCCGTTGCCCGTGCCGCCGTAGATGAGGGGCTTGCCGCAGGTCCGCGCCGCCTCGAACATGCCGAGGACCCCGGTGATGAGGATGAGGCTCACCTCCCGGTGGCGCATGAGCTCCTCGGTGCCGCTGCGCGACACGACGTCCAGATAGGAAATGGCCCCTTCGGGCATGCCGTGGGCCTGGCCGGCGGCGATCATTATGTCCAGGACGCGGCGCATGGTGTCGATGGTCCGCGGGTGCAGCGAGAAGATGATGGCATTGCCGGACTTGATGGCCAGCAAGGCCTTGTAGACGGTTGTGGAGACGGGGCCGAAGGCCGGGCACAGGGCCACGATGACGCCCAGGGGAACCCCCACCTCGTAGACGCCGGCGGCCGCCGTGTCGGGCGGATCGCAGCCGTCCAGGCGGCCGACGCAGCACATGCCGCGCAGGCTTTGGCGCACGCGGCGGCAGACGAAGAGGTTCTTGAGCAGCTTGTCCTGCCAGGCGCCGCAGCCGCTTTCCTCCCGGGACATGACGGCCAGCGACTGGGCCTGCGATTCCACGGCGTCGGCCATGGCTTCCACCATGGCGTCCAGCGCCTCTTGCGGCAGGACGGCCAGCCTCTTCCTGACCTCCGAGGCGTTCTCCGCCAGAATCCTGGCCTGCTGAACGGAAATGAGATCCTTGTCGCCGAGCATAGCGCTCCTCCGCCGCGTCCTTCCGGGCTAGCCCAGGGAGTACCGCCGCACGAGCTTGACCAGATGGCTGTGGGGAGTGGGGATGACGCACGAGCTGTAAGGCTCCACGCCCAGGCTCTTCACGGCCCTCACCCCGGCATCCACGGCGGACTTGCAGGCGGCCACGTCGCCCTGCACCAGCGCCGAACAGTAGCCCGAGGCCACGTTCTCGTAGCCGATGAGCTCGACGTCGGCGGTCTTGATCATGGCGTCGGCGGCTTCCATGAGGGCGACGATGCCGAAGGTCTCGATCATGCCCAGGGAGCGCAGGCCGGGGTCGTTTTCGGGCAGCGTGTCCGCCACGTGGGCCATGGCGATGCGCCCCACGCCGCGCACCGGCCGGGGCATGGTGTTCCTGGCCGTCACCTTGCCGATGCTGGCGGCAGCGGCCGCTCCGGCGGCGACGGAGGCCTCCACGGCGGCCACGTCGCCCTTCACCATGATGGTGACGAGCGTGGAGCCGACGTTTTCATAGGCGATGAGCTCGACGTCGGCGGCTTTGAGCATGCTGTCGGCGCCAAAGATGGCGGGTACCATTCCCAGGGTCTCCAAAAGACCGAGTGCCTCTTCTCCTTCATACAGCATATAGACTCCACTTGTTCACGATTGCGCCGCCGGTTGTCCTGCGCGGCGAGGGGGGTCCTTCGTCATAGTGAGGCTAACCCTTCCCCTGGAGGGCAAGGTCAAGCGTTTTTTCGTCCTGCTTGTTGCGAATCGCATTTTCTTTTGCGCGGCACGGGGCGTCTTCATTCCGCACCCTGTGTCTTCGAAATGGGTCTCGTTGATATTGCTGTTTATTTTTAAGAAACGTGCAGCGCATATTCTTTGGCTGTGCAATATAGCCAGGGCGAGTGCGGTGCAGAAGCGGAAAAAACAACGCTTCAGGCGTTGCTTTTGGCCTCAAGGCCATTGACCTTCCCGTTGGGTGGAACGGTAGGCTCCTGCTTGAATGGTACAGGTCTCGCGCCGTGGGAAAGAGACCCCTTCCCCTCAACCATCAAGAAAAGGAGCCAGCAATGGAGCGGACGGCAGAAATCGAAATGCCCGCGGGGATGGGCAACAGCCCCCCCGGCTTGGCCGCAAAAGCAGCCCTGAGCAGCAGCTTCAAGAAACGCGGCATCGCCGTCGCCATCATGTCCGGGGCGAGCTACGGCATGTACACGGCCTTCATAACCCTGGCCATGACGATGGGCGTGTGGAGCGTGTGGTACGGCGACAATTCAGGACTCTCGGATTTCTCCAAGCTGTTCCTGCTGGGGGCGCTGGGGGCGGCCATCACGGATACGTGCAGCGCCCTGTGGGCCGTGCTCATCACCATTTACAAGGGCAAGCTGAGTGATTTCTTCCGCTGCATCGCCACCAAGCCGGGGGCGATCCTCGTCGGCGCCGCCGTCATCGGCGGTCCCCTGGCCAGCACGTCCTATGTGCTCGGGCTGCAGAGCGCGGGCTCCATCATCGTGCCCATCAGCGCGCTGTGCCCGGCCATCGGAACCATTCTCAGCCGCATCATGTTCAAGCAGCAGCTGACGCGGCGCATCCTCCTGGGCATCTTCATCTGCTTCGTCGCCAGCGCCATGATCGGAAGCACCGGCCTTGCGGCGGACGCTCCCCCGAATCTGTTCTTGGGGCTGATGTTCGGCTTCCTGGCCGCGTTCGGCTGGGGGCTTGAGGGCTGCGTGGGCGGCTACGCCACGTCCATGATCGATCCTGAGATCGGCATAACCATCCGGCAGATGACCTCCGGCCTGAGCAACCTGATCATTCTGGTGCCCCTGTTCGCCTTCTTCGGCGGGGCGGACACGCTGACCATGCTGGGGACCGCGTTCACCGACTCCGTGGCCATGCCCTGGTTCCTGGTGGCGGGCTTCTGCGCGTATTTCGCCTTCATGCTGTGGTACAAGGGCAACGCCATGTGCGGAACGGCGCTGGGCATGTCCTGCAACGGCGCCTTTTCGTTCTGGGGGCCCTTCTTCAGCTGGATCGTGCTGGGGTTGGCATTCAACATCCCGGGCTACGCCCTGTCGCCCATCGCCTGGCTTGCCGCGGTCGTAATGGTGATCGGCATCTTCATCATCGCGGTGAACCCGCTGGCTCTGTTCAGCAAGAAGGGGGACGCCGCATGAAGCCGCTGAACTACGCCATCCTGATCCATATGACGACGGTCGAGGAAGCTTGCCCCGAGGACGTGATGGAAGCCCTGAAGGGCGACTACAGCACGTTCAAGGCGTTCAACAAGCGCGACATCCTGACCGCACTGATGACCGCCGAGGCCAACGGGTTGCTGGAGGAGTCGCGCTTCGACCTTGATGAGGGCGGCAATGTGCGCCTGTATTTCCGGGCCAACGCCCAAGGCGCCGCCACGATCAAACGCTACATTCGGGTGTAGCATATATCGCAACAGAAGCCGGGGGAGGGGTCTTCCCTTCCCCGGCCACGCTATGGCAGTGTGACAGAAAGGTTGTTCCGATTACGCAGTGCGCATAATTGGACACAACAAGGCGTGACGTGCTTCAGAATGCTTTCTGTCAAGCAATACTGGAGATGCTATGGCAAAGGACTGTTACACCATAAGCCAGATGAGCGCGATATCGAAGATATCCAAGAAGGCCCTGAGGTTCTACGACAGCATCGGCCTTATCGCATCCAAAAGGCGCGAAGCCAACAACTACCGTATTTATACGTACGACGATCTCCTGGCCGTGCCTCCGTTGAAATACTATAAGCAGATCGGATTCCATCTCGACGAGATCCGATCTGCGTTCGAGGCCGGTGGACGATGCACCTCGCTTGCAGCGCTCAAGGCGATGTTCATAAAGAAAACGGAATCGCTGGAGGATGAGCGCAAGATATTGCACATGAGGCGCACTTCGGTCCAGGATTGGCTCGAACTGCTGTATGAGGCGGAGCTTGTCCTGGATAACACGGTCACGAGCGTGTCGCTGAAATATGTGGCCCCGGAGAAGCTGCTGCAGATGGAACAGGACTTCTTGTCCGACATAAAATCGTCAATCATAAATCTTGAATTCACGAACCACGTCGAGTCCATCGGCAACTACATCACCGGGCCGGTGATCATAAAATTTTACTCCATTGCCGACAGGCTCAATGGTGAAAGCCAGCGCGTCTGCATCCTGCAGAAAACCGTATTCCCATGCGATGAAGGTCAGACGCAGGATTTCGGTGGATCACTCATGGCCAGCTGTTACCACATCGGCGGGCACGACTCCATCAGCGAAACCTACAAGAAGTTGCAACGTTGGTGCGCCGTCAACAGGTACGACTACGATCCATTTTCATATGAGCGTTATGTGACGGACTATTGGACCACGAACAACGAGGCGTTGTTCGTCACGGAGGTCTTGTTGCGGGTGCGCAGGCCGGGAAGCACGCAGCACCAGCCCGCTGCACGCCGGATGGCCTCCTGCCAGGACATGTTGAAAGGCGAGTCGGATCATCCGGGCCTGAGGAGGCAAAAGACCAGACAGCCCAATTGAACTTGACGGGGAGGATTCAGGGATGCCGCGTTTTGGCCCAGGCGGCATCGGAGAGGGCGTCCCCACCCCTGCGGGACCTGTTCGAACCCTTCTCGGCTGGTCCAGGGGCAAGGTTTCGGTGTCCTGAGCAGGCGGGGAGCAAGGCCGCCGCGATGGCGAACTGTGTCCGGCGTAGCCGAGGGCGGCGTTGTTTGTCCATGTGTGCCGGAACTTCTGGTGCCACTCCTCGGCTATGCGCTGGAAGATCTCCGCATTGGCTTGCTGCTCCGCCGCTTCACCCTTTCTGGCCACAGAAGGATCAGTCCTTTGGCAATGAACCTTCGGGCCTCATCGCGCAGTTCACGGACTCCCCACAGGCTGATCTCAGGGTAAAGGCCAAGGGAAAGGCGGTTCTCCTTACCCGTGATCCAATAGCGCAGTCGCCACCGCTTATTCCCCTTGGGCGGTGCTTCGAGGTAGAGCCTGCTCATCCTTGTGAAGCGTCTTTGACGTGTCCGGTTTGGCGTTCCGTACAGCAGTGTCGGTCAACGGCGTGGCACCCTCCAGATTTTGAGTGCTGGCGTGGCCTGTCCGGGTTGTCCTGTGGTGGAGTTGTCCGCCGCTCCGTTGTCCGGTTGTCAACGGACGGAAGTCGGCCGCTCTGGACGCTGTCCTGGGTCGATTATGGCGTTTTTATTAATTTTTTGTGTTTGATTGGACTTGGCTGGATTATTGAATGGCGAGGGTGTCAGTCGAATTTGTGTGCTATCACAAAGAAATTGCATGATAAAAGCAATAGATGTCGTGTCGGTTGTCCGGTATTTTGTCCGGTTTTGGGCTGGGTTGGAAATTCTCCTCTATGGCAAACCATGGGAGGCGACTACCCGAACTGCGAGTGTGTCCAATTCCTCAAGTTCATTGGTGGCGGGCTGGCCTCCACGTTCTGTGATGCGCCTTGCTATCGCAGCAATCTGGAGATGGTCGGCGTTGTCTGGATCGAATCTTGGTATCTTTAGGTAGTCAATCACGCTGGTGCCCAGGCTCAGTTGGGCGGCATAAGCCCCAACAGCGGCAGCGACCGTTTTGGCATTCAAAATCCCTGTCAGGAACTGCGCTTCTTCTGCATGGTCGAGAGCTACCATGTAGAGCTTGTGATCAGGCACAGCGACTTTCAGGCCAAGAATGGGGTCGTCAATCTCTCCGACATAAGCTGCGCAGAAACGCCCGCCTGACATTTCTTTCCAGAGCACTTTGTAGGGGCTGAAGGTGTACGGGCCTGTGCTCCATGTCGACCAGAAAGGCTTTCCCTTTTGAAAGCGTCGGTAGCTTGCCCTCTTAGATAGCTCATCTCTGAAGCGTTCAAAAAACCTCAAGGTTCGCCGGGTTGTCGCCATGAGTGCTGGGTCGCCGTGCATACCACGTTGGGGCAAAATGATTTTGTAGTTGGGATCAGGTTCAGAGCGGAAAGCACTAAGGCCACGGCCTCGCAGCAGGGGGAAAAGATGGTCAGGCTCAACATCCATGGCAATAGCTGGAATGCCCTTGGTGCGTCCCGCTCCTTCAGGATCATTTACAATAGGCACCAATCCGTTCTGTCCTGGTTTGCCTGCCCTTACGAAGTAGATGCCATTCCGATCGGTCGTCACACCTTTTCTGGCTTCGTAAGCTGAGGAAGTGGACGCATCAAACAAGGTCTTCCAAATTGCGTGTTCGGCTACGGTGCCTTTTAACCACGGACCTGCATCCGTGCCTGGAACTGGCTCCGCAATTAGGTCTGTCCTTATGGCTGCGGCTCGAAAAGCTGTGCCGTCGGGAAAGTCGGCCTTCCCAGGGGGGAGAGACCAGCACCGATAAGGCACAGGGAACTCGGTGGCTCGCCCCTTCTCGACGATCAGTAGAGCTGGGTGATTGGTGACTCCATCGAATATTTTGAGGCCCTTAAAGTCCTCTACGCTCAGAACAGCACACATGGGGGTGCCATCATGATGAGCAAACCTGCGAAAACCCTGGCTGGACTCGGTTGAGAAAACTGTCGCGGTGATTAAGAAGCCCAAGCGTCCAGAGGGAGCAAGCCACTTTCTCACAGCTTGAAATGTAATGATTGTTGAGACATCGGCCTCAATACCGCCCACGTAAGTGTCTTCGCTGAAAACGTTGATAGCTTGGCAGAGGGGCTTCACAAAGCTTGCGTAACTGGTTGGTAGGTTGGACCATTTAACCCAAGGTGGGTTTCCCGCGATATGTGAGACAGGGTGGACGGCACCAGCTGCAAAACGGTCCGCAAGAATCGGGCACCATATTCCGTCCCAGCGGTCGCGATGTAGGTCAACAAGCACATTGATGGTCTCTTCAACAACCGCGATCATAGGCGAAGGCAAATCTGTCAGGAAGCGTCTCATGGCATGAAGGACTGCCGCAGGTGCTAAGTCTGCGGCAACGCATAGGCGGAGGTCATCAAAGAACTCATGGACGATATTGGCACGGACAATGGATTCTGGGATTCGAAATTCGCGCTCACCTTGCTCTGTCTGTATCGTGTGAGAAAAGAAACCATCATCTGTCGGGGTTGCGGTGTTGATGGCATCGGCAAGAAAGACAGGAAGACGTACGGGGGCTGCTGGGTCTAAGCGTTGTGCAAGCATCACAACAAGAGATGCTTTTGTGGCAAGTACAGCGAGAGGATTGAGGTCCATTCCATAAATGCCTGCGAGTAGCACTCCGGCAGTCGGACTTGCCCCAGAGCTATGCGCAGCGACTATGCGGCGACGTATCGCCTCCAACAGAAAGGTGCCTGTCCCACACGTGGGGTCAAGCAAATCATTGTCAGGCTCCCAGCCCAGTTGGTCAAAGACATGGCCCGCTAGCCAATCGGGAGTGTTGATTTCGCCCAGAGCGTGCCGTAGCTCACGCGGAACAAACTGCTCGTAAATGCCTTTGAAGAGGTCGCGCACTGAAGATGGGTTCCGCCTCGTCATGTCAAAGGAGAGCTGCCCGAGTTGCGCCAGAAGGCTTGCCAGAGGTCTTTCGATTCTTGCCCAGGCGGGATCATCCACAGGCCAGGAAAAGAAATCTCCCCCCAGCATGTTGACGATTCCTGCGTTTGCAAAGAGAGAGCCGGACTCTAACGTTCGAATGCGTTCACGAAGAGCTACCGCACTGTCGCGGATGTTTTCCGAAGGGTTGGGCAATGCCAAGGCTGCTACGAGCTTTGCAACCATTGCGAGATAGGTATGCAATGCGAAGAGGTAGCAGGGGATGTTCTGCTCGTATGGCTGACGATGTGCCTCAGACTGCCTCTCAAGGAGCGCGTATAACCTGTCAGTGGGAATGCCAATTGCCTGCCCGAATAGGCGGTTCCACTCTTTGAACAGTAGTGTCGTCTTCGTTTGTCTGCCAGCATCTCTTGCAGACGCCGAAACAACGGCTTGGAACAAGGCTGGGATAAGCCCGCCTCCTAGTTCGGATTCAGGGCCGATCATGCTCCGAAGGAGTGCAGGGTGGGCGAGTGGACGCCCAAGATTGCGTAATGTGGTCAGCAATCTCGCGGCTTGGGGTGCATCGAAAGCCACAAGGCGCTCCCAAAGCGAAGTGTTGCCATCAGTTGCACCAAAAGCGATATGGGCACCGTCCCAAATTATCATGACGTATTCGGTGATTGCGCGCCCTTCATCGTGGGCCATTCGGGCTGCGTAACCTTCGGCTTGATCCTTTGCATGCTGGACGTTTGCCCTGTTCCTGCCAGCATTAAAAGACTTAGGCGGCTCATATTCGATGATCACGCCACCGTGGACAACATCCGCAAAAACAACTTGCCGCTGGTCGCCTCTGAGCGCTCGCTCAAGGCTGAATGGTGCATAGGGAATATCAAGTTCGGCACATGCTCTGCGAATAAGATGTTCAATTTCATGCCGAAGGTTGGCTTCATTGGGAGATGCGTTGGTAGCAGCAAGAACACCAGCAACTAGCAACTTGGAGCTATCGGTGAGAGAGTGGCTATTGATTGTAGGCATATAAACCTCTTGCTCGTCCAAAGTCAGAGACTAACGAATCATTTCTGCAATACTGAAAGAACAACGTTGCAGATATTGGGGCCAAACATCTACAGTCGCTAGCCGTTATCCCAGAAGATTAGCTGCTTCCCTGTTGCCTGTTTCTTGTCCTGGTATCTCATCACGCCACGCCCAGAGAGCAGGTGTTCGACAATGACCTTGGCAAGTAGCGGCGGTACGGCATTGCCGATTTGGTTGAATTTGGATTCAGCCTTGCCCACCGGCTCAAAATCTTTAGGGAATGTTTGAATCCTTGCGCATTCACGCCATGACAGGCGGCGTGGCACTTTCAAAAAGGGCAGTTCCGGGTTAATCTCAAGGTGCTCGTATCGGTCGCTAAAGTCCCATCGTTGCTTCCAGCCATCTGCCAGATTCGACCATGTTAGGGTCATGACTTGGCTGCCTGGGTGCAGGGTGGTGTGGCGCCAGTTGGCGCAGATGGTGTACGACGGGTCGAACCAGTTGGCTTTTCGGTTGCGTGACATGTAGTACCAGGACATGTGGCCTTCAGGGTCATGTGGCCGCTCGTAGAATTCGCCCGTAGGCCAGAGAGGCAAATCTCTAATGGCCTCTCCGTGCGATGTGAATGGTAGAAGGCGAGGCGTTTTCTTGGTAGCTTTCCCGTGCGTTGGCTGGGGAAACTCAAAGACCAGGCCCAGGTCTCTGCGAATGCCCACAATGAACAGCCGCTTGCGAGTTTGGGGTACTCCGTACTCTTTGGCGTCAACCACTTGGGCTGTAATGCGGTAGCCGTGCTTGCCGATGCCCTTGAAAACCCGAACCTGCTCCTGAAGGAACGAACCACTTTGGATTTTTTGTAGCCCCGAAACATTCTCTGCAATGAAGAAGAGTGGATTCGTTTGTTCAAGGCACCGAGCAAATTGCAAGTAGAGCTTCGTGCGCGCGTCAGCGGCGGGATTCCGGTTCCCGCCCATTGAGAAGGACTGGCAAGGGTAGCCGCCGATAAGCAGCTCCGCTTTCGGGAACTTGTCGACCTTGGCGATGTCGCCAGGGATGAGGTCGACGTTCGGAAAGTATTTGTGCAAGGACTCTACGGCGTCTTGGTCGAGTTCGTTGGACCAAATGATGTTGGCTCCGGCTTCTTCCGCGCCAAAGTCCATGCCGCCGCATCCTGAGAAGAGAGAGAGAGTTGTGATATCTTTGTATGGAAACATGCCGCCAATCAGGTGTGTTGAAGGTTGTGCCTGGCAGCTAGCCACGCGGACACTCAAACCTTAAAGCACCTATCCTGGCCTGCAAAGAAGGTCAAACATTGGCATGGGGGCAGAGGAGCGAACGCCTCGGAGCAGGTTCGACCATCTGCGGCTTCGCGAGTGCTATGAAAGAAGGCCCTGGCAAGGTGTGATAAGGAATGGCTTGTTATGGCGGGGGTGTTGCAGTGCAGAAACGAGATAAGGTAAAGAGCCCACTCTCTCGAAGCGAAATCATGGGCCGTATCCGTTCAAAAGATACGAAGCCTGAATTGCTTGTGCGTAGGACTCTGCATCGCCTCGGATTTCGTTATCGTCTCCACGTCAAGGATTTGCCTGGGAAACCTGACCTTGTGTTTCCATCTCGCCGTACCGTACTATTTGTGCAGGGGTGCTTTTGGCATGGGCACGACTGCAAGGTGGGCAACCGAGCCCCAAAGACAAACCAGGACTATTGGCGTGAAAAGATCGCTCGAAACAGAAACCGAGATGTCATTTCGGCTATGCGCTTAGTGGAAGCTGGGTGGAAGGTTCTCGTGGTGTGGGAGTGTGAACTCATCAGTTTGGACAACACGATTGCACGAGTAGTTGCTACTTTGAACGCCCATGACTCGCAGGGGGCTAGCTGAATGTTCTCATGCCATATGCCCGTACGCAATGCCTCTCGTGTAGGGTAAGGGAGATCATTGGCAGAACGCGGGGAAAGATCGGTATGCGCTACAGGTGCTTTAGCTGCAAAAAATAGGGAGAGACGGTTGCCCATCCCTCCCCTATGGAAATCCCTTCGCCTTCGCCGTGAAACATCGGTATCGTGAAACGTACAAATTTGGCCCATCTGAGGGCTAGGTAACGGCGAGGCAGGGTGATTGCCTCAAGCTAGTCCTGCGCGGGCTCCTGTGGAGCGAATGTGCCACCTGTGCCGGACTCCCTGAGCTGCTTATTGGCCTGAGACCTCCGAGCTTCTCTGTACTCCTCCGTCACGCGGCGTTTGCCGAGTCTGTGAGGCCAGAGGATGCAAGGTGGATTGTCGAGGAAGGGCTTGTACGCGGTGCATGTTCTCACCGCTTCCGCGCTCCCGGCACAGTCCAGGCACAGGGCGCGAATGGTGCGCAGCCCCGTATCAGCTCCGGGCTCTGCCTTGGTCAATCGTAACGGGTGAGCCGGGCAGGTTCCTACTGGGCAGTTGGCAGGGTTTTCGTCGCCGTTGCACCAGCGGCAATTCTTGCGGATCGCAACACGAGCGGGAAAGAACTGGCCCTCATACACTGGGCTTTTATCGCTCTTGCTCAAGTCCATCCTCCCTACTGAGCGCCAAGCTTAACGATGAGGGCGGCGATGTCTTCCGCCCGCCAAGCGGTCATCCGAGCGCCCAGCTTCACAGGAGCGGGGTAGAGGCCCGATTTGACTCCGGCCCACCAAGTGGAGCGTCCAACAGGGATGAGGCTGAGGACTGCCGGAAGGCGTAGGAAGCCTGTAGAGGGCAAAGCGGTGGTTGGTGGCACATCGGACATGGTGAAGCTCCTTTCTGAGAAAGGTTAGAGGTTGGCCCACAACAGCGGGCAGAAGGGGGGAAGAGCGGTCCACTCAGCCGGGGAGTTGACCCCAGGCCAGGGAACGCAAATGAGAAACGCCGCCTCCCTGTTGCGGGAAACGGCGTTACGTCCGGTGGGTGAGTCTTTGGCGAGATGAGAGAGGGCAAGCTCAGGAGCGGATGAGGCGCTACGGACTCGCTATGCGCTACCTCTGCCGCCGCCGAACCTTGAAGGGAGGACTTCTGGTGTCACTCACAAGTCCCCTCTCTTGAGCTACAGAGGGGTATTGAACATGAGTGAGAGGCAGCTCTTGTGCTCACACTCTTAGCGTACATCTCCCAGGGAGAGCTAGATCGGGAGTCTTGTGGGACATACCAATAAGACACCAATTGAGGGATATCTCTATGGCACATGCCTGTTGGGAGATACTGTGGAGTGGGGATATACTGTGTAGGAAACTCTCTTCTATTGGCAGATTTTGTGAAACACTTGAAATTGCAGGTGATTATTGACCATACAAGTAGATGTTGCGATATTCATACGTCTGTACGATTTGCCTGGACCTGCTTCTACTATCCAAGTTGGTAAGAGAAAAGCTTCTGCGACGGAGGATGGGATAGCTTTCAGGTGAAGGACAGGAAGAGCGTGCCAGTGAAGGCGGCGCAGCACCACTTGTGGGCCGTTCTGGGGAGCTTTGGAAGCCGGGAGATATGTTGGCCTCACCCGTGCTGCCAAACGCGCTCCAAAGGGCATGTTTTGGGCGTTTCACCTATGGGCTCGTGCTCTGTTGGGTGAGGGCTGGGGCCTATGGGGGACTTCTGCGCGCGGGATGGAGGGCAAACCCCCTCGGATTTTTGACCCCTGGATTTCGAACCAGGGAATCTACGCGGCAAGGCTCTGAGGGGTACCCAGGAAGATGATCTCGCCCTTGGAGCAGATGGAGGGGAAGTCGCGCATCTTGTGCCGCAACTGCTCCCTCATGTTCTCGGTGTACGCATTCTTGGAGGACTCGATGTCATCCGCGATGAGGATGTCCGCTCGACGGCCCTGCATGTTGGCGGTCACGCCCATACACGCCACGGAGGGGGACTTCTCAGCACCCTTGAGGTGGTAGTGTACGTCGAACCGCTTCACAGAGGCACGTTGCCCCTGCCGTGTGGTGTCCGGCCTGAGGCACTCTAGGATGTCCAAGCCGTAGATGACCTGGATGACCCAGTTGGAAATCTCCTCGGCCATGTCACCACCAGCGGAGAAGATCAGGACTCGCGTGGTGGGGTCCTGAATGAGCCTCCACACAGCGAAGATGCCAGTGATGGTCGTCTTGGCCTCACCGCGCTGGGCCTGAATCATGCGATAGTCCGCCCCACGCTGGAGGTAGTCCATGATGTCGTACTGGATGTCGGTGGGAGTGACTCCGATGAGCGCCTTGAGCACATCCGTGAGGAAGTCTCTGGCGTCAGGGTACTCCCGTTGCAGTGCTCGGAGGTCATCCCAGCGTTCCGCAGCTTCCTTCTCCTCCTTGGACAACAGGTCGAAGAGCAGGGCGTCATCCATGAAGGTATGCTCACCGAACACTTCCGTGTAGTCGTCGGTTTCCGGGTCGCCGCTGAACCCTATAGGGACCTCTCTGGTATCTTCACTCACAAGTCTCTACCTCTCTAGTCACAGTAGGGGTATGTATAGCAAAGGGGAGCACAGTACGAACTTACCTCTAGGGGGACATACTGTGCTACCCCTCTGTTAGGGACATACTATGGGGAGGGATACCCTATGTTGAACCTCCCTCTCTTCTATTGCTCCCTTTTGTCGGGGTGGTTGAAATCATTGAGGATTTCTGGGGGCCTTGTGCAAAGAGTTGCACACGACTTTACTCCCCGTTGACCTCCCTTATGGGCGTCACGTTATCGGGTTCCCCGTCCTTGAACCGCTTCTGACCCTCCTTGCGGATGGCCTGGAGCTTGGTGCCGAGGCGGTCCATGCGGCTCCCGGCCTCAGGGACGCACACGATGTCGTTGTCCTTGAGGAACGCACGGGCAGCGCGGCGCAGGACCACCTTACGAGCTGGTAGGCGCACCCTACGAACGGGGAGATATGTTGGCCTCACCTTCGACCTTTGAAAGCGTCTGAGCGCCTGTTTTTGGGCGTTTCACCTAGGGGATAGCTCCGACTTGGGAGCGTGAGAGGGGCATGGGGGAATTCTGAGTGAGGGAGCCTGAGCAAGCCCCTTCGGATTAGCAGACTCGAAATTCCGAACCTGAGCAGGAAGAGTGGAGAGGCAAGGGGATTAATCGCGTAAAGCAGTTCTGGGCTTCACGCCTGCGGGCGAGTGAATACTCCCAATATTCCAGAGGATAACAGCGGTTCTTTCTTGTCATAGCTCCCTGAGTTGGGATAGGTTGTTCGAAACGAGGTGTGCTATGCGCGAGTACCTTCCCGCCGTGCTTGTTCTCTGGCTGATCGTGGCTGTGTCTTCCCTTGCTTTCGGGGCACCCCTTGCAGAGGAGGGAGGTCGCTCAGGCCAGAGACAGGATCAGGGCGGGCAGATTGTCGAAGCAGGAGCCAAGGAACTCGATAAAGGGAACTTTGCACAAGCAATCGCGTTGTTTCAGAAAGCGGCTTCGCAGGGAGAGGCAGAAGGGCATGCTGCCCTGAGTGTGATGTATGCGTTCGGACTCGGAGTAAAGAGGGATTGCACCGTTGCCATGACTCTCAGCCGTGAGGCAATTGCCAAGGGCTCTCCTGGTGCTCAGTATAACATGGGTGTGATGTACGCTAACGGAGTATGCGTTGAAAAGAATGAGGTGACAGCTATTGAATGGTATTCCAAGGCTGCTAGCAACAAGTACAGCCCTGCGATGTTCGCCCTTGGCAATAGGTACGTCAATGGCGTTGGTGTGCCAAAGGATGAGGCCGAAGGACTGCGCTTGATCCGTTCAGCGGCGGAACAAGGCTTTGCTCCGGCGCAAGTGAATATTGGTGTCAGGCATGTTCATGGCATTGGCGTTCCCAAGGATATGGCACAGGCTGGAAGGTTGTTCCGTATGGCGGCAAAGCAAGGGGATGCCTCCGGCCAAGCCGCCGTGAGCGCTCTCTATGCAGAGTTTGGAACGCCTGAGGATAACGTACATGCATACATGTGGGCATCTCTGGCCGCAGCGCAAGGCTATGCAAAGGCAAAAGAACTTTTGGGGCTCTTGGACTCCAGATTGACCCCTGCACAGAAGGCCGAAGCTCAAAAGAGGGCAAGGGATTGGCGACCTGTGGCAACGCAGAGGGTCATGGCCGAAGCGTATTTGGTAGACGCTGTGGCTGCGAAGGCGGATGTCCATTCACAACCTCAAGGGGATGTCCAGCAATCGTCACTCGAAAGTGTGCCAAGGGGAGGTGGGTTCGTATCAAGCCTTGACCCCAACGGGCCGAGCGCCCAGTTAGCCAGGGAAGAGGCCGCGCAGAAAGCAGCACAGGTCGCAGCCGAGGATGCCGCACGGGTAAAGAAAGCTCCGTGGGAAGGAATGGGGTTTGGAGAAGCCGTTAGCGAGGGGCTCAAGCGTGGACTGTTCCCAACGCTGAGCCGAACGGTTGCAGATTTAACAAAGCAGACTCCTCTTCCTCAACCCAATTGGGAGAATCCGGCTAAAAATGATGACCGCGTTCCTCAGCAATACAAGCTTGATCTGTATTCGGCCTCGACTGCTGAAGAATACGAGGAGCGAGTTGCCCTATTAAGGAACGGTCTAGAATGGGAGAGCAAACTTGAGGCGGCTAACTCTCTTGGAAAATTTGGATATGCACTCGCTCGTGTGCTAGACCCGCTCGTTGTTCTCGTCGTTGGCGTCTATGGTCTCATTCGCTTTGCCCGCAGGAAGTTTCGTGAGCTAATGGCAAGCTGAGTCACCCAGTTGAGGTTAGCTATTGACTCACTCCTCGCCAACCGCTCCCCGCTCGGATAACCTCATGGGAGAGGCTTAGTGTCCCTCACAGGAGGGAGAGGCTAGGGAACTATAGGAAGGGATATACTTATGGGGAATGCAAGGCGGCAAACTTTTCGCCAGAATCGCTTACTGCTGCAACGAAATCACTCCCAATATAGACCAAATGCCAACACGGGCGTTTCTCCTTACAATACAGCAGGTTACAGCGCCAAACGCGATTTTGGTTATTGCTAATGATTACAGGCGGGTGCGCTTTTGCAGGAAGGTTCCGGTCTAGTCTGACGGTCGGCTTTTGAGCCGCATTGCCCCTCGCGCAGATGGTTCCCGCTCCCGCCCTATTCCTCCCCAACCGCCCTGAACAGGGGCACGACCTTGCCGCCTTCACGGAGCGAGTCGAGATAATCGGCCCATGCTTGCATAATCTTGCGACGTTCGGGCAAGTGCTGCGCGAAGTTGTAAGCAGCTCGTACCTTGTTCCTGTCGCCGTGTGCTAGCTGCCGCTCCACCACGTCAGAGGGCCAGCCTTGTTCGTGCAGGATGGTGCTCGCCATTGAGCGGAAGCCGTGCCCGGTCATCTCCCCCTTCTCGTAACCCATGCGGCGCAGAGCGGCGAGCACAGCATTCTCACTCATGGGGCGATCAGCGGACCTCGCTCCTGGGAATATGTAGCGTCCGCCTCCGGTGAGCGGTTGCAGCTCTTGGAGCACTTCAAGCGCCTGCCGAGAGAGGGGCACGATGTGCTTTTCTTTCATCTTCATACGTGCGCCAGGGATGCGCCATTCTCCCCCCTCAAAATTGATCTCACTCCATTCGGCGTGACGCAGCTCCCCAGGCCGTACAAAGGTGAGGGGCGCAAGCTTGAGGGCACAGCGCGTCACGAGAGAGCCCTGATAGCCGTCAATGGCCCGCAGCAGTTCTCCGATCTTCTTCGGCTCGTGAATGCTGGCAAAGTGCCGCTTCTTTGGAGGCGCGATAGCTCCGCGAAGGTCTGCGGCGATGTCCCGTTCTGCCCGTCCTGTAGCAAGGGCGTAGCGGAATATCTCCCCGCACTTCTGCAAGTCACGGCGGGCGGTTTCCACCGCTCCTCGGCTCTCGATACGGCGAATCACTGCGAGGAGTTCGGGCGGGGTGATCTCTCGGATCGGGCGCGCCCCTATGTAGGGGAAGATGTCCTTTTGAAGGCGGCTGATGATGGTGAGGGCGGTGTTGTCCGTCCATGTGTGCCGGAACTTCTGGTGCCACTCCTCGGAAATGAGCTGGAAGGTCTCCGCATCGGCTTGCTGCTCCGCCGCTTCGCCCTTTCTGGCCGCAGAGGGGTCAATGCCTTTGGCAATGAGCTTCCGGGCCTCATCGCGCAGCTCGCGGGCTTCCTTCAAGCTGATCTCAGGGTAGAGGCCAAGGGAAAGGCGGTTTTCATGGCCTTTGATCCAGTACCGAATCCGCCACCGCTTGCTGCCCTTGGGGGGGATTTCGAGGTAGAGCCCGCGCTCATCCTTGAGTTGAAGCGTCTTTGACGTGTCCGGTTTGGCGTTCCGTACAGCAGTGTCGGTCAACGGCATGGCACCCTCCAGATTTTGAGTGCAGGCGCGGCCTGTCCGGGTTGTCCGGTGGGGAAGTTGTCCGCCGCTCCGTTGTCCGGTTCTTTATCCGGTCTGTTGTCCGGTTGTCAATGGACGCAAGTAGACCGCCCCGGACGCTATCCTGGGCTGATTATGGCGTTTTTATTGACTTTTTGGACTTGCTTGGACTTGGCTGGATTAATGAATGGCGGAGAGGGTGGGATTCGAACCCACGTACGGATTATTAGTCCGTAACCCGATTTCGAGTCGGGCGCGGTACGGCCACTTCGCTACCTCTCCGCGCGTGATGAGGGCGGGCGTGATGCCGTTTGGGAATGGCGTCTATACACCGGGCCGGGGGCGCTGGCAAGGGGATTGCCCGCGGGGGAGGGGGAGGGCTCAGCGCTCCAGATCCTCCCAGTTCATCTGTTTGTCCCAGGCCACCTTGCCCTGGCTCTTCTTCATCTTGCGCAAAAGCACATAGAGCGCCCCGGCGCCGCCGTCCTTGGGCTGGGCCGTGCAGAAGGCCAGGGTGATGCGCCGCAGCGGTTCGCGCGTCAGCCAGGTCTGCACCTCCTGCCGCAGGATGCTTAAGCCCTTGGGCGAGTTCTTGCCCCGGCCGGTGATGACCAGCACCATGCGCCGGCCCGCCAGGTAGCTCTCGCGCATGAAGAAGAGCAGCGAGTCGAGCGCCTGCTCCGCGTTCTGGCCGTGCAGGTCCAGGTGGCCCTCCGCAGACAGGCGCCCAGCCTTGAGTTGCTGGAAGATCTTGGAGTCCAGCCCGCGCACGAACCCGTGCATGTACTCGTCGGAGAGCTCCAGCTCGAACTCCACGCTGCCCTGCATGGCCTGGCGCATGAGCCTGGCCTCGGGGTCGGCCTCGTCGTCCTCGGGCTCGGGCAGGGGCGGCGGGGGCGGCTGCACCTGCCTGCCTGCGCCGCTGATCTGCTGCACGCCCTGCATGGCCCGGAAGAACATGGACTCCTCCTGGCCGGCGCTCGCGCCATCGCCCTGCGCGCCGGTTCCCGTCGCAGAGGAGGCCGCCGAGGTGGCAGCGGACGAGGGGGCGGATTTGCCGGGCCTGGCCGCGGCGGCCTTGGGCTTGCCGCCCTCGCGCAGGGCGGCCTTGGCCTGCTGCAGCAGGGTCGGCTTGGCGTCCTTCAGCCGCAGGTCCTTCAACGCATCCAGGGAGCTGAACTTTTTGGTCGTCATGGTGATCCTCGCTGTGGGGAAGCCTACACCAAACCCCTACGGGAGCAAAGCGCCCGTCCGTGGGCCAGTCTGCCCGTTCGCCTGGCCGAGCGACTGGCGGCTTGTGCGGGGACCGCTGCGGCCTCCGGCCCGGCCCAGCGGCACATGGCGCGGGCTGCGGGTGGAGAACCGTCCTGTGCTTCCCGGCTGCTAGACTTCGCCCGCCAAACTCGGTAGGAAACCGCTCTCAAGCCTGCAGCCCCTCCTTCGTTTTGCCGTTGGCGGGGGCGAAATTCCGGCAGGGCAAAGCGAGGCCTTCATGCTCAAGATCGAGGACCTGCGCGTCAGCATCGGCGACAAAGAGGTGCTGCGCGGCATCAACCTGCACATCCGCGAGGGCGAGACCTTCATCCTCTTCGGGCCCAACGGCTCGGGCAAGACGTCCCTGCTCATGTCGCTCATGGGCTTTTCCGGATACAACATCACCGGCGGGCGCATCCTGTTCCGGGGCGAGGACATCACCCACCTGCCCATGTACGAGCGCGCGCGCCGGGGCATCGGCATGAGCTTCCAGCGCCCGCCCACCATCCACGGCCTCAAGACCAGCCACCTGGTGCAGATGTGCGGCCGCGGCCGCGAGATGGACATCCCGGCCATGGCCCGCAAGGTCAATTTCGAGGAGTTCCTGGAGCGCGACATCAACGCCGGCTTCTCCGGCGGCGAGATCAAGCGCTCGGAACTTCTGCAGCTCATGGCGCAGAAGCCCAGCTTCGTGCTCTTCGACGAGCCCGAGAGCGGCGTGGACCTGGAGAACATGCAGCTCATCGGCAAGGTGGTGCGCCGCCTGCTGGACGGCGAGGTGGACCTGCCGCCGGGCATGTGCGCCAAGCCGCTGAAGTGCAAGCTGCGCACGAGCGGACTCATCATCACCCACACCGGCTACATTCTGGACTACATCAACGCCGACCGCGGGCAGGTGCTCTACAAGGGCCGCCTGTGCTGCGAGGCGCGCCCCCGCGACATCCTGGAGCACATCCGCAACTATGGCTATCAGGAATGCATCAAGTGCCTGGACGAGCCCAACGGGGCCCCCAGCGGACTGACCCTGCTCTAGGCTCCGGGAGACCAGAACATGAAAGACGTGAAGCTTTCCGACTACACCTTCAAGGGCATCGAGCACGGCGAGATCGCCGACCTGCGCACCCTCGACGCCAGCGACAAGAACCGCATCCTGTACGCCGGCGTCGATTTGGACGCCTGCGACGGCAGCGCCGTGTTCATGCACATGGACCAGAGCACCGTGCACTGCGAGAGCCGCGACCCCGGCGTGGAGCTTCTGGACATCAAGGTGGCCATGAAGCGCTACGACGGCCTGCCGGAGTACGCCTGGAAGCTGGTGCCGGCCGACAAGGACGAGTTCACCCGCAATGTGGCCGAGAACGTCCACGGCGGCTACTTCATCCGCACCAAGCCGGGGGCCAAGATCGCCAAGCCCGTGCAGTCGTGCCTGTTCCTCAAGGCCGAGAAGGCCGGCCAGAACGTGCACAACATCGTGGTGGTGGAGGAAGGCAGCGAGCTGCACATCATGACCGGCTGCTCCACGGCCCACAGCACCACCAGCGCCGCGCACCTGGGCATCACCGAATATTACGTGAAAAAGGGCGGCAAGCTCACCTTCACCATGATCCACAACTGGGGCCAGAACGCCACCGTGCGCCCGCGCTCCGTGGGCGTGGTGGAGGAGGGCGGCGTGTTCCAGAGCAACTACGTGCTGCTGAACCCGGTGGGCACCCTGCAGATGTACCCGGCCATCCACCTGAACGGCCGGGGCGGCGTGGCCCGCTTCAACTCCGTCATCGTGACGCCCGAGGGCTCCCACGTGGACTCCGGCAACCGCGTCATCCTGAACGCGCCCGACACTCGCTGCGAGATCATCAGCCGCACCATCACCACCGGCGGGGTGAACATCGCCCGCGGGCACATCGCGGGGCATGCCGTACCCTGCCGCGGCCACCTGGAGTGCAAGGGCCTCATCCTGGGCGGCGGGCAGTCCCTGGCCGTGCCCGAGCTGGACGCCACAGTGGAGGGCGTGGAGCTCTCCCACGAGGCTGCCGTGGGCAAGATCGCCCAGGACGAGATCGAGTACCTGATGGCGCGCGGCATGGACGAGGCTGAGGCCACCTCGACCATCGTGCGCGGCTTCCTCAACGTGGACATCATGGGCCTGGACGGCCCGCTGGCCAAGGCCATCCAGGAGCAGGTGGAGAAGATCGACGCCAACGCCATGTAGGGCGCCATGTAAAAGCGCCGTGCAGGCCGCGCCTCCCGAACGCTTCGCGCCCCCGCTGGTCTCTGTGACCGGCGGGGGCGTTTTTCCTGGGGAACTCTCCTCATTACAGCGTGTTTCCTCTCGCGCTCTTGACTTAAGTCAAGTGATTCGGCAGAGAATATGGTAAGTACAAAAGTGTAGGGAGCCTGCGGTTTGGGTGGTTTGGCGCGGCGTCCCTGCGGGGTTGCCCGTCCGCGGTGGCGGGCGTCACGTTTCACATGAAGGCGGTGGGTGGATGAGTGAAGATAAACCTGCAAGACTGAAGTATGTTCTGCTGGGGGGCGCAATAGCCCTGGCTGTGGGGCTCTTCGTGATGCTGGGGCCGCCGCAGCTCCTGGCGAAAAGCGAGACGCCCGACTTCTGCGCGTCCTGCCACATCCATGAGTCGCACTACGAGGCCTGGTTCCACCAGGGGGCGCACCGCAGGCTGGCCTGCGTGGACTGCCACCTGCCCAACGACAACGTGGCCACGCACTACGCCTGGAAATCCATCGACGGCATGAAGGACTTGATCCTGTTCAATGCCGGGCGCGTGCCGGATGACATCCGCATCACCGACCATGGCCGCCGGGTGGTGCAGTCCAACTGCATCCGCTGCCACGAGGCCACGGTGGACATGATCGACCAGAACCGCACCTGCACGGATTGCCACAGGCGGCTGATCCACAAGAACAGCGGCGCCATGGAGACCATGTAGGCTGGCGACATTACAGGCATCATCCCCAAAGCGGGTAACGATTTTTCACGGAGGAGGAAGTGATGGCGAAGAAGAAGAGAACCCTGTTCATCGTCGGCGTGGCCCTGGCGCTGGCCTATCTCATCATCCCTTACGGCTGCGCGCCCGGCAAGCCGGAGATGGTGAAAACCGTGCAGATTCCGGACAACGAGATCGACCCCGAGCTGTGGGGCAAGGCCTATCCTGAAGAGTACGAGTCCTGGAAGAAGACCGAGCAGCCCGAGCCCGCCGGCAAGAGCAAGTACAAGCGCGGCATGGACGCCGACCGCATCACCTACGACAAGCTGGCCGAGTATCCTTACATGGCCGTGCTGTTCAACGGCTGGGGCTTCGGCGTGGAGTACAACGAGCCCAAGGGTCACGCGCTCATGGTGCGCGACCAGCTGGAGGTCGACGCCAGCCGCCTGAAGGCCGGCGGCGTGTGCCTCTCCTGCAAGAGCCCGTACTCCGTGCAGCTGCAGAAGCAGCTGGGCGTGGACTACTACGCCAAGCCGTACAAGGAAATCCTGGGCATGATCCCCGAGAAGAACCGCAATCTCGGCGTGGCCTGCATCGACTGCCACGACAACAAGGACATGAGCCTGAAGCTTTCCCGCGGGTACACCCTGGGCGCCGCGCTCAAGGCCCTGAACGTGGACGAGAGCAAGCTGACCCGGCAGGAGAAGCGCAGCGCCGTGTGCGGCCAGTGCCACGTCACCTACAACATCCCCAAGGACAAGGACATGAAGTCCGTTGGGCTGTTCTTCCCCTGGCAGGGCAGCAAGTGGGGCGCCATCAGCATCGAGAACATCATCAAGGTCATCCGCTCCGACGACTCCTACCGCGAGTGGAAGCAGAACGTCACCGGCTTCAAGATGGGCTTCATCCGCCATCCGGAGTTCGAGCTGTTCAGCAACAACAGCGTGCACTGGAAGGCCGGCGCCTCCTGCGCGGACTGCCACATGCCCTACACCAGGGTCGGCGTGAAGAAGATCAGCGACCACCGCGTGATGAGCCCGCTGAAGAACGACATGAAGTCGTGCATGCAGTGCCACACCCAGGGCGCCACCTGGCTCAAGGAGCAGGTCACGGCCATCCAGGACCGCACCGTCTCCCTGCAGATCCGCGCGGGCAACGCCACCGCCGCCCTGGCCAAGCTGTTTGAGATGGTCCACAAGGCCCAGGCCGACGGCAAGACCATCGACAAGGCCCTTTACGACAAGGCCCGCGACTACTACGAGGAGGCCTTCTACCGCTCGCTGTTCATCGGCGCGGAGAACTCCATCGGCTTCCACAACCCCACCGAGGCCATGCGCGTGCTGGGCGACAGCCTCGGCTTCGCCACCAAGGGCGAGGCCCTGCTGCGCCAGGCGCTGGCCCAGGCCGGCGTGAACGTGCCGCTCAAGGTCGACCT
>JACRDI010000034.1 GCA_016218665.1 Desulfovibrio sp. | reverse complement strand
CAGCGAATGGTCGCAGATGTCGCCCTTCACGAAGTCGAAACCCTTGTGCGCGCAGCATTCCAAAAGAACATGCTGCCCGTGCATCAGGTTGTCCAGCACGGTGACCTCGTACCCCTTCTCCAAAAGCAGCGGAACAAGGGTCGAACCAAGGTAGCCCGCGCCGCCCGTGACGAATACTTTCTGTGGCATCGATCTCTCCTGGGGAAAAATTACTTGCCGCGCGCCTTGTCCTCACGGTTGCGGGCAAACAGGCGAATACGTACCAGAGCGCCACAAAATTCGTCAAGCCTCGTTGACAGTTGGCTTTCCGCTCGGGTACGCAATCGTCAGTCCTATCACTGGAGTACGCGGTCCCAGCCGGGTGCTTTCCGCGCAGCAAGAGGAGAAACTCATGCCCAAGGCACCCTGCATCCTGGTGGCTGGCGGCGCAGGCTACATTGGCTCGCACGTGGCCATGGAACTTGCCGCGCGGGGCTTCGCGCCCCTGGTCTACGACAACCTGAGCCGGGGCCGGCGCGAATTCCTGCGCTGGGGCGGGCACGTCATCGCCGACCTGGCCGACGCGCAGGCCCTGCGCGAGACCTTCCGTAGCCACGACATCGCCGCGGTCATGCACTTCGCCGCCTACGCCTACGTGGGCGAGTCCGTGGAGCAGCCGGAGGCCTACTACGCCAACAACGTCGCCAACACCATCACCCTGCTTTCCGCCATGCGCGAAGCCGGAGTGGACAAGCTCATCTTTTCCTCCACCTGCGCCACCTACGGCGAGCCCCGCTCCCTGCCCATCGACGAGGACCACCCCCAGGCCCCCATTTCCCCCTACGGTCGCACCAAGCTCATGGCCGAACAGATCATGGCCGACTTCGGCCAGGCCTATGGGCTCAAGACCGTCTGCCTGCGCTATTTCAACGCCGCCGGAGCCGACCCCGAGGGCCGACTGGGCGAATGGCACGATCCGGAGACCCATCTCATCCCCCTGGTCATCGAATCCGCCCTGGACGGCGGCCCGACCCTGCAGCTGCGCGGCACGGACTACCCCACCCCGGACGGCACCTGCGTGCGCGACTACATCCACGTCACCGACCTTGCCGACGCGCACATTCTCTCCCTGAAGCACCTGCTCGACGGCGGCCGGAGCCGCGCCTACAACCTGGGCAACGGGCAGGGCGCATCCGTGCGCGAGGTCATCGACTGCGTGCGCAGGGTCAGCGGGCGCGAGCCCAAGGTTGTGGAGGCCCCGCGCCGCCCCGGCGACCCGCCCATGCTCGTGGGCAGCTCTCGGCGCATCACCGCCGAACTGGGCTGGACGCCACGCCACCACTCCCTGGACGACATCATCCGCACCGCCTGGAACTGGCGCCTGAAACGCGGCGAGCCGCCCTTCCCCGCCCGACCCGCTTGACTTCCCGCGCGGGACCGTTAGCTTTGCTCCATGCGGCTGCCCCTGCGGCGCACCCCCGCCCCGCAGCCGGACAGCCCCCGCCAATACGGAGGACGCCATGCATGAAGTCAGCCTGGGCGGCATGCTCACCGACTATCTCACCGGCCAGACCATCGAGGAAACCACCTACGAGGAGTTCCGCCAGGCCCTGGCGCGCTATCTGGTGGAGGAAAAAGGCTATCCCAGGCGCGGCCTGAAGCCCAAGGTGCCCCTCGTGTTCCAGATCGACGGCCAGGACACCGGCCGGCACATCGACCTCGTGGCCTACGACGACGACGGAACGCCCATGGCCATCGTCATCTTCTGCGCGGGCGACGTGGGCAGCTTCGAACGCGAGACCGTGAGCTGCGCGCGGCTCTTCCCCGGCGGACCGGTGCCCGTGGCCATCGCCTCGGACTCCATCGGCGCAAGCATCCTGGACACCGCCACCGGCGACTGCACCGCCACCGGCGTGCGCGCCATCCCCACCTGGGAGGAGGTGCTGGCCATCAACGCCCGCACTCCCCGCACGCCGCTGCCCGACGAACGCCGCCGCAAGGAGGAACGCATCCTCCACGCCTACAACGGCTTTCTCTACGGCACCTGCTGCTCCGAGTCCTGCCGCATCCCACCCAAGGGCAAGTAGCGGCGAACAATCAGGGGCTCCGCCCCTGCACCCCGCCAGGGAACATTCGTTCGGAGGGTATGCACCCCCTGGACCCGCATATGGGGTGGAGGCGGGGCTGAATGCAGCGACAGGGCTGGCGCGCCCTCACCTTCCGCGATGCTCCCCGGCGCAGGCGCCGGAGAAGCATCGCGGGCAGTTGTGAGGGAAGAGCCCGGTTGGAAATGGAGAGCGGCTGAGAAAGCCACCCCCATTAACGCCGAAAGGGCCGGAGCTTCGCTCCGGCCCTTTCGGCGTTAATGGGAGTCCAGAGGGCCTTGTGCCCTCTGGCGGGGTCCGGGGGCAGCGCCCCCGGCTCATCATCTGTGCTCCTCAGCTTACGGCAGCAGTTGCTTGCCCGCGCGCATGGCGAAGTCGAGCAGGCCGCCCGGCACCATGCCGAACACCAGCACCACGGCGGCCAGGATGCCGGCCCCGCAGACGCTGAAGGGACTGTTGTCGGGCACGGGCGCGTCTTCGCCGGCCTCGTGGGTGTAGGCGTGGCGCACCAGGCTCAAGTAGTAGTAGATGGCGATGGCGCTATTGAGCACCAGGGTGATGACCAGCCAGTTGTAGCCGTGGTCCCAGGCGGAGGCGATGAGGAAGAACTTGCCCATGAAGCCCATGGTGGGCGGCAGGCCGACAAGGGCGAAGGCTCCCACGCCCAGGGCGAAGGCCAGGGCGGGCGAGCGCTTGTACAGGCCATCCAGGTCGGAGAGCTGCAGATTGCGGCCGTCGGAGGCCACGCGGGAGACCACCCAGAAGCAGAGCAGGTTCATGGCCACGTAGGCCAGGGCGTAGAAGGCCGCGGCGGAGAGGCCCTCGGCCGTGCCGGAGACCAGGCCGACCATCATGTAGCCCGCGTGGGCCACGGAGGAGAAGCCCAGCAGGCGCTTCACGTCCTTCTGGGCCAGGGCGCAGAGGTTGCCGTAGGTCATGGAGAGCGCGCCAAGGACGGCCAGCAGGGTGGTGATCTCCAGGCCGGGCTTCAAGAGCGCGGCCAGGCGCACCAGAACCACCACGGCGCCCAGCTTGGGCAGGGTGGCCACGAAGCCGGCGGTCTCGTTGCTCGCGCCCTGGTACACATCCGGGCACCAGAAGTGGAAGGGGAACAGCGCCAGCTTGTAGAACATGCCGCCCATGAAGAGCGACAGGCCCACCACGGCCATGGGCTGGGCCGACCAGGTCCAGTTGGCCTTGGCCAGCTGGGCGATGTAGCTGGTGTGCTGGCTGGCCAGGATGTAGGAGAAGCCGTACAGGGCGATGGCCGTGGCCACCGCGCCGAAGAGGATGTACTTGATGCCGGCCTCGGCCGCGCGGGGGTCGCCCTTGGGGCCCACGTTGCGCAGGGGGATGACGGCGTACAGGCTGTAGGAGCTGATTTCAAGGGCGATGTAGATGGTGATGAGCTCCACCGCCGAGGACAGGATCATGAGCCCCCAGGCGGAGATGGCCAGGAACATGAAGTAGTCCGGGCGCTTGCGCTCCTCCAGGCTGGGCTGGCGGGCGGCGTTCAGCACGGCCACGTAGAAGCCCGCGGCGATGGCCACCTTGAAGAACTGCGACAGGGCGTCGAGCTTGTAGGCCCCGCCAAAGATGAGTCCTTCCGCCCCCCAGGAGACGATGCTCACGAACACGCCGAACCCGGCAAAGAAGGGCAGCCAGCGTTCCGCCGGGGGCATCTCGTCCCCGCCGGGGCGGTGGGGGCCCGCGCCCAGGCTCTGGAAGAACAGGGCCAGTATGAGCAGCAGCTGATACAGCTCCGGGACAATCAGAATGGGATTGAACTCCACGGCGACCACTCCCTAGTTGTTGACCGGTTCTGCGGGGGTTGCGGGCGCGGCGGCTTCGGCCACGGGGGCGTCCGCCACGGCGACTGCTGCCACGGCCGCGGGCACAGGCTTGGCGGCCACGGCCGCGCCGGCCACGCTGCGGGTCTTGAAGTCGGCCAGCAGCTTCTCCACGCTCGGATCGATGATGTTGAAGAACAGCTTCGGCGCAAGGCCGATGTAGAGCACAAAGACCGCCGGAATGAGCAGGTAGGCCCACTCGCGGCTGTTCAGGTCGCGCCAGCCCTTGGCGGTGCCGGGCCGGCCCCAGGCCATCTTCAGGCTTACGCGGAACATGTAGGCCGCGCCAAGAAGCGCCCCGGGCACCAGCAGCGCGCCGAGGACGTAGCTTTGCTGGAACGCGCCCACGAAGACGAGCATCTCGCCCACGAAGCCGTTGGTGCCGGGGAAGCCGAAGCTGGCGAGCGCGTACAGGCCCCAGAAGCCCATGAAGGCGGGCAGGTACTTGCCCAGGCCCATGTTGTCGGCGATGGCGCGGCTGTGGCTGCGCTCGTACACCGCGCCGATCATCATGAACAGCGCGCCGGTGACGATGCCGTGGTTCAGCATCTGGAAGATGGCGCCCTCGACGCCGCGCAGGTTGAACAGGAAGATGCCCAGCGTCACGAAGCCCATGTGGCCGACCGAGGAGTAGGCCACCAGCTTCTTGATGTCCTCTTGACCGAGGGCGATGGCCCCGCCGTAAAGGATGCTGGCGATGGACACGGCGATCATGAGCGGGGCGAAGTACACGCTGGCCTCGGGCGTCAGCGGCAGGCAGAAGCGCAGGAAGCCGTAGGTGCCCATCTTGAGGAGCACCGCGGCCAGGATGACCGAGCCGGCGCTGGGCGCCTGCACGTGGGCCGCTGGCAGCCAGGTGTGGAACGGGAACATGGGCACCTTGATGGCGAACGCCAGCGCCATGGCCAGAAACGCCCAGTACTGGAAGCGGAAGCTGAAGGTGGTCTGCATCAGCTCCGGCACGCTGAAGGTGCCGCCGGTGATGCGGAAGGCCACGATGGCGGCCAGAAGCAGCGTGCTGCCCGCCAGGGTGAACAGGAAGAACTTCAGCGAGGCGTACCGGCGCTGGTCGCCGCCCCAGACCGCGATCAGGAGGTACATGGGGATGAGCATGGCCTCCCAGAACACATAGAAGAGCACCAGATCAAGCGCGCTGAACACGCCCACGCAGGCCGCGGTCATGAACAGCAGACAGAAGTGGAACTCCTTCACGCGCTTACTGATGTACGTCCAGGAGCACATGACGCACAGGGGCAGGATGGCCAGCGTCAGCATGACCATGAGATAGCTGATGCCGTCCAGGGCGAGATGGTACTCCAGCCCCCACTGCGGCACCCAGGGCGCCTTCTCCACGAACTGCCAGTCCGCGTTGAATTTGAAGGTGAGCAGCGGCAGGCCCTGCATCAGCTCCAGGATGCTCGCGCCCATGGTGTAGGCACGCGCCACCTGCGGGCTTTTGATGAGGAACAGCCCCGCTGCGGCCAGAAGCGGGAACACGATGAGGCTCGTTAAAACCGGGTATCCGAATTCCAAGGCTCGCTCTCCGTCTCGTTGCGGGGTTTAGGCAAGGTACCAGACCAGGGCGAAGATGCCGATGCCAAGGGCCGCCGCCAGTCCCAGGTACTCCTGGAGCCTGCCGGTCTGCGCCTTGGCGCCGAGGACGCCCACGTTCTGCACCGTATACGCCGAGCCATCCACCACGGTGTCGATTCCCTTGGTGTCGAACCAGACAGTACCCCGCGCGAGGGTCAACAGGCCGCGCAGGCCCACGGCCCGGTAGGCCTCGGTCCAGCGGTCGTCGATCCACGCCAGGGGCTTGGAGACCAGGGCCAGCGCGCCCCGGCCGATGAGCCGGTAGAAGAAGTCGAAGTCCAGGTTGGTCTTGGCGTGCGGGGTGATGATCTCCCGCGTGATGTAGAAGGCCAGCCCGGAGAAGCCGAGCAGCAGCAGGGCCTGCAGCACGTGCCAGGTGGTCCAGGGGCGGTACATCTCTTCCATCTCAAAGGGCAGGTAGCGGTACAGCATGTCCGGGTAGAGGCCCTGGGCGATGCAGAGCGCCGCGCCCATGGCCATGGCACAGTACATGTTCGCCGGAATGGGCCGAAGCTCGATCTTGTCGTTGGCCGGCTTGGCCCAGAAGGCGAAGTACGGCAGCTTTATGCCCACAGAGAGGAAGGTGCCCACCGCGGCGATCTCCATGCCGATGGCCAGCCAGGTGCGGTGGGCCTCCGCCGCGCCGGTGATGGTCATGGTCTTACTGATGAAGCCGTTGAAGAGCGGCATGCCCGAGATGGAAAGGGCCGCCACCATGTACAGCACCATGACCCAGGGCAGCCGGTGCACCAGGCCGCCCAGTTCGTTCAGCTTTGTGGTGCCCGCGGCGTAGAGCAGGCAGCCCGTGCCCATGAACAAGAGGCCCTTGTACAGGATGTGCGCGTAGGCGTGGGCCACCGCGCCGTTCATGGTCATGGCCGTGCCGATGCCGATGCCGGCCACCATGTACCCGACCTGCGAGACGATGTGGTAGGACAGGATGCGCCGAGCGTTGTTCTCTATGCACGCGTACAGCACGCCGTACACGCACATGATGGTTCCGGCGACGGCCAGGGCCTCCACCCCGTGGAAGCCGCGCAAGAGCACGTACACGGCCGTCTTGGTGGTGAAGGCGCACATGAACACCGAGCCGGTGACGGTTCCTTCGGGGTAGGCGTCGGGCAGCCAGGCGTGCAGGGGAACCACCGCGGCGTTCACGCAGAAGCCCAAGAGGATCATCCAGTCGTAGACCTGCATCTGCGCCGGGATCACGTGGTCGAACTCGAAGTTGCCCACGGCCTTGTAGCGCATCAGGAGGCCGATCAGGAGGAACAGCCCGCCGATGGTGTGGTACAGGAAGTAGCGGAAGCCCGCCCTCGTGCTGCGCTCGTTGCGGGCCAGCCAGATGAGGAAGGTGCTGCCGATGCTCATGAGCTCCCAGAACACGAACAGGGTCAGGAAGTCCCCGGCGAAGGTGCAGCCGAAGGCCCCGCCCACGTACACGCAGGCCATGATGTGCTGGAGCTTGTCCTCCACGTGCAGGGCGTACACCATGCCGATGAGGCTCATGATGGCGAAGACCTGCGCGAAGATGAGCGAGAGCTTGTCCACCCGGCCGAAGAGCAGCGTCTGCCCCAGCCAGGATGCCTGCCCGTAAAGCCCCGGCTCGATGGTCATGACGCTCCAGATGGCCACGATGGGCGGAATCAGGAGCAGCCATTTCCAGGCCTTGCCCGGCAGAAAGGGCAGGGCCAGCGCCAGGGCGTAGAAGCCCACGGTGGGATGGACGAAACCGCTAGCTATTGCGCTCATAGTAGTCATCTCCCCGGCTGATCATGGGCTGGACGATCTTCTTCATGACGATGACCATGGCCAGGCCGCCGATGAGGCCGAACACGGCCCAGAAGCCCGGGTACACGTCGAACACATACTCGGCCTCGTGCGGGCGGACGAAGACGTTCGCCACCACCAGGCCCGCAAGCCCCAGGAAGAACAGGACGGCCAGCAGGCACGTCTTGCTCCTCAGCCAATTGAGCAACATTCCGAACAGGCTCATGTTTTGCCCCCTAGAACTTGCCGAACACGCGGACGAAATCCATGAACAGCGCCGGGTAGAAGCCCAGCAGCACCGAGATGGCACCAGTGGTGCACAGGGGAATCACCATGGACAGCGGCGCTTCCTTGTAGTGCTCAAAATGGTGGTCGTCCGGCCTCGGCTCCTTGAAGAAGGCCCGGTAGATCACCGGCACGAAGTAGCCCGCGTTCAGGATGGTGGAGAGCATGAAGGCCAGGAAGATGATGATCTGCCCGGCCTGCAGCGCGCCGTTCACGATGTACCACTTGCTGACAAAGCCGCACACCGGCGGCATGCCGATCATGGACAGGGCGCCGATGGAAAAGGCCCCGAAGGTCCAGGGCATCTTGCGGCCCAGGCCGTCCATGAGGCTGATCTTCTTCAGGTGCGTGGCCACGTAGATGGCGCCCGCCGCGAAGAACAGCGTGATCTTGGAGAAGGCGTGGTGGGCGATGTGGGCCATGCCGCCCTGCACCGCCATGGGAGTGAGAAGAGCCACGCCCGCCACGACGTAGCTGAGCTGGGCCACGGTGGAGTAGGCCAGCCGGGCCTTGAGGTCGTCTTTGGTGAGCGCGATGAAGCTGGCCGCGGTGAGGGTGAAGGCCGCCACCGCCGCGGTGGGCACGCCCAGGCCCAGCTGGTCCATCACCGTGACGCCGAAGCCGGAGAGGATGATGCGGCAGACGCAGAACACGCCCGCCTTCACCACGGCCACCGCGTGCAGCAGGGCCGAGACCGGGGTGGGCGCCACCATGGCCGAGGGCAGCCAGTTGTGGAAGGGCATGAGCGCCGCCTTGCCGATGCCCGCGATGTACAGCACGTAGGTGATGGTCACGGCCAGGGGGTGCTTGGCCACCACATCGGGCGGGAACATGCCCGTGGCCACGTCGCCCAGGGCGAAGTCCAGGTGGCCCAGCAGCACGTAGGTCATGACCATGGCCGGCAGGAGGAAGAGCTTCGAGGTGCCCATGAGGTACACGATGTACTTGCGCGCCCCGGTGAAGGCCTCGTCGTCCTGGTGGTGGGCCACCAGCGGATACGTGAACACGGTGATGACCTCGTAGAAGAGATACAGCGTGAACACGTTGGCCGAGAGGGCCACGCCCTCGGCCCCGAAGATGGCCACGGCGAAGCACACGTAGTAGCGCGTCTGGGCGTGCTCATCCAGGCTGCGCATGTAGCCGATGTTGTAGCTGGTGGCGAACATCCACAGGAAGGACGCCACCAGGCCGAAAATCAGCGAGAGCCCGTCGGCCATCAGGGTGATGGTGATGCCGGGCATGATGTCGAACAGCGTGTATTTCCAGATGTTGCCCGCAAGCACGGCCGGGGCCAGGCTCAGCACCGAGGCGAAGGTCAGGCCGCCGGCGATGAAGCTGACCGCCTCGCGCCGGTTCTGGTTGCCCCGGTTCAGCCAGATGAACAGCGGCGCCACCAGGGTGATGGCCACCGGCAGGAGCACGCGTGCGCTTTCGATGATCCCTGTCATGGCTTGCTCATCCCTTCAGAGTCGAAACGACGCTGGTTTTGGTGCTGCCGAACCGCCGGGCGATGACCACGATGATGGCCAGGACCAGGGTTGCCTCCGCCGCCGCAAGGCCCATGACGAAGAGCGTGCCCAGCTGCCCCAGCATGGCGTTGGCCGGGGTGAGCTGCGCCGCCGCCACGATGGACAGGCCCGCGCCGTTGAGCATGAGCTCCACGCAGATGAGCATGCCCACCAGGGTCTTGCGCTGCGTGATGCCGAAGAGCCCCGCCAGAAGCAGGATCAGGGCCACCAGCTGGTACATGGTAAGCGGACTCATTTGCCGTTCCTCCTCTCCCAGGCCAGGAGCACCGCCCCGGCCATGGACACCAGAAGCACCACCGAAATCAGCTCGAAGGCCAGCCCGTAAGGCCCGAGCAGGCCCAGGCCCAGCTTCTCGATGGTCACCTCCACCGGCACGCCGGTGGTGGCCAGGGGCCGGGTCAAGACCAGCCAGGAGAGCACCCCGCCCGTCACCGTGACGGCCAGAAGCGCCAGCACGTTCTGGTAGATGGGCGCGCTCTCGGCCTCCTCGCCCTCGGGGCCGGCCTTGGCCAGCATGATGGCGAAGAAGATGAGCACGCACACGGCGCCCACGTAGATGAGGATCTGCATGAGGGCCATGAACGGCGAGTTGAGCAGCATGTACATGCCCGCCACGCCCAGCAGTGTGGCGATGAGCCCCACCATGGCCCGCACGAGGCTCTTGGCCCCGATGGCCAGCACACTGCCGCCGAGAATGATAAGCGTGTAGAGCCCGAAGGCGACTTTTGCCATCACTTCCATGGCCTAGGCCTCGCTCGTGGCTGCGGGGGCGGCCGCAGGCTCTGCGGGGGACGCGGCTTCGGATTCCCTCATCTTCACCACCAGGTCGAAGAGGAAGTCGTTGCGCGAGTATCCCGCCATGTAGATGTTCCCGGAGAACTGAAGCGCCCCGGCCGGGCAGTTCTCCATGCAGGTGCCGCACAGGCTGCACAGGCTGAAGTCGTAGATGAACTTTTCCGGATCCTTGGGCGTCTTGTCCTTGGGCTTTTCGCCGCGTTCCTTGGCCTCGGCCAGGGCCTTCTCCTCCTCCGGCGTGGGCTTGGGGGCCTTCCGCTTCACCACGGTCAGGCAGTTCGACGGGCAGGCCAGCGCGCACATGCCGCAGGAGATGCAGCGCGGCTTGAAGGGATCCTTCATGCCGCCCACCAGTTCCAGGTGGCCTTTGTAGGTGTCGGTGTTGGACAGGGCCTTCCAGGGGTAGCGCACGGTGCGCTGCGGCTCCCGGAAGTACCGGCCCGTGACCTTGAGGCCCACCATGAGGCTCCACAGGTCGGAGACGTTCTTCAAAGCTTCCTTGATGGCGTTCATACGGCTTCCTTCTTCTACCAGCGCACTTCGGTGAACTGGGCCAGCTTCACGAAGAAGCTGGTGGCGAGCAGGTTGAGCACGGCCAGGGGCATGAGCCACTTCCAGTTGATGGTCAAAAGCTGGTCGAAGCGCACACGCGGGTACGTCCAGCGGAAGAAGACCATGAGCAGCATCAGAAGCGACACCTTGAGCACGAACCACACCGGGCCGGGCAGCACCGGGCCCTGCCAGCCGCCCAGGAAGAGCGCCGTGGCCACGGAGCAGACCACCACCATGTTGGCGTACTCGGCCAGGAAGAACAGGCCGAAGCCCATGCCCGAGTATTCCGTGTGGAAGCCGGCGGTCAGCTCGCTCTCGGCCTCGGGGAGGTCGAAGGGGGCGCGGTTGGTCTCGCCCAGGGCGCTGACGATGTAGATGAGAAACGCCAGGGGCTGGGTCATGATGTTCCAGTTCCAGGGCCAGGTGCCCTGCCCCTTGACCACCTCGGCCAGGTTCAGGCTGCCGGCCACGAAGCTGACGGCCAGGACCGAGAGCAGGAGCGGGATCTCGTAGGCCACGGACTGCGCCACCGCGCGGGCCGCGCCGAGCAGGCCGTACTTGTTGTTGGAGGCCCAGCCGCCCAAAAGCAGCGAGAGCACCGTCAAACCCGCGAAGGCCAGGATGAGCAGCAGGCCCAGGTTGATATCGAGCGCCATGAGGCCGTCGCCCACGGGCAGGGGCAGAAAGAGCAGCAGCACCGGGATGAACGAGAGCACCGGAGCCAGCCAGTACAGGATGGGGTCCGCGCCGTCGGGCATGAACAGCTGCTTGCCCACCAGCTTCAGGGCGTCGGCCAGGGGCTGCAGCACTCCGTTGGGACCGACCTCGTAGGGGCCGGGCCGGCGCTGGATGTGGCCGGCCACTTTGCGCTCCACCCAGACCATCACCAGGCCGATGAGGCCCACGCTGACGGCCACGGCCACCAGGCCGATGAGGATGCGTATGAATTCTGCGGGCATCGCGTTCTCCTACCTGTCGATTTCCGGGATGATCAGGTCGAGGCTGCCAAGGATGGCCACCGCGTCCGCCAGGATGGTGCCCTGGGAGACCTCGGCGAAGAGGCTCAAGTTGCAGTAGCCGGGGGCGCGCAGCTTGCAGCGGTACAGGTTCTTGCCGCCGTCGGACACGAGGTGCACGCCGATCTTTCCGCGCGCGCCCTCCACCGCGAAGTAGGACTCGCCCTTGGGGGCCTTCCAGCTGGGTTTGGGCGCGCCCTTCACCAGCACCTCGCCCTCGGGCATCATGTCCAGGCACTGTTCGATGATGTTCAGGCTCTGCTCCATCTCGATCATGCGCACGTCGTAGCGGCCGCGGGCGTCCTTGAGCTCCGAGGTGGGGGCGATGAAGTCCAGCTTGCGGAACACGGAGTAGTCCTCGGTCTTGCGCAGGTCGCAGGCGATGCCCGAACCGCGCGCCACCGGGCCCGTTGCCCCGTAGCGCTGGCACACGTCGGGCTCGATGACGCCGATGCCCTCGATGCGCTTGCGCAGGATGATGTTGTCGGAAACGAGGTCCTTGTACATGGGCAGGCGCGAGCGCATCCAGGGGATGAACTCGCGGATGCGCCGCACGCAGTCCTCGTTCAGGTCGCTCGCCACACCGCCGATGCGGAAGTAGCTGTAGGTGAGCCGCGAGCCCGTGGGAATCTGCAGGATGTCCAGGATCTTTTCGCGGTCGTCGAAGGCGTACATGATGGGCGTGAAGGCCCCGAGGTCCAGCAGATAGGCGCCCCACCACAAAAGGTGCGAGGCGATGCGGTTGAGCTCGCTGGTGATGACGCGCACGTACTCGGCGCGCTCCGGCACCTCGATGCCGCCCAGCTTCTCCACCGCGCCCACGAAGGCCCAGTTCCAGCCGAGCGCCTGGCCGTAGTCCACGCGGCCCATGTTCGGGATGAACTGGGCGGCCGTCTTCACCTCGGCCATCTTTTCGTGCATGCGGTGCAGGTAGCCGAGCACCGGCTCCGCCCGCAGGATGTACTCGCCGTCGAGCTCCACCACCACGCGCAGCACGCCGTGGGTGGAGGGGTGCTGCGGACCCAGGTTCAGGATCAGCGAGCCTTCGGCGGCCTTTTTGGCGAAGTTCTCGGTGTAGAAATCGCCGGCGATCTGGTCGGGATATGCGTTCTGCAACATGTTCCTGCCGCCTCCCTTGTTATGCCGTGGCCGCGTCGCCAGCGGGCTTGGCGGCCGCTTCAGCCGGGGCCTCGGGCGTCATCAGGTCGAAGCCGGGCGCGCAGAAGCGCACCTCCCCGATCTCCAGGATGTCGCGCATCCTGGCCCGCGCCTTCTCGTCCTTGCGCAGGGGGAAGCAGTCGGCCATGTCCGGGTCCATCAAGAGCGGCACCAGGTTCGGGTTGCCCTCGAACACCACGCCGTGGAAGTCGCGGGTCTCGCGCTCGTGCCACTCCGCCCCGTGGAACACGTGGGCGATGGAGGGCAGCACGGGCTTGGCGTGCGGGGCGATGGCCCGGATGGCCACGCGGCCGGCCGTCTCAAAGGGGGCGAAGTGGTAGGTCACCACATAGCCCTCCACGCAGTCCAGCGCGCCGATGTCCTCCAGGAAATACCCCGCCTTGAACAGGCGCTGCGCCGCCGCCACCAGCGAGGACGCGGGCAGGATGGCCTGCCAGTTCTTGCCGGTCTTCCGGTAGTCGCAGGCGGCCAGGTAGGTCAGGGGAAGGCCTTTCAAGAGCGCGTCCATCTACTTGCCCTCCACGTCGAACGGCCCCTCAAGCGGGGGATTGGGCCAGAAGCGCTTGCCGGTGATCTTCTCCTGCAGCTTGAACAGGCCCTCCAGCAGGGCCTCTGGCCTTGGCGGGCAGCCGGGCACGTACACGTCCACGGGGATGAGCTTGTCCACGCCCTCCACCATGTTGTACTGGCCCTTGAACTTGAAGGGCCCGCCGGAGATGGCGCAGTTGCCCATGGCGATGACCCAGCGCGGGGCGGGCATCTGCTCGTACAGGCGCACCACGGCCGGGGCCATCTTCTTGGTCACGGTGCCGGCCACGATCATCAGGTCGCTCTGCCGGGGCGAGGGCCGGAACACTTCCGCGCCGAAGCGGGCGATGTCCCATCTCGCCATGCCCACGGCCATCATCTCAATGGCGCAGCAGGCCAGGCCGAAGGTCATGGGCCACAGCGACATGGAGCGGCAGACGTCCATGATCTGCTGCGCCGGGCCGATGTTCAGGAGCGGATCGGCCACCAGGACATCGGGCTTCTGCTCTATGAGATTTTGCGCGGCCACGAGAACACCCCCTTCGCCCAGAAGTAGATGATTGCCAGAGCCAGGACGGCGAGGAAGATGACCATTTCCAGGAAGGGCAGCCAGCCCTCGGTGGCGCGGTACACGCTGGCCACCGGGAAGAGGTAGAGCACGTCCACGTCGAAGGCCAAAAACAGCAAGGCGTAGACGTAGTAGTTGATCCCGAAGCTCGTCCACGCGCCGCCGTGGGGGCGCATGCCGCACTCGTAGGGCATGCCCATGTCGCCGCCGCGGGCGCGCGGCGCCACCAGGTAAGACAAAATGAGCGGACCGCCAGCAAACAGCAATCCGCCCAAAAGGAACAGGATGATGGCTAAATGAAGCCAGCTGAAGACCATACCCCTCCCCCCGTTGGCTGAAGGAAATTCGGCCCGGATACCCGAACCTTACGGCAAGCCATTTGGACTATTAAACTAACTATTGCCTCGAGTCGTCGACGACGTCAACCCCTGTTCCGGGAAAAGGCGGCTTCTTCGCGTTTTCCCCCTTCCCCATCCCCTCATAACCAGCGGGATTTTTTACTGATAAACTTTACTAGTTTAATTTTTCACAACAAATTAGCATGTTAGATATGGGTCGCAGAAAGTTCGCAGCCTGTCCGTAAGTATTGGCTACTGTTCAACTTCTTTTTTGTAGGCAACGGGTACCAGCAGGCTCCTCCTTCGCGCCGCTTTCACGATTTGACACCGCGCGCCCCGATTTCATGCCCCTTGGTAACACGACACGCGAGAGAGTACGTCGCGGACATGACGTTCCGAAGCGAATCATGCCCGCGGGCACGGCTTGTGCCCCGGCCTGATTCGGCTTATTGATCCGCATGTTCCACAATCAGCACAGGCGGGAGAGCGCATGAGCACCGGCAAACGCATCCTCATCACCGGCGGGTCCGGCTTCCTGGGCTCCCACCTCTGCGACAGGCTCATCAACGCCGGACACGACGTGCTCTGCGTGGACAACTACTTCACCGGCAGCAAGGAAAACATCCGCCACCTCATCGGCCACCCGCGCTTCGAGCTCATGCGCCACGACGTGACCTTCCCGCTCTATGTGGAGGTGGACGAGATCTACAACCTGGCCTGCCCGGCCTCGCCCATCCACTACCAGCACGACCCCGTGCAGACCACCAAGACATCCGTCCACGGGGCCATCAACATGCTGGGTCTGGCCAAGCGCATCAAGGCCAAGATCCTGCAGGCCAGCACGTCCGAGGTCTACGGCGACCCGAGCGTGCACCCCCAGACCGAGGGCTACTGGGGCAACGTCAACCCCATCGGCCCGCGGGCCTGCTACGACGAGGGCAAGCGCTGCGCCGAGACGCTGTTCTTCGACTACAACCGCCAGCACGCCCTGCGCATCAAGGTGGCGCGCATCTTCAACACCTATGGCCCGCGCATGGCCGTGAACGACGGCCGCGTGGTCTCCAACTTCATCGTGCAGGCTCTGCGCGGCGAGGACATCACCGTCTACGGCGACGGCGGCCAGAGCCGCTCCTTCTGCTACGTGGACGACATGGTGGAGGGGCTCATCCGGCTCATGGAGGCGACGCCCGACGGCTTCACCGGTCCCGTGAACCTGGGCAACCCCGGCGAGTTCACCATCCTTGAGCTGGCGCAAAAGATCGTCGCCACCCTGGGCTCCGCGTCCAGGATCATCCACAAGCCCCTGCCCCAGGACGACCCCATGCAGCGCCGGCCGGACATCACCCTGGCCCGCACGGCCCTGGGCTGGGAGCCCAAGATCCGCCTGGACGAGGGCCTGGCCCCCACCATCGACTACTTCCGGCGCGTGCTGGGAATGTAAGGACTTTCGCCAATGTGCGGCATCTGCGGCATCGCGCGCGCCCTCTCCAGCGGCGGCCTGCGCGAGGAAGACCTGCGCGGGGGCTTCCCCGCGCGCCTGGAGGGCGTACTGGCGGGCATTGCCCACCGGGGGCCAAACGCCACCGGGCGCTGGCGCAACCAGTGCGCCGCCCTGGGCCACGCGCGGCTGTCCATCCTGGACCTGGACGAGCGCGCCGGCCAGCCCATGCACGACGCCAAGACCGGCAACGTCATCGTCTTCAACGGCGAGATCTACAACTTCCGCGCCCTGCGCGCCGAGCTCGAAAAGCGCGGCGAAAGCTTCCGCACCACGGGCGACACCGAGGTGCTGCTGGCCATGTACCACATCCACGGCCAGGACTGCCTGAAGCACCTGCGCGGCATGTTCGCCTTTGCCATCTGGGACGAGGCCAGGCAGGAACTCTTCATGGCCCGCGACCCACTGGGCAAGAAGCCCCTGGTCTACTTCGAGGGGCCCTCGGGCCTCGTCTTCGCCTCGGAGATACGCGCCCTGCGCGCCCACCCGGACTGCCCGAGCCTTTCCTCCGGCGATCTGGACCCCGAGGCCCTGGACCTCTTCCTCAGCCTGGGCTACGTGCCCGCGCCAAGGAGCATCCTGAAAGGGCTGCGCAAGCTGCCGCCGGGCTGCTGCGCGACCTATTCCTGTCGGGAAGGGTCTGGCCTCTCTGTCCGCCGCTACTGGGAGATGGACTTCCGGGACAAGCTGAACGTCTCCGAGGCCGAGGCCCTGGACCTGGCCTGGACCGAGCTGCGCGAGAGCGTGCGCCTGCGCCTGGAATCAGACGTGCCGCTGGGCCTGCTGCTCTCCGGCGGGGTGGATTCAAGCCTTGTGGCCGCCGTGCTGGCGGAGCTCTGCCCCGGCAAGGTGGAGGCCTTCTGCATCGGCTTCGGCGAGAAGAAGTACAACGAGCTGCCCCACGCCCAGGCCGTGGCCAGGCACCTGGGCATCACCCTGCACCACGAGATCATGCCCCCGGCCAGCCTGTCCATGCTGCCGGAGGTCGTGGAGCGCTACGGCGAGCCCTACGCCGACGACTCCGCCCTGCCCGCCCTGGCCCTCTCGCGCATGGCCAGGAGCCACATCACCGTGGCCCTTGGCGGCGACGGCGGCGACGAGCTCTGCTGCGGCTACCCCACCTACCGCCACGCCCGCGTGGCCAGCGCCATCGGCGCGCTTTTCACCCCGCCCCCGCCCGGCGACGCCGCCCTGCGCGCCCTCACGGCCTCGGCCAGTCCCATGGCCAAGGCCCTGCGCGAGTCCCTGGCCGCCAACATCTGGCCCGAGGCCAAGCCCCTCTTGCGCGCCGAGGGCCGCATGAAGCCCATGAAGGAGCGCCTGTACACCGCGCAGACCGCCCGCGCCGTGGCCCAGGCCCACGCGGACTGGTTCCTGCCCTGGCTGCGCCGCGCCTTTGACCGCGCCCGCAACCCCGTGGAGCGCATCCTGTTCATCGACAACAGCACCAGCCTGCCCGACGATCTGCTGGTGAAGATGGACATCGCCAGCATGGCCTATGCCCTGGAGGTGCGCTCCCCCCTGCTGGACACGCGCCTGGTTGAGCTCTTCGCCCGCTTCCCGGTGCGCCTCAAGGTGCGCGGCCGGGAGACCAAGTACCTGCTGAAGCGCATGGCCGAGACCCGCGTGCCCCCGGAAGTGCTCTACCGCCGCAAGCAGGGCTTCGACCTGCCCATCCGCGAATGGATGGCCGGGCCCATGCGCGGCTTCGTGCGCGAGGCGCTCACCCAGGCCGCGCCAGCCTTGAAGGAACACCTGCGCATGGAGGCCGCCCTGGCCCTGGCCGAGGAACACGCCCAGGGCAGGAACCACAAGAACATGCTCTGGCGGCTCGTCGTGCTGGCCCTGTGGAGCCGGGGCAAGTAAGACGGCACCGGGGCTCCCGCGTCCGCACACCGCCGCGGCGCAGCTCGTCAGCCCGCTGGGGGCGCCGCCCCCGATTCCTCCCTACCGTCTCCGCGTCACCACCAGCACGCACAGCGCGCCCAGGGCCATGGTGGCGGCGATGAACAGGAAGCCGCCCGCGTGGCTGCCGGTGGTGTCGCGCACCATGCCCACCAGGGTGGGGCCCACGAAGCCGCCGGTGTTGCCGATGGAGTTGATGAGGGCCACCCCGCCCGCCGCGGCCGCGCCGGAGAGGAAACCCGTGGGGATGGTCCAGAAGGGGCCGAGCATGCCCCACAGGCCCATGGTGGCGATGGTGAAGCAGAAGAGGCTCCACCAGGGGCTGTGCGCGGCGCCCGCTCCGGCCGGGCCGATGGGGGCGAGGCTCAGCAGGAAACCCGCGGCGCTGACGAGAAGCGGCCCGGCCGTGTGCCAGCGCCGCTCGCCCGTGCGGTCGGAATGCCGCCCGACAAGGACCATGCCGACGACTCCGCCCAGGTAGGGGATGGCGGAGAGCAGGCCCACGCGCACGGGCGATGAGCCCGGCCCGAGGATCTCGCCGATGATGGTGGGCATCCACATGACCAGCCCGTACATGCCCACGCACAGGGCGAAGTAGGCGACGGACAGCAGCCAGACCCGGCGGTCGCGCGCAAGGGCGGCCAGAATTCCGCGCAGGCCGCGGGGCTCCTCGCCGGGGCTTTCGGCCAGCTCCGCCGCCAGAGTCGCGCGCTCCGGGGCCTCCAGCCAGGGGGCGTCATCGGGGCCGTCGGGCAGCAGGCGCAGCACGGAGAAGCCCAGCAGCACGGCGGGCAGGCCTTCCAGCACGAACATCCAGCGCCAGCCGTCGAGGTTCCAGGCGCCGTCGAGCCCCAGCAGCACGCCGGAGAGCGGCGCGCCCACGATGCCCGCCACCGGGGTCGCGGCCATGAACAGGGCCACGGCCCGGGCGCGGCGCTGCGGCGGGTACCACAGGGTCAGGTAGTAGATGATGCCCGGCAGGAAGCCCGCCTCGGCCACGCCGAGCAGGAAGCGCAGGGTGTGGAAGCTCCACTGCGCGTGCACCAGGGCCATGCCGCAGGCCACCATGCCCCAGGTGACCATGATGCGGGCGATCCACAGCCTGGCCCCCAGGCGCCGCAAAATGAGGTTGCTCGGCACCTCGCACAGCACGTAGCCCGCGAAGAACATGCCCGCGCCCAGGCCGAACACCCCGCTGGTGAAGCCCAGGGATTGCGAAAGGCCCGGCGCGGCGAAGCTCACGTTCACGCGGTCCAGGTAGGCCACCACATAGAGCAGGAAAAGATAGGGCAGCAGCCGCAGGTCGACCTTGCGGTGCAGCGCGGCGAGGGCGGACGCTTGGTGCATGCGCGCCCTCTACTCCAGGCGGTCGGTGGGGGCAAGGGGGGGCTGGGCGCGGACCTGGCGCACGGCCTCGCCTCGGCCAGCCTGTTCTCCTCGCCCTGCGGGGCCAGGGAGTGCATACTCCCCGACAGGGCCTGGGGCGGGGTCTGAGCGGAGCCCAGGCGTTTCCTCTACAGGCCCAGCGCCCGCCACAGCTCCGGGGCCATGCCCGCAAGGCTGAAGCGCTGCGTGACGGTGACGCGGGCGCTGGCGGCCATGCGTTCGAGCAGGTCGCGGTCATCGGCCAGGGAGAGGACGTGCGTTGCCCAGTCCGAGGGCTGGCGCACCAGCAGGCCGTCGTGCCCGTGGGTGAGGATCTCGTTGTTGAAGCCCACGGCCGAGGCCACGGGCACGGCCCCGCAGGCCATGTACTGCAGGATCTTGAAGCCGCACTTGCCGCGCGTGTACTCGTCGTCGGTGAGCGGCATGAGCCCGGCGTCGAAGCCGCGCAGCTGGTCCACCTCCAGGGTGGGGCTCCAGCGCTCGAAGGTCACCAGCTCGGCCAGTTCGCCCTCGTAGGGCGCGTCGGACACGATGCGGATGTCCAGGCGCTGCTCGTGCGGGGCAAGCTGGCGCAGCACCTCTGGCAGAAAGAACAGGTTGCCGGAGGTGCCCATCCAGCCCACGCGCAGCCGCCCGGAGCAGTGGGCGTCCGGCGGGGCGGGGGTGTACCTGGCGGTGTCCAGCAGGGTGGGCAGCACGAAGACGTTGGCCTGGGTCTCGCGGGCGTGCCCTGCCAGGTACTCGTTCCCCGCGACGACGAGATCCACGGCCGCGCAGGTGTGGGCGAAGCGCGCCCGGATCTTGGCGGCCTTCTCCGCGCTGCCGGGCTGGCCCACCTCCGCCGGGTGCAGGGCCCACAGGGCGTCGTCCACGTCGTAGGCCAGAAAGTCGCAGCGCCGGCGGATGAGCGCGAGCTCCCAGGGGGCGAAGAGCTTCTGCTGGATGACCGTGACGCGGGCGCGCGGCAGGGAAAGCAGGAAGGCCAGGCGCTGGTGGATGGCCTTGGGCGCGCGCCTCCAGTCCGCCGCAAGGCCGCGGGCGCGGGCCAGCTCGACAAAGGGCAGCACGCGGAAGCGCACGCTGGGCAGGGTCTCGCCCGAGGGGGTGAGGAAAAGGAGGTCCAGGGCGTTCGGGCTCATGCGCGCCCCCGTTTTTCCAGCAGCAGTTCGTCCACCATGTCCAGGTAGGGCTCCAGGCCGCAGGGGCGGTCGTCGGGCCAGGAGAAGGCCGGGCGGTTCCGTTGGCTTGAGGCCGCGAGGATCAGCCGGGCCAGGGTGTCCGCGTCGCCGGGGTCGGGCAGCACGAGGGCCGGGTCCACGAACACGGCGCTGCCGTTGCGACTGCTTGAGATTGCCGGCAGGCCGCAGGCCAGGGCTTCGAGCACGGCGTTGGAGCAGGCGTCGTAGTAGGTGGGCAGGGCGAACACGTCGGCCGCGCCGTAGAAGCCGGGCATGTCCTCCACCCTGCCGGCGAAGCGCACGCGCTCCGCCACGCCCAGGGTGCGCGCCAGGGCGATCCAGGCGTCCGGGTGGCGGCCGCCGGCCACGGCCACGTGGAAGTTCGGCGGCAGGAGCGCCAGGGCGCGGACGAGGGTGCCCACGCCCTTGAGGGCGAAATTGGTGCCCGCGGTGCAGATGACCGTGTCGGCGTCGGTGAGGCCCTGGGCGGCGCGCAGCTCGGCCCGGCGCTGGGCGCTGGGCGGCTGGAAGCGCGAGAGGTCCGGCCGGTTGTAGACCACGCCGACGCGCTCCGGGTCCAGGCCGGGGTGGGCCTCCAGCAGCCAGTCGCGCACCAGGTGCGACACGCAGACGATGCGCTGGCGGGGGTTTGCGGGCGTGTCGAACTGCCGGCCCTCCATCCAGCCGATGACGGCGGAGGAAGGGGACAGGGCCCGGCGCAGGCGCTTGCCCAGGCGCGCGAACCCCTCGCCGTGGGCCGCCAGGGTCAGGCGGTTGAAGATCTCCTGCGGGCCGCCGCCCACGCGCAGGATGTCCTGGTTCCAGGTGCGCGAGAGGCCGATGACCAGGTCGTACGGGGTGGCGGCCAGGTGCCTTTCCACGGCCCAGGCGAACCACAGGTTCTTCACCGCGCGGCCCAGCGGCGGCCGGCCCAGTTCCACGGGGACCACGCCTTCGGGCGGGCGGCCCTCGGCCCGGGCGCAGAGGAAACGCACCGCGTGCCCGCGCGCGGCCAGCGCCTCGGCCAGACGCCAGCCGAAGCCCTCCGCGCCTCCGTAGAGGCTCAGGCGGGGCATGGAAAGGGCGATGCGCGCGGGTGTGGGCATGGGGCTCCGTTCAGGGTGCGGGGGGTGCGTTCCGGCGGCAGTCTTGAACGAAATGACCGGTTTTGACAAGACTGGGGGGCTTTGGCATAGAATTCAGGTGCGGCGAAAGCCGTACGCACGAATCAGGAGGCTCCCCCCATGTTCCCGGCCTTCCCCCTCGACCTGGACCTGCAGCTGCTCCTCAACCAGCAATGGCGCAACGCCGTGCTGGACGTCGTTCTGCCGGTGTTCTCCCTGCGCGCGCCCTTCTTCATCCTGCTGGCGGGGCTGCTGGTGTGGCGCTCCGCCTTGCGGGGCAAAGGGCAGGCGGCCTACTTCATCCTCATCGTGCTGGTCATGGGGATCACCGACCTGACCTGCAACGTCGTGAAACACGCGGCCGAGCGGGCGCGGCCTCAGCACACCGTGGCGGGCACCTATTACCAGGAGTCCGGCCAGTGGGTGCGCCTGCCCGCAGACCAGGCGCAGAAACGCGAGACGGGCTCCTCCTTCCCCTCGGCCCATGCGGCCAACACTGCGGCGGGGGCCGTTCTCGCCATGTTCCTGTGGCCACGGCTCCGGCGCGGGCTCTGGGCCCTGCCGCTGATCGTGGGCTGGTCGCGGGTGTACCTGGGCAAGCACTACCCGCTGGACGTGGCCGCCGGATGGCTGTTGGGCGCGCTGATGGGCTGGCTGTTCTGGCTGGCGTGGAAGCGCGTGGCGCCCCGGCTCAACCTTGCGCTGCTGCCGGACGAACTCTACAGGCCCTTCCTGCTGCCGCCGCCCGGCTGCCGCTAGGCGCGGCCCGAACCGCCTGGCGCAGTCCTGCGGGGCTTGGGTCCATTTTCGGCCTATTTCGCGGCGGCTTCCGGGCCGCCGCCCTCGTCTGCCTCGTCGTCGTCCACCGGCACCTCGCCCTTGCGCTTGTAAGCCCGGTACACGGAAACGCCCAGCCAGGCGGACGCGGCCAGCAGCAGCACCGAGATCCCTATGGACAGGGCCTTGCCCAGGGCGGTCTGGGCGTTCACCCCGGCCCCGAAGATGGCGAACACGAGGTTCTGCGGCAGGTAGCCCAGGGCGGAGCCCAGGATGAAGGCCGAGGCCTGGATGCTGGTGACGCCCGCGGCCACGCTGGTGAGCATGTTGTGCCCCACGGGAAAGAGCCGGATGGCCAGGGACGAGCGCCAGGGGTCGGAGCGCAGGAAGGCGTCCAGGCGCTCCACCCGGCGGCCGAAGCGGTGTTTCACGAAGTCGCGCCCAAGGGTCCGGGACAGCAGGAAATCCGTGGCGCAGCCGCCCATGGTGCCCAGGGTGGACAGGATCGCCCCCCAGAACCAGCCGAAGGCGTAGCCGCCCAGGAAGGCCGTGAGCTGCCGGGGCAGGCCCATGCTGGTGACCAGGGCGGTGAAGCCCAGGTAGAACAGCACTCCGGCCGCGCCCTGGCCTTCCACATGGGCCATGAGCCACTGCTTGTCGTTCAGGTGCTGCTCCAGCCCCATGAGCCGCGCCACGGCCACCAGGCCGCCGAACACGGCCAGCATGGCCAGGCCCTTCAGCACGGGCTTGAGCCCGCCCCCGTCAGCTTGCGCCATCTGCCCCGCCCCGTTTTGCGCGTTTCTGCTGGCGCTTCATCTCGCGCCCGGCCTCGCGGCGCTCCTTGCGCGTGGCCCCTTGCGGGCTTTGACGCTGCTCGCCGCGCGTGCTGTTGATGAGGCAGAAGCCGATGAACAGGGCCAGGGCCTGGGCCACGCCCATGAGCAGGTCGCGCTGGATGACGGCGTACCACACGCCCGCGCCGGTGCCGATGATCAGCGGGATGAAGGGCCAGCGCGGCCGCCGGGTGGAAAGCTGCGCCAGGCCGAAGAACCCGCGCCAGAGCACGGCCACGAAGGCCACCGCCTGCAGGGCCACGGCCAGGGCGAGCAGCTGCGTGGTAAAGGGCACCGCGACGACGTCGGACATGGGGGACATGGAGGTCTCCTTGCTGCGGGGGACTTAGAAACGGCCTCGGGACATGGCCTTGCGCGCGGCCTCGTGCCGGCCCTGCTTCTCCAGGGCGGCCACCAGGGTGTCCCAGAATTCCTGCCGCTCGGGCATGAGGGCCGCGGCCTGCCGGGCCAGGGACTCGGCGATCTGCGGGTCCTCCCCGCTGTCGAGATAGAGCCTGGCCAGCATGTGGTGGGCGAAGGGATCCTTGTGGTTGGCGCTGATGGCCAGGTGCAGGTATTCCTTGGCCTTGTCCGCCTGGCCTTTGTCCGTCTGGCCTTTGCCGGTCTGGCCCTCGCGCGTCTGGCCCATGGCCAGGGCGATGCGCGCCAGGGGGCGCAGGGCGCTGGCCTCTCCGCCCGGGGTGGCCAGGGCGCGGGAATAGAGCGCCTCGGCCTCGTCCAGCCGGCCCGCGGCCTCCGCCAGGGAGCCCAGGCGCAGCAGACTGAAGCTGTGCGCCGGGTCCAGCTCCAGGCAGCGCTCGTAGGCGGCGCGGGCGGCCATATCGTCGCCCAGGCGCTGGCAGGCCCAGCCCAGGTTGAAGTGGGCCATGACGTCTCCCGGCTCCTCCGCCACCACCAGCTCGAACTCCTTGCGGGCCAGGTCGGCCTTGCCCAGCTGGGCATAGCAGATGCCCAGCGAGTTGCGCGCCAGCAGGTTGCCGGGGTCGGCCAAAAGCGAGAGCTTGAACTCCTCCACCGCGGCGTAGAGGTCGCCCTCCACAAAAAGCCTGTCGGCCGAGACGTTCAGCGACACGGAGTCGAAGAGCGCCACGCGGGGCGCGGGCAGAAGCAGGGCGTGGTCCAGGGCCTTGCGCGCGCATTCCAGGGCGTCGGCCTTGGCGAAATTGAGGAACGGATAGCTGAAGAGCCCCACGGCCAGGTCCAGGCCATGTTCGGCCGCGGCCTGGGCGCAGAGTTCTTCCGCCCTCGTCAGGGCCTCGGGCCCGGCCTCGCCCGGCAGGAAGTGCACCAGCCCGCCAAGGCCGAAGCGCCCGGCAGCCGGTCTGGCCGGCTTCTGCCCGGCCTGGGGCGGCGGCCCGGCCTCGATGCCGGAGAGCAGGCAGCTTTCCGCCAGGGCGGCCACCTGGGCCACGGCGGCGTCCAGGCGCTTCACCGTGGCGCCGCGCCGCTCCAACCCGTCCTGCCCCGGTTCGCGTGACGGTTCGCGCGCGCCCTCTCCGCCGGGGGCCATCACGCGGGTGAGGGCGACGGTGAAGCCCTCGGTCCGGGCGCGCACCCGGCCGAAGAACGACAAGAAATCCCGGTAGCTGTAGAGCCCGGTGAGCATGTCCTTCTGGGCGGGGACCGGGGCGGCCGCGTCTCCGGCCTCGGCGGCGAAAAAGCTGTCGCGCTCCTGGATGAGCGTCAGGCGGTCGCCGGGTTCCGGGGCCCAGGCGGGGTCGCCCGCGTGCAGCACCTCGGCGATGGCGATGTCCTCCTGCACCTCGGTGAGCACGACCTCGCCCTTGTAGAGCGCCGGGGAGCGGCCCAGCAGGCGCTCGTCCTCGGACAGGCGGGCCATGGTGGTGCGCTCCTGGAACTTGGGCGACCAGACCAGGTAGCGCAGGCCCTCCTGCGCGCCCACGCCGCGGCCCAGGCTCACGGTGAGGCGCTGCATGGGCAGCACCTCCAGGATGCGGCCGCCCGTGCGGGCGATGTCCAGGAAGCCGAAGACCCGGTTGCGGCCGTGGTCCTTGCTGGTGCCCACGGCCTTCTGCGCCGCGCGCATGAGGATGCGCGCCTGCTCGGCCGGGGTGCGCTCCAGCTGGGGGCCGCGCAGGCACTGGGGGTAGTTGGCGTAGCCCAGGCTGGCGGAAATGCCGATGCGGTCGCCCGTCACCTCGTCGTGGAAGCTTAGGGCCCCGATGGCCTGGCGCACCTGCTCCGCCAGTTGGAAGGCCCCTTTGGCGCTGGCGTCCGGGGTCAGGATGGCGAAGGTGTCGTTGTGGATGCGCGCGGCCGTCACGTGGCGGGGGCAGGCGGCGGCGATGGCCTGGCCCACGCGGGCGGCCATCTGGTCGCCCAACTGGTAGCCGTAGCGCTCGTTGATCCGCTGGAAGGAGTCGAGGTCCAGCAGGATGACGCCCAAGGACGCGCTGAAGCACTGCACGTCCGGGTCGGTGCGGCCGCCGGTGGTGGCCTCCAGGCAGTGGCGGATGAGGGCGATCTCCCGCGTGAGGGTCTTGTGGAACTGCTCGCGGTTGGCCAGGCCCGTGAGGGGGTCCGTCACCGCGCGCTTGTAGAGCAGCATCTGCTCCAGCACCTTGCCCGCCATGGCCTGGTACACGGGCGGCATGGCCTTGGGCGCGCCGAGCCTGACCCCGCGCGCCACGAACACGCCGAGCACGCGGCCGAAGAGCGTGAGCGGCAGCACCAGCTCGCGGCTGGCCGCGTCGTAGCGCAGCTCCGGCGCGGGGGCTCCCTCCCGCGGGAAGTACAGGCTGTAGCTGCTGAAGGGCAGAAACGCGCGGATGGCGTCCTTCAGGCTGTGCTCCAGGTCGATCAAGTCCTGGGCCTCCAGCCGAACGCTGGTGTCCTGCATGATGTCGGTCAAGATGTCGGCGGCGGGTCGCATGCATGGGTCTCTATCCTGCCCCCGCTTCCGGCACAAGGACAAACGGCCGTCGCACCGGGGGCGCCGGACAAATATCTGTGGACAGGCCTGGGCAATCGTGCCATGTGTCCCTTCCAAAACACCCCGCCCCCCAACGCCTTCCTTCGGGAACACCCATGGAACTTTTCAACACACCGGAATCATTGCGCAGCGCCTGCAGGCAGTGGCGCAGGCAAGGCCTGTCCGTCGCCCTGGTGCCCACCATGGGCTTTCTCCACGCCGGCCACATGAGCCTCATCGACGAGGCCCGCAAGCGCGCGGACAAGCTCGTAATCAGCGTGTTCGTGAATCCCACCCAGTTCGGCCCCAACGAGGACCTGGACCGCTACCCGCGCGACCTGCCCCGCGACCTGCGGCTGGCCGAGGAGCACGGGGCGGACGCGGTCTTCGCCCCCGAGCCCGGGGCCATGTACGCGGCCGACCACGCCACCTGGGTGGAGGTGCCGGAACTGGCCAAGGGCCTGTGCGGGGCCTCCCGGCCCATCCATTTCCGGGGCGTGTGCACCGTGGTGCTCAAGCTCCTGAACCTCGTCCAGCCCGACGTGGCCGTGTTCGGCCAGAAGGACTGGCAGCAGCTGGCCATCCTCCGGCGCATGGCGCGCGACCTGGACCTGGACGCCCAGCTCATCGGAATGCCCATCTTCCGCGAGGAGGACGGCCTGGCCATGAGCTCGCGCAACGTCTACCTGACCGAGGACGAGCGCGCCCGCGTGCCGGCCATCCGCCAGGGGCTCTTGAAGGCCCGCGACGCGGCCGCCGCCGGCCAGCGCGACGCCGGGGCCCTGGCCCTCATGTTCCGCGCCCATATTGCCGATACCCTGCCTGACGCGCGCATCGACTACGCGAGCTTCGTGCATCCGGACTCCATGGCTCCCGTCGCCCGCCTGGACGCCCCCACGCTGCTCGCCGTGGCCGTGTTCATCGGCAAGGTGCGCCTTATAGACAATATACTCATCGAGGTGTAAGTACCCATGCCCAGACGCACGTTCATGAGCGCCAAGATCCACGGCGCAACCCTCACGTCGCTGAACCTGGACTACGAGGGCAGCATTTCCGTGGATAGCGCCCTGCTCGACGCGGTGGGCATACTGCCGTACGAACGCATGGACGTGTACAACCTGGACAACGGGGAGCGGCTGACCACCTACGCCATCCCCGGCAATCCGGGCGAAATCTGCCTCAACGGGGCCGCCGCGCACAAGGGCAAGCCCGGGCAGAGGGTTATTCTGGTGACATACCTGGAGCTTGAGCCGGAGGAGATCCCCGCGCACAGGCCCAGGGTCATACGTGTGGATGCCGCCAACAGGCCCGAGGCGGCCCACGAATAAATCCTTACCTGATATACTGGAGGACACCGCATGATTTCGCCCAAGAGCCGCTACATGTTCACTTCCGAGTCCGTGACCGAGGGTCATCCGGACAAGGTGGCCGACGCCATCTCCGACGCCGTCCTGGACGCGCTCATCGGACCCGACCCCAACGCCCGCGTGGCCTGCGAAACGCTGGTCACCACCGGCATGGCCTTCATCGCCGGTGAGATCACCACCAGCGCCTACGCCGACCTGCCGACCATCGTGCGCGAGACCGTGAAGAACATCGGCTACAACAGCTCCGAGATGGGCTACGACTACGCCACCTGCGCGGTCATGTCCTCCATCGACAAGCAGAGCGCGGACATCGCCCAGGGCGTGGACCGCGTGAAGCCCGAGGACCAGGGCGCCGGCGACCAGGGCATGATGTTCGGCTTCGCCAGCAAAGAGACGCCCACCCTCATGCCCGCGCCCATCTACTACGCCCACCAGCTTTCCCAGCGCCTCACCAAGGTCCGCAAGGAAGGCGTCCTGAAGTTCCTGCGCCCCGACGGCAAGACCCAGGTCGCCGTCGAGTACGAGGCCGGCAAGCCCGTGCGCATCGACAACGTGGTCTGCTCCGCCCAGCATGACGAGACCATCGAGCACGGCGACCTCGTTGAGGCCATCAAGAAGGAGGTCATCTTCAAGACCCTCCCCGAGAACCTCATCGACGACAAGCTCAAGATCTACGTGAATCCCACCGGCCGCTTCGTCATCGGCGGCCCCGTGGGCGACTGCGGCCTCACCGGCCGCAAGATCATCCAGGACACCTACGGCGGCGCGGGCGCCCACGGCGGCGGCGCGTTCTCCGGCAAGGACCCCTCCAAGGTGGACCGCTCCGGCGCGTACATGGCGCGCTACGTGGCCAAGAACATCGTGGCCGCCGGCCTGGGCGACGTGGCCGAAGTCCAGATCGCCTACGCCATCGGCGTGGCCGAGCCCGTGTCCGTGGTGTGCACCACCCACGGCACCGGACAGGTGGCCGACGACGTGCTGACCAAGGCCGTGCGCGAAGTGTTCGACCTGCGCCCCTACTTCATCCTGAAGCGCCTTGACCTGCGCCGCCCCATCTACAAGCTGACCACCAACTACGGCCACTTCGGCCGCGAACTGCCCGAGTTCACCTGGGAAAAGACCGACGCCGCCGCGGACCTGCGCACGGCCTGCAAGCTGTAAGAGCGAAGAGAATATTTGCGGGGGGAGCATGCGCTCCCCCCGCGCCCCCCGCAGGCCAAGCGT
>JACRDI010000035.1 GCA_016218665.1 Desulfovibrio sp. | reverse complement strand
CAGCGAATGGTCGCAGATGTCGCCCTTCACGAAGTCGAAACCCTTGTGCGCGCAGCATTCCAAAAGAACATGCTGCCCGTGCATCAGGTTGTCCAGCACGGTGACCTCGTACCCCTTCTCCAAAAGCAGCGGAACAAGGGTGGAACCAAGGTAGCCCGCGCCGCCCGTGACGAATACTTTCTGTGGCATCGATCTCTCCTGGGGATGAGTTCTGCCGTCCCTTGGGGCGGCGTGGTGGGTTGCTAGCGGAAAACAGGCTCCAGGGATCTGGCGACGATGTCTGCCACGAAGCGGGAGCCGTTGGCGTTCAGGTGAACCACGTCATACATGTATTCTTTGCTCTTGGGAACCAGCCGGTCAAGGTCGATGAGCTGAACGTTCTGTTCCTTGGCGACCGCGCGCATGACATCGTTCAGCGCGTTGTAGCTTTCCCGGTACTGCTGGTAGGTGATGCCCCAGCGCTGATGCATCGGCGCGATCTGGCGGACGAGATTTTCCGGCAGTGTCTCGGAAAAACGGTTGAACTGCGTCATGAGTACCGGAGTGATGCCGTGCTGCCGGCAGATGTACACGAACAGCTCGATATTCTTGCGGAACTGATCCGCAAGCTGTTCGTTGGTCATGGACTCCGGCTTCACCTCCTGCCCCAGGAACTCGTCGCCAAGGACGGCGCTGGTCCCCTTGTGCCCGATGAGGTTGCGGATGATCCAGGTCTTGATGGGATTGTATTCCTTGTCCTGGACGATGCCGCGGGTGGCGTGCGGGGTCCAGTACCCGCCAAGAACCTTCAGGAAGGTCAGGTCGTTGATGCACTCCATCAGCACGGCGACCTTGGGACGCATGGGCAGCACCTTGCCCTGCAGGATGAGCAGACAGTGCAGGGTGTTGTTGCCCGCGTGGCCGGTATTGTATGAATTGATGCGCTTGCCCAGGGTTCCCTCAAGATTGCGCCCCACAAGATACGGAAAGCGCTCCTGCTCGCCCATGAACTGGCATTCCGTGGTCGATCCGCCAAGGAAAACAATGGAGGCATCCGGCTTCTCGTGCACTGCGGACGGGATGATGAAGCCGTTCTCGTCGACCCGCAGGCGGTAGGGCTTGTCCTCAAGGCCGTCGGCGACGGCCATGAGATTCCTCGGAGGGGGTTTTGCGAGATCAGAGGTCGGGCGGGGCTCCCGGAGAATAAGGTAGCGCTCGTACCCCCGGTTCACCTCGTCGCGCACAATCTTCACCGCGAGCAGGCAGGCGCCGAGAAGTGCAAGCCCAATGACGCTGTAGACGACGGCAAGAACCGCCTTGCTGTTTTTTTCGAACCGGTTCTGGCGGGGCGCTTGTGCAGTCATGGCATGAACCTCATAGCGAACCGAGGAACAGGCAGCGGATCGCTGATGATTCGACAGTTGATTCAACAAAAAAAGGAGATCAGCCTCAGCCAATCTCCTTCGTTTTCTTTTGGTGCCGAAGGGGGGACTCGAACCCCCATGGGATTTCTCCCACTACCACCTCAAAGTAGCGTGTCTACCAGTTCCACCACCTCGGCAAAGATCCTACTTCTGTTCTCCTGCGGCCTCGCCCGGCTTGGGCAGAGACTTCTCCTCGAAGCTTACGCCCCCAGGGGCCGGAGTCGGAGCAGGCGCCGGAACGGCGATTCCCGCCGCGCCCTGCGTCATCAAGGCACTATCACCCAAAGCACTAGGCTTTGTCAAGACATTGTATGCAAGAGAAGTGACGAGAAAAATCGCGGCCAGGACGCCGGTGATGCGCACGAGCAAGCCGCCGGCGCCGGTGCTGCCGAAAACGGAGCCCGAGCCGCCACCGAAGATGACGCCCATGCCCTCCTGCCCGGACTGCAGCAGCACGAAGATCACCAGGAAGACACACGCCAGGATGTGAATCGTCAAAACAAGGGTTTGCAACGTAATTCTCCTCAAATGGGCCCAGCCGGACCCTACTTCGACCTGTTAGGCCAGGACAATGCGGCTGAAGTCGTCAGCCTTCAGGCTCGCGCCTCCTACCAGCACACCGTCGACATTGTCAAGGGCAATGATTTCAGCAGCGTTGTCGGGCTTTACGCTCCCGCCGTAGAGGATGCGAATTTCCCCTGCCGCTGCGCCGAATTTCTCGGCCAGGAGCCCGCGCACGAGGGCGTGCGCCTCGACGATCTCCGCCGGGCCGGCCACCAGGCCGGTGCCGATGGCCCAGACAGGCTCGTAGGCCAGGGAGATGGCGTCCGGGGCGGTATCCGCCGGTACATCGGCCAGCCCGGCGCGGATCTGCCGGGTGAGGACCGCTTGCAGCTGTCCGGCCTGGCGTTCCTCGATCTTTTCGCCCACGCAGAGGATGACCTTGAGCCCGGCGGCCAGGCCGAAGGCGGTCTTCTGGCCGACAAAGGCATCGCTTTCCCCCAGCACGTGCCGGCGTTCGGAGTGCCCGGTCAGGGCGTAGGCCGCGCCAGCGTCCAGCAGCATGGCCGGCGAAACCTCGCCGGTGAACGCGCCGTGGGTCGCGGGGTAGAAATCCTGCGCGCCGACGTGGAAATTCTTTGCCCCGGCGATGCCGTCCACGGCGGCGTCTATGGCGGTGAACGGCGGAATGATCAGCACCTCGCGGCCTTGCGGCAGGGTGGCGGCCGCGAGCTTCGCAAGCTCGGCTGCAGTCTGGCGGGCCTCGGCCCGGGTCTTGTGCATCTTCCAGTTGGCGGCGAAGAGTTTGATCATGCGCGTCTGCTCCGCTGTCGGGGCACTGCACCCCGGCTCAAGTTCCAACTATTGCGCCCCGTCGCCGCCGCCCGGAAAATCCAGGCGGTAGAGCAGCGCATCCTCGTTGTTGTCAGGATAGTACTTTTTGCGAACGCCCACCTGGATAAACCCGAATTTCCCGTAAAGGTCAATGGCGGGCGTGTTGGAGCGCCGAACCTCCAGGAAGCATTGCTGGGCCTTTTCCTTGCGGCAGGTGTCGAGGGCGCGCGCCAGGAGCTGCCGGGCCAGCCCTTTCCTGCGATGGCCGGGATGGGTGGCGATGTTCATCACCTCCATCTCCCGGGCGATGTGCGAGAAGGCCAGATAGGCCACCAGCGCCCCGCCTTCGCGTATGCCGAGGATGCGGAAGGCCCCGCGCTCGAGCCCGAGCAGAAACTGCTCGCGCGTCCACCGGGTGCGGAAGCACAGGCGCTCCAGCTCCATGACGTCTGCCACGTCGCCCTCGGCGAGAAGCACGCAATTCCGGGTTTGCATCCGCTCCATGTCCTGCTACTTTTGCTGGCGCAAGGCCCTGGTCACAAGAGGAAGGAAGGTTCCATGCCCACGCACGATTCCCCGCCCCAGCACCAGTCACAGCCCGCGGCGCCTGCGCTCGTGGAGGTGCTCGACCCCGCGCGGCGCGTGGTGGCCGTGTTGCCGGCCGGCGAGGTGGCCCGGCAGAAGCTTTGCCACCGCAGCGTCACGGTGCTGCTCTTCGACGGCCAGGGCCGCCTGGCCCTGCGCAAAAAGCCGAAGACTCCCGGCGGACGGCCGGTGCGCTGGGACGTGCCCGTGCAGGGCCCCGTGCTCGCCGGAGAATCCGTGCAGGACGCGGCCACGCGCGCCCTCAAGGCCGAACTCGGCATCCATGCGGAGAGGCTCCGCCCCGTGCTGGAGCTGCCGGCCCAGCCGGAAAACAACAACGAATTCCTGCACGTGTTCAGTCTCGCCCGGTCGGAGCAGGCGCCCCCCACCGGCCAAGAGCGCGAGGGCGCGGACTACTTCTTTGCGCCGGAAGAGCTGGACTGCCTGCTGCGCGACTTCCGCGAGCTGGTCTCGCCCCGGTTCATCCTCCTGGCCGAGGCCATGAGCCTCAAGGGGCTGTGGCGGCGGCGGCCCTGAGCAGCTCCTGCATGGGGCCGAAGAGCTGCGGCGGCGCGGCCAGGATGTCCGGTCCGCCCAGATGGTACGGCCCCTCGCCCGTCATGGTGCCCACACGGCCTCCGGCCTCGGTGATGAGCAGCACGCCGGCGGCCGTGTCCCAGGGGTTCAGGGCGAACTCGAAGAATCCATCGTAGCGCCCACAGGCCACAAAGGCCAGGTCGAGGGCGGCGGCTCCGGCCCGGCGCACGCCTTGGGTGGCGGGCATGGCCAGGGAAAGCTGCCGCAGGATGGCGTCCTTGTGGGCCTCTATGCGGTAGGGAAAACCCGTGGCCACGAGCGCTGCGTCCAGCCCGGCCACGGCGGAGACCGCGATGGGCCTGCCGTTCAGCGTGGCCCCCTGCCCTTTCACAGCCAGGAAGAACTCGCCCATGAGGGGCAGGTTGACGATGCCGAGCAGGGGCTCGCCATCCTGGCACAAGGCCACGGAGGTGGCCACAAAGGGCACGCCGTGGGCGAAATTCGTGGTGCCGTCCAGGGGGTCCACCACCCAGCAGAGCCCGGCCAGCCCCTGATCCGGGCTGCCTTCCTCGCCCAGGAACGCCGCCTGGGGCACGAGGGCGCCCAGGCTCTCGCGCAGCATGCGTTCCACCGCGCCGTCCGTCTCGGTGACGAGATCCTTCATGCTGGTCTTGCAGCGGATGTTGCGCGGGCGGCTGTCGTGCTCGCGCATGAGCGCGCCGGCAGCGCGCACGGCGGCCTCGATCTGGCCCAGCAGGGCGCGGGTGAACTCCGGGGCGGACATGACGGTCACCAGGCTATTTGCGGATGAGAAGCTTCTGCACGCCGGAATCCGGCCGCAGGGCGGCGGCGGCGCCTTGGATGGCCACGAGCTGCGGCTTGTCGGCAAGGGTCACCTTGAGTTTCAGGCGCTCGGCGAAGTATCTGTCCAGGCCGCAGAGCTGCGCCGCGCCGCCATAGAGCAGCAGACCGGTCTCGCCGATGTCGGCCACCAGCTCGGCCGGGGCGTGCTCCATGACGCTGCGCACCAGGGCTTCCAACTCGGCCAGGGGGCCGTCAAGGGCTCCGGCGAGGTCCGCCTGGACGAGATCCAGGGCGATGGGGCTGCCTGTGGCGGCCTGCTTGCCGGTGACGGTGAGGCTGCGGGGCTCGGAGGAGGGGCTGGCGCAGGCCAGGCTCAAGGTGGCCTGCTCGGCCATGTTCTCGCCGACGGTGATCTGCCGCGTGGCGGCCAAGTGCTGGGACACGGCCTCGCTGAAGGCCAGCCCGGCGCACTTGAGCGTCTCGGAGTGGACCACGTCCGCCAGGCAGACGACGGAAGCCTCGGCCAGCCCGGCGCCGATGCCCAGCAGCAGGCGTCCCTTGGGCTGGGCGATGTCCACCCCCGCGCCCACGGCCGCGGCCAGGGGCGCGCTGACGAGGTTGACGCCGGAAAGTCCGGCGGCCTTGCAGCATTCGGCGATGGTGCGCTTCTCAAGCTCGGTCAGCCCGTGGGGAACCACCACGCAGGCCTTCACCCGGCGGCCGTCGTCGGGCAGCACCTGGGCGAGAAAACGGCGCAGAAGCTCGCGCGCGGCCTCGAAGTCGACAATGCCGCCGGCCTCCACCGGGCGCGCCACGCGGATGCGGTCCGGGGCCTTGCCGAGGTAGCTCTTGGCCTCCGTCCCGGTGACGATGACCGTGCTGGTGCCCTGCTCCAGGGCCACCACCGTGGGCTCGCACAGCAGCACTTCGCCATCGGGAGAGGTTATGATGGTCTGGCCGGAGCCGACATCAAGGGCGATGGCGTGGCTGCGCAGCATCTTGAGTGGATTGCGCAGGCGTATGGACATGGCGGGCTACTTTACCGAGCGGCGCTGGATGAAGAACTCAACGCTGCGGTTGAAGGTCTTCTCTTCTTCGGGGGTGAAGAAGCAGGCGGGCAATTCGTTGCGCTGCCGGTGAAAATGCAGGCACTCACAGCACAGGGCGTGCTTGCTGCACGATGCGTGGGTGCAGGTGCAGTACTTGGAATTGATGGCTACACGTGGACACTGGTCGATTTTTCGCATGAAATCCTCCCGGCGCGTACGCAGAGGGATTTTTAATGAAATTCCCTCCATGCGTCAACAAGCGGCAACGGAGCCAAAAGCGAGCGCCGTTGCAGCGCCGCAACAGGTTGAGGTGACGGCCCGAATGTGGCATAGGGCCGTTGTCCACAAGACAGTCAGACAAGGAGCACACTGTGGAAATCCTCAAGGAAACGCCCCTCACCGGCTGGCACAAGGCCAAAGGGGCCAAGATGGCCGCCTTCGCCGGCTTTGACATGCCCATCCAGTACGAGGGCATCATCGCCGAGCACAACCATACCCGCCAGTCCGCGGGCATCTTCGACATCTGTCACATGGGCGAGTTCTCCCTGCGCGGAGCCGGGGCCAAGGACGCCCTGAACGCCGTGGTGACCCAGGACCTGGACACCCTGGCTCCGGGCAAGTGCCGCTACGGCTTCCTGCTCAAGGCCGACGGCGGCGTGCAGGACGACCTCATCATCTACTGCCTGGGCGAGGACGAGTACATGCTGGTGGTCAACGGCGCGTGCGAGGAAGGCGACTTCGCGCACATCAAGGCCCAGCTGCCCGCCGGCGTCGAGTTCGTGAACATTTCCGCGCGCACGGGCAAGATCGACCTGCAGGGCCCCAAATCCTTCGAAGTGCTGAAGGACGTGCTGGGCGAGGCCTGCGTCTCCCCCGGCTACTTCAACTTCAAGAAGACCGCTTGGCGCGGCCAGGAGATCATCGTCAGCCGTACCGGCTACACCGGCGAGCTGGGCTACGAGCTGTACCTGGACTCCGGCCTGGCCACGGCCATGTGGGAGGCGCTGGCCGCGCACCCGCTGGTGAAGCCGGTGGGCCTGGGCGCGCGCGACACCCTGCGCCTGGAGATGGGCTATCCCCTCTACGGGCAGGACCTGGACACCGAGCACAACCCCGTGGAAGCCGGCTTCGGCGGGCTCATCACCAAGACGAAGTCCTTCACCGGCAAGGACGCCCTGACTAACGTGCGCGAGAAGCTCGTGGCCCTCACCCTGGAAGGCCGCCGCAGCGCCCGCCACTACGACACCCTGCACCTGCCCGACGGCACCAAGGTGGGCATGGTCACCAGCGGCTCCTTCGCGCCGTCCCTCGGCCACTGCGTGGCCCTGGGCTATGTGCAGGCCGCCCACGCGGAGGCCGCGGACTTCCTGGTCCGCACCCAGCGCGGCGACCTGCCCGCCAAGAAGGCCGCCCTGCCCTTCAACCCCAACGGAACCGCGCGCATGAAGCTGGCCTAGCCGCCTGCGTCAACGAAAAAAGAAAGGGGAGCTCCGGCTCTCCTTTTTCGTTTGCGCGAATAAACGGCGTTCACTCGCCAGGCAGGGCCTCGGCCAGGGCCTGCTCCAGCCTCCGGCACCCGGCGGCCAGCATGTCGGCGTCGGCCTTTTCATCCAGGAATTCAAGCGGCTGGCCAAAGTACACCGGGCAGCGGGCAAAGGGCATGGGCAGCTCGAAGCGGTCCCAGGAGCGCTTGAACACATGCTTGCACGCGGGGCGCGAGCGCACGGGAAAGAGCAGCGCGCCGGTCTTGTGCGCCAGATACACCGCGCCCTCCTTCACCTTGTGGCGGGGGCCGCGCGGGCCGTCCACGGTGATGACGCCGACGCGGCCCTGGTCGATGTGCCGCTTCAGGGCGATGAGGGCCTTCAACCCCCCGCGCGTGCTGCTTCCGCGCGCCGTGCCGTAGCCGATGCGCGTAAGCACCTGGGCGATGATCTCGCCGTCGCGCGAGTCGCTGACGACCGTGGCCAGCCGCCCGTTCAGGTGCAGCATGCCGTAGCCAGTGAGGGCGAAGAGCTCCGAGTGCCAGATGGCCAGCATCACCGGCCGGCCGGAGTCGACCGCGTCCCTGATGCGATAGAACTGCCCGCCGTCCTCGAAGCGCAGGCTGCGCACCCAGGCCCGGTACAGAAGCGTCAGCGCCGGGCTGATGAGGCTGGGGTCGATGCGCACCGCCGGGCCTGCCTTTAGGTGAACAGCGCCTCGGCGCTGCCGTCGGCGAACTGCATCTGGTAGAGCTTGGCGTACAGCGGGCAGGTCTCCAGCAGCTTGTGGTGCTTGCCCTGGGCCACGATCTTGCCGTCCTCCATGACCACGATGAGGTGGGCCGAGAGGATGGTGGACAGCCGGTGCGCGATGACGATGCTCGTGCGGTCGCGCATGAGGTTCTCCAGGGCCAGCTGCACGATGCGCTCGCTCTCGGTGTCCAGCGCGCTGGTGGCCTCGTCCAGAATCAGCAGCGGCGGGTTCTTCAAGAGCGCCCGGGCAATGGTGAGGCGCTGCTTCTGCCCGCCGGAAAGCCGGGCGCCGCGCTCGCCGATGACGGTGTCGTAGCCCTCGGGCAGTTCCATGATGAAGTCGTGGGCATAGGCGGCCTTGGCAGCGGCCTCGATCTGCTCCTGGGTGTACCCGGACTGGCCGTAGGCGATGTTGTCGCGCACGGTGGCGTTGAACAGGAAGGCGTCCTGGGACACGATGCCCTGGGTCAGGCGCAGGCTTTTCAAAGTGTAGTCGTCCAGCGGCCTGCCGTTCAAGAGCAGCGCGCCGGAGTCCACGTCGTAGAAGCGCGGAATGAGGTGCACCAGCGTGGTCTTGCCCGAGCCGCTGGGGCCCACGATGGCCACGCGCTCGCCCGCGCGCACGTCCAGGCTTATGCCGTCGAGGGCGGGGCGGTTGGCCGTGGGATAGGTGAAGCGCACATCGCGGAACTCCAGCGACTTGAAGGGCATCTCGACATCCACGGCGCCGCCCTTCTCCGGCACGACGTTCGGGGAATCGAGGATGTCGAACACGCGCTCGGCCCCGGCCAGGGCGCGCTGGATGTCCATGTTGCAGGCGTCGATCTTCTTGATGGGCTCGTAGAGCATGATGAGCGAGGCCATGAAGGAGAAGAAGGTGCCCGCGGTTGTGGTGCCGTCGATGACGCGCATGCCGCCGTAGAAGATCACCAGGCCGATGCCCACGGAGCTCAGCATGTCGATGACGCGCGAGGACAGCTCGCTGTTGAGCACCTGCTTCACCGTAAGGTTCATGAGGCTGTGGTTCTCGTCCTGGAAGCGCTTGGTTTCGAGCTTTTCCGTGGCGAAGGCCTTGATGACCTTGATGCCGCTGAAGCTCTCCTGCAGGAATATGTTGATGTTGGCCACGCCCGCCTGGGACTTGCGGCCCAGCTTGCGCAGCTTCTTGCCGAAATACACCAGCGGATACGCGGCGATGGGCACCACGACCACGGCGTAGAAGGCCAGTTCGGCGTCCTGGTAGAACACCACGCCGATGAGCCCCGCGACTTCGAAGATCTCGCGGATGAGCATGACCAGCGATGGCACGCTGTTACGGATCTCGACGACATCGTTGAGGATGCGCGACATGAGCATGCCCACCTGGCTCTGCTCGAAAAAACGCATGGGCAAGACCACGATTTTTTCGTACAGGTCGTTGCGCAGCGCCTCGATGACGCGCATGCCCACGCTGTTCATGTAGTAGGTCTGGACGAAGCGGAAGCTGCACTTGGCCACCATGACGCCCATGATCATGAACGGCAGGAGCTTCAAGGCCTCCACGTCGCGGTTCACGAAGATCTGGTCGATGGCGGGCTTGACTAGGTAGGCCATGGCCGCCGTACACCCGGCCACCACGAACATGGACAGGAAGGCCGCCAGCACCTTGACCTTGTGCGGCATGAAGTAGCCCAGGCAACGCATGATGAGATGCCTGTTGCCAAAGTAATGCAAGGACTTTTCGTGGGACAAAAAGCTGCTCCAGGTTCGGGTTCACGTGCCCTTCGGCACGGTCCTGTGTGTACTGGCTGCGGGCCGGGCTGGCAATGAAAAACCGCGCCCGAAGGCCGGCTGGGGCATTGCCCATTCGCCCATTTTTCACGCCCGAAACGCGGATATTGGCATCAAGAGTTTTTCAATAGTTTTTCTAGACATTGCAACATATTGGAATTTATGGAAACAGAAAAATCTCCCCTGCTGCGCATCAACAAGTACCTCTCCGAGTGCGGAGCTGCCTCGCGCCGCGGGGCGGACGAACTCATCCTGGCCGGACGGGTCACCTTGAACGGCGTCGCCGTCAACGAGCCCGGCGTCCGGGTGGACCCGCGCACGGACACGGTGCTTGTGGACGGGAAACCCGTGACCCACCCCCTGGCCAGCGGAGGCGGCACCCGCGACCTGACCCTGCTGCTGCACAAGCCGGTGCAGGTGGTCACCACCCGCAGCGATCCTCAGGGCCGGCAGACGGTCTTCGACATCCTGCCTGCCGAATACAGGAAGGAGCGCCTGCTCCACGTGGGCCGGCTCGACTATTTCTCCGAGGGATTGCTGCTGCTTACCACTGACGGCAGCCTCATGAACCGGCTCATCCACCCGCGCTGGCACCTGCCCAAGGTGTACCACGTGCTGGTGCGCGGCAGCGTCACGGAAATCAAGCTCGGCATCATGCGCGACGGCATGACGCTGAAGGAGGGCGAAAAGCTTGCGCCGGTGCAGGTTGACATATTGCGCAAGGATCCTGGCGGAATATGGCTGGAGATGACGCTCCTGCAAGGGCTCAACAGGCAGATACGGCGCATGTGCCGCGACCTGGGGCTGACGGTGCTGAAGCTGGTGCGGGTGAAACAGGGGCCCCTCGGCCTGGGGAACCTGAACCCCGGCCAGTGCAGGCCGCTCACCTCCGAGGAAGTGAACGGCCTGCGCCGGGCCGTGGGACTTGAGGTGCAGAAGAAGCGGAAAGCCTGAGGTTACTGCTGCTTGGAGTTGTCCTTCACCTGGGTGCCCGGGGGCGGGGTGAACTCGAAGAGCTTGGCGTCGGCGCGCTTGTCCATCTGCAGGTTGGTCAGGGTCACCTGGTTGCCGTTGCCGAAGAAGTCCACGATGAGCACACGGCCGAGAAGGCTGGTCTTGGGGTCCACCCAGATGTAGGCCAGGACCATGGTCGGCTCCGGCTCCTTCGGGATAAGACGCAGTTTTGTCAGACCATTTTCCGTGCCCTGCTCTTCGATCTTGAAGTCTTCCTTGAGGTTTGCCTTGCCGGAGAGGAAGCGGATCATGGTCTTGGAGTTGAACACCTGGTTGGTGCGGTACTTCATGGCCACCTTGTCCGCCTCGAAGTAGTTCCACACGGCGTTCTGGCCCACCACCAGCAGTTCCTTCTCGGGCTTGAGGGTCTCCCAGCGCACCAGGGACTGCTTGAACCAGATCTTGCCGCTGCGCTTCTCCACGCTGCCGCTGGCGGCGTTGGTCAGCTCCTGCTGGAAGTCGGTCTGGAACGAACTCAGGGAATCATAGCGTTTCTGGATGGCGTCGGTGAGCTTGTTGGCCTGCGCCGCGGCGGGCAGCAGCAGGGCCAGAAGCGCCGCGAAGACGATGAGACTCTTGCCAATGCGCATTGCATGCTCCATGTTTAGGTGAGGTCGTGCCTGTGCACGCCGCGGAGAGTAGGTGAAGACGAAGGCAATTGCAACGGAGGCCCCATGGCTGCCGAGCTTGGCTCCATCCCCTTGAAATCACGCCGCGCCATCGAGGCGGAGCTGGCCGCGCGCATCTACTTCGCCGCCCTGCCCCGCCTGGGCGAGGCCGCTGCGCTGGAAATCCTGAACGCAGCCATGGACGAGGCCGCGCGCGAGGCCGGGCGGGCCTTCTCGGCCCAGGCGCCCGGCGGCGTTCCCAGCCTTGAGCACTTTTCCGGCGTGCTGCGGCTGTGGCAGGCAGGCGGCGCGCTGGACATAGAGGATGTCCGCAACACGCCGGACCGCCTCGAATTTCGCGTCACCCGCTGCGGATACATGGAAATGTACGCTGAAATGGGGCTGCCCAAGCCCCTCCACGCCACACTCTCCTGCCGGCGCGACGCCGCCTTTGCCGAAGGCTATTCGCCGAAACTGGCCCTGGAGCGGCCGGCGACCATCTCCGAGGGCAGCCCGGCCTGTCTTTTCGTCTTCCGCTGGAAGGACTAGCGCCAGGCCCTTCCAGCGTTTTTCCGGGGCTTCCGCTCCGGGGCAAAGTCTGGCACAAGGCCTGCCCAGGCAGCGCAACCTCAACACGATTTCGGGAGGCCTTCCATGACCCAGAAAACGCTCATCACCTCCGGCTCCAAATGGGAGCCCCTGCTCGGCTATTCCCGCGCCGTGGTGGCCGGGAACACCGTCTACGTCTCCGGCACCTGCGGCGTGGAGGCCGACGGCTCCGTGGCTCCGGACATGTACGGCCAGGCCAAGCGCGCCCTGGAGATCATCGAGGCCGCCCTGGCCCAGGCCGGAGCGGGCATGAAGGACGTGGTCCGCACCCGCATCTTCGTCACCGACGCCGGCAAGTTCGACGACATCGCCAAGGCCCACGGCGCCGTTTTCGGCGAAGTGCGCCCCGCCACCACCATTGTCGAGGTCTCCCGCCTGGTGGACGCCTGCTTCATGGTCGAAATCGAGGCCGTGGCGGTCATCTAAAAGAATTCAAGGATATCCGTAGACTGGCCCGGCGGCTTGATGCAGGTCGCCGGGCTGTGCTGCTCCGCCGCATGCAACACAGCAAATTTTAAGGACAAAGCGAGCATGGCGCCCACCCTCGAAACGCTTCTGGCGCACCCGGACGGCATCCCCGCCCACCTTGCCCTGCCGGCCCCCCTGCACTGCCGGGAATACCTGCTGGACGGCCAGTTGCGCCACTGGCCCGGCCCGACGCAGACGGTCACGTCTCCGGTCTTCGTGCCCGGGGCGGAGGGCCCGGAGCGCGCGCTGCTCGGCTCCTGCCCCGCGCACGACGCCGCCGTGGGCGAGGAAGCCCTGCGCGCGGCCTGCGCCGCCTGGGACCAGGGCCTGGGCCCCTGGCCCAATCTGGCGGCCGGGGAGCGCCTGGCCTGCGTGGAGGACTTCCGCCGCCGCATGCTGGAAAAGCGTGCCGAAGTCGTGCGCCTCATGGTCTGGGAGATCTGCAAGTCCGCCAAAGAGTCCGAACAGGAGTTCGACCGCACCGTCGAGTACATCGACGACACCCTGGCCGAGTACCGCCGCATGCAGGACGAAGCCGCCCGGATCGTGGCCGCGGGCGGACTGGACGCCAGGGTGGGGCGCTCGCCCCTGGGCGTTGTGCTGTGCATGGGGCCGTTCAATTTTCCGCTCAACGAGACCCTGGCCACCCTCGTCCCGGCGCTGCTTTCAGGCAACACGGCAGTGGTCAAGCTGCCGCGCATCGGCAGGCTGCTGTTCTCCCCTCTGCTGGAATGCTTCCACAAGGCCTTTCCGCGCGGGGTGGTGAACGTCGTGTCCGGCGGAATAGAGAGCGTGACCCCGGTCATGACCTCGGGCAAGGTGGACGCCCTGGCCTTCATCGGCACCAGCAAGGCGGCCGAGGCCATGCGCTCCCTGCACCCGCACCCCAACCGCCTGCGCTGCGTCTTCGGCCTGGAGGCCAAGAACGCCGCAATCGTCCTGCCGGACGCCGACCTGGACGAAGCCCTGCCGGAGATCGTGCGCGGGGCCTTCGGCTTCAACGGCCAGCGCTGCACGGCCATCAAGCTCGTCTTTGTGGCGCGGGAGATTGCGGACGCGTTCCTGGAGCGCTTCGGCTCGGCCGTGGCGGGGCTGAAATGCGGGCTGCCGTGGGAGCCGGGCGTGAACATCACCCCCCTGCCCGAGCCGGGCAAGCCGCAGTTCCTGCAAGCCCTGCGGCACGACGCCCTGGCCAAGGGCGCGCGGGAACTGATTCCCGGTGCCGGGCCGCTCGGCGTCCCCGGCGGCGGGGCCCTGTTCGCGCCTTCGGCGCTCTTTCCGGTGACGCCGGACATGCGCCTGTTCCATGAGGAGCAGTTCGGCCCCGTGGCCCCGGTGGCGGTCTTCGACGACCCGGAAGAGGCCCTGCGCGCCATCGCGGCGTCCAACTACGGCCAGCAGGCCTGCCTCTTCGGGCGCGACGCCGCGCGCCTGGCCGCCCTTTCGCGCCGCCTGCGCAACGTGGTCAGCCGGGTGAACATCAACTGCAAGTGCCAGCGCGGGCCGGACGAACTGCCCTTCACCGCCCGGCGCGACTCCGCCATGGAGACGCTTTCCGTGCGCGACGGGCTGCTGGCCTTCTCCATCCCCACCCTGGCCGTGCTGCGGCGCGGGGAGCGTTCAACGGGAATGCTGGACGCGCTCTAGCCTATTGGGCCGTTCCGGCCATGAGCCGCCCTTCCAGCACCCCGGCGTACAGGGTGTGGAAGGAAAGCGCCGCCTCCGGCGAGCGGAATTCCATGTCACGCAGGGCGACAACGGACAGGTAGGCGTAGCGGAGCGCGCTCTGGGCCGTGATGGCGCCCGGAGCCGGAGCGCCCTGCGGCAGGGAGGTCTGGCCGGCCACGCAGCCGGGCCCCAGGGTGCGCAGCCGCTGGGGCTGGCCGTCCTCCTCCTGGCGGGTCTCCTCGGCCTGGCCGGACAGGAACAGATACACCCCGCGCATGCTCTCGCCCTGGCGCAAGACGGCTTCGCCGGGCGCCGCCGTGCGCAGCTCCAGCCAGTGGCCCAACTGCTCCACCAAGGCCTCGAAACGCTCTCCCTCCTCCAGGTGGCGCAGCATGTCGTCCACCGTGGCGTCGAAGAGCCGGTCGTGCGCGACGGAATTTTCCCCGCCCTCCAGATCGGCCTGCTCGCGCGCCAGGATGGCGTCCTCGCACCACTCCAGGGCCCGGTCCACATCCGGCAGGAAGAGCGCGTGCTCCACGTCAGCAGGGTCGGCCGCGCGCATCTGCTCAAGCAGCGAGGCCGGGGCTCCGGTGAACAGCAGCCGGACCTCGGAGGAGCCGGCCTTCTGCAGCATCCGCAAAAAACAGTTCACGGCGGAGGAGTCGAAGCCGTCGAGATCGGCGAAGTCCAGCACGAGAAAACGGGGGCGCGCACCGGGCGCGGCCTCCATGTGCGTGTTCACGCGCTGGCTGAGCGCCGTGGCCGAGCCGAAGAACAGGTAGCCCGTGATGCGCAGGACGCGGACTTCGGCCGCGTGCACGCGCAGGATGTGCCTGTCCGGTACCGAGCGCTGGCGCGCGCTGGAAAGGTTCGCGGCGTCGACGTCCTCGCGCAGCACCGGCACCCGGCTGTACTTGATGACAAAGCCGATGGAGGCCAGCAAAAGCCCCACGCCCACGCCCTCCAGGAATCCGAAGAAGGCGATGGAGCAGATGATGGCCCAGACCACGGCGAACTCCAGGCGGGAGACCTTGGTGCGCGTCCGGACGCCCCAGTCGAGCAGCGTGCTGACGCCGATGAACAGGATGAGCCCGCCCAGGATGAACTTGGGGAACAGGCCGAGCACGCCGGAGCCGAAGAAGGTGGCCACCCCGGCCAGAAGACCGGTGGTGACGCCCACGAGGCGGGAGTTGGAGCCGGTCATGGGGCCGAGCAGCGAGAAGCTAAGGGCCGTGTAGCCCGCGTGCGAGCCGCCGGCGCCGCCCACCAGGTTGGCCAGGGCGTTGATGTAGAACTCGCGCCTCAGGTCCAGGTCCACCCGCGCCGCGGCCTCCATGCCGCTGGAGATGAGCAGGAAGGAGATGGCCGACACCAACGGAATGGTGAGCAACTGGGGCAGTTCGCGCACCAGCTCGCCCCACTGCACAAGGGCGAGGTCCGCGGGGGTGAACACCGGCCAGAGCATGCTCCCTTCCGGCATGCCGCCCAGGAGAAGGCCGTTGGCCACTGCCGAGGCGATGTTCTGTCCGCTCACCAGCAAATACCCGCCGAAGCATGCCAGGGAGGCCAGCAGCACCAGCGGCAGCACAAAGGGGCTGCGGCAGCGCGCCATGCCAAGAAGCAGCGCGGCGGCCATGCCCACGCCCGGCAGCCAGCGGAAAACGATCTGCGGGTCCACGAGCTTCGGCAGTCCGGCGAAGCCCAGGGGAATTCCGACCATGATGGCGAACCCACCGGAGACGAGCAGCCAGCCCACACCGGCCAGAAAGCCCGCCACGACGGGAAAGGGGATGTAGCGGATGAGGTTGCCCAGGCGGAACCTGCCAAGGACGACGAAGAACACGGCCGTCGCCAGGGTCGACAGGCCCATGGCCGCGCCGACGGTGACGAAGGCCGCGCGCGGATCCGCGCTGCTTGCCGCCATGCCGCTGGCCAACGCGGCCGCGACGGAGGCCATGATGGCCGCGGACGCGTCCTCGGGCACGCAGACGGCCGAGGGAAAGCCGCTCCCCAGGGCCACCACGACGCACATGACGAAGGTGCCGAAAAGCGTCAGCCCGGCCGCGGCGGGCGCGAACTGGGCGAGGGGGCCGGAAAAGATGAAGGTGGCCAGCGAAAGCTGCACCACGATGAGCAGCAGCCCGATGACAAAGCCCGAACTCAGCGCGGGCAGAAGGCGCGACGGGTCGGAAAGGTCGCGGGCGATCTCCGCAAGGGCGCCCGTGGGGCAATGCTGGGAAGAGGCGTGCTGCTCGGACATGCTGCGGGCTCCTGTGGGGGATGGAATTACACGGAATCCTTGCCCGGCGCAACGCGCACGCGGGGAAAACGGCGGCACATATCCCCTGCGCGGCCATGCAAGAGGCGGGACGAACGGGGTCATCCCTGTTCGTCCCGCCTCTTGCAAGCAGCGTGAATGGTGCCCTCGGCAGGAATCGAACCTGCGGCACCAGGATTAGGAATCCTGTGCTCTATCCGACTGAGCTACGAGGGCACGCGCTCCCGGAGAGGGACTCCTACACAATTCCCGCGCGCCCTTCAAGATGAATGTCGGCGCAACGGTGACGGCCGGTTTCGCGCCCAGCCCAGAATCTTTACAAATCCGCAATCGGAACTATAGTTGGTCAAACGCCGTCGGGGTGGCGGCGCGACACGGAGGTATCGAACAATGAGACGTATTCTGGCCTGCGCCACCCTTCTCGTCCTGCTGGCCGTGCCGGGCCTGTCCCTGGCCAAGGCCGGCCTGCCGGACTTCACGGATCTGGCGGAACGCGCCGGGAAGGCCGTGGTCAACATCAGCACGACGAAAAATGTCCCCAGCCGGGGCTCACAGCTGCAGGAGATGTTCAAGAACGTTCCCAAGAACCATCCCCTGCGGGAGTTCTTCAACCAGTTCGAACGCCAGTTCGGCCTGCCCGACGGCCAGCCCCGCAAGCTCACCTCCCTCGGTTCCGGGTTCATCATCTCCGCCGACGGGTACATCGTCACCAACAACCACGTTGTGGCCGAGGCCGACGAGATCAAGGTGAAGCTTCTCAGCCGGGACAAGCCCTATGACGCCAAGATCATCGGCCGCGACCCGGAGACCGACCTGGCCCTGCTGAAGATCGAGGCGGGCGGCAGTCTGCCGGTGCTCGAGTTCGGCAACTCCGACGCCACGCGCGTGGGCGAATGGGTGCTGGCCATCGGCAACCCCTTCGGCCTCGGCCACACGGTCACGGCCGGCATCGTAAGCGCCAAGGGGCGGCACATCGGCGCCGGGCCCTTCGACAGCTTCCTGCAGACCGACGCCAGCATCAACCCCGGCAACTCCGGCGGCCCCCTCATCGACATGGACGGCCGCGTGGTGGGCATCAACACCGCCATCGTGCCCAACGGCCAGGGCATCGGCTTCGCCACGCCCGCCAGCCTGGCCGACAAGATCGTCCAGCAGCTCAAGGGCGGCAAGAAGATCATGCGCGGCTGGCTCGGCATCACCATGCAGGAGCTGGACGACAACACAGCCAAGGCCGTGGGCCTGAAGGAAACCAAGGGCGTGCTCGTGGCCCACGTCATCCCGGGCGACCCGGCCGACAAGGGCGGCCTCAAGATCGGGGACGTCATCATGAAGGCGGGCGGCCAGGCCGTGGACGGCCCCAGCGCCCTGCTCTCGCGCGTCGCCTCCCTGCGCCCGGGCGAAAAGGTCCAGCTGGGCGTGTGGCGCCAGAACCGCATGCTCGACCTCACCGTGACCTTGGGCGAGCGCAAGCCCAACTTCGTTTCCGAACGCGAGGAAAAGGGCGGCAAGCCCAAGGCCGCCGGCAGCATGCTCGGCCTGGGCGTCCGCCCGGTGGAGGGCGGCGAGGAGGCCCAGTCCCTGGGCCTGCAGAAGCCGCAGGGCCTGGTGATCATCGAGATCAAGCCCGACGGCCCGGCCTCGCAGGTGGACATCCAGCCCGGCGACGTCATCATCGAGGCCAACCAGAGCCCGGTGAACACCGTGGACCAGCTCAAGTCCGCCGTGGCCGCGTCCAAGCAAAGGGGCCTGGTGATGCTGCTCATCAAGCGCCAGGGGCAGAACGTCCTGCGGGCCATACCGCTGGACAACAAGTAACATTGCGTGCAGAGGTGGGGGGGCGCAGCGCTCCCCCACCTTTCAACCGGCCCGAAGCCACCCCAAGCCATGCCAGAAGCCATGCCCGACGCCGTGCCCGACGCCCGGTCGGAATTCCTGGCCGCCCCGGCCAAGATCAACCTTTCCCTGTTCATCACCGGCCGGCGCGCCAACGGCTACCACGACATCGAGAGCCTTTTCGTGCCCGTGCCGGGCCTTGCGGACACCCTTGAGCTCTCCCCCGGGCCGAAGGGCTCCGGCTGCCGCGTGGAGCCGGTGCTGCCCGGGTGCCCGGAGGAAAGAAACCTCGTGTTCCGCGCCTGGCAGGCCTTTGCAGAGGCCACGGGCCACGCCCCGGACGTGCACGTGAACCTGGTGAAGCGCATCCCCACCGGCGCGGGGCTGGGCGGCGGCAGCAGCGATGCGGCCGCCATGCTGCGCTGGCTCAACGAGCGGGCCGGAGACAAGGCCCTGGGGGCGCAGGCGCTCAACCATCTGGCCGCCGCCCTCGGCGCGGACGTGCCCTTCTTTCTGCTTGGGGGGCCGGCCGTGGCGCGCGGCATCGGCGATGAACTGACCCCGGTGGACCTCGATCTTTCCCCCTTCACCCTGGTGCTGGCCCTGCCGGAGGTGCACGTTTCCACCCCCTGGGCCTACCAGGCCTGGGACCAGTTGGAGGCCCGGAAAAACCCGCCGCAGGACTGCGCGGACTGCTTGACAAGCGCCACAACGGCGAATAAGAAGCGTGTTTCCCTTTCGCCCGTGGTGGCCCGGAACGACTTCGAGGTCGTCGTCTTTCCGGCCCATGGAGCGTTGCGCGCGTTGAAGGAGCGGCTGCTCCGGCTGGGCGCGGTCGGCGCGGTCATGAGCGGAAGCGGGGCGGGGATCGCCTCCCTGTTCCGGGACAGCCGCCTGGCGAAGATTGCGGCGGACGTGCTGCGGGAAGATGGCGTGCCCGTCCACATGGAGACCCAGAGATACTGGGGTGTTGCCAAGCGGTAAGGCGACGGGTTTTGGTCCCGTTATTCGAGGGTTCGAATCCTTCCACCCCAGCCATCGCACGCGAAGAAGAAACTCGCTCGCGAAGGAAAAGAAGATGTCTGCCACAAGCGACCTGAAGATTTTGAGCGGCTCCGCCAACGTCAACCTGGCGGAGGCCATCTGCGGCCACATCGGCTGCCGCCTCACCCCCGTCCTGCGCGAGCAGTTCAGCGACGGCGAGATCCGCATCGAGATCGGCGACAACGTGCGCGGCGACGACGTGTTCGTCGTGCAGCCCACCAGCTCTCCGGTGAACTTCCACCTCATGGAGCTGTGCCTGCTCATCGACGCGCTCAAGCGCGCCAGCGCCCGGCGCATCACCGCCGTGGTGCCCTACTACGGCTATGCCCGCCAGGACCGCAAGGTCGTGCCCCGCGTGCCCATCAGCGCCAAGCTCGTGGCCGACTTCCTCTCCGTGGCCGGCATGCACCGACTCATGACCATCGACCTGCACGCCGGCCAGATCCAGGGCTTCTTCAACTGCCCGGTGGACAACCTTTTCGCCGCGCCGGTGTTCCTTGACTACTTCCGCGACCTGGGCGACGAGATCGTGGTCGTCTCCCCCGACGCCGGCGGCGTGGAGCGCGCCCGCGCCTACGCCAAGCGCATGGACGCCGGGCTGGCCATCGTGGACAAGCGCCGCGACGCGCCCAACCAGGCCAAGGCCATGCACCTCATCGGCTCGGTCCAGGGCAAGACGGCCATCGTGCTGGACGACATGGTGGACACCGCAGGAACCATGTGCGCCGCCGGCCAGGTGCTGGCCGACAACGGCGCCAAGAACATCCTGGCCTGCGCCACCCACCCGGTGCTCTCCGGCCCGGCCATCGAACGTCTGGACAAATCCGTATTTTCGCAGGTACTGGTGACGGACACCATTCCTCTGGACGCCCGCAAGCGGACGTGCCAGAAGATCCAGGTGCTGTCCGTGGCCGACCTCCTGGCCAGGGCCATCATGAACGTGCACGGGGAAACCTCCGTCAGCGTTCTTTTCGTATAAACAAAATTTCTGGCGGTACCTAAGCCCGCTTGAGAGAAGGAGAAGAGGAAATGGCTGAACTGATGAAGCTTCCTGTGCGCCCCCGCGCCGAGAAAGGCAAAGGCTCCTGCCGCCGCATCCGCACCACCGCCATGGTGCCCGGCATCTACTACGACAACAAGGGCCAGAACATCTCCGTGCAGGTGGAGATGCTGCCGCTGACCAAGCTGTACTCCAAGCTGGGCGCCTCCCGCGTGTTCAACCTGGAGATCGAGCAGGACGGCAAGACCGAGACCCTGCCCTCCCTCTTCAAGAGCGTGCAGTACGACCCCATCAAGTCCACCCCCATCCACGTGGACTTCTACGGCGTCGATCTCGACCGCGACATCAAGGTCGATGTGCGCGTGGTGGTGGTCGGCAAGTCCAAGGGCGTTGTCATGGGCGGCCAGCTGGAAGTCTTCCGCGACAGCATCGAGGTCGTGTGCAAGCCGCTCAACGTGCCTGAAAAGATCGTCATCGACGTCACCGACCTGGACATCGGCGTGAACCTGCACATCGGCGACGTGAAGCTGCCCGAGGGCGTGCGCGCCGTGTACGACGAAAGCTACTCCGTTGTGGGCGTCATCGCCGTCGAGGCCGAAGAGGCCAAGAGCGGCGACGCGAAGTAGTCCGACCTGCTGGATTGACATCCGGCCCTCGGCCGGCATCGAACGGCGGGGGGGCGCAAGGCTCCCTCGCCTTTTCAGGCTTTTCCCACACCCGCCACGGCGTTCTCGCGCGGCATGGGCACCCTCATGGACAGCACTCCCCTCATCGTCGCCCTGGGCAACCCCGGCCCCCAGTACGAGCGCACCCGCCACAACTTCGGGTTCCTGGTGGCGCAGGCCATGCTGGAGCAGGCCGCCAGCCGCAAGAGCATGGCCCTCAAGACCTTGCAGAGCGGCGGCGACTACGAGCTGTATTCCCTCGTGTTCGGGGGCAAGGCCTGCCTGCTCACCCGGCCGCTGACCTACATGAACCTCTCGGGCAAGGCCGTGGCGCGCATCCTTGGCAAGCACGGCGCAAGCGCCACGGACATTGTGGTGCTGCACGACGAGCTGGACCTGCCCCTGGGGCGCATGAAGCTCAAGCGCGCGGGTGGCAGCAACGGGCACCGCGGCATCGAGTCCATTGTGGAGCACACGGGCACTGGGGATTTCTTGCGCCTGCGCCTGGGCATTGGCCGGCCGCAATACGCGGGAGAGGTGGCGAAGTACGTGCTGGAGGAGTTCACTCCCGCGGAGTTCGCCGTGGTGGACGACGTGCGCCAGGCCGCCCTCAAGGGGCTGGCGCTGCTGTTCCGGCGCGGCCTGAACGACGCCGTGCAGATGCTGAACGCCTTTCGCGTGCCCGAAGGCCCGGACCAGAGCGAGAAGATGGACACTCCCGGCGCATTGGGGTAGTGTGAACATTCAGCGGTAGTGTAAGCCCCCCGCACGGAAGGAGATTGAGTGTTTCAAATCAATGAGTTGGTGGTCTACCCCGCACAGGGGGTCGGCCGCATTGAGCGCATCGACAGCCAAGTGATTGGCGGAGTTCAGGCGGAGTACTACATCGTCCGCATCCTGAGCAACTCCGTCACGCTCATGGTGCCGGTGAAAAACGCCCACAACGTGGGCCTGCGCCATGTGTGCCCGCCGGAGACGGGGCGCGCCGTGTTCGACTCGCTGAAGGACCGCACCGGCTTCACCGGTTATACGGGGCAGAACTGGAACCGCCGCTACCGCGAGTACTCCGAAAAGCTCAAGAGCGTGGATCTGGCCGACGTGGCCTACGTGCTCAAGGAGCTCTTCCTCATCGGCATGGACAAGGAGCTCTCCTTCGGCGAGCGCAGGCTGCTGGAGCAGGCCATGACCCTGGTTTCCATGGAGCTTGCCTATTCCATGGACCGGGACCAGGCCGACGTGAAGGCCGACATCAACGAGATGTTCGCCGACGTCATTCAAAAACAACAGGAAAAGTTGCAAAAAGCCAAATAGCCCCTTGTCAACGCCATTCCTTTCAGGTAGGCGCTAGTTTCAGCGCGTTCGCGCGGCATATTTCCCTTCCGCCACTGGCATACAACCACTCGGATACGCGTTCCCACTGGTACGAACACGGAAAATGCCCTGCCATGCCTTGCAGTTTCCTTTGTGATAACTGCGGTGCAGCCAGAATTGAACACGCGGCGCTGCGACACTTCGCACAAAAGCCCTCATTGTGAGGCGCACAACTCCCTTCAACCTCATCCCACGGAGCGTGAGGCGTTCGATGCCCCGCGAAAAACACACCAGCCAATCCCACAAGAGCCGTTCACAGGACCGTTCCCAAGACCGCACCGAGCGCCAGGACCGCTCCGAACGCCCCGAGCGTTCCGAGCGTCCGGAACGCGGCAACCGCCAGCACCATGATCGCGGCGGCAACCGCGCCGAGCGCAACCAGGATCGGAAGCAGGAGCGCGCCGCCGAGCAGCTCCAGGAGCGCGAGGCCGAGCAGCAGGACTTCGTGGAGGAGGACTACACCCCCACCTCGGAGAACAAGCTCAACCTCACCGACCTCAAGCAGAAGAGCATGCAGGAGCTCATGGAGCTGGCCAACAGCTTCAAGATCGAGAATCCGAGCAACCTGCGCAAGCAGGAGCTGATCTTCGCCCTGCTGCAGGAATGCGCCTCGCAGAACGGCCAGATCTTCGGCGAGGGCGTGCTCGAAATCCTGCCGGACGGCTTCGGTTTCCTGCGTTCCCCGCTCTACTCCTACATGCCCGGGCCGGACGACATCTACATTTCTCCCTCGCAGATTCGCCGCTTCGGCCTTCGCAAGGGCGACATCATCTCCGGCCAGATCCGCCCGCCCAAGGAAGGCGAACGCTACTTCGCGCTGCTCAAGGTCAGCGAGATCGGCTTCGAGCCGCCCGAGGCCAGCAAGCACCTGGTGCTTTTCGACAACCTGACCCCGCTCTACCCGGACAAGCGTTTTGTCATGGAGAACGGCGCGGAGAACTACGGCTCCCGCGTCATCGACCTGCTCTCGCCCATCGGCCGCGGACAGCGCGGCCTCATCGTGGCCCCGCCGCGCACCGGCAAGACCATGATGCTCCAGACCATCGCCAACTCCATCAATGCCAACCACCCGGAAGTCTACCTCATCGTGCTGCTCATCGACGAGCGGCCCGAGGAAGTGACCGACATGGAGCGCACCGTGCGCGCCGAGGTCGTCAGCTCCACCTTCGACGAGCCCCCCACCCGCCACGTGCAGGTGACCGAGATGGTGCTTGAGAAGGCCAAGCGCCTGGTGGAACGCAAGCGCGACGTGGTCATCCTGCTCGACTCCATCACCCGCCTGGGCCGCGCGTACAACGCCGTCACCCCGTCCTCGGGCCGCGTGCTCTCCGGCGGCCTGGACGCCAACGCCATGCAGCGCCCCAAGCGCTTCTTCGGCGCGGCGCGCAACATCGAGTCCGGCGGCAGCCTCACCATCATCGCCACCGCCCTCATCGACACCGGCTCGCGCATGGACGAAGTCATCTTCGAGGAGTTCAAGGGCACCGGCAACATGGAAATCTACCTGGACCGCCACCTCTCCGAGAAGCGCGTGTTCCCGGCCATCGACATAAACCGCTCCGGCACCCGCAAGGAGGAGCTCCTCCTGGACGACGAGGTGCTGAACCGCGTGTGGATCCTGCGCAAGGTGCTCTCGCCCATGAACTCCATCGATTCCATGGAGTTCCTGCTGGACAAGATGCGCAAGACCAAGAACAACAACGAGTTCCTGAACATCATGAACAAGTAAACACCTGTTCGCCCTCGGTATTCCCAAAAGGATGCGCCCCTGGCGCATCCTTTTTTCTTTTGCCGACCTGTGCTATGCCTCTCGGGTCATGGCCGCCGCCCCGTGCAGCGGCCGCAACACTGGATGCGCGCATGAAACATCGCCTCCCCCCCTTGTTCCGCCTCATCGCCCTGCTGCTCATGGCCGCAACCGCCGCCACGCCCGCCACTGTCCTGGCCTTCGGCTCCATCACCATTGCCGATGAAAAGGAGATGGGCAAAAAGTTCGACGAGACCATCCGCGCCCAGATGGGCTTTGTGGACGACCCCGAAGTGGTCATTTACGTCAAAGGGGTGGTGGAACGCGTGGCCAAGGCGCTTCCGCCCCAGCCCTACCCCATCCAGAGCGCCGTCGTCGCCAACAGCACCATGAACGCCTTCGCCATCCCCGGCGGATACATCTATATCTTCACCGGGCTTATCCTTGGCGTGGAGAACGAGGATGAACTGGCCGCGGTCATCAGCCACGAGCTTGGCCACGTCACCGAGCGCCACGTGGCCAAGCGCATGGAGCAGACCAAGTACCTGAACATGGCCTCCATCGCCGGCATGGTGGCGGGCGTGCTGTTGGGCTCCGGCGGGGGCACCAGCGGCGCCAACGCGGGCATGGCCCTCACCATGGGCTCCATGGCCGGGGCGCAGTCCGCCTTCCTCATGTACACCCGGGAAAACGAGCGCGAGGCCGACCACGTGGGCCTCAACTATCTCATCAAGTCCGGGTACAATCCCTACGCCATGCCCAACACCTTCGACATCATGAACAAGCGCCGCTGGTTCATGTCCGGGGACAACATCCCCTCCTACCTTTCCACCCACCCCGGCCTGGACGAGCGCATGGCCTACCTGCGCGACCGCATCAAGCTCATGCCGGCGGACATCCTGAACCGCCAGTTCTCCAGCGACCGCTTCCTGCGCATCCAGACCCTGCTGCGGGCGCGCATGACCTCCGCCGAGACGGCCCTGGCCTACTACGACAGCAAGCCCAAGGGCGAGCTTTCCTGCCTGGACCAGGCCGGGCGCGGCATCGCGCTGGACCGCCTGAAGCGCCAGCAGCAGGCCGAGCAGGCCTTCAACGGCGCCCTCGCCTGCGGACCGAACGACCCGCTGGTCCTGCGCGAGTCGGGCATCTTCTTCTTCAACCAGGGCAACATGAACAAGGCCGCGCCCCTGCTGCAGAAGGCCGCCATCCTGAACCCGCACGACGCCATGAGCATGTTCTTCACCGCGCGCATCATGGCCGAGCGCAAGGACTATTCCGGCGCCATCGGCCTCATGGAGCGGGTGGCGCGCGAGGTGCCGCAGGACGCCGAGGTGCGCTACCACCTGGGCCGCATCAAGGGCGAAAGCGGAGACATCTTCGGCGCCCACGTGCAGCTCAGCTATTCCTCCCTCTACAACCGCGACAAGCAAAAGGCCCAGTTTCACCTGGAGAAGGCCCGCAGCCTGGCCGCCACAGACGCCCAAAAGCGGGAGCTGGAGGAATTGCAGCGCGCCGTGGCCGGGCCCGGTCCCGAAGGCGGCGCCCCAAAGAACGGCAAAGACGCGGGAAAGGGCGGCAACAAGCCCTCCGGCTCCCGGCTGCAGCAGCGCCTGCGCCTCAACTAGCGCCAACACCGCTCCACACACAGCACAAGGACACCGCGCACGCACATGATCGCCGCACGCAACATCGACGAGCTGCACGACACCATCTCCGGCTCCTGCGTCACCATCGGCAACTTCGACGGCGTCCACGTGGGCCACCAGCGCCTCATGGCGCGCACCTGCGCCAAGGCCAAAAAACGCGGTCTGGTGTCCGTGGTCGTCACCTTCGACCCGCACCCCATGACCGTGCTCATGGGCCACAAGACTCCGCCCTTCATCACCAACACGGGGCAGCGGCTCAGGCTCATCGAGCAGCAGGGGCCCAACGTGGCCCTGGTGCTGGAGTTCACCCGGCAGATGGCCGCCCTGGAGCCCGAGGAGTTCGTGCGCCGCTATCTTGTGGAAGGGCTGAACCTCAAGGAGCTGGTCATCGGCTACGACTACGCCATGGGCAAGGGCCGCAAGGGCAACTACGAGCTGCTGTGCGCCCTGGGCAAGGAGATGGGCTTCGGCGTGGAGCGGCTCGACCCGGTCATCGTCGGCGGCGCGGTGGTCAGCTCCACGCGCATCCGCGACTTGGTGCAGTCCGGCAACGTCTGGGATACGCGTCCCTTGCTCGGCCGTTTCTTCGAGGTGGACGGCGAAGTGGTGGACGGCATGAAGCGCGGTGCTTCCCGGCTGGGCTTTCCCACGGCCAACCTGAGGCTTGAGGGCACGCTGCTGCCCAAGCCCGGGGTGTACGCCGTGTGGGCCGAGCTGGACGGCGAGCCCCTGCAGGCCGTGGCCAACGTGGGCCACAACCCCACCTTTGGCGACACGGGCCTGACCCTTGAGGCGCACATCATGGACTTCGACCGCAACATCTACGGCCAGCGCCTGTCGCTGCAGTTCGTGCAGCGCCTGCGCTCGGAGCGCAAGTTCGACAGCATCGACGAGCTCAAGGCGCGCATCGGCCACGACGTGCGCCTGGCCCGGATGATTCTCGCCACAACGGACGCCCAGCCCGGAGCGGAGTCCGGCGGCGACGAGGACGACGACTAGCGCGGAGGCCCCCCAATGGCCATCTGGAAGTTTCCGCAAGGATCTCTGGAAGTTTTCGAAGGCGACCTGACGCGCTCCACGGCCGACGCCATCGTCAACGCGGCCAATTCCGGGCTGCTGGGCGGCGGCGGCGTGGACGGCGCCATCCACCGCGCGGCCGGGCCGGAACTGCTCTCGGCCTGCCGGGACGTGGTGGCGCAAATCGGCAGCCTGCCGCCGGGCCTGGCGGTCATCACACCCGGCTTCCGGCTGTCAGCGCGGCATGTCATCCATACGGTGGGCCCCGTCTGGCGCGGCGGCTCCCAGGGCGAGGAACGGCTGTTGCGTTCGGCCTACGCCCAGAGCCTAGACCTGGCCAGCCGGCACGGGCTGACGAGCATCGCCTTTCCGGCCATCAGCTGCGGGGCGTACGGCTACCCGCTGGAACTGGCCGCGCCCATCGCCCTGGACGAGCTGCGCGCGGGGCTTGCGCAGGGGCTTGTGCGCTGCGCCGCCCTGTGCCTGCGCGGCGAACGGGCCTTCACTTTCTGGCGCGGCAGGGCCGAGGCGCTTTTCGGCCCGCCGCAGGTTCCCTAGACAAGCAAGGAGCGAACATGGAAATACACGGCACCACCATCCTCGCCGTGCGCACGGAAGAAGGCACGGCCATGGCCGGAGACGGCCAGGTGACCCTGGGCCAGAGCGTGGCCATGAAGCACACGGCCAAGAAGGTCCGCAGCATCTACAAGGGCCGCGTCATGGTCGGCTTCGCCGGAGCCACGGCCGACGCCTTCACGCTCTTCGAGCGCTTCGAGAAGAAGCTGGAGTCCCACTCCGGAAACCTCACCCGCGCCGCGGTGGAGTTGGCCAAGGACTGGCGCACGGACAAGTACCTGCGCCGGCTGGAGGCCATGATCCTGGCGGCCGACGCCGAAACCATCCTGCTCATCACGGGCACGGGCGACGTCATCGAGCCTGACGACGGCATGGCGGCCATCGGCTCCGGCGGCTCCTATGCCTTGGCCGCGGCCCGCGCCCTGCGCCGCCACACCCAGATGCCCGCCAGGGAGATCGCCCTTTCGGCCATGAAGATCGCGGCCGAACTCTGCGTGTTCACCAACGAGAACATCACCCTGGAGACCAGGGAACGGGAGGCTGCGAAATGAGCTCCCTGACCCCGCGCGAGATCGTCTCCGAGCTGAACAGGTACGTGGTGGGCCAGGCCGAGGCCAAGCGCATGGTGGCCATCGCCATGCGCAACCGCTGGCGCAGGCAGAGGCTCGACCCCGAACTGCGCGAGGAGATCGCGCCCAAGAACATCATCATGATGGGCCCCACCGGCGTGGGCAAGACCGAGATCGCCCGCAGGTTGGCCAAACTGGCCAAAAGCCCCTTCCACAAGGTGGAGGCCACCAAGTTCACCGAGGTGGGCTACGTGGGCCGCGATGTGGAGTCCATGATCCGCGACCTCATGGAGATCGGCATCACCATGGTGCGCGCCGAGGAGCGCGAAAAGGTGCGCGTGCGCGCCGAGAAGCACGCCGAGGACCGCCTGCTGGACCTGCTGCTGCCCGGAAGCATGCCGAAACCCGGCGGCTACTCCTTCACCCCCATTCCCGACCCGGCCGCGCCGCAGCCAGCCGAGCACGTGGCCAGCGCCAACGAGAGCACGCGGGAGAAGTTCCGCCAGCTCTGGCGCGAGGGCAAGCTGGACGAGCGCATGGTGGAGCTTGAGGTGGCCGCGAGCGACGGCCCCGGCGTGTCCATCATGGGCATGCCCGGCATGGAGGACATGGGCGGCCAGGTGCAGGACATGCTGGGCCGCTTCTTCCCGCAGAAGAAGAAGCTGCGCAAGATGAAGGTCAAGGACGCCTTCGCCGCCCTGGTGCAGGAGGAATCGGACAAGCTCATCGACATGGACAAGGTGCAGGACATCGCCCGCGAGCGCGTGGAGCAGTCCGGCATCATCTTCCTGGACGAGCTGGACAAGATCGCCAGCAGGCAGGACCACGGCGGGCCGGACGTCTCGCGCGAGGGCGTCCAGCGCGACCTGCTGCCCGTTGTCGAAGGCTGCGTGGTGAACACCAAATACGGCATGGTCAAGACCGACCACATCCTGTTCATCGCCGCCGGGGCCTTCCACTACGCCAAGCCCAGCGACCTCATCCCCGAACTGCAGGGGCGCTTCCCCCTGCGCGTGGAGCTCTCCGCCCTGGGGGCCGACGAGTTCTACCGCATCCTCACCGAACCGCAGAACGCGCTCACCGTGCAGTACTCCGCCCTGCTCGGCACTGAGGGCCTCTCGCTCACCTTCACCGACGACGCCCTGCGCGAGATCGCGGCCACGGCCCAGCGCATCAACGAGGAGGCCGAGAACATCGGCGCGCGCAGGCTCTACACCATCATGGAGAAGATCCTGGCCGAGCTGTCCTTCGAGGCGTCCGACAAGGGCGGCCAAAGCGTGGTGGTGGACCGGGACTACGTGCTCGCCCAGCTCTCGGACATCGTGGAGAACCGCGACCTCTCGCGGTACATCCTGTAGGGCCGGCCATGGACTTCGACAGACTCAGGGAGATCATCGAGGAAGGCCTGCCCTTCAACAAGTGGCTGGGCATCAAGGTGGCGGAGCTGGCCGAGGGCCGCGTCAGGCTGCGCATCCCCTTCAAGCCGGAGCTCATCGGCGACCCGCGCCGCCCGGCCTTGCACGGGGGCGTGCTGTCCACCCTGGTGGACGTCACCGGCGGCTTCGCCGTGTGGACCAGCTGCCACCTGGAGGACCGCATCGCCACCATCGACCTCTCCGTGGACTACCTGCGCCCGGCCGGGGCCCAGGACCTCTACGCCGAGGCCGAGGTGCGGCTTCTGGGCAACCGCGTGGGCAACGCGCACGTGATGCTCTGGAGCGCGGACGCGCCGGACCGCCACGTGGCCGTGGGCCGGGCGGTGTACAACATCCGGCGCGGCAAATAGGCGCGGCATCGGGCATTAAAAAAGGCCGGGGAGACCCGGCCTTTTCTTTTCCTCAAGGCAATGCGGCCTGCCTAGGCAGGATCCTTCACGTGGCAGCCGCTGCACTTCACCGGGCCCTTGCCCTGGGCCTTGTGGCAGTCCTGGCAGAGCTTGTGGTAGGCCATCATCAGGGCCGGAGCGCTGTCATTGGGCGTGGGGCGCGCCTGGTGGCAGTCCGAGCAGCTGCGCTGCGTGTTCGACGGACCGGACACGCGGCGTCCCTGGTCGTCGTAGGCGTGGTGGCATACGGTGCAGTCCTTGAGACTCGCCTTGGCGTTGTGCTCGTTGTGCTTGAAGGGCACGGACATGGGCCTGTGCTCCGGGAAGGCCGGGTCTTTGAGGCTCGTGAGGGAGTCCTGGGCCAGGGCCGGCAGCAGCCACAGGGCGGCCACAAGCACGGCGGCGCAGGGCGCGGCGGCTTTCTTCAACAGTTTGCTCTGCGGCATGAAGTCTCCTGTCTGGTGTCGTGGATGGGGGGAGTGCCGGTTTTCCTCTCGCAGGCGGCCGGTCAGATCATCAGGTCCTGCAAGCGCATTTCAGGCATCCTACACGAAAAAACGTGGCCCGTCACTCCATGCCCAGGCGCTTGAGCAGCAGCTCGAAGTCCAGGGCGTCGCCCACCAGGCGCACGCCGTGGTTCACCTTGAGCATGTCGCGCAGCTTGTGCCGCGAAAGGATGTTCTCCATCTTCTTGGCCACGGCGAAGGTGTCCTCGCGCACCATGATGATGGGCGTCTGGAGCACCTCCGAGCGGGTGAGGATGATGTCGTTGGGGTGCAGGTTGCCCGTGAGGATGAGGCAGGGGCAGCTGCCCTCCAGGGCCACCAGCTGCACGTCGGAGCGGTCGCCGCCGACGATGATGGCCGAGTTCTTGTGCCGCACGAAGTGGGCCAGGAAGTTCTCCACCTGCATGGTGCCGATGAGGAAGTTCTCCACCACGCGGTCGGCCTTGTGGTGGGCGCTGATGACCTTGCCGCCCAGGCGTTCGGCCAGGTCGCTCACCTTGATGGCGCTCATGATGGGATCGGAGGCGATGACGCCCAGCACCTCCACCCCCTTGCGGCGGAAGAACGGCACCAGCAGCTCGTCCACCTCAGGCCGGTAGTGCTCGGGGATGTCGTTCAGGATGACGCCGGCCAGGTCGTCGCCCAGGGCCTCGCGGCAGCGCAGCAGGTAGTCGTACTTGAGCTCGTTCTGGTAGCGGTCGATGACCACGGTCTTGGCCCCCAGCGCACGCGAAACGCTCACGCCGTCGAGCCCGCAGTAGGTGCCGGAGCCCAGGTAGTTGCCGGAGCCGGCGATGATCATCACGTCCTTGCCCTCGGCGAGCCTGGCGTAGGCCTCCACGATGCCGGGCATGAGGTCGCCCACGTCCTCGCTGAAGGCGCGGCGCGTGAATTCCCTGTTCACCACCACCGGCGTCACCAGGGCGGGATCCTGCCTGAGGCCCAGGACCTCCTGCAGGAACATGGCGTCCTCGTCGCCGGGCTTGCCGTCCTCTTTGCGGGGAACGGCGCCCACGGGCTTCATGTAGCCCACCTTGAGCCCCAGCTTCTTGAAGCGCAGGCCAAGGGACATGGCGATGAGGTTCTTGCCGGAATAGCCGGTGGTGGAGCCGATATACACGCCTACTGCCATTGATTCCTCCTCGCGCGCCAGGGCGCGCGGGCTTGGGCTTTGCGCCGGGCCGATCCTCCTGGGCGCCGCATCAGGCGCGGAAGGCGAGGCGCGCCTCGGCCACCAGCGCGCCCTCATGATTCACAAGCACCGGGTTCAGCTCCGCCTCGTAGACCTCGGGGAAGTCCTGGGCCAGGGCGGCCAAAGCCAGCAGCACATCCTCCAGGGCGCGCAGATCCGCCGCGGGTTCGCCGTCCACCCCTTTCAGCAGCAGGTAGGAGCGTATGGACCGGATCATGCCAAAAGCCTCGTCGCGACTCAAGGGGATCAGGTGGTGCGAAACGTCCTTCAAAATCTCCGAGTGGATGCCGCCAAGCCCGAACATGAGCACCGGACCGAACTGCTCGTCGCGCCGCATGGCCGCCACCACCTCCACGCTGCCCCCGGGCGCCATGGCCTGCACCAGGCAGCCGGAGACGGCGGCCTCCGGCTGGATGCGCCCCACATGGGTGGTAAGCTCCTGAAAAGCGCGGGCGACTTCGTCGGGACCGGAAAGGCCGAGCTTGACCCCGCCCACGTCCGTGGCGTGGCCGATCTGCGCCGAGGCCACCTTGAGGGCCACCGGACCGGCCATGCCCTGGGCCGCGCGCACGGCCTGGGCGCTGCTGCGGGCAAGCACGGTGACCGGGGTGCGCAGGCCGTAGGCCGCGGCGATCTCCCGGCCCTGGAACCCGCCCAGCTCCTGCACGCCTGCGGCAACGGCGGCGTCCAGAATGCGTTTCGCGGCGGCCAAGTCACGCCGGGGCGGCTCGAACACGGGCACGGGCTTCTGCCGCCACTGGGCGTAGGCGTACATGGCCTCGATGCAGCGCAGGGCCGGCTCCGGGAAGGCGTGGCAGGGCAGCCCGGCCTGGCGCAGAATGTCGCGCCCGATGCTGCCGTGGGCCCGCCCCAGCAGGCAGGTCATCACCGGTTTGGCCGAGCGCCGGGCAACCTGGGCGATGGCCGTGGCCGTGGCCTCCAGCTCCACCATGGCCGTGGGCGCGATGAGCAGGAGCACGGCGTGCACCAGCGAATCGTCCAGCACGGCCTCCAGGCTCTTGCGATAGCGCTCGGCCCCGGCGTCGCCGATGATGTCCACGGGATTGTTCACCGATGCGTAGGGCGGCAGCTCCGCCTGCAGGCGCTGGATGGTCTCCGGCGAGAGCCGGGCCATGTGCAGGCTGGTCTTTTCGCAGGCGTCGGCCGCAAGAATGCCGGGGCCGCCGGCGTTGGAAAGCACGGCCACGTTTGGACCGCGCGGCAGGGGCAGGCTGGCGAAGGCCTCGGCCAGGAAGAAAAGCGAGGCGAGGTCCGGCGCGCGGACAACGCCGCTCTGCCGGAAGGCCGCGGCGCAGGCGTCGTCGGAGCCGGCGATGGCCCCGGTGTGGGAGCTGGCCGCCTTGGCCCCGGCGTTGGTGGAACCGGCCTTGAGCATGATGACCGGCTTTTTCCTGCTGGCTTCGCGCGCGGCGCGCACGAACTCCTCGCCGCCCTCCACGTTCTCCAGGTAGCCCATGATGACCTTGCTGTCCTGGTCGCCAGCCAGGAAGTTCAGCAGGGCGGTCTCGTTCAGCACGGCCTTGTTGCCCAGGCTCACGAACTTGGAGAAGCCGAAGCGCTCGTCGCGCGCCCAGTCGAGGATGGCCTGGCACAGCGCGCCGGACTGGGAGCAGAAGGCCACGCTGCCGGGAACGGGCGCGGTGGCGGCAAAGCTCGCGTTCACGCCGTGGGCGGTGTTCATCATGCCCAGGCAGTTGGGGCCCAGCAGCGCGACGCCGTGCCTGCGGGCCAGGTCGGCCAGGTCGCGCTCAAGGGCGTAACCTTCCTTGCCGGCCTCGCGGAAGCCAGCGGAAAGGACAATGGCGGACTTGAGGCCGCGCGCGGCCAGGGCTTCGAAGGCGGGCAGCACGTGCTCGCGCGGCACGGCGAACACGGCCAGATCGATGCCGCCGGGCAGTTCGCCCACGGTGCGCGCCACGGGAAGCCCCTCGATGCTGCCGCCCTTGGGATTCACCGGGTACAGGCGTCCCTTGTTGAAGCCCGCGGCCAGCATGTTGGCCACCACGGCGTTGCCGGCCTTTCCGGGCGTGGCGGAGGCCCCGATGACCGCCACCGTCCTGGGCGCGAAGAATGCCTGCAAGGCCCGCTGCTCCACCTGCTGCTCCCTGTGGCCCGCTGCGTGCGCGGCCGGACGGAATGCCGGAGATGCTCCCCGTTGTGTGCCTGGATACACCGGAGGGGGCCGCGCCTCAAGGGGGGGCATGGGCGTGCCGGCATTTTTCGCCCGAAAAGTCGCGGCCATGTGTTGCCCTGAAGGCGGCATCGCCATATATGAGTGAAATGCGTCACAACATCCGCCTCTGCTCCGGCCCGGAACTCAGCGCCGCCATCCTTGTGGGCGGGGCGGCCACGCGCATGGGCGGGGTTGCAAAGGCATTGCTCGACGTGGATGGACGGAGCATTCTCGACTGGCTCCTGGCCGTGCTGGTTCCCCGTTTCGCCGAGGTGCTGCTTGTGGCCAAGGAGGCCCAGCCCTACGGCGACATCTGCGCGGCCGGCCATGTGCCCAACCCTGTCACAGGGGGCGCGACCCTGCGCCTGGCGCAGGACGCCCTTCCCGGCCGCAGCTCCCTCACAGGCATCCACACCGCCCTGGCCAACGCCAGCACGGAGCACGTGTTCATCACCGCCTGCGACACGCCCTTCCTGCGTCCTGCCCTGGTGGAGGCGCTCCAGGCCCGCCTGCGGCCGGAGGACGACGTGGTGCTGCCGCAAAAGCCCGACGGCTACTTCGAACCCCTGTGCGCCTTCTACTCCCGGCGCTGCCTGCCGCACATCGAGAAGCAGCTGGCCCGCGACGACCACAAGATCATCCGCTTCTTCCCCAAGGTCCGCGTGAATCTCCTGCCACCGGAGGCGCTCCTGGCGGCCGATCCCGCGCTGCTCTCCTTCCAGAACGCCAACACCCCGGACGAACTGCGCTCCCTGCGCCAGACGGCGGCCAGCTTTCGCCGCCCGCCCCAGGAGGCCCCGTGACAATCGAACGCATATCGCGCGATCACGCGCTCGAACGCATCCGCCACCACATCCGCGAGCATGGGCCGCGGATGCTCGAAGTCCCTCTCATGGACGCGCTGGGGCTTGTGTGCGCCCAGGATCTCTTCGCCGCGCATTCCACCCCGGCCGAGACCCGCTCCACGGTGGACGGCTACGCCTTGTCCAGCCAGGCCACCAAGAGCGCCACGGAGGAGACTCCGGCGCTCTTCACGGTCAGCGGCCAGATCCGGCCGAGCACGGCGGCGCCCGCCCCGCTTGAGCCCGGCCAGGCCGCGGGCATCCTCACCGGCGGCCCCCTGCCCGCAGGCACGGATTGCGTCGTCACCGCGGAATCGGTTCACGTGGAGGACGGACGGCTGGCGCTCACAAGGCCCCTTTCGCCGCAGGAGCATGTCCGCCCGGTCGGCGGGGACCTCAAGGCCGGCACCCGCATCGTCCGCCGGGGCGACGACCTCACGCCCTCGGTGCTGGCGGCGCTGGCGGTCTCCGGCGCGCAGCGGGCCAAGGCCTACATGCCGCCCAGGGTGCTGGCCCTGGCCCTTGGCAACGAACTGGACGACCTGGACGCGCCGCCCCTGCCCGGCCACACGCCGGCCGACAATCTGCTTCTGGTCGCGGGGCTGCTGCGCCGGCGCGACATGCCCCACGTTGCCGCAGGAGTGTGCGCCAACGACCTGGAGGTCATAGGGGGCCAGCTCGCCGCGCAGGACTACCAGTGCATCGTCACCACCGGGGGCACCGGGCCCGGCCAGCGCGACTTCATCATGCAGGCCGCCACGTCGGCCGGGTTCACGCCGCTCTTCGGGGGGCTTTGCGTCACCCCCGGCAAGAGCATGTTCGCCGCCGTGCGCGGCAGCACCCTGCTCTTCGCCCTGCCGGGCACGCCCTGGGCCGTATTCGCCCTCATGCACGCGCTGGTGCTTCCCGCCGTGTGCTGGCTGCGCGGACGCACCCTGCCCGTGCCCGGGCCCATCCTCGCACGCCCGCAAATCGTGCCGCCCGCAGCCCAGCTGGGCTGGGAGCGCCTGGTGCCGTGCACCGTCTCCGCCCTGGGCGCGGAACTGCAGGCCCAGCCGCTGCTCGACCGCACCCGGGAGGCCAGGCTCGACATGCTCCAGGCCCAGGGGCTGCTCATCATTTCCGACAAGGCCGAGGCCGGCGAACTCTTGCCCATGATCCCCATATGGGAGAGCCGGCGCGGGCATCGGTTGGACTAGCCGCTGTGGCCGGGGCCGGCCATTTTCGCCTTGACCGCCCATCCGGCCTTGTGTATCAAGGGCCCGCATGAGCCAGCCAGCGCAATGCGTCTGGCAGGGCAGCGGAATCGCAACCCCTTGGCAAGCCGGATGGCCAGCCGGGACAGGTTCCAGCCCAGGCGATGAAAAACGTACCGCTCAAGGTATTTGCCAGCGTAGCTCACTCGGCAGAGCAGCTGATTCGTAATCAGCAGGTACGGGGTTCGACTCCCCGCGCTGGCTCCAGAAAAGACAACGCCCCGCAACGGTTTGACGCCGCTGCGGGGCTTTTCCGTCATGGTCAGGATTGATCGAATCCGAGCAGTATTTTGCGCGACATTCCGTAAACGTTGCGTCAACGCATTCCGCTTTGGCATTACACTCGCAGTGCCCGAAACTCCTCGATCTGCGCGTCGCTCGCCGCCAGTTTGGCGTCCACCTGCGCCGGACCCGATCCGCCGCGGGCAGCCGGCCGGAGCGGCAACAGCTGTCCACGCCTGGAAGATTCCGGGAAGGGGGCGCCCTCCCCGAACGTCCCGCCGCTCCCCCGGTCAGAGCACGATGACCTGCTTGCCCACCATGGTTCCGGTGCGCTGGCGCAGGTGCGCGGCGCGTATGGTTTCCGGGCTCAAGCCGCTCAGGGTCTCGGCCCTGGTGGCGCGCACGCGTCCCTGGTCCACCAGCCGCGCCACCGACTCCAGGATGAAGCCCTGCCGGGCCATGTCTGCCGTGCGGAACATGGACCGCGTGAACATGAACTCCCAGCAGATGCGGGCGCTCTTGCGCTTGAACACGGTGATGTCCAGGGGGCCTGCGGGGTCGTCGATGAGCAGCACCCCGCCCTGCGGCGCAAGCACCTGGGCCATGGCCTGCCAGTGCTCCTCCATGTGGGTGGTGCAGAATATGGCATCCACCTCCGGCAGGCCCGCGGCAGCCAGGTTTGTGGTCAGATCGCCCCGGCCAACCACCACGCTTGCGCCGTTGTCCCGGCACCACTGGGCCGATTCCGGCCTGCCCGCCGTGGCGGCGACCTTTATGCCCGCCCAGGCCGCGAGCTGGGTGACCATTGAGCCCACCCCACCCGCTCCGCCGATGATGAGCAGACTCTGGCCCCGGTTCGCATCCTCCGCAGGGGTGAACCCCAGCCTGTCGAACAGGCCTTCCCAGGCGGTGAGGCTGGTGAGCGGGAGGCTGGCCGCGTCCGCCACGGAGAGGCTCGCCGGGGCAGCGGCCACAATGCGCTCATCCACCAGGTGCTGTTCCGCGTTCGCGCCATCGCGGGTCAGGTCTCCGGCATAGTAGACCGGCTGGCCGGGGATGAAGCGCTTCGCCTCCGGTCCGGACGCCAGCACCACGCCGCAGGCGTCCCAGCCCAGCACGCGCCGCTGGCCTGGCTCCATGCGCTCAAAGACTTTGCCGTCCACGGGATTCATGCCGATGGCCTTGACGCCCACCAGGATGTCCCGGCCTTGCGGCACGGGTTGGGGGCGGTTTTCCACGGTGAAGGCCTGCTGGTCAGAGGGGGCGAAACCCCCGGTGGCGATGATGGCTTGCATGGGCGTTCTCCTTTCGGTTCGTGTTGTTCGCGCGGCTAGGGCCCCACCCAGAGGTCGCGGTGCAGGTCGGTGGTGGCCACCTGGCCCTGCCGCAGCCGATCCTCGTGCTCTGCCGCCTGGCGGCGGATCGCTGGGGACCGCTGCAGCGGGTTGGCTGGCGGGTTTTCCAAGATCGGAGTGTTGATGGTCGGGGTCTGGCAGGTCATGGCGTCCTCCTCTGGGGGGTTGAGGTTCAGCGCTTCCACTTGTGCTCGATTACGAAATATACACCGCGTGGCGCAAAGGGAAATTAATTGTTGTTTACGTTTCAATAAGCTTTCGTTATGCACAGACCATGAAACAACCAGATCTCGAAATCGACCTGCTGCGAACCTTCGCAATCGTGGCCGAGACAGGCAACTTCACCACCGCCGGGGATGTCCTGGGGCGCACGCAATCCGCCGTGAGCCAGCAGATACGCCGCCTGGAGGACATCGTGGGCCGGCAGCTGCTTTCGCGCACCAGCCGGTCGGTGGCCCTCACCCCGGACGGGGAGGTGCTGTTGGGCCACGCCCACGGCATTCTGGCCCTGAATGACGAAGCCATGCGCCGCATGAAGCAGCCGCCCCTGGAGGGCAGGCTCCGGCTCGGGGTGTCCGAGGACTTCATCCCGCACCAGTTGCCCACCTTGCTGGCGCGCTTCCGCCGGGTCCACCCCGGCGTGCGGCTGGATCTCGTGACCGGGCTGAGCACCGGACTCGTGGCCGCCTTGAGCGGGGGCACGCTGGATCTGGTCATTGCCAAGCGCGACGCCCAGCCCCAGTCAGGCCGGGTCATCTGGCGCGAGCAACTGGTGTGGATCGCGGCGGAGGGAGTGACTCCAGACCCGGACGGCACCCTGCCGCTGGTTGTGCTGCCCGCGCCCTGCTCCTACCGCCGAGTGATGCTGGACGTGCTCAAGGGGGCGCAGCGCACCTGGAGAGTATCATGCACGGCGCACAGCATCATGGGCTTGCAGGCTGCGGTGCAGGGCGGCCTGGGCCTGTCCATCCTCGGCAGGTCCTTCACCGGATGGGACATCTCCGAGGCCCCCGCGGCGTTGGGCTTGCCCCCCCTGCCCGACACCGAGATCGCCGTGTTCGGAGAAGAGGGGGCGCGGGTGGAATTGGCGGACTGCGTGGTGGAATTTCTCACAGACGCCTTGCAGGGCATGGCCCAGCAGGCGTTGTATTGCCAGCGGCGCACCTCGGCCCGGGGCAAGCCCGTCCTGCCCTTCTGATCGCCCCGTCATTGCAGGGCGAGGCAAGAGTCAGGCCCGCGGCGGTTCCGGGAATGCCTTCTGCCGGCCGATTGTCATGCTGATTGTCAGGCCGATTGCACGACCGATTGTACGGCCGATTGTACGGCCTGCGGATCTCCACGCACCGGCCCTGCCTGCGCCGCCCCATGCATCCTGGGAGTATCCCCTATTCTGATCAATAACGAATAGAAAAAACCTATCCAGTGTCTGGGTTGACATAGAAAAAAATCAAAAAATCGGTGCAATTTTCTACGCAGCATCTTGCCATTTTAGCCCGCAAAGGCTAAAGAATACGTATGAACCGTGTCCAGAGAAGCTGTTTTTCAGGCCACTTGCCGAGCATAAGGCTCGCCAGGAACGATGCCCGGAACATGGACAGGTGATGTGATGACTGCGGAATTTCAGGCCGAAGATCCCGGCATCATGATGGTCACCCGGCAACCGGTGTTCGACCGCAGGCTCCAGCCCTGGGGCACGGCCATGTGCTTCTCCCAGACGGAAGCCAGCATGCTCTTCTCCGACGACGGCGCCGCCAACATGCTGCTTGAGGCCTACCTGCCCCAGCGCGGCCCCACCAATGCCCAGACCATCGTCTATTTCCCCGCGCAGGCCGTGCTGGACCGCATGCCCCGGCTGCTCTGGCCCCAGGGAGTGGTGGTTGAGCTGGACGAAACCGCGGGAGACCTGGACGGCATCCCCAAGGCGGTGGCCGAACTCAAGCAGGCCGGGTACGGCATCGCGGTGTCGGGCTTTCGGAACTGCGCCTCCTGCCGGACGCTCAACGGCCTTGCCGATCTCATCATCAGCGATGCGCGCATTGCCGACACAGCCCCTCCCCTTGAGGAACGCATCCAGGCGACCCACGCCTTCGGGGCCAAGTCCCTGGTGCGCGGGCTGGACAGCTGGCACCCCATGCTTCAGGCGCGGGCCATCAACGCCGACATGTTCCAAGGCTTCTTCTTCAACGACATGAACCTGAAGCCCAGCCAGAAGAGCGTCACCGCCACGCAGGTTTCGCGCATGCGCCTTCTGGAGTGCCTGGACAAGCCGGACACGGACTTCAAGGGCCTGGCCCGGCTGGTGGAGATGGACGCGGCGCTGACCTACCGTCTGCTGCTTTTTCTCAACTCGGCAAGCTTCGGGCTGGCCCGGCAGGTCACCTCCATCCAGCAGGCCATCGTCCTGGCCGGGTGGAAGCCCCTCAAGAAGTGGCTGGAGGTGGTGCTCCTGACGGACCTCTCCCCCACGCCCAGGCACCAGGAGCTGTGCTACTACGCCGCGCAGCGGGCCGGATTCCTGAAGCGCTGCGCCCAGGCCGCCGGCAAGGAAAGCCTCATGCCCCGGCTGTCCCTGCTCGGCCTCCTGTCCTACATCGAGGCCATCCTCGAAATGCCGCCTACCCAGGCCCTGGCCGACGTGCCCGTGGAGAGCGAAATCCGCCTGGCCCTGTGCGGACAGCAGAGCAGCCTCTCCCCCTGGCTGACCATGGTGCGCGCCATGGAGACGGCCGACTGGGGCATGGCCGCGCAGCTCGCATCCCACATCGGCCTGACCCTTGGCGACCTCTCCCGCTGCTACCTCGACTCCCTGACCGAGGCGGACACCCTGTTCCGCCTGCTCCCCGCGCCGCAGCAGATCCTCAAGGCCTGAACGCCCGTCCTGCTGTCTCCCTCTCCTGACGCCTGTCAGTCCAGACATGTCTGCCCCGGCAGACAGTCCGCTGGGGCTTCTTCAGCCCACGGCATCCCGCCAGCCCGCTCCATGGCGACCCCAACACGCCGAATCTACAGAATATTCCAGTCGTTTTTTTGTTTACTGCGCCGTCCTCACTTTGCGGCACACCGCTTGCTCTTTCCTTCACAAGCACGCTCCCACGGGCTGCGAAATCCGAACACGGACCCAACCGTTCTGCAAAGGAGAGGCTGCGATGAAAATGACCCCGAGCGAGGCGTTGGCTGAAACCTTGGTGGCCGAGGGCGTACAGAACGTCTTCGGCATCGTTGGGTCCGCGTTCATGGACCTTCTGGACCTTTTCCCGGCCGCGGGCATCCGCTTCATTCCCTGCGCCCACGAGCAGGCGGCCGCCCACGCTGCCGACGGCCTGGCCCGCGTCACGGGCAAGCCCCAGGCCTGCATCGCCCAGAACGGACCCGGCGCGCTGAACTTCGTCTCCGCCATCACCGCCGCGTTCTGGGCGCATTCCCCGGTGGTGGCCATCACCCCGGAGACGGGCAGCAAGGGCATCGGCACCGGCGGATTCCAGGAAATCGATCAGATGCCCTTCTTCCAGCCCAGCACCAAGTACCAGGTGCGGGTGAACCGCCCGGACCGCATGGCCGAACTGGCCCGGCGCTGCTTCTACATCGCCAAGGCCGAGAACGGCCCCACCCAGCTGAACATCCCCCGCGACTACTTCTACGGCGTGTGCGACGACGACATCTACCCCACCGCCGCCGTGCTGCACGGCCCGGGCGCGGCCAGCCAGGTGGAGGAGACCGCGCGCCTGCTGGCCAAGGCCAAGTACCCGGTCATCCTGGCCGGCGGCGGCGTGTCCGTGGCCGACGCCATAGCCGAGACCAAGGCCCTGGCAGAGTACCTGACCGCCCCGGTGGTGAACAGCTATCTGCACAACGACTCCTTCCCGGCCGACCACCCGCTCTCCTGCGGGCCCATCGGCTACTGCGGCAGCAAGGCCGCCATGCGCACCATCGCCAAGGCCGACGTGGTGCTCGCCCTGGGCTGCCGCCTGGGCCCCTTCGGCACACTGCCGCAGTACGACATCGACTACTGGCCCAAGGGCGCCAAGGTCATCCAGGTCGATGTCGATCACCGGGTGCTCGGCCTGTCCAAGCGCGTCAGCCTGGGCATCCTGGCCGACGCCAAGGAATTCGCCGCCGCGCTGCTCGGCGTCATCAGGGCCGTGGACCCCGAGCGCAAGCCGAGCGCCGCGCGCAAGAAGGACGTGGCCGCCGAAAAGGGCGTGTGGGACGAGGAGCTCAAGAAGTGGTCCAGCTCCACGGCCAAGCTCATGCACCCGCGCCGCTTCCTCAAGGAGCTTTCCGAGGCCATCCCGGCGGGCTCCATCGTCGCCACGGACATCGGCAACAACTGCTCCATGTCCAACAGCTACTTGAAGTTCAGCGGAGCGCGCCAGCACATCTCGGCCCTGTCGTGGGGCAACTGCGGCTTCGCCTACGGCGCGGCCATGGGCGCCAAGATCGGCAATCCCTCGGCCCCGGTGTTCGCCCTGCAAGGCGACGGCGCCTACGGCATCAGCGGCCTGTCCGAGGTCATGACCGCCGTGCGCGAGAACATCCCCGTCATCGCCGTGGTGTTCCAGAACTACGAGTGGGGCGCGGAAAAGAAGAACCAGGTGGACTACTACGCCGAGCGCTACGTTGGCGTGAACCTGCGCGAGAACCCGAGCTACGCCCAGCTGGCCAAGGACATGGGCGCCGAGGGCTACCGCGTGGAGGACTACAAGACCGTGAAGGACGTGGTCCGCGCGGCCGTGGCCTCGGGCCGGCCCGCGGTCATCGAGGCGGTCATCGAGGGCGGCAAGAACGTGCTGGCCGAGCCCTTCCGCCGCGACGCCCTGGCCATGCCCACGAGGTACCTCAAGAAGTACGCGCACCTGAACGCGCCCAAGAAATAGGCACGATCAACTCCGCCGCCCTGGGCCGGCTCCTCCCGCGCGGAGGCCGCCCGGGGCCCAGCGGAGAACCGTTCTTTGCAGTTCATCGCCCGACGCGGGGCCGGAAGCGCGAATCTCGCCCGGCCGGCAGTGCCCAGCCTTTGAGCACGCAACCACGGTTGCGACCAAGCAGCGCCAAAGCAGTGGAGGATGCGACAATGCGAGACACCGGCAAAGAGACAGAACCCGACCGGCTTGTGCAGGACGATGTGGAGCACGTGTGGCACCACCTGTTCCAGCACAGCGCCATCGCCTCCAAGGAACCGATGATCATGGCCGAGGGCCAGGGCCTGCGCCTGCGCGACATCCGCGGCCGGGAATACCTCGACGCCACCTCCGGCGGGGTGTGGTGCGTCAACGTGGGCTACGGCCGCGCCTCCATCGCCGAGGCCGTGTGCGAGCAGCTCAAGAAGCTGCCCTACTACGCCGCCACCGCCGGAAACATCCCCTACGCCCGTTTCGCGGCCAAGCTGGCCGCCCTCATGCCGGGGCTCAACCGCGTGTACCTGTCCAACTCCGGGTCAGAGGCCAACGAAAAGGCCTACAAGATGGTCCGGGCCATCGGCCACATGAAACACGGCGGCAAGAAGAAGACCGTGCTCTACCGCCACCGCGACTACCACGGCACCACCATCGGGGCCCTTTCCTCCACCGGCCAGCAGGAGCGCCGGGAGTGGTTCGGACCGTTCGCCCCCGGCTTCGCCGAGATTCCCCACGCCAGCTGCTACCGCTGCGCCTTCGGCAAGACCTACCCCGGCTGCGACATCGACTGCGCCCGCGCCATGGAGACGGTGATCCAGCGCGAAGGCCCGGACGAGGTTGGCGCCGTGATCTTCGAACCCATCACCGCCGGCGGCGGGGTCATCCCTCCGGTGAGGGAATACTATGATGTCATCCGCGAAATCTGCGGCAGGTACGGCCTGCTGCTCATCATGGACGAAGTGGTCTGCGGCATGGGCCGCACGGGCAAGTGGTTCGGCTACATGCACTACGACGCCAAGCCGGACATCGTGACCATGGCCAAGGGCGTGGCCAGCGCCTACATGCCAATCTCCGTCACCGCCACCACGGAGAACGTCTTCGCCCAGTTCCTGCACGATCCCGGCGACAAGCTGGCCTACTTCCGCGACATCAGCACCTTCGGCGGCTGCGCGGCGGCCTGCACCGCGGCCCTGGAAAGCACCCGCATCATCGAGGACGAGAACCTGCTGGAGAACTGCCGCCTCATGGGCGAGCGCCTGCTGGACGGCCTCAAGGGCATGCTGGACATCCCCCATGTGGGCGACGTGCGCGGCCGGGGCCTTTTGTGCGGCATAGAGCTGGTGGAGGACAAGAAGACCCGCCAGCCCGTGAGCGAAGCCCACGTGCTCAAGGTGGTGGGCGACATCGCCGCCCAGGGCGTGCTGGTGGGCCGCACCAACCGCAGCCTGCCCGGCCACAACAACATCATCAACCTGGCTCCGGCGCTTGTGGCCACCAAGGACGACATCGACACCATCCTGGGCGCGGTGAAGAACGCCCTCTTGAAGACCGCGTCCTGACCGGGCGCGTGGAGGAGAAAGCCAATGATCGTCGGCATCCTGAAGGAGATAAAGAGCCAGGAGCATCGCGTGGCCATGACGCCCGCCGGCGTTGAGGTCATGCGCCAGAACGGGCACGCGGTGCTCGTCGAGTCGGACGCGGGCGTGGGCGGCGGCTTCATGAACGAGGCCTACGAGAAGGCCGGGGCGGAACTCGTCCCCACGGCAGCGGAAATATACGCCCGGGCCGAGATGGTGATGCACGTGAAGGAGCCCCTGCCGCAGGAGTACGGCCTCATCCGTCCCGGACAGATCGTGTTCACCTACCTGCACCTGGCCGCCAACGAGGAGCTCACCCGGGCCCTCATGAAGAGCGGCTCGGTGAACATCGCCTACGAGACCATCCAGAAGGCCGACCGCTCCCTGCCGCTGTTGATGCCCATGAGCGAGGTGGCCGGGCGCATGGCCGTGCAGGAGGGGGCCAAGTACCTGGAGATGGCCCAGGGCGGCGGCGGCATTCTGCTGGGCGGCGTGCCCGGCGTGGACCCCGCCACCGTGGTCATCATCGGCGGCGGCATCGTGGGCGTCAACGCGGCCAAGATGGCCTGCGGCCTGGGGGCCAAGGTCTACCTGCTGGATACCAGCATCGAGCGCCTGCGCTACTTAAGCGACGTCATGCCGGCCAACTGCTTCCTGCTCATGAGCAACCCGGCCGCCATCCGCAAGATCATCCCCACGGCCGACCTGGTCATCGGCGCGGTGCTCATCCCCGGCGCCAAGGCCCCCAGGCTGGTGACGCGGGAGATGCTCTCCACCATGAAGCGCGGCGCGGTGATGGTGGACGTGGCCATCGACCAGGGCGGCTGCTTTGAGACCAGCAAGCCCACCACCCACACGGACCCGGTCTACATCGTGGACGGGGTGGTGCACTACTGCGTGGCCAACATGCCCGGCGGCGTGGCCAAGACCAGCACCCTGGCCCTTACCAACGCCACCCTGCCTTACGCGGTGGAGATCGCCGGCAAGGGCTGGCGCAGGGCCTGCGCCGAGAGCCGGGAGATTCTGCTCGGCCTCAACGTGGTGCACGGCAAGATCACCTACAGGGGCGTGGCCGAGGCCTTCGGCATGGAGTACGCCCCGCCCGAGAGCGTCCTGGGGGCGTAAGCGGTCAGGGCGGCGCGCAGACCAACAGAACAGGCGAGCAGGAGATCCCCATGCTGCAAGAAGGCGGGTCAACCCGGCAGAAGATCGAGGTCCGCAACCTGACCAAGCGCTTCGGCGACCTGCTGGTGCTGGACGACATCAACTTCGACGTGGCCGACGGCGAGTTCGTGGCCATCGTGGGCCCCACGGGCTGCGGCAAGACCACCTTCCTGAACGCCCTGTCGCGGCTCATTCCCATCTCCGGGGGGCACATCCGCATCGATGGGCAGGACGCCGACCCCAAGAGGCACAACATCTCCTTCGTGTTCCAGGAGCCCACCTGCCTGCCCTGGCGCACCGTGCGCGACAACGTGGCCTACGGCATGGAGGTGAAGGGGGTGCCGCAGCAGGAGATCGACGCCCGACTGGAAAAAATCCTGGAGCTGGTCGGCCTTACCCAATGCGCCGGGCTCTATCCCAACCAGGTCTCGGCCAGCATGCTGCAGCGCATCGCGGTTTCGCGCGCCTTCGCCGTGAACCCGGACCTGCTGCTCATGGACGAGCCCTACGGCCAGCTGGACGTGAAGCTGCGCTTCTACCTGGAGGACGAGCTGGTGAACCTCTGGCAGAAGCTCGGCAGCACGGTGCTCTTCATCACCCACAACATCGAGGAGGCGGTCTACGTGGCCCAGCGCATCCTCGTGCTCTCCAACAAGCCGACCAAGATCAAGGCCGAGGTGAAGGTGGATCTGCCGCGGCCGAGAAACTTCCTGGATCCGGAATTCGTCCGCATCCGAAAGCACGTCACGGAGCTCATCCGCTGGTGGTAGCAGCAAAGCGGAAGCGGTGAAGCATGCAACGGGGGAAGGAGCGCGGTGGGCAGCCCGCGCAAAGGCGAGCGAACCAACGAAAGACGGAGGAAAACGGTATGGCGAAGCTCAAGCATCACCTGGCGCTCTCACTGATCATTTTCCTGGTTCTGGCCATGGCCGGCCTGGCCCAGGCGGCCGAGACCAAGGTGCTCAACACCACCTGGCAGGCCGAGCACGAGACCTTCATCCCCTGGTACGCCAAGGCCCAGGGCTGGGACAAGGCCGAGGGCTTCGATTTCAAGCTGCACATGTTCGACTCCGGCATGGCCCAGATCGAGGCCCTGCCCGCCAAGCAGTGGGTGGTGGGCGGCACCGGCGGCGTGCCCATGATGTTCGGCGCGCTGCGGCACAACGCCTACCTCCTGGCCATAGGCAACGACGAGTCCGTGACCAACGCGGTCCTCGTCCGGCCCGACAGCCCCATCCTGAAGACAAAGGGCTTCAACAAGAAGTTCCCCGAGGTCTACGGCAGCCCGGAGAGCGTGAAGGGCAAGACCATCCTCTGCACCACCATCTCCTCCGGCCACTACGCCATGAGCCTGTGGCTCAAGTCCCTTGGCCTTACCGACAAGGACGTGACCATCAAGAACATGGACCCGGCCCAGTGCGTGGCCGCCTTTGAGAAGGGCATCGGCGACGCGGTGGTTCTGTGGGCCCCGCAGATGTACAACGGCCTCAAGAAGGGCTGGAAGGTCGCCAGCGACGTCAAGAAGGCCGGCGGCTTCGTGCCCATCGTGCTCATCGGCGACAAGGAGTACTGCGACAAGAACCCGCAGGAAGTGGCCAAGTTCCTCAAGATCTACTTCAAGGGCATCGACCTCATCCGCAAGGACGGCGTGAAGCTGGCGCCCGAGTACAAGAAGTTCCTGGGCTGGGCCGGCCTGCGCATGAGCGAGGAAGAGGCCAAGATGGACCTGGAGCTGCACCCGGTGTTCACCCTGGAAGAGCAGCTCAAGATGTTCGACTCCTCCAAGGGCCCCAGCCAGGTGCAGGTGTGGCAGAAGGATCTGGTCACCTTCTTCACCCAGCTTGGCAAGCTGAAGCCCGCCGAGGGCGAGAAGCTCCAGAGCGGCTTCTACATCACCGACAAGTTCCTCAAGATGGTCAAGAAGTAGCGCCATTCGCGGACCGGTCCGGCGGCGCACCCGCACTGCCGGGCCGGTCCCTCCCGATTGGGCACACTCCCCACCGTCCAGCGCAGCGAGGAGAATGCGATGACAGCATACCGCGAAGTCCGGGTGAGAACGCCCCTGATCCTCAAGATCCTGCCGGTGGTGAGCATCGCCGCCTTCTTCTGCCTCTGGGAATTCGTGGTCCGCTCGGGCATCGTGCCCGAGACCATGCTGGCCGCGCCAAGCACCGTGGCCGAGCTCTTCCTCGTGAAGCTCAGGGAGACCGACCCGGACGGCGCGCTGTTGCAGCAGCACGCCTGGGTGAGCATCCAGGAGGCCTTCACAGGGTATTTCCTCTCGCTGGCCGTGGGCATTCCCCTCGGTCTGGCCATGGGCTGGTTCGTGGTGGCCGAGGGCCTGGCCCGGCCCGTGTTCGAGATCATCCGGCCCATTCCCCCGGTGGCCTGGATTCCGCTGACCATCTTCTGGTTCGGCATCGGCCTGCCGGGCAAGATCTTCATCATCTGGCTGGGGGGCCTGGTGCCTTGCGTCATCAACGCCTACGTGGGCGTCAAGATGACCAACCCCACGCTGATCCAGATGGCGCGCACCTACGGCGCCAGCGACTGGCAGATCTTCCGCCAGCTGTGCGTGCCCTCCTCCCTGCCCATGGTCTTCGGCGCGCTGCAGATCGCCCTGGCCTGCTGCTGGACCAACCTGGTGGCGGCGGAACTCCTGGCGGCCGACATGGGCCTGGGCTTCATGATCACCATGGGCCGCAGGCTGGCCATGCCGGAGATGGTCGTGCTGGGCATGGTCATGGTGGGCCTCACCGGGGCCGTCATCGGCATTGTCATAGACCGGGTGGAGAAGAAGCTCCTCGCGGGCATCAGGAGGTAGGCAGCATGTCTTCAAACATCGCCAACGAAACCACCTGCGCCTTCAGCGACCGCCGCCCCTGGACCGTGGGCCGGGTGCTCAAGAGCCGCCCGTTCCTCTACGCCGTATCGCTGTGCTGCTTCTTCTTCGGCTGGGATTACCTGGCGCGCACCCTGGGGACGGAGGGCTCAAGCTCGCTGGCGCGGCCCGCGCAAGTCTGGACGGCCCTGCAGGACCTGTATGTCAACGAACTGGCCGAGCATAAGCTTCTGGGCCATGTGTGGGCCAGCACCCAGCGGGTGCTCATCGGCTTCTCCATAGCCGCCGTGCTGGCCGTGCCCATGGGGCTGTTCATGGCGCTCAACCGCTACGTCAACGCCATCGTGAAGCCGCTGTTCGACCTCTTGAAGCCCATGCCGCCCATTTCCTGGATCTCCATCTCCATCCTCTGGTTCGGCATCGACGAGACCAGCAAGGTGTTCATCATCGTCATCGGCACCTTTGTGCCCTGCCTGCTGAACGCCTACAACGGCGTGCGGCTGGTGGAGCCGGAGCTGTACGACGTCATCCGCATGCTGGGCGGCAACAGGTGCGACGAAATCCTGCACGTGTGCTTCCCGGCCTCGTTCCCGGCCATCTTCGCAGGCTTGCAGATCTCGCTGAGCTCCGCCTGGACCTGCGTGCTCGCGGCGGAGCTGGTCAGTGCGCGCTCCGGCCTGGGCTACATCATCGTGCAGGGCATGAACCTCTCCGACCCGGCCATGGTCATGGGCGGCATGGCGGTCATTGCCCTGGTGGCCTGGGGCACAACGCTCATCGTCACCGCGCTGGAGGGCTACCTCTGCCCCTGGAAGCGCAAGATCGCCGGCCTGTAGCGGTGCCCCATGTTCGATGCGCATGCGCCCGATGTTCCGAGGCATGACGAAACCCAAAGGAAGGCTGCCGTGGCTCCACACTCCTCCGATGCGCCCGTGAAGATCGCCTGCGCGCACGTCAGCAAGACCTTCATCCAGAAGGGCAAGCAGGAAGTGCCCGTGCTGGACGACGTGAGCCTGGAAGTTCATGAGAACGAGTTCCTGGTCATCCTGGGGCCGGGCCAGTGCGGCAAGAGCACGCTTCTGCGCATCATCGCCGGACTGGAGACGCCCTCCACCGGCAGCGTGACCCTGAAGGACAAGGACGGCATGGCCCGTGAGGTGCAAGGCCCCGGCTCGGACCGCGGCCTGGTGTTCCAGGGGTACATGCTCTTTCCCTGGAAGACCGTGCAGGGCAACGTGGAGATGGGCCCACGGCTGCGCGGCCTGCCCGCTGCCGAGTGCAGGGCCCTGGCCAGGCACTACATCGACATGGTGGGCCTGACGGGTTTTGAGGGCCACTATCCGCACCAGCTCTCCGGCGGCATGAAGCAGCGCGTGGGCATCGCCCGCGTGTACGCCAACAGCCCGGAGGTAATGCTGCTGGACGAGCCCTTCGGCCAGTTGGACGCCCAGACGCGCATCTTCATGGAGCAGGAGACCGCGCGCATCTGGCAGGCGGAAAAGCGCACCGTCATCTTCGTCACCAACAACATCGACGAGGCCCTGTACCTGGGCGACCGCATCGTGGCCATGGAAGGCAAGCTGCCCGGCCGGGTGCAGACGGTGTACGAGGTGGACCTGCCGCGCCCGCGCGACTTCACGGACATGGAGTTCCTGCGCCTGCGCCAGCAGATCATCGACGCCTCGCGCCTGACGCTCTAGGCCTGCCGCGCCAGCCAGGGAGGTCTTGTGAGTCCGCTGGCCCTGTGGCTGGTCGTCGCTTCGGCCGCGCTGCACGTGTTCTGGAACACGCTGGTCAAGCAATGTGCGGACAAGGTCTCCTTCGCCTGGGTGACCACGGTGCTCGGCAGCGTCGTCCTGCTGCCGCCGTTCCTCTTCTGGCGACTCGTCTCCACCGGCAGCCTGGGGCCGGAGGTCTGGCTCTGGGCCGCCATTTCCGGACTGCTGGAAACCGCCTACGTGGCCTGCCTGTTCGGCGCGTACGAGGCCGCGGACCTTTCGGCCGTGTATCCCTTGAGCCGGGGCGCCGCACCCGTGGCCACCCTGCTTCTGGCGGGCGTTCTGGTGGGCGATGCGCTGACCGCGCCCCAGGCCGCCGGGGTGGCCGTGGTTGTGGCGGGCACGCTGCTGGTGGGAATCTCCGCCTGGCGCGGCGGCGGCGCGCCGCACGTCTCCGGGCGGGGGCTCTGGCTCTCCCTGGCAACGGGCTGCGCCATCGCCGGCTACCACTTGGCAGACCGCAAGGCCATGGGTCTCAATCCAGCGCCGGACCCGCTGGACTACCTCTTCCTCATGCATCTGTTCATGAGCCTGTTCGTGACCCTGTGGGCCTGGCGCAAGCGCCCCGGCTGGGCCGCGCTGGCCTCGTCCTGGCTTCAGGCCAGCTGGCGCAACGGCCGCGGCGACGCGCTGCTGGTGGCCGTGTTCACCCCCCTGTCCTATCTCCTCATCGTGCTGGCCCTGCGCGAGGGCAACGTGGTGCTCGTCACCGCCGCGCGCAACGTCGGCATCCTTTTCAGCGCCCTTGCCGGCGCGTTCATCCTGCGGGAGCGGATCACCCTCGCCCGAAGCCTGGGCGCCCTGCTCATCATGGCCGGGCTGGCCTGCATGGCCCTGTCCACGGCGTAAGCGCCCCTGGCGCATCAGCCGGGTGTCAGCGCATCCAGACAGGGCAGTTCCCCGCACAACGCACCCCGGCCCGGCCCCCGCCCCAGGCGTCCCCGGCAGCAGCGCCGCGCTAGCCAAGCGAATCCACAAGTTAAATCATCTCATTTTTATCGACATTTCCCTTGCGACCCACCAGAATACCTGACATGTATATATTGTCTGACACTCGCAGGAATCATGTGCAGCGTCTCCAAAGCTCCAGGAGCACAATGATGAACGCCGCAAGTTTCCGCCTCGACGATCTGGCCTCTTCCATCCTCGACACCGTGCCCATGGGCGTCATCTTCTGCGACCGCGACTGCGTGGTCCGCTACGTGAACGAGACCTACGCCCGCTACCTCGGAATCCAGAAGAAGGACGCCCTGGGGCGGCTCATGACCGACCTCATCCCGGACTCGCGCGCGGGCATAGTCATGCAGCACGGCGTGCCGGAAATGGGCGAACAGTGCTGCATTGGGCAGGGCAAGGGTCGGCGCACCCTCATCGTCAACCGCATCCCCGTGCGCGACGACGCGGGCGAGGTGGTGGGCATGCTTTCCCAGTCCATCTTCGGCAACCCGGCGGAGCTCAAAAGCCTCTCGGACAAGATCGACCGGCTGGACCAGAAGGTCTCGCTGTACAAAACGCGCATGAACACCGCCCTGGCCGCCCGCTACACGGTGGACAGCATTCTGGGGCAGAGCGCGGCCCTGCGCGGGGCCAAGCTGCACCTGCTGCGCTACGCCCGCACCGAGGCCCCGGTGCTGCTTCTGGGGGCCACGGGCACCGGCAAGGAGCTGTTCGCCAACGCACTGCACCAGGCCAGCCAGCGCGCGGGCGGGCCCTTTGTGGGCATCAACTGCGCGGCCATCCCCAACGACCTTTTTGAGTCCGAGCTGTTCGGCTACCTGCCCGGCTCCTTCACCGGCGCCACGCGCGAGGGCCGCGTGGGCAAGATCGAGCTGGCGCACAAGGGCACCCTGTTCCTGGACGAGATCGGCGATCTGCCGCTCACCGCGCAGGTGAAACTCCTGCGTGTGCTGGAGGACAAGCTGGTGCACCGCCTGGGGGCGAGCGCGCCCACGCCGGTGGACTTCCGCCTGGTGGCCGCCACCAACCGCGATCTCCAGGCCATGATGCGCGACGGTCTCTTCCGCGAGGAGCTGTATTACCGCATGGCCGGCCTGGCCATCCGCATCCCGCCCCTCAAGGAGCGCACCGAGGACATCCCCATCATCGTGGCGCACCAGCTTTCCTGCATGAACACACAGGTTTCCGGCTGCTCCGACGCGGCCATGGACGCGCTCATGCGCTACGCCTGGCCGGGCAACGTGCGCGAGCTTTCTGGCGTGCTGGGGCGCGCGGCCAGCCTGTGCCAGGGCAAAACCATCGAGCTGGGCGACCTGCCGCCGGAGATCGTGGCCGGCGCGGCGCGCAGCCAGCCCTCCCTGCCGCCCAACCACAAGGCCCTGCTGGCCGACGTGCAGTCCAACAACGAGCAGAGGCTCATCCTGGCCGCGCTGCGGGAAAACGGCTGGAACATGGCCAGAACGGCCAGGGCGCTGGGCATCTCCCGCGCAACGCTGTACGAGAAGACGCGCAAGCACGGCATCACGCGTGCGTAGCGCTTCCCCAGGCGCGTTCAGGCGCCCGGTTGTGACAACAGGTTATGACGGCCGGTTGTGACGGCGGGACAGGCGGCAGGCCAGGCGGCGGGACAAGCGGAGGATTGCCGGTCTACAGGGAGAAGCCCTGGACCTCTGCCGCGCGGCGCAGATCCTCCGGCAAGGGGCCGGCCAGAGTAAGCTGTTTGCCACTCCTGGCGCAACCGGCCCGGACCGAAAGCAGCATCTGGTGGAAGAACACATCGCAACGGCTGACGCCCGACACGTCCAGGCGCAGGACCGAGCAACGCTCCAGTCCGGCCAGCAGGGCGGCGCGCAGGTCGGCGAGCTCCTGGCCGCCGATGTCCTTCGGCAGCTGCAACGCTCCCTCCTCCCCGGAAATGGACAAACCCACCGTGCCGAAGCGTTCCACGCCGCCGCCGGCAGGCGCGCCCGCGGGCGGAACAAGGGCCGCCGCGTCCACCTGGCGCACGCGCTCGTCGGGCAGCTTCACCAGCCCGGCCACGTACTTGGGCTCCAGGATGGTGGCGTAGAGCACGTAGAAGGGAATGCTGTTGCCAAAGGCGTCAAGGTCGCCCACGGCGGCGAAATCAAGCTTGCAGTCCACGATGCGGCCGGTGTCGGTCAGGGTCTTCAGCACCTCGAAGGGCATCCGGCCCTTGCCGTGGATGTCATGGATGAGGTCGAACTCCAGCAGGTAGAGTTCGTTGCCGCCGCTTTTGGCCTGGGCCAGACTCACCGGGTCCACGGCGAAAATGCCCGTCCCGCCGGTTTCGATGCGGGCCAGGGCGGGAGCAGCCCCGTCGCGCTGGTCGCCCTGGTCGGCGATGGCCATGAGCTGCGCCACCTGGGCATCAATGGAATGCGCCTCGCTCTCATGGACGTTGTCCACCAGGAACGTCAGGCGGTCGAAGCCCTTGAGCAGCACGTCCACCACGGCGTGGGTGGGCACCAGCTCGTTGCTGCGGACCATGTGCAGCACGTTTTCCAGCTTGTGGGCCAGGGTCTTGATGTTGTCCAGGCCGAGCATGCCCGCGCCGCCCTTGATGGAATGGGCCAGGCGAAACACGCTGTTCACCAGTTCGGTGTCCTGGTGCGAGCCCGCGGCCTCCATGTCCATGAGCCAGGACTCGATGCTGTCCAGGTGCTCGCGGCAGTCCTCCACGAAACTCTGGGTCAGGTCCATCAGGTCGGCGCTCATGGGCTAGGCCTCCCCGCACGGGGCGATGGAGAAATGCTTGTCCAGCCGCATGAGGCAGAGCAGTTGGTGGATGTCCTTGCGCACCCCGGTGAGGGACAGCGCGCCCCCCTTCTTGGCCAGGGAGTTGTGCGTGGCCACAAGCAACCCGATGCCCATGGAGTCCAGGCTCTCGACCCGCTCGAAGTCCAGCTCCAGGCGGCACACGCCAGCCTGAAGATGGGAGCGGAAGAGCTCCCGCAGCGCAGGCACCTCCTGCGCCACGATGCGCGGCTCCATGACCAGGCGGACAGCGCCTTCGTTCGTGGTGGACATATGCTGCTCCTCCGCGGGCAGGCGCTTGAAAATGGTGAGCGCGTTGCCCGTTTCGTTGTAGGCAAAGGTATCGGAATATTTTCGGATGATGAATAGGCCCCGGCCCGATTCTCCGGCCGGATCGGGCGGTTCCTGCCGGGCGGGCTCCAGGGCGCGCCAGTTCCAGCCCGGCCCCTGGTCGACGACGGTCAGTTCAAGGGCGCCCGGCGTTCTGCGCAGGGACGCGCTGACGGTCTTGCCGGGGTCGCCCCCGGAGCCGTGCTGCACCGCGTTGGCCAGCGCCTCCCGGGCCAGCAGCTCCATGTCGAAGGTCAGGCTGCCGAGGCTCTCCTCGGCCAGAAAGCCGTGGATGGCCGCGATGAACACTTCCACGTTCTCCGTGGTGGCGGGAAAATCAAAGGCGATGCCTTCCCCGCTGCGGCGCAGTCCGGGCAGTTCCAGGCTCATGCTTCCACCCCGAGCAGCACCACGTCGTCCGCGGGCCGCTCCGCGCCCGACAACTCGCTCACCATGTTGCGCACCGCCGCGCCAAGGGGCATGACCGCGTTGTGCCGGCAGGCGGCGAGCAGCCGCGAGCGAAACTCCTCGCCCGTGACGTATCCCCCGCTGTTTTCGGCCAGGCCGTCGGTGTACAGGAAGAAGCGGTCGCCTTCCCGCATGGCGCCCTCCAGCATGGCGTACTCGGCGGCATCAAACATGCCCAGGGGCAAGCCGGGGCTTTCCAGCAGGCTGTGCTGACCGCCCAACTGCGCCAGCACGGGCGGGTGCCCGCCCGAGGCTAGGCTGTAGCGCCCGGTGGTCCTGTCGACACAGAGGCAGGCGGCCGTCAGGTAGACTTCCTCGGTGGTGATGGCGCACAGGATGCGGTTCATGGCCGCAAGGATGTCCGCGGGCGTCTTGCCCGGCGCGGCGTGCTGCCGGAAGAGGGCCTTGAGCGAGGAAGTGATGAAGGACGCGCCGAGGTCATGCCCGCTCACGTCCGCCAGGAAGTAGGCGCACTGCCCGCCGCCGAGGGAAAGCACGTCGTAGAAGTCGCCCCCGGCTTCCAGCACGGGCAGAAAGTGCACGGCGAAGCGGGCCTCCGGCAGGGCCTCCGGCTTCACCAGCAGGGCCATCTGCGCGGCGTGCACCTGGCCCAGGCGCGTGGCCTGGGCGTCGATGATCTCGCTCTGCCGGCGCTGAAAGTTCATGTGCGAGCGCACCCGCGCCACGACCTCCGCGGCGATGAAGGGCTTGGTGATGTAGTCCACCGCGCCCATGTCCAGTCCTGCGAGCTTGTCGGCCATCTCCCCCAGGCAGGTGATGAAGATGACCGGGATGTGCGCGGTGGCGGGGTCGCGTTTCAGCTTGGCGCAGGTCTCGAAGCCGGACTCGCCGGGCATCATGACGTCGAGCAGGATCATGTCCGGGCGGAGGCGCTGGGCCTTCTCAAGGCCGGTCTGGCCGTCGGGCGCGCTCTCCACGGCATAGCCGGCCCCGGTCAGCACGCCCTTGAGCACCACTATGTTCAGGGGCTCGTCGTCAACAACAAGAATGGTGCCGAGTTTCTCCGCTTCAGCCATGACCGCCCGCAAACCCCGTGTGGAAGGTTCTCCGCATGCTCTACGCAATGGGAATGTTCTCTCTACACACTGCGTCAGCGCGGTGCCCAAGTCAAGACGGAGCGGCTGCTCGCTGAAGCAAAACCTGAACGATTACGGCTTGCGGCAGGAGAAGACCATGCCCATGGTCAGCGGCGAGCTCTTGAACCCCGTGGCGCGCAGCAGGCGGGCGTCATGGAAGCCGGCGGCCTCAATCATCTCCAGGAAAACCTTTCCCGGAACGGCGCCGTCCTGTCACTTGGCCCACATGGCGCCGGGCGACTCCCCGGGGGCCGGCAGCGGGCAGGCCATGGGCCGGTCCGACTCGCGGATCTGGTCGGCCACCTGCAAGCGGCCGCCGGGTTTGAGCACCCGGAAGGCCTCGGCCAGGGCGCGGGGCTTGTCCGGCACCAGGTTGTACACCCCGTTGGAGATGACGAGGTCGAAGGAGGCGTCCGGGTATGGCAGCCGCGCGGCCCCGCCCTGGGTGAACTCCACGTTCTCCAGCCCGCAGAGCGCGGCGTTCTCCTTCGCGCGGGCCAGCATCTCGGGCGAGAATTCGAGGCCCGCGGCGAAGCCATCCGGGCCGGCGAAACGGGCCGCCGCGATTGCGTCCACGCCCGCTCCGCAGCCCACGTCGAGCACGCGCGCGCCGGGGTCCGGCACGCCGGGCTCAAAGGGATTGCCCACGCCGCAGTAGCACTGGGCCACGCGGTCGGGCAGGCTCTCGATGAAAGGGGCGGGATAACCGAGGGCGCGCAGGCCGTCGCGCCCGGTGGGATACTCGAAGAGCCCGGCCGGACTCACGGCCGCCTTGCGGAAACGGGCGAGCAGCGCGTCCTCTATGTCGGCATTGCGTGGTGCGGGGGTGCCCAAAAGCATGGTTCGCCTCCAGGAGGTTGAGGCGAAACAATAGCAGGTTCAACGGCTTGGAGCAATACCGGGGCAACATTCCCCCGGCCGATGCGACCTATCGCCCCAGACTTTGAATCCGGGCTACACGGCCCCGATTTGCTTGAGCAACAGGAAGGTCAACCCGGCCACAAGGCCCGAGGCCGGAATGGTGATGATCCACGCCACCACCATGTTGCCCGCCACGCCCCAGCGCACGGCCGAAAGTCGCTTGCTGGCGCCCACGCCCAGCACCGAGGTGGAGATGACGTGGGTGGTGCTGATGGGCGCGCCGAAGTGGCTGGCCCCGGTGATGACCATGGCTGCGGCGGTCTCGGCCGCGCAGCCGTGGATGGGCTCCAGCTTGAAGATCTTGTGGCCCATGGTCTTCACGATCTTCCAGCCGCCGGTGGCGGTGCCCAGGCCCATGGCCAGCGCGCAGGAGATCTTGACCCACAGCGGCACGTGGATTTCGGGAATCTCGTTGGAGAGGAACAGCGCCAGGGTGATGATGCCCATGGTCTTCTGGGCGTCGTTCTGGCCGTGGCTGGTGGCCATGAAGGCCGAGGACACGATCTGCAGCTTGCGGAACAGGCTGTTCACCTTGCGCGGCTTGGCCTTGTGGAAGGCCCAGGAAAGCAGGACCATGAGCAGGTAGCCGCCCAGGAAGCCGGCCATGGGCGAAAGCACCAGCGGCACGATGACCTTCTTCATGATGGAGACGAAGTTCAGGGCGTCGAAGCCGCTGTAGGCCACGGCCGCACCCATGAGCCCGCCGATGAGCGCGTGCGAGGAGGAGGACGGCAGGCCCAGGTACCAGGTGAACAGGTTCCAGAATATGGCGCCGAAGAGCGCCGCCAGAACGATGGCCTGGCAGCCCGCGACCACGTCGGCGTTGACGATGCCGCTGCCGATGGTCTTGGCCACCTGCTCGCCCATGAAGGCGCCGCCCAGGTTCAAGAGCGCGGCCATGACCACGGCCGTCTTGGGCGAGAGCACCTTGGTGGAGACGATGGTGGCGATGGCGTTGGCCGAGTCGTGCGCCCCGTTGGTGTAGTCGAAGAACAGGGCCAGGGCCACGATGGCCACCAGCATCATGGGCAGATCAGGCATTTTTCAGCACCACGCCTTCGATGATGTCGGCCAGGCGTTCGGCCTGGTTCACGGCCTGCTCAATGCGGTCATAGATGTGCGTCCACTTGACGATCTCCATCACCGCGTCGAAGCCCGTGAGCTTGATGTCGTACACCTCGCCCAGGGCCACCAGCAGGAGCATCTCGCACTCGTACTTGAGGGATTTGACCTTCTTGGCGTTCTCGTCCACGGGCTTGCGCTCGCGCAGACGGTCCAGCATGCGCCCCCCCTCCTCGATCATTATGGAGAGGTTCTTCACCAGCTTCTTGGCCGGGAACTTGACCATGTGGAAGTCGTACAGGCCGATGCGGGTGGAGATGGCCTTGATGAGGTTCAGGAGGTCTTCCTGGGCGATATTGATGTTGTGGATGTCTTCGCGGTCGATGGGAGTGATGAAGGTCGTCGAGAGTTGCTGCGAGATGCTGCGCGCAATGCCGTTGCCCGTCTCCTCGATGAGGTTGATGGACTTGCACTTGTTCTCGACGTCCACAAATTCCTGGAAGATGCTGTTCAGCGCGGTGACGGCCTCGTTCAGCTTCCCGTACTGCTCCTGAAAGAGGTCGAAAAACTGAATCTCCTTGGGAAAGAAGCTGAAGCCCATGGGATCTCCTTGCGGTGTGCGCCTGGAAGTTGGAAATCATGCGGAGCCTGCGCTCCGGTTGCCGTTTATATCCGCGGTCAGCGTGTCTGCCAAGACAAATCAGCGCCCCGCCCGCGGGGCGGCCAGATGCCGAAGCCAGCCCAGGGGCAGACTCCTTGACACTGGCAGATGAAATGCGCAGAACAAAGCATGTTGACCAACCTAACCATAACTGTGCGTGTTCTGTACGCAGTGCGGACCGTAACAGCGCCCGCGCCCGCAGCAGGAAAGAAAAAAGCCGACCCTTTCGGAATCGGCTTTCGTGTCTTACGTGGTGGGTCACCAAGGAATCGAACCTTGAACCTCCGGATTAAGAGTCCGCTGCTCTACCAATTGAGCTAGTGACCCACGTTTGCGGCCGGCGTCGTTGTCGTCGTCAGCGCGAAAAGGGGTCTACGCGGACGGGCTACCTTTGTCAACACGAAAAAATGCATCGAGCAAAAAAAATGTCACAAAAGATTCTAGGAACCCTCATCTCCTTCCTCATGCTGGCCTTCCTGCTGCCCTCCGGGCTTGCCGCGGCGGACAGGCACGAGGACCTTCCCCTGGCCACGTCCTGGTCCGTGTACGGCATCAGCCAGCAGGCCCGCAACGAGGCCGGCTTGGAGGCCCGCCGCGTGGCCGTGCTGCTGCTTGAGCCCGACGACGGCTGGTACACCTATGCCCACGACCCCGGCGGCTTCGCCAAGCCCACCAAGCTTTCCGCCAGCCTGGGCAAAACGCCCCTGCCGGTGCTCTACCCCGCCGGCCAGCCCAAGCCCGATCCCCTGAACCCTGGCGCGATGGTGAACGCCTACGCCGGCAAGACGCCCCTGTTCGTGCTTTTGCCGGAGGAGCCCAAGGGCAAGAGCCCCAGCGTGGCGGCCAAGCTGGAAGTGCTGCTGTGCACCAAGGACAGGTGCCTGCCCGCCAGCATCGACCTGGCCTACGTGCCCCCCAAGGGCAACCACCCCGACGTGCGCACCCAGCCGTGGTGGCCGGCCCTGCTGGCCGCGGCCAAGGCTTCGCCCGCCGTGGCCAAGGGCAAGGCCGATGCTCTCGCCGCTCCATCCTCTGCGTCGTCCGCAGCCTTGCCCGGCTCTGCCCTGCCGCAGGCGCCGGAGGGAGGCCCGAAGGCTGCCGCCCCGGCGGCCGGCGCCGGTAGCTGGGCCGACCTCGCTCCCCGCTACTTCCAGCCCGAGCTTGAGGTGGGCGGACTGTTCAAGGCCGTGCTTTTGGGAATGCTCGCCGGGTTCATCCTCAACTTCATGCCCTGCGTGCTGCCGGTCATCAGCATCAAGCTCTCGGCCCTCATGGCGGGCAGCACCGCGGGCGACGCGGCCAGCCGCGCCTCCAAGTTCCGGGAGCACAACTTCTTCTTCGCCCTGGGCATCCTGCTCTATTTCCTCATCTTGAGCATTGTCCTGGGGGCAACGGGCCTCGCCTGGGGGCAGATCTTCCAGCAGCCGGCCATCGTGCTCGCCCTCACAGCCCTCATCTTCGCCCTGTCCTTAAGCCTCTTCGGCGTGTTCAGCCTGCCCATCGTGGACCTCAAGTTCGACCAGATGACCGCACGGCCCAGGCTGCAGGCCCTTTCCACCGGACTGCTGGCCACCCTGCTGGCCACGCCCTGCAGCGGGCCGTTCCTGGGCGGCGTGCTGGGCTGGACGCTGATGCAGCCGCCCTGGGTCATCAGCTCGGTGCTTGCGGCCGTGGGCGCGGGCATGGCCCTGCCCTACCTCGCCATGGCGGTGTTTCCGGGCATGTCGCGCCTGCTGCCCAAGCCCGGCCCCTGGACCGGGCACCTGGAGAAGGCCGTGGGCCTGCTGCTCTTGGCCACCTGCATCTATCTTATGAGCATCCTGCCCGACTCGCGCTTCATCCCGGCCCTCATCCTGCTGTGGTTCACGGCCTGCGCGGCCTGGACCTGGGGCACGGCCGGCCCGGGCTTCGACTCGGCCAAGGGCGTGCTGCTCAAGACGCTCGCCCTGGCGCTGCTTGCCGCGGGGCTGTGGCTGGGCTTCCGGCCCGTGCCGCTGGCCACGCAGATGGAGCCCTACACGGAGCAGTCCCTGCGCGCCGCCATGGGCAAGGAAACCGTGGTGGTGGACTTCACCGCCGACTGGTGCCCCTCGTGCAAAGTGCTGGAGCAGACGACCTTGACGCCAGCGCGCCTAGGGGACATGAAGGCCCGCTACGGGCTCAAGCTCATGCGGGCCGACCTGACGGAACAAAACCCCGAGGCCGAGGCCCTGCTGCGCGCACTGGGCAGCAAGAGCATTCCGGTGCTGGCCATCTTCCCCAAGAACCGCCCGGACAGCCCCCTCGTGCTGCGCGACCTGTTCACGCCCACGCAGCTTGAGGAAGCCCTCAAGAACTCTACGCGCCAGTAAAGGAGACCTCATGCTGTCCTTCACCTTCCGCCTGCCCACCCCCATCGTCTTCGGCCCCGGCACGCTGGCCGAACTGGAGACCACCCCGCTGCTGCCCGCCGGCACGAAGGCGCTCATCGTCATCGGCCAGAGCGGCAACATCCTGCGCCAGGGGTACCTGGCCCGTGTGCAGGGCCTGCTGGGCGCGCGCGGGGTGATGACCACCGTGTTCGACGGCGTGCGCGCCAACCCGCGCACCGAGGACGTGGACGCGGCGGCGCGCCAAGCCCGCAGCATGGGCGCGGAAATGGTCGTCGCCCTGGGCGGCGGCAGCGTCATCGATTCGGCCAAGGCCATCGCCCTGGCCGCCAGCAAGGACGCCCCCTTCTGGAGCGCCTTTGCCGGGAAGGCCTACGACGGCGTGAAGGGCCTGCCGCTGGTGGCCATTCCCACCACGGCCGGCACAGGCAGCGAGGGCAACGGCGCGGCGCTCATCTGCGGCGAACCGGGCAAGCGCGCCTTCGTGCATCCGGCCTTTTTCCCGTCCCTGGCCGTGGTCGACCCCGAGCTCAGCGCCTCCATGCCGCCCCGGCTCACGGCCGTCACCGGCATGGACGCCTTCTTCCACGCGGCGGAGTGCTTCCTTTCCACCGCGCGCCAGCCCATGAGCGACATGCTCTGCCTGGAGGCCGCGCACCTGGTGACGCGCTTTCTGCCGCAGGCCGTGGAGCACGGCGACGACCTGAACGCCCGCACGGCGCTGGCCTGGGCCAGCACGGCGGCGGGCATGGCCCTGGCCCTCTCCTCGCCCATTTCCCAGCACGCGCTGGAATACTCCTTCAGCGGCTCGGGCAAGGGCTCGGAGCATGGCGCGGGCCTGTGCATCCTCTCGCGGCCCTACTTTCTGCGCCTTCTGGAACTGGCCCACGCCCGGAACGACGAGGAGACCCTGGACCGCATGCTGAACCTGGCCGTGGCCATGGGCTTCGGCGCGGGCGAGGACGACGAGGGCCATCCCTTCCTCATGGGCCTGCAGGCCCTGCTGGAGGCCGTCAGTCTGGACGAGTTGAGCGCCGAGGACCTGGGCTTCGGGCGCGAGGACCTGCCGGCCCTGGTGGCCGCGGCCATGGAGCACAAGGAACTCCGGAACTTCAAGAACACCCCGGTGGACATGAACGAGGATGACGTGCGGGCGATCTTCGAGGGAACCTTCCGGCGAAAGGTGTAGGCGGAAGGTGTAAGCGGAGGGCTATTCCTTGTCCGCGCCCCAGGCCCGGACCAGGCCCGGCAGGCGGTCGAAGCCCTCGGCCCGGATCCAGCGCACGCCCTGCTCCTTGGCGAACCAGGTGAGCTGGCGCTTGGCGTAGGCGCGGGTGTTGCGGAACCACAGGCCGCAGGTGTCCTCCAGCGCCGCCTCGCCCAGGATGTGCGCCAGAAGCTCGGCGCAGCCGATGCCCGAGTAGCCCGGCGCCTTGCGGTCCGGGGTATGCTCCCAGGCCCGCCGCACCTCGTCCACGGCCCCGCGCTCCAGCATCAGCCCGATGCGCTTCTTGAGGCGCGGCTCCAGCTCGTCCAGCGTGGCCGAAACGCCGACCTTGCACAGGGTGACGCCCGTGCCCTCGCGCTTCTGCTCCCGGAACCACTCGGACAGCGGCTTGCCCGTGCCCAGAAAGACCTCCAGCGCGCGGGCGATGCGCTGGGTGTCGTTCTTGTGCAGGCGCGCGGCGGTCTCCGGGTCGGCCTGAGCCAGGTCCTCGTGCAGCACGTTGGGCCCTTCGCGGTCCATGCGCTCCAGCACCCACTGCCGCACATCGTCGGGCACGGGCGGAATGTCGGCCAGGCCCTGTTCCAGGGCGCGCACGTAAAGCCCGGTGCCGCCCACCAGCACCGGCACGCGCCCGGCTCCGGCGGCGGCGGCGATCTCGCTCCTCGCCAGCTCGGCGAAGCGCGCGGCGGTCATCGCCTCGGCCGTGGGCAGAAAGCCGTAGAGCACGTGCGGGCACTGGGCCTGCTCGTGGGGTTCCGGCTGGGCGGTGACGACGGGGAAGTCGGCGTAGATCTGGCGCGAGTCGTAGTTGATGACCGTGACCGGCATGCGCGCGGCCAGAACGAGGGCGGCCTCGGTCTTGCCGGAGCCCGTGGGCCCCAGGATGCAGACGGCGCGAAGCCCGGCCACGCGCGCCCCGCTACTCCGCGCCCTTGAGGGCTTCGTGCTTTTCCGCCAGCTTGGCCAGCACGGGATCGGACACCAGCCCCTTCACGTTGCCGCCGCGCAGGGCCACTTCCTTCACGATGGTGGAACTCAAGTACATCCACTTGTAGTCGGTCATGAGGAACACGGTCTGCACCTCGCGCGAGAGGCGGCGGTTCATGAGCGCCATCTGGAACTCGTACTCGAAGTCGCTCACCGCGCGCAGGCCGCGCAGGATGGAGCCTGCGCCGCGGCTCTGCACGTAGTCGATGAGCAGGCCGTCGAAGGGCTCCACGATGATGTTGGGCTCGTCGGAGAAGGTGGCGCGGGCCATTTCCACGCGCTCCTCAAGGGTGAAGCAGGTCTTCTTGGGCGTGCTCTTGGCGATGGCCAGGATGACGGTCTCGAAGACGCGCAGGCCCCGGTAGATGAGGCTGGTGTGCCCCCGCGTCAGGGGATCGAAGGTGCCTGGGTAGACGGCGAGCCTTGGGTTGTATTCCGCCACAGCAGTATCCTCGTCTGCCCGTAGAGCCTGTCGGCCTCGGGGCTGAGTTGGGCCGGGATGCGGCCCGAAAAGTCGCAGCGGGCCTCCACTTCGGCAAGCACCAGCCCGCCTTCGGCTATCCAGCCGCCGCGCACGGCCTTTTCCATGGCCGGGGGCAAAAGGTCAAGCCCGTAGGGCGGGTCCACGAAGACGAGATCAAAGGGTTCCGGCGCGGGCCTGTCCAGGGCCTTCAAGAGATCCGCGTGGAGCACCTTGCAGCGCTGCGCCGGCACGCGCAGGTCGGCCAGGGAGGCCTTGATGGCCGCCACGGCGCGCGGATTCTTGTCCATGAGCCAGGCGAGCGCCGCGCCCCGGCTCAGGGCCTCGATGGCCAGGGAGCCGCTGCCCGCGAAGAGGTCCAGCACGCGCACGCCCTCCCAGGTCACGCCGCGGGCCTCCAGCATGGAGAACACGGCCTGGCGCACCTTGGCCGTGGCCGGGCGGTAGCCGGGGCCCTCAACGGTGCGGATGCTCCGCCCGCCGTATTCGCCGGAGATGATCCTCACGCCAGTGCCCCCGCTACAGCTCGGAAATGAGCTCCGTCATGCGCCGGTTCAAATCCAGGAAGCGCTCGCGGATCTCGGTCTGGGCCACCCAGGGCTTGCCGCGGGCCTGCTCCATGCGCTTCTGGAACTCGTCGAACAGCTGCTTGTTGGCCGAAAGCAGGAAGTCCCAGTCGATGCGCGGCTCGGCCTTGGCCTCGTCCACCACGGGCACCATGACCTTGCCGGGCTCCAGCGTCAGCTCCTCCAGATAGGTCGGGATGTGCACCTCCATGCCCACCTGGTCGCGCACGATGCCGGACAAGGTCTCCAGGGCCTTCACCTCGCCGTGTATGAGGATGACCTTGGTGCTCTTGCCGTCGAAGCTCTTGAGCCACTGCAGGATCTCCGACTGGCCGGCGTGGGCCGAGAAGCCGCCGATGGTGAAGATCTTGGCGGCCACGGCCACATCCTCGCCGAAGATGGTGATGTGCTTGGCCCCGTCCACGATCTTGCGGCCCGGAGTGCCCTCGCCCTGGTAGCCGCAGAAGACGATGCTCGCGCCCTTGCGCCACAGGTTGTGGCGCAGGTGGTGGCGTATTCTGCCCGCGTTGGCCATGCCGCTGGCCGAGATGATGATGGCCGAGCCGGTCATGGTGTTCAGCGCGCGCGATTCCTCGGCCGACTGGCTGAAGCGCAGGTTGGGCAGGCTGAGGGGATCCTTGCCCTGCTTGAGCAGCGCCTTCAATTCATCGTCGAAATACTCCGGATGCTTGCGGAAGATCTCCGTGGCCTGGATGGCCAGCGGGCTGTCCAGGTAGATGGGCATGTCCTTGGGGAGCTTGCCCTCCTGGTTCAGCAGGAACAGGGTGTAGAGGATCTGCTGGGTGCGCTCCACGGCGAAGGCCGGGATGATGACCTTCTCCTTGTTCTTGTAGCTGTAGGCGATGGCCGTGGCCAGCTCGTCGCGGCTGGTTTCGGAGCTCTTGTGGTCGCGGTCGCCGTAGGTGGACTCCAGGAACAGGTAGTCCGCATGGCCGCCCTTGCTCGGGTCCTTCAGGATAAGCTGGTCCGGCCGGCCCAGGTCGCCGGAGAAGATGATCTTGGTGGGCTTGCCGTCCTCCACGTACTCCACCTCGATGAAGGCGGAGCCCAGGATGTGCCCGGCGTCGCGGTAGGTGACGCGGATGCCGGGCGCGGGCTCGAAGGGGGTGTCGTACTCCACCGGGGTGATGAGGGGGAAGGTGTTCAGCGCGTCCTGGGTGGTGTAGAGCGGCTGCTCCATTCCGGCCGCGCGGCGCTCCATGGGCGGATAGGCGGTGGCCGGGACGGCCTTGCCGCGGCGTTCCACGTCGGGCTTCTGCTGTGACAGCTTGCCCCGGCGCAGGCCCCGGCGCAGGCGCTGCTCGGCCTCCATCTCCTGAATATGGGCGCTGTCGAGCAGCAGGATCTTCATGAGGTCCACCGTGGGCGGCGTGGCGAAGATTTTCCCCGTGAAGCCGCCGCCCACCAGACGGGGCAGCAGGCCGATGTGGTCGATGTGCGCATGGGTGACCAGCACGAAGTCCAGGTTGGCCGGATCGTAGTTGTGCAGGTTGAGGTTGCGCTTTTCGATCTCCTTGTTGCCCTGGTGCATGCCGCAGTCGACGCTGAAGCGGTGGCCGCCGGTTTCAAGGATGTAGCAGGAGCCGGTGACGGCTTGCGCGGCTCCGAGAAAATGGATCTTCATGCAACCCCCGCGTTGAAGCGTTTAAAATGCCTGTGCGCCTGCCGGGCAGCCCGGTGCGCCCCTTCCGCTCGCGCCGGATTGCGTGTACATGATCAGCATCCGGCAGGCGCCCATGTTAGCCAAAGAGAGCGCCGCGCCGCAACCACTATTCAGGAGCCAGGCAAAGCCCATGTCCAATTCCAAGCAGTATCTCATCGACGACCTCTCCATGCAGGAGTCTTGGCGGCTCTTCAAGATTCTTTCCGAGATCGTGGACGGCTTCGAGACCTTGAGCGACATCGGCCCAGCCGTCTCCGTGTTCGGCTCCGCCAGGGTGAAGCCCGGCGAGCCCTGGTACGAGCGCACCGTCGAGCTCTCTCGCCAGCTGGCCGACGCGGGCTTCACGGTCATCACCGGCGGCGGTCCCGGCCTCATGGAGGCTGGCAACAAGGGCGCGTACGAGTCCGGCGGCCGCTCCGTGGGCCTGCACATCCACCTGCCGCTGGAACAGCACAACAACCAGTACCTGAACACCCGCTGCGACTTCCGCTACTTCTTCGTGCGCAAGCTCATGTTCATCAAGTATGCCATGGCCTACATCGCCCTGCCGGGCGGCTTCGGCACCCTGGACGAACTTTCCGAGGCCCTGGTGCTCATCCAGACCAAGCGCATCAAGGCCTTTCCCATCGTGCTCCTCGGCAAGGACTTCTGGGGCGGGCTGGTGGACTGGTTCCGCGACCGGCTGGTGGCCGACGGCTACTGCGGCATAAAGGACCTGGACCTGTTCCTGCTGACGGACTCCACCGAGGAAGCCGTGGCGCACATCAAGCGCCATGTGGTGATCTAGCCCGCCGTGGAGGGGCGCTCCGATCAGAGGCTGGCCTATCTGTACGGGCTGGGCACGGTGCTCATCTGGAGCACCGTGGCCTCGGCCTTCAAGATCGCCCTGCGGCACCTGGACCACCTGCAGCTCTTGCTCGTGGCCGACGCCGTGTCCGTGCTCACCCTGCTGGGCATCCTGGCGCTGCAGGGCAGGCTCGGCCTCATCCGCTCCCTCAGCGGGCGCGACATCCTGCGCAACTGCGCGCTGGGGGCGCTCAACCCCTTCCTCTACTACATGGTGCTGTTCAAGGCCTATGCGCTGCTGCCCGCGCAGGTGGCCCAGCCCCTCAACTACACCTGGGCCATCACCCTTTCGCTGCTTTCCGTGCCGCTGCTCGGCCAAAGGCTGGGCAAACGCGACCTGGCCGCCATCTGCTTGAGCTACCTGGGCGTGGTGGTGCTTTCCACCCAGGGCAACCTGGCCGGGCTCGACTTCGGCAGCCCGCTGGGCGTGGGCCTGGCGCTCGCCAGCACCATCATCTGGGCCCTGTACTGGATAGGCAACACCAGAAACGCCACCGACCCGGTGCTGGCGCTTCTGCTCAACTTCGCGGCCGCGCTGCCGCTCATCCTGGGTACGACGCTCGCTTTCTCCGGCCTGCCGGAGTGGGGCAATCCCGGCCTGGCGGCAGCGGCCTATGTGGGCGTGTTCGAGATGGGCGTCAGCTTCGTGCTCTGGCTCATGGCCATGCGGCTGACAAAGTCCACCGCGCGCATCGGCAACCTGATCTTCCTCTCGCCCTTCCTGTCGCTCGTGCTCATCCACTTCATCCTGGGCGAGACCATCCACGCCACCACCTTTGCGGGGCTGGCGCTCATTCTGGCGGGCAACCTGCTGGGAAAGCGGAAGGAATCGGCCTAGAGCCTGCCGCGCCCATCGGCGAAGGCGCCAAGCACCTTCAGGTGGGCGCGCTCCTCCTCGGCAAGAAGCGTGAGCGTGCGGCGCGACTCGGCGTCCCCGGCGATGCCGGCGCGGCGCATGTAGAGGTCCAAAGCCTGCGCCTCCACGGCCATGGCCAGCTCGAAGGCCTCGCCCGAGTTGGCCGGGTCGGACAGAAGGCCCAGGTAGTCGGCCGCGGGGATGCCGCCCTCCAGCACGCCGGGGCTGATGGAAGCCCTGCCCCGCGCCTCGAAGGCCTCGCGCGCGGCGTCATCCTTGGCCGAGCCGTCCAGGCGCGACCAGATTTCGAACAGGGTGCGGCGGTGGCGTTCCTCGAACCCGGCGAAGCGGCGGAACAGGCCGGCGAGCTCCTCGTCGGCCGCGCGCCCGGCCAGGGCGAGGTAGAAATCCTGCAAAGCGAGCTCCATGCCCCAGGCGCGCTCCAGCAGCTCCGCCGGGGTGGACGCCTCGGCCAGGGAGGCCATGCCCAGATCGGCCGGGCCTTGGGCCTGCGCGCCTTCCCAGGCCATCATGCCCCCCTTCAGGCTCATTATCTCGCGGAAGCCCATGCCGGCCAGCATGTTGGCCGCGGCCAAGCTGCGCGCGCCGGAGCGGCAGTAGGTCAGCAGGGGCAGGTTCCTGTCCAGTTCGCCCACGCGCTCGGAAAGCTCCGGCAGGGGGATGTGCCGCGCTCCGGGCAGGTGCCCTTCGGCGTATTCGAAGTCCTGGCGCACATCGAGCAGGGTGCGCGAACCGAGGCGCACTTCGTCCAGGAACCTTCCGGCCTCGTTGGGATCGATCTGGTGCACGTATGCGGTCATGGGCGCTCCTTTCACAACCATGTATAGAAGAACGCCAATGGCGGCAAGACTGCCCAGGACATTTAGACGTGGTTGCGCAGTTTGAGTTCCGCCGGATGCGGGCGCAGGTACCACTGCCCGGCCAAATAGGCCTCGCCGAACTTCCTCACGTAATGGTTGAGCAAAGTCACGGGAACGATGAGCGGCATAAGCTCCCTGGCGTAGGCGTCGATGACTTCCAGCAGTTCCAGCTTCTCGTCGGCGCTGAGGTTGCGCTTGAAGTAGCCCATGACGTGGGCGAGGACGTTGACGTTCTTCTTCACCGTGGCGTTCAGGCGCAGGGCTTCCATGAGCCCGGCCAGGTAGCGCCCGGAGAGTTCGGCCTGGGGCAAGCGCGCGCCCTCGGCCACCAGCTTGCCCAGGCTGCGGTAGTGCACCACGCTGTGGGCCATGACCAGCAGCTTGTGCCGGGTGTGGAACTCCACCAGCCGGCCCAGGCTGAAGCCCTTGGCCAGCATGCCGTTCCAGCGGTGCATGACGAACACGCGCTCGATGAAGTTCTCGCGCAGGGCGGGGTCGTTGAGCCGGCCCTCATCCTCGACGGGCAGGAGCGGCATCTCGTCCATGAGCCGCGCGGCGAAAAGCCCCCGCCCCTTGAGGACGGGCGAGCCGCCACCTTCGGGGTAGACCTTCACCCGGGCCATGCCGCTTGAGGGCGACCCGAACTTGAACACGAAGCCGCAGAGGCCCTCGCCCTGGAGGCGTTCCACCCGCGCCTGGGCCCAGGCTTCCATGCGCGGGGTCATGTCCAGGCCGGACTTGATGGTGACGAGGCGCGGGGCGTCGGGGTCTCCCACAAGGCGCATGGCCTCACGCGGGACCGGCATGCCGCACTCCACCTCCGGGCACACGGGCACGAAGTCCACGTGGCGGCCAAGCTCGTCGCGCAGGAAGCGGTCCAGCTTGTGCCCGCCGTCGTAGCGCACGTTCTCCCCCAGCAGGCAGCGGCTTATGCCGACCCTGGGCCTCGTGAGCGGAGCCTCAGTATCCATGGCGCCCTCCCGGCGTTACAGCAGCCCCTGGTCCCAGTTGAACACGCTGGTGCGCGGGGCGTTTTCCAGGAACTTCGGCCAGGGCTCGCGGAAGCTGGCGAACAGGGCGTAGCCCGCCTGCTCAAGCTCGCGCCGGTGGGCGGAGATGTCCAGCTCCCAGCCGGGGAAGATCCAGTGGTTGCCCGCGTACTTGCGCACCCAGGCCACCTCGCCGCGCGGGCTCAGGATGGGCTCCTCGGTGCGCACCTCCTCGGCCAGGATGCGCGTGAGGCCGAAGGGCCAGAAGCCGCCCAGCACGATGCCCAGGGGCACGGGGCAGGTCTTGGGCAGGGAAAGCAGCTCCTCGCCCGAGAGCTCCGGGCTGGCGAACACGCCCTCAAGGCCGAGGGTGGCGAACTGCGCGGCCGTGTGCGCGTTGGCCAGGTTGCAGAAGGGCCCGCCCACAAGCCGCAGGTCCGTCTTGTCGGCGAAAAGCCCCGCCTGCCAGGGCGCGTTCAACACGAAGATGCGCGCCCCGCGTTCGCGGGCTTCGCCGAGGAGGCGGGCGTAGCGCTCCTCCTCGCCGGGCCAGATGACCGGGGGCAGCCACCACCAGATGCGCGGCGTCACCGCCCTGGGCACATCGAGCAGGGCCGAGCGCTCCAGCCAGATGCCGGTCTCGGCCGACTTGCCCCCGCGGGCCATGCCGCGCGGCAGGGCGCGGAACACGTGGATGTCCGTGCGCTTGGCCGGCTGCGGAGCGGGGAACGTCTTGGGCGCGAAGTGGGCCGCCTGCTTTTCCGGCGGCTCCGGCCCCAGGGCCAGGTCCTTCTCCATGCCCGCCAGCAGTTGCATCAGCTCGGGCTCGCGGCGGTCGATGAGGAACACCGGCGCCTTGGGCGGCGGACCGGCGTTCCGGCGCGGGGCGCCTTTGCCGGCCTGGGGCTTGCCCGGAGGCCCGGCGGGCAGGTCCAGGCGGCCGCCCTTGGGCACGCGGCGGCGCAGGGGAATGGTCTGGTGCCAGGGATCGTCCTCGCAGCCCAGGCGCAGCAGGTCTCCGGGCAGCAGGTCCTCGCGCGGCTGGAGGTAGGCCTTGCCGCCGGGCTCGCGCTTCACCTGGCCGACGAGCAGGCCGGAGGCGGTCTCCTGCGCGGGGCGCACGGGCGGATACTTGCGCTGCGGCAGGAACACCCCGTGGGTGCCGGGACGGCCAAGGGCCTGCTCCAGCAGGGAAACCGCCGTCTTGCGCGCCGTGGCGTCGCCGGGCTGGTCGCGCAAAAGGCGGTAGGCGGAAACGACGTAGTAGACGTAGTGCGGGCCCTTCTTGCGGCCCTCGATCTTCCAGGATGTCACCTGGGGCACGTCCAGCAAGGGTTTCGTCAAAACGTCCAGGCTCAGATCCTGGCACGAGAACAGGCGCTCGGGCTTGCTTTTGGGGCCGCCTTGCCTGTACAAGCGGCGGCAGGGCTGAACGCACCGTCCGCGCAGGCCGCTTTTGCCGCCCAGGAAGCTGCTCCACCAGCAGCGGCCGGAAACGCAGTGGCACAGCGCTCCGTGCACAAAGACCTCCAGGCCCAGGCCCTGGGGGCAGGCCCCGGCCATGAGCTTCACCTCGTCCAGGTCCAGCTCGCGCGGGAGCACCACGCGGCTTGCGCCGAGCTCGCGGGCCACGGCAAGCGCCGCCGGGTGTGTGGCGTTGGCCAGGGTGGAGATGTGCAGCTCGCCGGTGAAACCGGCCTGGCGGGCCAGGGGCATAAGGCCCAGGTCCTGCACGATGAGGGCGTCCGGGCGCACGGTTTCGGCCAGGCGCTCCATGAGGCTGCCGGCCGCGCGGGAGTCGTCGGGCTTGAGCAGCACGTTCATGGCCACGAAGACGCGCACGCCGCGCTCGTGGGCATAGGACGTGAGGGAGGCCAATTCGCCCAGGCCGAAGTTCTTGGCCTGCATGCGGGCCGAGAAGTGTTTCAGGCCCAGGTAGATGGCATCGGCCCCGGCGGCCACGCCGGCCAGGAAGCTGGCGCGGTCTCCCGCGGGGGCCATTATTTCAGGTACATGTCTGTCCATTCGGAAAAAACGCCTTTGGGTGAGAGTGCTCTGGCCCGGCCGCTGCCGGCGGGGCGAAGGAAGTGAGATGGTGGTCAGAAACTGCCGTGAAGTCAAGGTGCGCGAGCTGCGCTTCCTTGGCGTGTGGGAAGGGCCCAGCGATTTCGTGGAGCTGACGCTTGAGAATCCCGGCTGGGAGGGCTACCGCCCCGGCCAGTTCGCCATGCTGCGGCCCAAGCACTGGGGGCTGGAACTCTCCTGGGGACGGCCCTTCTCCATCTCCCGCGCGGACGAGGAGTCCGTCACCTTTTTCTTCCAGGTGGTGGGCCGGGGCACGGAACGCCTCACGCGGCTCCTCCCCGGCGACGAGGTCATCGTATGGGGACCGCTGGGCAACGGCTTTTCCGCCCCGGAGGAGACCCCTACCCTGCTTTTGGCCGGAGGCATGGGCATCGCCCCGTTCCGGGGATACATCGAGCGCCACCCCACGCCGGAGTTCCTGCGCCTGGTCTTCGCCCACCGCGCCGGCATCGATTCCTACCCCTATCAGATGATGAAGGACAAGGTGCGGGCCGAAGCCATCCACGAGAAGACGCCCGACGATCTGCCGACGATCATCGAGCGCATCGAGGCCGAGGTGGCCGGGGCGCACGGAGGCCTGGTGCTGGCCTGCGGCCCCCTGCCCTTCCTCAAGACCATCCAGCAGGCGGCGAAGCTCCACCAGGTGCGCGCGGAGCTCTCCCTTGAGCGCAGCATGGCCTGCGGCGTGGGCGCGTGCCTGGGCTGCGTGTGCAAGGACGGCCAGGACAAGCACGTGCAGGTCTGTGCGCGCGGCCCGGTGTTCAAGGCCGACGACGTGCATCTGTAAAGGAGACGGACATGGATCTGCGCGTTGAATTTGCCGGCCTGGTGCTGAAGAACCCCATCATCACCGCCTCCGGCACCTTCGGCTTCGGCCTTGAGTTCATGAATTTCGGCGACCTGAAGCGCCTGGGCGGCATCGTGGTCAAGGGCCTGTCCCTCAAGCCGCGCGAGGGCAACCCCATGCCGCGCATCGTGGAGACGCCCTGCGGCATGTTGAACGCCATCGGCATCCAGAACCCGGGCGTTGAAGCGTTCGTGCGGGACAAGCTGCCCCTGCTGCCCTGGCGCGAGACGGCCATCATCGCCAACCTGTACGCCTGCTCCGCCCAGGAGTTCGGCGATTTGACCGGCGTGCTTGCCGGGGAGGAAGGCGTGGCCGCCCTTGAGGTGAACGTAAGCTGCCCCAACGTGCAGAGCGGCGGCGCGGCCTTCGGCCAGGACCCGGCGCAGATCACCAAGGTGACCGAGGAGGTCAAGAAGCGCGCCGTGGGCAAGCCGGTCATCGTCAAGCTCTCGCCCAACGTCACGGACATCGCCCTGTGCGCCCGCGCGGCCGAGGCGGGCGGCGCGGACGCCGTGAGCCTCATCAACACCCTGCTCGGCATGGCGGTGGACATCCGCACCCGCAAGCCCAGGCTGGCCAACGTGGTGGGCGGGCTCTCCGGCCCGGCCATCAAGCCCGTGGCCCTGCGCTGCGTGCACCAGGTCTGCCGCGCCGTAAAGATTCCGGTCATCGGCATCGGCGGCATCGTAAGCGCGGAGGACGCGCTGGAGTTCATCCTGGTGGGCGCCAGCGCCGTGCAGGTGGGCACGGCGAATTTCATCCGGCCGGACATGGCCTTCCGCATGGTGGACGACCTGCCGCGCACCATGCTCAAGGCGCGCGCCCAGACCATCGCCGAGCTGAAAGGGAGCCTGGAGCTTCCCTGAACCGGGAATCGCAAGAAACCGCGCGAGCATGTCAGATTTCGCTTGCCAGGCAAATTGAATCGTATTAATTGGTTCGTCCTCGCGGAGAGGTGTCCGAGTTGGCCTAAGGAGCACGCCTGGAAAGTGTGTGTACCCTAACGGGTACCGGAGGTTCGAATCCTCTCCTCTCCGCCACTTTTCAACACACCGGGGAAGCCGGACGGCGGGTTCGCCGTGAACCCCGTCAGGCCCGAAAGGGAGCAGCGGTAGCGGTCCGAACCCGGGTGTCCGGTTTCCCTCAAAGAAGGGCGCAGAAATGCGCCCTTCTTTTTTGTCCATAGGGTAAGCAAAATTGATCTATTCACACATTTACTTTTTTCAAACAAGCTGCTAATTGATTCTGCGTTATTTTGTTTGGCTCAAATAAAACAGCCAGTTAATGAATGTTATAAATGTTGTCACGTTCAATTTCTAAAGAGGGGTTCCGGATGCGCCTGAAACGAAACATGGCCCACTTTGCCGCCAGCCTGCGTGCGCTGGCACTGCTCATGCTTGTACCCACCGTCTGCCAGGCGGGCGGCTTTGCCTTGAACGAGTTCAGCGCCCGCGGAAACGCCATGGGCGGCGCGGTGATGGCCCTTCCCGGCGATGCCTCGACCGTCATCTACAACCCTGCCGGCATGACGCAGCTGCCTGGTTCCAGCACCATGGTCGGCTTCACCGCCATCGCCCCCACGGCCGACGTCAGGGCCGGTTCCGGCAGCGAGACCACCCTGCAGACCAACATCTACACCCCGCCCCACGCCTACTACGTGCAGCAGCTGACCGATAAGGTCTGGTTCGGCATCGGCGAGTACACCCGCTTCGGGCTGGGCACCCAGTTCGGCTACGATTGGGCCGGCACCACCAAGACCTACAAGGCGGAGCTGAGCTCCTACTCCATCGCTCCCAACCTGGCCATCAAGCTCACGGACAACCTCTCCGTCGCCATCGGCCCGGAAATCATCTACAGCTCCGCCGACCTGCGCAAGCGCCCCACTTCCACCACCGACATGCGCATGAAGGTCGACGGGGTCGGTTTCGGCATGCAGGCCGCCATGCTGTACACCTTCAACGACGAATGGTCCGCGGGCTTCGTCTACCACTCGACGCAAAAGCAGTCCGACAGTGGCCATGTGCACTACACGGAAAACGCGCTGATGCGGAACCAGGCCCTGACCATCAACATGACCCTTCCCGCCTCCTACAGCCTGGGCGTTGCCTACAAGCCCAACAAGGACTGGAAGATCGAGGCCGACGCCACCTTCACCCAGTGGCAGGACTACGAGAAGCTTGAGTATAATTTCGAAAATCAGGCCGACACCACAAGCTGGAAGAACTGGCGCAACGTGTGGCGCTTCCAGCTTGGCGGCGAATACATGGCCAAGGATTGGCTGGCGCTGCGGGCCGGCTTCGTGTGGGACCAGGACCCCATCCGCAAGGGCTATGAAGACTACATGCTGCCCACCAATGACCGCAAGATCTACAGCCTGGGCTTCGGCATCCTGCAGGACAAGCTCACCTACGACTTCTCCCTCATGTACCTGGTGAACAATGACCGCAGCCTGGATTCCAACGCCAACCTGAAGGGCGCGACGCAGATCACGAACAGCAAGGCTTACATGGCCGGCATCTCCATCGGCTACAAGTTCTAGCTGTCCCCTGCCTGAGTGTGCAAGGGCCCGGTCGAGAGACCGGGCCCTTTTTTTGCGGCTTCTGATGGCGGCACGACGGCAAGCGTAGGCACGAATGCCCAGTGCCGCAGCTTGGCGCGGACCGCCAGCGTCTCTCCGGTGTCGCGTTCCCCTTGCCATTGAGCCGCACCAGCACGTGCGGACGAAGATCTGCGAAACCTCGAAAAGTGATCAGAACGCAAGAAGCCCTCGCTTCGCCTGACAGCCTCCAGTCGCTTCAACGCAGGCACACGCGGCACAACGCAGGACATGCCGTAAGCCTCATCGTGTCCCCCAAAGACGCGCAAGGCGGAGCGGGTTCCATTGGCTTCCCCTCATGTCCACAACGCTGCTGACAAGCGGAACAGCATTTACGGAGCAAGCCACGGCTGGCGCACGCCTCGCTCGCGGAGCAGCTGGAGCCTAGGAACGTCTGAGAGGCCTTCGTGCTCTCGGCCATGCGGCAGCGAATTCAGGCAGTGCTTCGGATTCGTGACGGGCGACAGCACGTTCGCCGGCTTAATCCGGCGCATGGCAACGTCGGCAACGCCACGCGACTGCATGCGGTGTTGGTGTCAGAATCGCTTTTGGGCACGAGCTTCTGGCGGGCGGAAACGCAACACGGGGAGAGTCATGCCACGGCAAGGAGACGCAGGCTGTGGCGATGTCGTGGAATGAAAAAAGGCGCTCCTTGCGAAGCGCCTTTCAAATTTAAGTCTTGGCAGCGACCTACTTTCCCACGATTGAACCGCAGTATCATCGGCGATGGCGGGCTTAACTTCCGAGTTCGGAATGGGATCGGGTGTACCCCCGCCTCCAAGGCCGCCAAGACAAATATATAGTTTCAT
>JACRDI010000033.1 GCA_016218665.1 Desulfovibrio sp. | reverse complement strand
CGCTGGCCACCACATGAAGCCTGCGGCGTCGCCTCCCGCGCGGAGGCGTGGATTGAAACAGGACAGGCGGCGTTGATTGCGGCCACGGCTGCGGTCGCCTCCCGCGCGGAGGCGTGGATTGAAACAGGACAGGCGGCGTTGATTGCGGCCACGGCTGCGGTCGCCTCCCGCGCGGAGGCGTGGATTGAAACAGAATGTCCGCCCAGGGGCGCTTGACGGCCGTTAGTCGCCTCCCGCGCGGAGGCGTGGATTGAAACCGAGTCAGCCGGGGCACCCACCGCGAAGGCCCGCGTCGCCTCCCGCGCGGAGGCGTGGATTGAAACCGAGTCAGCCGGGGCACCCACCGCGAAGGCCCGCGTCGCCTCCCGCGCGGAGGCGTGGATTGAAACTCCAGGTGGGCGCTGATGTACTCGATGGCGTGAGCGTCGCCTCCCGCGCGGAGGCGTGGGTTGAAACTCAGCACAGAAGTGACCGGAAAGCAGGCTCTTATGGTCTCACGGAGGCGAAACTCGTCTAGGCTGACCGCATGACGTTGGCCAGTGGTGCAATGTGCGTACAGGCCACCGGAGAAGGGTACGAAACGTCCTCGGAGGTTGGGAAGACGGTTGGGAACGAAAAAGGCCTTACGAGGGCTGTTCTCGTAAGGCCTTAATTCTTTTGGTAGCGGGGGCAGGATTTGAACCTACGACCTTCGGGTTATGAGCCCGACGAGCTACCGTACTGCTCCACCCCGCGACACGTCGATGCGGCGGTTGCCGCGTCGAGAAGGGGTATGTATGCCTCCCCCGGCGGACTGTCAACGCTTATTTACACCGGCCCGGAAATTTCCTATACCGCGCCCATGCCGAACACCCACAGCGTCTCCATCGTCATCCCCGTATTCAACGAGGAAGAGAACCTCCCCATCCTCTTTGCCGAGATAGCCCAGGCCATGCGCCCGCTTCAGCGCGGGTGGGAGGTGGTCTTCGTGGACGACGGCAGCACGGACAGGAGCCTGGACATCCTGAAAGGCCTTGCCGCGGCCAACCCAGAGGTCCGCTATGTGGCCTTCACGCGCAACCGGGGCCAGTCCGCTGCCTTCTGCGCGGGCTTCGACCAGGCCGCCTTCCCCATCGTGGTGACCATGGACGCGGACCTGCAGAACGACCCGGCCGACATTCCGGCCATGCTGGCCCTCTTCGACCAGGGCTACGGCATGGCCATCGGCTGGCGCAAGAAGCGCCAGGACACCTTCAGCAAGCGCTATGCCTCCAAGATCGCCAACGCCATAAGAAACCGCATCACCCGCGAGAGCGTGCGCGACACAGGCTGCTCGCTCAAGGTCATGCGCAAGGACATGCTGCTGCGCATTCCCCGCTTCAAGGGCATGCACCGCTACCTGCCCACGCTGATGAAGATGGAAGGAGCCACCGTGGCCGAAATGCCGGTGAACCACCGCGAACGGCGCATGGGCGTATCCAAGTACGGCAATTGGGAGCGCGCCGTGGCGGGCGTGCGCGACCTCTTTGGCGTGCGCTGGCTGCAGGACCGCCACTTCGGCTACGAGATCCGCGAGAAAAACCGCTAGGACGCCTGGGCCCCCAGAGCCTGACGCACCTTGTCCTTGAGTTCGGTGAGATCCACGGACTTGACCACATAGTAGTCCGCGGCGATACTCTTGAGATCGTGCTGGAAGCTGTCGTAGGCCGTGGAGAGAATGACCGGCACATGGGCCGCGCCCTGCCTGCCGCGGATGAGCTGCAGCAGGTCCAGGCCGGACTTCTCCGGCCCCAGGCGGATGTCCAGGATGACCACCTGCGGGGCCTCCCGGTCAAGGAGCATGAGGATGGGCTCCTCCCCGTCAGAGGTCACCACGGCGTAGCCGTCATCCTCAAGCTCTTCCTGGTAAAGCATGCGGATGTGCTTTTCATCGTCCACTACAAGAATCTTCGGCCTGTCCATAATGTCGCTCCTCTGGGGGGAAGGGCTTCTCTTACATTGAACGGTATATCCGCTTTTGAAGCGCGGTCAACACAATTGTGATCCGCAGAGCCCCCGATATCGGAACTCTCCGCACCTTGACAATCCCCCCGGAAGCCGGGCACCACTCTGCCACCGCCCCCCAAGGAGCATTCCCCGTGATCACAGTTTTCGTCGAACCGGACAACGAGACCTTCACGTTTGAAAAGCACAACACCGTGCTCATGCTGCAGAAGCGCCTGGGACTGCGCGTGAACGACGCCCTGATCATCCGGGGCGACAGGCTCCTCACCCCGGACGATCGCCTGGAAGACGGCGACGAGATCCGCATCCGCAAGGTCACCAGCACAGGATAACCCCCCCATGAAATGCCGCAAATGCAAAGCCCCGGCAGAAGTTCCCCTGCCGAGCCACAACACAGCCTTCTGCCGCGACTGCTTCGCCGCCTACTTCACCGGCCAGGTGGAGAAGGCCATCCGCAGGCACGGCCTCATCAAGCCCGGCGAGCGCGTGCTCGTGGCCCTTTCCGGCGGCAAGGACTCTTTAAGCCTCATGCTTGAGCTCTCGCGCCTGGGCTACGACGTCACCGGCCTGCACGTGGACCTGGGCATCCCGGTGTCCTCCGCCGCCGCGCGGAACAAGGTGGAGGCCTTCTGCCGGCTGCACGGCCTCAAGCTGCGCGTCATCGAGCTTGAGAAAGAGGGCCTGCCCATCCCGGACGTGAAGCGCTACATCAACCGCCCGGTGTGCTCGGCCTGCGGCAAGATCAAGCGCCACTGGTTCAACCGCATCGCGCTGGAGGAAGACTTCCAGGTGCTGGCCACCGGCCACAACCTGGACGACGAGGTGGCGCGGCTGTTCGCCAACACCCTGCGCTGGGACGCGGGCTACCTCTCGGACCAGGGCCCCTGCCTGCAGGCCGAGAACGGCTTTGCCCGCAAGGTGAAGCCCCTGTGCCGCCTGACCGAGTTCGAGACCGGCTGCTACGCCTTCTTGAACGGCATCGAGATCCACACCGCGCCCTGCCCCTACAGCGGCGGGGCCAGCTTCACCGGGCACAAGCGCCTGTGGGCCGATTTGGAGCACATGAGCCCAGGCCAGAAGATCGCCTTCTACGACGGCTTTTTGAAGCGCGGCCGGCCGGCCTTTGCCCGGCAGGAGCAGGAGAAGGGCGACCCGCTGGCCCCCTGCGAGGTGTGCAAGTCGCCCACGTCCACGGGCATCTGCGGCGTGTGCCGCCTCAAAATCGCCGTCACCGAGCGCCGCGCCGCCGACCCCGAGCGCCAGGCCAAATAACGGGCGGGCCCATGGCTGACGGCGACCCGCGCGCAAGCGCCCCCCCTGCCAGCGCCCCCCTGGTCAGCGTGTGCCTGCCCTGCTTCAACGCCGCGGCCACCCTGCCCGCGGCCCTGGAAAGCCTGCTGGCGCAGAGCCTGCCCCACTTCGAAATCATCGCGGCGGACGACGGCAGCACCGACGACACCCCGGCCATCCTGGCCGCCTTTGCCGCGCGCGACGCCCGCAGCCACCGGGAGAGCCGCATCCGCCACCTGCGCCTGCCGCACCAGGGCGTGGCCCTCGCCTGGAACGCCGCCGTGTCCGCCGCCCGCGCCCCGTTCATCGCCCGCATGGACGCCGACGACCTCTGCCTGCCGCGGCGCCTGGAGCTGCAGGTGCGCCGCCTGGAGGCCGAGCCGGGGCTGGACCTCGTGTCCGGCCTTGTCCGCTTCGGCGGGGACCGCGCAAAGCGCCTGGGCTATGCCCTGCACGTGGACTGGCTGAACACGCTTGTGACCCACGAGGCCATCAGCCTGAACCGCTTTGTGGAATCGCCCCTGGCCAACCCCTCGGTCATGTTCCGCCGCGCGGCCTGGGAACGCTTCGGCCCGGCCCGGCCCAACACCGGGAACGGTTGCGCGCCCGGCGGCACACTTGGCGATACCCTCGGCGACACCCTGGGCGGCCCCCCTGGCTCCGGTTCCGCCTGCGCGGGGCCCTTTCCCGAGGACTACGAGCAGTGGCTGCGCTGGCTGGGCCAGGGCGCGCGCATGGCCAAGGTGGAGGAGGAGATCCTCGTGTGGAACGACCCGCCCGCGCGGCTCTCGCGCTCGGCGGGCGAGTACAGCGCCGAGGCCTTTGCCCGGGCCAAGGCCGGTCACCTGCGCCAGTGGCTGGCCGCGCACAACCCAGGGCATCCGCGCGTGTGGTGCTGGGGGGCCGGGCGGGAAAGCCGCAGGCGCATGGCGCCGCTGGTGGCGCTTGGGGTGGAGATCGAGCGCTATGTGGACATCGACCCGCGCAAGGTGGGGCAGCGCGTGGCGGGCATCCCCGTGCTGGGGCGCGAGGACGTGCCGCCAGCCCAGAACGGGCGAAACGGCAAGGACAGACAGGCCGGACAGGCCGCGCCCTTCATCCTCGTGAACGTCGGCTCACGCGGGGCGCGGGAGGAGATTCTGGAATGGCTCGCCGCGCGCGGGTATCAGGTCGGGGTGGATTGTTTGGCGGTGGGGTGAGACCCGGCGGACGACTCAGGCCACGAAGCGCGGACGCACCTGCTGGGCGATGCGTTCCGGCAAGCGGCTGTGCCTCGCCACGTCAAGCTCGTAACGGCTCTGCAGGTTGAGCCAGAACTGCGGTGTGGTGCCAAAATAGCGCGCCAGCCGGAGGGCGGTATCCGCGGTGATGCCGCGCCTGCCGCGCACGATGTCGCCCACGCGCTGCGGCGGAATGCCCAGGTCGATGCCGAGCCTGTTCTGGCTCAGGTCGAGGGGGCGCAGAAATTCCTCCAGCAATATCTCGCCGGGATGAATGGGCCCAAGGGTGGCCTCGTTCATCGTCGTGTCCTTTTCCATGTCTCCCCCTAGTGGTAATCCACAAGCTCAACGTCTTCGGCGTCGCGCCCTGTCCACACGAAGCAGAGGCGGTACTGCTCGTTCACGCGGATGCTGTATTGCCCGGAGCGGTCGCCCTTCAGGGCCTCCAGCCGATTGCCGGGCGGCAGCCGCAAATCCTGCACGGCCTGGGCCGCGTCGAGCATCACCAGCTTGCGCCGCGCGGCGCGCTGCACCTCCACCGAAAACCGGCGCGCAGGCTCCATGTCCCAGATGCGCTCGGTGTCGCGGCACTTGAAGGTGAGAATCATGGGCAAAGCATATATCGCAAGACGTGACACGTCAAGCGTGACACGGGAGACATTCCCCTACCCCGCCTGCTGCTCCCAGATGAAGTGCTCCAGGTGCTGCACCACGGCCACGGTCTGCAAATGCTCGGACCAGGAGAACATGGACAGCCGGCCGTCCTGCGAGACCACGAACACGTCGCACCCGCGGTTGGTGTTCACGAAGCGCGCGGCCGACTGGTGCCGCATGCCCCCAAGCTCGCCCAGGCTCACCGTCTTGCGCAGCCGCCCGGTGACGGCGCTCAAGGTCGCCACGTGGAACTCCTGCGGCCCGTAGAGCAGCTTCGCGCCGAAGCCGTGCAGCCGCAAATTCAGGTCCATCACCACCGCGCCGTCGATGAGCCCCAGGTCGCCCACGCGGCGGAACAGCGACTGCTCAGCGTGCGCAAGAAGTGCACGGTCTCGTACTGCTCCCGCAGGGCGATGAGCGAGGCGCAGCTGGTGCGGCCGGTCACCAGGTCGTCGTACCCGCGCTTGGCCTCGTCCATCAGCGCCTCGAAGTTGTGCACGCTGTCGTACAGCACGCGCGCGCTCGGCTCGTCGAGGCAGAAGCGGAAGCTCACGGAACTCCGCCAGGAGTCGTCCTCCGGCGGCACCAGCACCAGGCTGCCCCCGTGCCCGTGGCGGATCATGGTGGTGACCACGCGCAGAATCCGGCCGGGGATGTTGGCGTGCTGCTCCAGGGAGCGCTCCTTGCCCAGGGTGCGCGCCACCAGCTGCGCAAGGGAGGCCTCGTCCGCGGCCACGGGGATGGACACCGCGCCCTGATGCAGCAGCGCCAGCACCTGCCGCGCGCGCGAGGCCAGCAGGATGCCGTTGCCGGCGATGCGCAGGCGCAGCACGCCCTCCGGCTCGGAATCGAGGATGCCCCACACCTCCAGCCCCTCCGGCCCGCCGTGCACGGCAAGCGGGCTGCGGGGCGAGGCCGTCAGCAGCGCCACAAGGTTGTGCACCGTGGCCGGCACCGGCCGGGTGAAGCGCCGGGCCAGCAGCGAGGCCGAGGGCGAGCACAGGCTCACGGTGCCGCGCACGCTTCTGCCCTCCTCCACCTCCAGGCTGGCCCAGAAGCAGGCCGAGCACAGCTGCGAAAGCTGGCGCGCATCGGCCAGCAGGGCGGCGGCGCGGTCGCTGAAGGCCTCGTCCGGCGTCTCCGTGGAGGTCTGCTGAATGGCGGCGATGAAGGCGGAATCTTCCTTGAAGATGCAGGAGTCCATGCGCCCCTCCGGGTTGCGGCGTGGAAACGGGAGATGGGCTTCTGTAGCGCGCTTTTTCCTGATGCGGCAAGGGGGCGCGGCGGAGGGAGGCGGAAAGCGCGCCGCCCGGCCTCCCCGTCTCAAGCGGGAAAGCCGGGCGGCACGGGATTCGCGTTCAGAGGGGCTAGCAGATGCGCGGAAGCTGCTCGCCTTCCAGCATGCCGAGCAGGCGCTTGCCGCCCAGCCCGGTCTTGAGCAGCACGCGGCCGGGCTGCCCGGCCTCCGCCGGCACCACTTCACCGATCTTCCTGGCCCCGGCGCAGAGCGGATCCGCGCGCATGATGGCCAGCGCGGCCTCGGCCTGGTCCCCGGGCACGATGCAGAGGAACTTGCCCTCGTTGGCCAGGTACAGCGGGTCCAGGCCGAGCAGCGAGCAGCCGCCGCGCACCTCGGGCCGCACGGGGATCAGGTCCTCCTCGATCTCGCAGGTGGCGGCGGAGGCCACGGCGATCTCGTTCAAGGTGGTGGCCAGGCCGCCGCGCGTGGGGTCGCGCAGCACGTGCACATCGGGCAGGCCCCGCAAAAGGGCCTCGATGGGCCGGTTCAGGCTGGCGCAGTCCGAGAGCACGGGGGTCTCGAAGGCCAGGCCCTGGCGGGTGGACAGAATGGCCAGGCCGTGGTCGCCCAGGGTGCCGTTGATGAGGATGGCGTCGCCGGGGCGGGCGCGGTCCCCGGCAGGGGCCGGGTCCACGATGACCTCGCCGATGCCGGTGGTGTTGATGAAGATCTTGTCCGCCGCGCCCTTGGGAACGACCTTGGTGTCGCCGGTGACGACCCAGACCCCGGCCTCGCGCGCGGCCGCGCCCAGGGATTCCACGATGCGTTCGAGCATGGCCATCTCAAGGCCTTCCTCGATGAGGAAGCCGCAGGTGAGATACCTGGGCACGGCGCCCATCATGGCCACGTCGTTCACGGTGCCGTGCACGGCCAGGCGGCCGATGTCGCCGCCGGGGAAAAACACCGGGTCCACGGTGAAGGTGTCGGTGCTCACGGCTATCCTGCCGGAAACGGAGAGCACCGCGCCGTCGTTCATGCGCCGCAGCTCCGGGTTGTCGAAGTGGCGCAGGAACAGCTCGCCGATGAGACGCTGGGAAGCCTTGCCGCCGGAGCCGTAGTCGAGGAGAACCTTGTCGCTCATGCTTCTCACACCTGATATTTGTAGTATGCCGCGCAGGAGCCCTCGGTGGAGACCATGCACGGGCCGACGGGTTTGGCGGGGGTGCAGGCCTTGCCGAACAGCGGGCAGAGGTTGGGGGCCATCTTGCCCTTCAACACCTCGCCGCACTTGCAGCCCGGCAGCGGGGGGCAGTCCTTGATCTCGATGCCGAAGGAGCGCTTGGCGTCAAAGGCGGCGTACTCGTCGGCCAGCTCCAGGCCGGAGCCCGGAATCTCGCCGATGCCGCGCCACAGGGCGTCCGCCGGGCGGAACACCTCGGCCAGCATGGCCCGGGCCTTGGCGTTGCCCTCGTCGCGCACCACGCGGCGGTACAGGTTGACCACCTCCGCGCGGCCGCCCTTCTTGCACTCGGCCAAAAACAGCAGGGCCTGCAGGATGTCCAGCGGCTCGAACCCGGCGATGGCCGCGGCCTTGCCGTAGCGCTCGGCCACGGGGCGGTAGGGCGCAAGGCCGATGATGGCCGACACGTGGCCGGGCATGATGAAGGCGTCGATGTCCGTGTCCGGATCGGAAAGCAGGGCGTCCAGCGCCGGGGGCACAAGCTTGTGGAAGGAAAGCACGCGGTAGTTGGCGAGACCTTGCGCCTTGGCCATCTTCACGCTGGCCGCCACGCCGGGGGCCGTGGTCTCGAAGCCCACGCCCAGAAACACCACCGTGGCGTCGGGGTTCTCCGCCGCCAGCTTCAGGGCGTCCGGCGGGGAATAGACCACGGCCACGCGGGCGCCGTCGGCCTGGGCGGCCTTGAGCGTGCGCCCCTTGCTGCCGGGCACGCGCATGAGGTCGCCGAAGGTGGCCACGATGACGCCCGGCTTCTCGGCCAGGTCCAGGAAGGCGTTGATCTCGGCCTCGTGTGTGACGCACACCGGGCAGCCGGGACCGGAGAGGTGCACGATCTCCTTTGGCAATATGGAGCGCAGGCCGCTGCGGAAGATGGCCACGGTGTGCGTGCCGCAGACCTCCATGAAGCGCAGGGGCTTGCCATCCAGGGTGGCGCGCAGGCGTTCCAGCACGCTCTTGCACAAAACCGGGTCGTGGAACTGGTCCAGGATGTCGAGGCTCACGCGGCGGTCCTCCCTGTGGCGTTCAGGCCTATGGCATTCAGGCCTATGGCATTCAGGCCTGTGGCGTTCAGGCCTGTGGCGTTCAGCCCGCTGGCGTTCAACGGGCGTTTCGTCGGGCGTTTCGGCGGGGGCGCGGAGACCTCCCGGCCCAGGGACATACACCGAGTCGGCCTGCGCGTCCATGCCCGGAGCGGGCTTCGCGCGTGTTACCACACGGTTACGCGGAAGCCCGGCGCTGCGCCACGTGGTAGTAGATGAGATCCAGGTTCGGGGCCTTGATGCCGCAGAGGCCCAGCAGGGCGTGCAGCTGCCCCCGGTGGAAGGTCTGGTGGTTGTAGAAGTGCCCCAGGCACAGCAGGAAAGGCTCGGCGCAGTCGCGGCCCTTCATGTCCCGGTAGCGCAAGGTTCCGGCCAGGCGCTCCGGGGCCAGGCCCTCGGTGAAGGCCACCATGCGCGCATCCCCGGCCTCGCGCGCGGCGCGCAGGTCCGCGAAGTCCGGCCAGGGCACGGCGTCCACGCTTGCCACGGGCCCGCCCTCGCCGGTGAAGCGGCAGAGCCAGGCGCGGTCGGCCAGCACCGTGTGGTTGGCGATGGCAAGCATGGAGCCGAAGTTGGCCTCCGAGGCCTGGGCAAGCTGCGCGGGGGAGAGTTTCGCCAGTTCGGCGTAGAGCAGCGCGTTGGCCCACCGGTTGGCCAGGGCCAGGGTGGCGAAATAGTCCTGCATGGCGGCCTCCTGCGAGAAGCGGTGCAGAAAACAAAAAGGGCGGAAGCCGAAGCCTCCGCCCTCTTGAGTCGAATTCGGCGCGGTTGTTACACGCAGCCGGTGGGCTTGGGCAGGCCGGCCATTTTGCAGGCGCCCTTGCCGGGGCCGGAGGGGAACAGCTCGTAGATCTCCTTCAGCTTGTATCCGGTCACCTTGGACAGGATGCGCACCATGGGAGCGATGCCGTT
>JACRDI010000032.1 GCA_016218665.1 Desulfovibrio sp. | reverse complement strand
CTTGCTGCAGGACAAACAGCCTGTTCGGTAGTGAAAGTATTTGGGAACCCTGGCAGCTGGAGACTGGATTCACAGCCTAACATGTCCAAAACAAATAAAATTTAATCAATCCCTTGACCGGGGTCAAGGGGCGGAGCCCCTGGGCTTACTTCTTGCCGATCCAGCCTTCCAGGGCGTCGATGATCTTGCGCGCCTGGTCCTCGCTGGAGATGGTGAACTTGCTCTGCTGCTTGTATTCGCCGCTCTGCTTGCGGTAGCGGCGGATGGTGAAGGCCACCGGGCCGTAGTCGTTCTTGGCCTTGTCCCAGGAGCGGTACTTGAAGAGCACGGTGGCCCAGGCGCCCTTGGACAGGATGACCTTGTCCAGTTCCTCGGTGACGACAACGCCGTCCTCTTCGTAGCTTATGGTCAACTCTTCAACGGTCTCGGCCATGTCGGCTCCTTCGTTACGGATTGTGTGCGCGGATTGTGGGGCGCAGGGTGCGTCCGGGGCGGGCTTCTATCCCAGCGCGGCCATGTTGTCCAGAATCTGGTCCAGCAGGGTGCGGATCTGCCCCAGGCGTTCCGGTCTGGCGGTCATTTCGGCCACGGACTGCACGTAGGGCCATTTCACCGGGTCCAGGGTGATCTCGTCGGCGCAGTTGGTGGAGAGTTCGGCCATGCTCTGGGCGTTGGTCTCCAGGTGGAACTGCAGGCCCACGACGCGGTCATCGCAGGCGGAGAAGGCCTGATTGGCGCAGGCTTCGCTTTGGGCGGTCCACAGCGCGCCGGGCGGGATGGCGAAGGTGTCACCGTGCCAGTGGTAGGCCAGGTAGCGCTGCGGCAGGGAGGCAAAAACGCGGCTCTTGGCGGCGTCGGGCCCGGCAGTCACCTCGTGCCAGCCGATCTCCCGGTATTTGCCCTTGGTGACCGGGCCGCCCAGCACGTCGGCCAGGAGCTGCGCACCCAGGCACACGCCGATGACGCGCTTTCCGGCCTCGATGCTGGCCTTGAGAAAGCGCTTCTCCATGGCCAGCCAGGGGAACTTGTCTTCTTCATAGATGTTCATGGGCCCGCCCATGACCACCAGGAAGTCGAAGGCGGACGGGTCGGGCGGGGTCTCGCCGTTCCACAGGTCCGTGTGGGTCAGGGTGTGGCCGCGTTCACGCGCCCAGGCGGCGATCTCCGCCTCTTTCTCGAAGCTCTCGTGACTCAATCCGTGCAGACGCATGGGGGCCTCCGCGTTGCTTGTGGTTGGCTGCCATGGATGAACATGCACACACAGGACGCGCTTGTCCAGGGGCGCGGGTTTCTGGAAAGGGCGTGGCCGGAAAAGCTGGCGGCGGGGGTCTACAGGTCCACCAGGGTGATGTCCGCCGGGCTTAGGGGCTGGCCCAGGAAGATCTCGCCCACCTTGGCGAAGCGCTCCGGGTCGTCCGTGGCGAAGAAGCGCACACGTCCCTCGGTTTGGGAATCGCCGGGCGCGCCGCCGGGTTTCAGGAGGCCGCGCCGGGCCAGCTCGGCGGCCACGCTCTCGGCCGTGGTCTCGGCGCTGTCCACAAGGCACACGCCCTCGGGGAGAAACTTGCGGATGGCCTCGGCCAGCACCGGGAAGTGCGTGCAGCCCAGCACCAGGCAGTCGGGCCGGTTTTCCGGGAACTCGGCCATGAGGGGCGCGAGGTAGCGCTTGGCCACGGCCTCCACCTCGGGGCCGTCGGTCCAGCCTTCCTCGGCCAGGGCGACGAACAGCTGGGCCGGGCGCGTGGCGATGGTGGCCTCGGGCCTTAGGCGCAGGATGGCGGTCTGGTAGGCCGCGCCGCGCACGGTGCTGCCCGTGGCGATGACCGCGATGCGGCCGTGCGGGGCCTTTTGCGCGCAGGCGCGCGCGCCGGGCTCGATGACGCCGACCACCGGGATGTTTGGGTAGGCCTGGGTGAGGCCCGGCAGCGAAACGGCCGAGGCGGTGTTGCAGGCCACGACGAGGAGCTTCACGCCCTGGTCCACCAGGACTTTCGTCGTTTGCAGGGCGTAGCGGGCGACCGTTGCGCCGCTTTTGGTGCCGTAGGGCAGGCGGGCGGTATCGCCCAGGTAGAGGAAGTCCTCGCGCGGCAGCGCCATTTTGAGGGCGCGCAGCACGGTCAAGCCGCCCACGCCGGAGTCGAACACGCCGATGGGCAGGGAGGCGGGCAGAGATGCTGTCGGTTTCTGGTCTGCGGTCATGGTCGGCAGAGGGCTCCCTTGGCGGCTGTCGCCGCGAGGGGATTTGTGCACCCTGGGCGCGCGGGAGTCAATCGCCCGCCTTAGCCTTTGGAAGGCACAAGGCGCAGTTCCACGCGGCAGCCCAGGGCCCCCGCGTAGCGGCGCAGGGTCTTCAGGCTCACGTTGCGGCCGGATTCGATGCGGGCCACGGCGGGCTGGGCCACGCCCAGGCGCTCGGCAACCTGCGTCTGGGTCAGGCCGCGGGCGCTGCGGGCGCGGACGAGGGTCTCGGCCAGGGCGAATTCGTCTCCCAGGGCCTCGTATTCGCGGGCATAGTCCGCATCTTCGCGGAGCATGCGCTTGTGCACGGTCTTGGCGTCGATCATTGGGCAACCTCCCGCAGGCGGGCCAGGGCGGTTTCGATTTCCCGGCGCGGGGTGCGCTGGGTTTTCTTGGCGAAAAAACGCAGCAGCACAACCCGTTTGCCGCTTTGGGCCACATACAGCCCCCGGGCGATTCCGTCGCGGCCCGATGCCCGGAGTTCCCAAAGGGGACCCTCAAGGGGGCGGGCCAGGGGCATCACCAGCGCCGCCAGCCCGTGGGCCTCCGCCAGGCGGAAGATGCGCTGGAAGCGCGCGCGCACGTCCGCTGGCAGGGCTTCAAACTCGTCCAGCACCTGCTGGCTGAGGAAGCCAACCTCCCAGGCGTCTGCGGCCATAAATATAACCTCTGTATTATATCTGTCAACTCCGGTGCTGGCTCACCCTTCCAGCATCCGCTTCACCTCGCCCTCGTCCTCCACGATCTCGAAGGCGTCGCGCAGGGTTTGCGGCACCTTGGCCGGGCGGCCGGTCTTGAGGTCGATGAACACCCACTGGGTCTCGGCCTCGGCGAGCACGGCCTTGTCCGCCGCGCGCCAGAACAGGTAGCGCCGGGCGCTCTGCCGGGGCGAGAAGGTGGAGATCCAGGTGCAGGCGGTGATGGTCTCGCCCAGGAAGCAGGGCCGCTTGTAGGTGATGGTGTGCTGGCGCACCACCCAGCCCGCGCCCTCGGCCACGTAGCGGTCCATGCCCCAGCCCTGGGCCGTGCTGTGCGCCACGGCCACGTCCTGCATCCAGGCCACGTAGCGCAGGTTGTTCACATGGCCCTGCACGTCGATGTCGGACTGGGCGATGGTGATGTCGCGGGTGAAGATTCTCGGCACGGGAAGCGCTCCTTGCTTGCGGTCAGCTACTGGGCCTTGGGGTCGGCCCCCACCGCGCTGAGGCTGGCCACGCCGCCGGCCACGTTGACCACGTTGGTGAAGCCCGCGTGGCGCATGGTCAGCAGGGCCTCGTACGAGCGCGCGCCGGAGTTGCACAGCACCACCACGCGGCGGTCGCGGGGCACCTCGCCGAGCCGGCCCGCCAGCTGGCCCTGCGGGATGTGGTGCCACAGGCCGGGGTACTTCTCCAAGTAGGTCTGGGCGTTGCCCAGCTCGCGGCAGTCCAGGAAGAACAGCTCCGGGTTGTCCCGGTCGGCGAAGAGCCGGGCGAACTCCAGCGGGTCCACGCTCTCGTTGCGGCCGGTGAGGATGTTCTCGCCCACGTTGCCCAGCATGTTCACGATGTCCATGGCCGAGCTGAAGGGCGGGGAATACGGCAGCTCCAGGAGCGAGAGGTCCGTCACCGTGGGCCTGTGCGGCATGAGGGCGGCCACGGCCCCGATGCGGCCCACCAGGGCGTCGCCCATGGCGGACACGCCCTGCACGCCCAGCACCCGGCCCGTGCCGCGCTCCGCCACCAGCTCCAGGTACATGAAGTCCTTGTCCGGGTAGAAGTGCGCGCGGTCGAACTGGCTCACGTGCACGCTCACGGCGTCGAGCCCGGCGCGGCGCGCGCCCTCAAGGGTCAGGCCCACGCCCGAGGCGTTCTGCTCGAAGAGCTTGACGCACCAGGCCCCGGCCGCGCCGGGGAAGCGCGAATGCAGGCCGCAGAGGTTGTCGCCGATGACGCGACCCTGGCGGTTGGCCAGCGAGCCCAGAGGCAGGAAGAAGTTCTGGCCGGTGACGAGGTTTTTGATCTCCGCGCAGTCGCCGCCGGCGAAGATGTCGGGGTCGCTGGTGCGCATCTCCTCATCGATGACAATGCCGCCGCGCGGGGAGACCTCCAGCCCGGCCGCCTTGGCCAGCCCGGAGTTGGGCGTCACGCCCACGGACATGATGACCATGTCCGCGTCGATGGTTTCCTCCCCGCCGGGGCCCTTCACCACCACGCGCTCGGCCTTGCCGTCGCCCTGCACGGCCGTCACCTGGGCGGCCAGGCGGAAGCGCACGCCCTTTTCCTCCATGTGCAGCTGGATGATGCGGGCCAGGGTCGGGGAGAGCACCGTGGGCAGGATGAGCGGCGCGTATTCCACCACCGTGGTCTCGATGCCCCACATGTCGGCGAGGGCCACGGCCATTTCCAGGCCGATGAAGCCCGCGCCCACGATGACCGCGCTGCCCACCTGCCCGGCGGTGAGGCCCTCGCGGATCTTGATGGCCGCGTCCAGGTCGGCCACGGCGGAAACGCCCGGCAGGTCCGCCCCCGCAATGGGCAGGGCGCGCGGGCTGCTGCCCGTGGCCAGCACCAGCTTGTCGTAGGGCAGGTCTTCCTCCACGCCGGTGTCGAGCTGCCTCACCCGCACGGTCTTCTTCGCGCGGTCGATGGACAGCGCCTCGGTGCGGGGCCGGGCCTCTATGTCCTTGGTGTCGCGGAAGAAGGCCACGTCGCGCAGCATGTGGAACGAGGTGGACTGCAGCTCGTCGGCGTCGCTCACATCGCCGGAGACGTAGTACGGGATGCCGCAGCCGCCGTAGGAGATGCGCGCCCCGCGGTCCAGCAGAACCACGCGCGCGTCCGGGTTCAGGCGCTTGCAGCGGCACGCGGCCTTGGGTCCAAGGGCCACGGCCCCGATGACGACGATGTTCTCGCCCATGAGCTTCTCCTTGCCTGTGCTGGATCTTTGAACGGGCTGCGCTAGTTGCCCTGCCGCGCCTCGTATTCCTTCACTATCTCCGCCACGCGCGCCTCGATGTAGTCGCTCATGGCCTGCACTTCCTCGGCGGTCTTGCGGGGCATGCCCGCGCAGAGCTCCTCCACCTTGTCCTCGGCGAGCCCGGCCATCTTCTCGAGCAGGAAGGTCTCGGGCTCGTTGTCGTCGGCGAAGCCGCCGCAACCGCCCACCATGCCCACCAGCTCGCCCTTGATGAACAGCGGCACGCAGACCACCAGCATGCCGGCGTCGCAATCGGTGATGGCCGCGGCCTTGGTCTCGCGCACCTCGTGTCCCAGGGCCTGGTTGATGACCGCGCAGATGCCCGTGGCCGCGCTCTTGGTCTCGCGGATGGCCAGGCAGAGCCTGTTTTCCCAGGTGGCGTGCCCGGTGAAGGGCTGGCCCTTGTCGTTGTACACGTGGGCGTTAACGCCGAAGCGCCTGGTGATGTCCTGCTCAAGCTCGGCCCAGGCCGCCACCGGAAGGATGTCCGTCATTTGCATATGCTGCCCCCGCTCAGGAAATTCGGCCGATTAGGCCGCGCCTGTTCTGGCACAAGCGCGAATCCCCGTCAAACCCGGCCGTGTTTTCCCGCCCCTCTCCATAGCACTTCCGGCCTCTTTTGCACGCCCAAAAAAATGTGGACCGGAAGAGTTGACATCTTAATGGGAATAATTACTATTGGGCCAGACCAAAGGAGGATTCCATGGGCAGCCTGCAGAACTATCGCGACCTTGAAATTGACTGGAGCATGACCCCCTGGGACGCCGTGACCCTGTACCTGGAGTGGGGCAACAATTCCTGGCGGGCCGACCACCAGCCCGTGCGCTCCAAGTCGGACTTCAGCAACTATTTCGTGGTCTACACCTGGGACCAGAAGCCCAAGGCGATCCTGGTCAGCCGCAACTCCGAGGAGGCCCGGGAACTGGCCGAACTGGAACTGCCCGAGGATCTGGGACGCAAATTCCTCGACTCCGTGGGCCACCTGAAGGGCGTGTACCCGCCCGACCAGGATGTGCGCAGCTGGCTGGAGACGCAGCTGAAACCGAAGCAGTAAGACGAACACCGACCACTCTCAAAGCAGCATCAAAACCTCCTCTCCCGACTCCTCGTTCCTCTCTCCCCCACGGGGCCGGACAACCGGCCCCCTTCTTTTTCGCGCCTTTCTCCGCCTTGCGCGCAGGCCCGGCCCAAGGTACATTGTCGTGGAGCACCCTTGAACCGGAGACCCCCCCATGCGCACCCCCCGTCCTGCCGTCAGCCTTCTGCCCCTGCTTGCCCTGCTGCTTGCCCTGGCCGCCTGCGCGCACATGCCGCGCATGCTGGGCGGCACCGGCGACCTCGACCTGCGTCTGGACGGCGAGCAGAACCACGAGGCCAGCCTGCCCGCCGGGCGCGTCATGGTCCTTGACATGCGCGACCCCGGACTGAGCGGCTACGTGTTCTCCGGCACCGTCTTCAATCCCAAGCTTCTGCGCCTGGACAGCATAGAGCCCTCCGACGAGGGGCGCCGCGTGCGCTACAGCTTCACCGCCCTGGCCGAGGGCGAGGGCGAGGTGCTCATCAAGATCAAGCGCAACGAGCCGGGATACATCCCCGACGTGTTCAAGCGCGTCCGCTTCACCATCACCAAGGGCTAGATCCGGCCTGTGGGCAGGGCGGCCGCGATTGACTGCGCAGGGGCGCCCTGACTGCCCAGGGGCGCTGCCCCTGGACCCCGCCAGAGGGTCTTCGACCCTCTGACTCCCTTTGGCGAGGGCTTTCCCCTGCGGCGCAAGGCCGCCACTGGGGAAAACCCTCGCAGAGGGGCTGCGGGAGTAGGGTGAAGGCTGTGCGTTGTTGCGGCTTCCACCGTACGCGCTGAAGAGATTGCCTGTCTTGGCGGCAATTGTGGGAGTTCCGCTCCCCGCCGCCTGTCCTTTGCACCTCACGCGAGAAGGCCGCTTTAGAGCATCAGCGCGCAAGCGGCCGTCTCGCGTGAGGGGGTCCAGGGGGTGCATGTCCTCTGAACGAATGTTCCCTGGCGGGGTCTGGGGCGGCGCCCCAGAGCGGGCGGCAGGGGGCGGCGCCCCTCGGACGGTTAGCGTTTGCCTTCCAGCAGGGTGGTGCGGCCGTCTTCCACGTAGAAAAGCACCGTGTAGTGGTTTTTCATGGCGGCCAGCAGGCTGTCCAGGCTGTGTTCGCCGAGGTCGGCGATGCGCACGTAGGCGTTGCGGAAGGCCGGGTCGGCGGGATCGTGGGAGGTGAACACGCTGCCGAAGCGCACGCCCTCGGAGCGCAGGAATTCGAGCATGCCGGACAGCGGACCGGGCTTGGCATCCATGCGCACGGCGATCTGCGGTCCGCCGCGCTGCACGCCGGAGGCCGTGCACAGGAAGCGGAACACGTCGGCCGCGGTGATGATGCCCACGAGCCGCCCGGCCTCGTCGACGACGGGCAGACCGCCGAACTTGTGGCGCATGAGGATGTTGGCCACCATGTCCACGGGGGTGAGCGGCGAGACGCGCATGGGCTCCGAGGTCATGATGTCGGCCGCGCGGAGGCTTCCCAGGCTGCCGCCGCTGGCGGAGTCGCCGGGGAGGTACTTGGAGGGCATGGCGTCGCGGATGTCGCGGTCGGAGACGATGCCGGCCAGGCCGCCCTTTTCGTCGATGACGGGGAACTGGCGCACCTTCTTGGTGCGCATGATTTCCGCGGCGTCCACGACGGTGGTCTTGAGCCCGAGGGTGATGACGTTTCTGGTCATCCAGTCGCGTACGAGCATGGGCGGCGGCCTCCTGAAGGGTATGGAGAATGTCCGGGTACAATAGCTATATGGTCGGAAATGTCAAAGCCCGCCCGTTGAGGCATCCCCCGACCCTTAACGGGTGGGGGTGAAGCTCGTCTCGTTTTTGTGCCAGGCCCAGGCGGTCTCGATGATCCGGCGGATGTCCGCCAGCTGCGGATTCCAGCCGAGGACGCGGCGGGCCTTGGAGGCGTCGCCCACCAGGCGGGGCGAATCGCCCTCGCGCCGGGGGGCCATGCGGGTGGGGATGTCGCGCCCGGTGACCTCGCGCGCGGCGTCGATGATCTGGCGCACGGAGTGGCCCTGGCCGTTGCCCAGGTTGAAGGCCCCGGGCGCGCCGCCCTTCTGCAGGTGGCGCAGGGCCAGGATGTGCGCGTCGGCCAGATCCTGCACGTGGATGTAGTCGCGGATGGCGGTGCCGTCGGGGGTGTCGTAGTCGTCGCCGAAGATGGACAGGGCCTCGCGCTGGCCCAGGGCGGCCTGCAGCACGAGGGGGATGAGGTGGGTCTCCGGGTTGTGGCGTTCGCCCACCTCGGCCTCGGGGTCGGCCCCGGCGGCGTTGAAGTAGCGCAAGGCCACGTGGCGCAGGCAGCCGGCCCGGCCCATGTCCTCCATCACGTCCTCCATCATGCGCTTGCTTTTGGCGTAGGGCGAGATGGGCGCCGAGGGATGGTCCTCGGTGAGGAGCACGTCGAACGGCGGGCCGTACACGGCGCAGGTGGAGGAGAAGACCAGGGTCTCCACCCCGTGGCGGCGCATGGCCGAGAGCAGCGACACGGTGCCGGCCACGTTGTTCCGGTAGTAGCGCAGGGGCTCGCGCACGCTCTCGCCCACCTGGCTCGCCGCGGCGAAGTGCACCACGGCGTCGATGGTGCGGCTGGTGAAGAGCCGGTCCAGCAGCTCGCCGTCGGCGATGTCTCCCTGGACGAAGGCCCCCCAGCGGGCGAAGTCGCGGTGTCCGGTGGAGAGGTTGTCGAGAACCACGGTCTCGAATCCCGCGGATGCGAGCCGCTTGGCCGTGTGCGAACCGATGTAGCCGGCGCCGCCGGTGACGAGGATTTGTGCCATGGTGCAAGGGTAGCAGTTTTGCGCGCGCGCTGGCAAGGCCGCCCGGCAGGGTGGGGGAAGCGGGAGGGGCGGAAAGAGTCGCCAGATGGGGGGCGGACGCCCGCAGGGGGGCGAAAAAAAGGGCGCCCCGAAGGGCGCCCTGTGGGAAGCGTAAGGCGGGTCGATTACATGCCGGAGCCGGAAGCGGCCTTCTGCATCTTGACTTCGACCTTCTCGGTGAGGCCGGCATAGTACTTGCGCAGGATGACCAGGCACTCCTCGCGGCCGAAGTGGTCGGGCACGTCGCCGCCCTCGGAGAGCATCTTGCGCAGCTTGGTGCCGGAGAGGATGACGCGGTCTTCCTTGGTGTGCGGGCAGGTGCGCATGGAGGCCATGCCGTCGCACTTCACGCAGTAGAAGGTCCAGTCGATCTTGAGCGGGGTGGTCAGCAGATCCTTGGCGGGGTTGCCGGAAACCGGGATGCGGTCGAAGATCTCCTGGGCCTCGAACATGCCGTAGAAGTCGCCCACGCCGGCGTGGTCGCGGCCGACGATGAGCTTGTTCATGCCGTAGTTCTGGCGGAACAGGGCGTGCAGCAGGGCCTCGCGGGGACCGGCGTAGCGCATGTCGAGGGGGTAGCCGGCCTGGATGACGTTCTTCTTCACGAAGTAGTGCTCAACCAGGGTGTTGATGGCGTCGACGCGGACTTCGGCCGGGATGTCGCCGGGCTTCAGGGCGCCCACCAGGGAGTGGATCACCAGGCCGTCGCACACTTCGATGGCGATCTTGCCCAGGAACTCGTGGGAGCGGTGCATGGGGTTGCGCAGCTGCAGAGCGGCAACGTCGCCCCAGCCACGCTCTTCCATCTCAGCGCGGAGCTGAGCGGGGCTCTTGTACACGCCGGGGAACTTCTCGGGGAAGCCGCCCTCGGAGAGGACCTTCACCGGGCCGGCGAGGCAGAACTTCTTGCGGGCGAGAACCATCTGCACGCCCGGGTGATCCTTGGTGGCCACGCCCATGAAGTCGGTCTGGCTGTCGGCGCCTTCGCCCTTGTAAACCTTCTCGGACTCCCACTTGCGCTCGTCGTCGGAAAGCTCGAACACCTCGGTCACCTTCATGGTGGCCATCATGGTGCCGTTGCGCTCCAGGGCGATCTCGTCGCCGGCCTTCACGCCGCCGTCGTCGGTGGCCAGCATGATGGGGATGGGCCAGAAGGTGCCGTCGGTCATGGTCATCTTCTCGCACACGCTCTTCCAGTCGGCCTTGCCCATGAAGCCGGTCAGCGGGCTGAAGCCGCCGATGCCCATCATGATCAGGTCGCCCTTCTCCTGGGAGGAGATCTCAATCTTCTTCAGGCCAGCGGCCTTCTTCAGCTCAGCGTCCAGTTCAGCGCCCTGGAGCAGGCAGCAGACGAGGCCTTTACCACCATGAGGGGGAACGAGTTTCTTAGATGCCATCTCCGTTTCTCCTTAAAAATAACCGGGTTGATGTGTGCGTCTTCCTCTGCCGAAACCGTGGCCCCATGGGCCGGCGCGCCACACGCGCCAAGCCTGGAGCTCTAGGGGTCGTGTCCGGGGACGTGCGCCCCATTGGGCCGGATGCGGAAAACCGCGGCCCTTTGGACAAGTTACGCGGAGTTACTATGCGCCGATTGTGAAAGTTGTGTCAAGAGCATTTTCTCGCGAAGGGGGGAAAGATCCCGGCAACAAACCGTAATTGCGAATAAACCCCCCGGGGAAGGGGACATGGCACCCGCTTCATTATGAAATAGGGCTTGCGTAAACTGGACGAACTGGGCTATGGCATTGGAAGCTACGGCAAAAAAGACGGCTTGCGAAGGTTTCGCGAAGAGCCAACCCCGCACGCTTCGACGGAGAATCCAGGCGCCATCCTGGTTTCCGAAGGGCAAAACGGGTGAACTTGTCTCCGGGATCGGGGCAGGGTGAAGGAACGGGACCATGTCCTTGTTCAAAAATTCACTTTCGCCTTGACACCCTCGGACAGGGCGGGTAATCGTGAGTTTTCACAAGTCCGTGCCCTTAATGAGCACGTAGTTGGCTGTGGATCGTGTCGGTAACTGCTTTAATTTAAACCTGTTAGGAGGAAGTGTTATGCCGACCTTTGTCAATCCGGAAAAATGCGACGGCTGCAAGGGTGGCGAGAAGACCGCCTGCATGTACATTT
>JACRDI010000031.1 GCA_016218665.1 Desulfovibrio sp. | reverse complement strand
GCATCGCGAGGCCCGGTCCGCACTGCGTTCGGGCCGGGCCTCGGGATGCGCGAGAGCCATCTGTGGCGCACGCCCTTGATGCACTCGTCAGAACTGTCTGCCCGGCCGCCCCTCCCGCGTTCCCCGCGGGCGGGGCGGCCGGGCCCAAGGGGGTCCAGGGGGCCGCGTGCCCCCTGGCCTGCGGAGCATATTCTCTTATCTCCTCCGCTTACGCGCTCACCGGCTCGCGCACAGCCGAGGCCTGCGGCTCCTGCGCGGCGGGGTGTTCCTGCACGCGCCGGGCGTAGCGCTCGGCCAGGATGGAGCAGCCGAAGAGCTGGAGCTGATGGTAGAACATGATGGGCAGCACGATGACGCCGAGGGCCGGATGCGCGCCGAAGAGCAGCTTGGCCATGGGCACGCCGGAGGCCAGGGTCTTCTTGGAGCCGCAGAACACGGCCGTGACCTCGTCCTCCTTGTTGAAGCCCAGGCGCCGGGCGATGAAGGTGGTGGCGCAGAGCACCACCGCCAGGATGAAGGCCGCCCCGGCCATGGTCACGCCGATGGTGGACAGGCCGTAGTTGGTCCACAGGCCGCCCTTCACGGAATCGCAGAACGAGGCGTACACGAGCATGAGGATGACGGCCTTGTCGAAGTTGTTGATGTACTTCTTGTAGCGGCTGAACCACTTGCCCACGAGGGGCCGCGCGGCCTGGCCCACGGCGAAGGGCAGGAGCAGCAGCATGGCGATCTTGATCATGGCGTCGATGAGCGAGAGCCCCTGGCCGCCGCTGGTGGCCAGGGCCAGGCTGATGAGCAGCGGCGTGAGGAAGATGCCCAGCAGACTTGAGAGGGTGGCGTTGAAGATGGCGGCGGGCACGTTGCCCTTGCCGATGGCGGTCATGGCCACGGAGGACGAGATGGTGGACGGCAGGGCGCAGAGGTAGAGGAAGCCGAGCATCAGGTCCTCGGGGATGACGGCGCTGAACAGCGCGCGGAAGCCGAACCAGAGGATGGGGAACATGACGAAGGTCATGCTCTGCACGGTGAGGTGCAGCCGCCAGTTCAGCAGGCCCTTCTTCATGCTCTCGGTGGACAGGCCGATGCCGTGGAACAGGAACACCAGGAAGATGCCCACGTCGGAGGCGGTGTCGGCGTGCATGGTGCCGCCGCTGCGGCCGAAGTCCGGGTACAGGGTCGCCAGGATCACGGCGCTGATCATGCCGAAGAGGAACCAGTCCTTGGCCATCTTCTTCAAGCGGTTGGCAAGCATTGTGGTCGTCCTTTGGATGGTTGGCCGTTGCCCGCCGCGGAGGGTGCGGCGGCCTTCAGGAGGCATTGCTACCGCCGCGCCCCTCGTGTAGTCTATCGGTAAGGAGACAAAACATGTCGCCAAACGGACAAGCTCACCTGGAACGCGTCCTGCCCGACATCACCACCCTGCCCCGGCCGGTGTACGCACGGGTGGAGGCGCTGCATCAGCCCTCCTGGGTACGCGAGCACGCCCACCCCTGGGTGCAGCTTTCCTTCGCCACACGGGGGGTGCTTGGGGTGCGCACGCGCCAGGGCAGCTACCTGGCCCCGCCCCAGCGCGCCATCTGGGTGCCGCCGGGGCTGATGCACAGCGTGGTCACCACCGAGCGCACGCAGATGCGCAGCCTGTACCTGCGGCCGGGCGCGGTGCCCGCCCTGGAAGCGGCAGCCGGCGCGGAGGACGCGAAAGGCGCGGCCCGCTGCCGGGTGCTCGGCGTCACGCCGCTGGTGCGCGAGCTCATCCGCGCGGTGACGCGGCTGCCGGTGGAGTATGACGAGGCCGGGCCGGACGGGAGGCTGGTGGCCGTGCTGCTGGACCAGCTGGGCATGCTTCAGGAGGTGCGTTTTTCCCTGCCGCTTCCGGCGGACGAACGCCTGGCGGCTGTGAGCGCGGAGCTTGAGGCCAATCCCGACGACCAGCGCACCCTGACGGAATTGGCCGGAGGGGCCGGGCTTTCCGCGCGCACCATGACGCGGCTCTTCCTGCGCGACACCGGGCTTTCGTTCCGCGCCTGGCGCAGGCGGCTCCGGCTGCTCAAGTCGCTGAACGGGCTGGAGGCGGGCGAGAGCGTCACCAAGGTGGCGCTGGACTGCGGCTACAACTCCACCTCGGCCTTCATCGCCGCCTTCCGGCGGGAATTCGGCGCCACCCCGCGCGAGGCCATGCAGGCCCAGCCCTCCGCCGGGCAGGACCCCGCGCAGTAAACGAAAAGGCCCGCCGAGGCGGGCCTTCCGAACACAGGGCGGCATGCACTGGGCGGCGCGGTCTCCCGGTCTACACCACCCGGTCCATTGCCTGCTTGTCGAGCATGGCGAGCACCATGTTCTTCTCCTGATTCAGGCGGCCGCGCACGCTGTTGCGCACGGCCTCGGTGGAGCCGCCGAACTGGTGCTGGCGCTTGTTGTACACCTCGCTCACCAGGGCCTGCTCGAAGTTCTTGGCGGCCGGAGCGGAGGCCGTCTGCACGCCGCCCTTGCCCAGGAACTTATCGATGGCCTGGTTGAAGATGCGCGCCGCGCCGCTGGCCCCGTGCTGCACGGCCGTGCTGAACAGGGCCTCGCGCAGGGCGGGCTTGGCGGTCTCGATGTCCACGCCGGTCTGCTCCAGGATCTTCTCCCGGGCGGGCTGGTAGTGGTCCTTTTTGATGAACTCGGTCTGCAGCTTCTCGAAGCGCTCGGGCGCTTCCGCCGCGATCCTGGCCCACTCGGCCGGCATGCGGCCCTGGGTGGAGCCGGTGTTGGCCGGGCCGGCCTTGCGCAGGCGCTCGGCAATGGCCGGGTCGCGCTCGGCGAGGAAATTCAGGAAGCGGTTCATGGTGCCCGCGCGCGAGGAAATCTGGAACTTGCCGTAGCTGGTGCCGCCGGTGCGGTCGTAGCCGATGGCCGCGACGCCCTTCTCGCCGGACTCGAACAGGGCGGCGATGGAGCCGATGCCCTGCCCGCCCACGGCGGCCGGGTTGCGCGTGAGGGCCTTCTCCGGCCCCTCGGCGGTCACGGCCTTCAGGCCGGGCACATCCTGTCCGGTGAGCCGCGCGATGGTGGACAGCGCGTCCATCATCATGCTGTCCGAGGCCATGCCCATGTCCATGCCGAAGGAGTTGTCCGCCGCCGGCTCCTCCCCGGTTATGGAACTGGCGGCGATGGCCTGCTGGGCCATGCGCATCTGCGCCTGGAAGGCGATGGTCTTCGGATCGGGCCTGGCGCCGGGGGCGCTTTGCCCCAGCCCGCGCGAGAGCCCCGCCCCCGACTGGGCGTCCTTCAGAACACGAATGGCTTCCGCAATATTGGTATTGCCGGACATCTGCTCCCTCCGTTGCGACCCACCGGCGCGACACGCGCCGGAAGGCAGAACTTCACACGTCTACGCGTGCGGCGAAGCATGTTCCATGCCCGACCGGGATAGCGATGCCATATAAGAGGGTTACAGGACGGCATGACCCGACAGGAAGGCCGGCAGGCGCAGGTCCGTCAGAACCTTGGCCACCAGCCGGGCATGGCCCGAGGGGAAGGCGAAGCGCCGGATCTCCTCCGGCGTCACGAAGCGGGCCTCGTCGGCCTCGTTCAGGCGGTAGGCCTCGGGGTCCGCCTCCGCCCGGCAGAAGTAGCCGTGCAGGGTGATGCGGTAGCGCGTGTAGCTGGAGCGCACCACGGCGATCTTGCCGCCGGGCGTCACCGGCAGGCCGGTCTCCTCGCGCAGTTCGCGCACAAGGGCCTGCTCCGGGCTCTCGCCCTCTTCCATCACCCCGCCGGGGAACTCCCACAGGCCGGGCCAGACGTCGGTTTTCCGGCGCTTCTGGATGAACAGCCGCCCCCGGCTGGCCAGCACCCCGCAGGCCATGTGGATGCGGATGATCTCCGGCGCTGGCTTGGTCAGCGGGAGCTGCCCGGCCGTGCCGCGCTCGCGCCCCAGGCAGAAGGGGGCCACGGGACAGGCGGGGCAGTCCGGCTTGCGCGGCGCGCAGACCAGGGCGCCCAGCTCCATGAGGGCCTGGTTGAAGTTTCGGGCGTCGTCCCGGTCCAGCAGCTCTTCTGCGGCGGTCTCCAGCCTGCGGCGCACGGCCGGGCTGTCCACGGGCTCGGCCAGGTCCAGCAGCCGGGCGAACACGCGCAGCACGTTGGCGTCCACCGCGGGCACGGGCGCGTTGTAGGCCACGCTGGCGATGGCCCCGGCCGTGTACGGACCCACTCCGGGCAGGGCGCGGATGTCCGCGTGGGCGCGGGGGAACGCTCCGCCGTGGGCCTGCATGACAAGCCGCGCGGCCTTGCGCAGATTCTTGGCGCGGGAGTAGTAGCCCAGCCCCTCCCAGAGCTTGAGCACCTCGTCCTCGTGGGCGGCGTCCAGGCTGGCGATGTCCGGGAAGCGCGCGAGAAAGCGCTCGAAGTAGCCCACGGCGCGGTCCATCTGGGTCTGCTGGAGCATGATCTCCGACAGCCAGACATGGTAGGGGTCCAGCGTCCGGCGCCAGGGCAGGTCGCGGGCGCTGGCGGCGAACCAGCCAAGCAGCGCCCGGCGGAAGGCGGACACGTCGAAGGCCCAGGCCTGTTCAGCCGGGGCCGGGGAAGATTTGCGGGGCACCGGAACTACGCCTTGCCGCCCGAAGGGCCCTTGGCCTGGTCGGCCACGGCCTTGGCCGCGCGCTCCACGGCCTCGGGGTCGCCCAGGTAGCGGCGGCCCAGGGACTTCAGGTCCGCGTCCAGGGTGTACACCAGGGGCACGCCGGTGGGGATGTTCAGCTCCGCCACCTCCGCATCGCTCATGCCGTCGAGGTATTTGACCAGCCCGCGCAGGGAGTTGCCGTGGGCGGCGACGATGAGCCGCTGGCCCGAACGGATCTGCGGGGCCAGCACCTCGTGCCAGTAGGGCATCACGCGGGCGATGGTCGTCTTGAGACTCTCGCAGCGGGGCAGCTCGGCGTCCGTGAGCGCGGCGTAGCGCGGATCGTGGCCGGGAAAACGCCCGTCGGAGGGCTCCAGCGCCGGGGGCGGCACGTCATAGCTGCGCCGCCACTGGAACACCTGCTCGTCGCTGTACTTCTTGGCGGTTTCGGCCTTGTTCAGGCCCTGCAGGGCGCCGTAGTGCCGCTCGTTGAGCCGCCAGGTGGTCTCCACCGGCAGCCACATGAAGTCCATGTGCTCCAGAACCGTCCACAGGGTGCGCACGGCCCGCTTGAGATAGGAGGTGTGGCAGCGGTCGAAGGCGAAGCCGCCCTCCTTCAGCAGGCGCGCGCCCTCCTGGGCCTCGGCCAGTCCCTGGGCCGAAAGGTCCACGTCGGTCCAGCCGGTGAAGCGGTTCTCAAGGTTCCACACGCTCTGGCCGTGGCGGATGAGCACCAGGGTATGCATGGGCGCTGCTCCTTTCTCCGCCCAGCGGGCGGGCTGCTACTTCTTGCCGGCCTTGGCGCCGGCCTTGGCTCCCGGCTTGGCCGGGGGCTTTGCGCCCGGCTTGGGCGCCGGCTTGGCCCCGCCCTTTGCCTGCGCGGCTTCGTCGCCCTTGGGCGCGGCCTTGGGCGCGGGCTTCGCAGCGGGCTTGCCGCCGGTCTTCTTCCGCGCCGCCCGGCGGTCGGCATCGGCCTCGAAGAGTTGGCGCTTCTTCTTTTCGAAGGTCATGACGCTCAACAGCGAGGCCAGGCCAAGGGCGAACACCGTGACCAGGAAGATGAGCCCCTTCTGGAAGGCCCATTTTTGCGCCAGGATCCCGTCGATGATCCAGTTGCTGGCCATTTTGCTTGAATAGAAGAGCAGCACCGGGATGGTCAAGAGGGCCAGGGCCAGGCCCACCACCTCGATCCACACGAAGTTCTTGCCCAGGATCATGGCGAAGAGGGTGCTGTCGCGCACGATGCGCAGGGTGACCAGCCGCTTGGACAGGTCGATGAGGTGTTCCTCTATCTCCGGCACGTGGCGGCGCGCGGCGCGGAAGTTGCCGGCCGTGCGCAGCTGCTGGGTCATGATCCAGTTGATGCGCTTGACGCAGAAGTTGAAATCGCGGTTGAAATCGCGCAGGAGCTTCGGGAAGGGGAACCAGCCCGCCTCGTACTGCACGTCGCGCAGGCGCTGCGCGTACACGGAGACCTTCTCCTTTATGCGCTTGATCTCCTCGTCGATCTGCTTCTGCATCTCCTGGGTGAAGCCGTCCATGCCGCGCCCCAGCTCGCGGAAGGCCACGAAGTTCTCGGTGTTGGCCAGGGCGTCCATGCGCTCCAGATGCTGCTGGGCGGACGGGCGGAAGGGGTGGTCCTCCTCGAACCACTGGGGCATCTCTTTCAGAAGGTTCGTCACCTTGACGCCGATGGCCTCGGCCTTCGCCTGGGCCTCGCGCCAGGGCACCCACAGGCCGGAGAGCACATGCACCCGCCCGCGGTCGATCTCGATGTCGATGAGGATGCGGTTGAAGAACATGGGATCGCGGGACACGAGATCGGCGAAGATCTCCAGGGACTGCCCGGTGAAGCCCATCTTCACCATGCACACGCCTTCGCGGTAGGTGGGCTCCAGCCAGCGCGACGACCCCGTGTGCACCTGCCGGTACAGCCCCAGAGCCTCGCGGTACTCGCCGGCCACCTCGCGCAGGCGCCCCTGCAGGAAAAGCACGTAGCACTGCTGGATGTTGCTCTGTCCAAGGCGCCCGGCCTCCTGCCAGTAGAACTGGGCCATGTGGGCGTCGCCGGACTCCAGGGCGATGAAGCCCTCCAGGCAGGCGGCCTCGAAGCTGCGGCCGGCCTTGGCGCTCACCGCGCGCACGGCGTCCTTGGCCTTTTCCAGATCTCCGCCCTGGAACGTGGCGAAGGCTTCCGCCAGGGGCCAGGGTTCTTCCGGGTTCAGCTGCTCCGGCTCGACCGGCCACTCGCGGTTCTTGATGCGCTGCACAAGCGGCAGCACGCCGGGCTGATAGGGCGCGCCGATGGCGAAGATGGCCCGCACCAGGGCGGACTCCACGCCTTCGCCCTTCATGAGCGCGGCCATCTGCTGCGTCAGCCGTGCGGGATCGGCCGCCTCATCCATGCTCTTGAGGGCCTGGGCCATGTCGGTCACGTTCCTGCCGCCCAGCTCCGTCCACACCTGCTGGCGGAAGGGCGGCTGGAGCCTGCTGGGGCACGTGCCCGCGGTGTGGCTCTTGAACCCGCAATAGAAGCACTCCGTCCCGGTGCCGGCAAGCCAGCGCCTGGGCAGGGGCATCTCCATGCTGCCCTGCCCGGCCTGGCCGTCGGCCTGGCGCTGGGTCACGTTGCACCAGGAGTCCAGCGACTCCTGCTCGCCGCCGTAGCTCACCTCGTTGACCTTGAAGGCGTCGTACAGGGCGTAGCCGTCGCGGTAGCGCATGTGCAGGAAGTCCGGCGTCAGCCGGTTCCAGTCCAGGCCCATGCGCTGCGGCAGGTCCATGGAAAAGCCCATGCCGCGCTGGTCGGAAATGGCGAACACGCAGGGCCAGTAGGCCCGCTGCGTGGCTTTCAGCTCCGCCACCAGGCTGGACACCTCCATGCAGTACTGGCGCAGCTGGCGGTAGTTCTCCAGCGGGAAAATGACGAAGCCCTGGGCGTCGTCGGCCAGGTACTTGATGCTCAGGCGCTGGAAGACTCCCTGGACCTCGGAGAAGAAGGCGCGCCAGCCGGCGATGGCCTCGCGCTCGCCCAGGCGGCCCAGGGGCCGGATGACGCCGTACCAGTTGGCCGGGGAGCTGTAGTCGAGGCCCTGATCCGACACCAGCGGCACCCAGCCCACGTTGGCCAAGCCCTGCATGGACACGCTGCCGCCCACGGACAGTCCGTGGATGCTCTTGAGCCCGTCCTGCGCCTTGGGGTGCAGCAGCACCTCCAGGTCCTCGGCCGAGCCGGCCTGCTGGCGGGCGAACTCCCTGGGCACCGACACGGACAGGTTCATGTCGTAGCCCACCAGGGCGGTGACCGGCATGACCTGGCAGAACAGCGGCAGGGGGTTCAGCTTGGACCATATCTGCAGCTTGGCCAAGGCGCGGAAGATATCCGGGTTGAAGGACACCCAGAAGCTCTGGCAGGGATCCTCCACCAGCTGCACCAGGCCGTGGTCGCGCAGGGTGTGGCCGATGGCGTTGTTGAACGAGCCTGTCCACACCAGCCACAACCCGTAGCCGGAGCTGATGAGCCGCGCCTGGGAGACGCTCGGCAGTCTTTCCAACAGGGTCGAAAGTGTGTACATTTCCTCTCCAGTTCAATTCCTACCGGAGGTCTCGCATGGACATAAGCCAGGCAATCGCAGAACTCAAGAAGGAGCCGGGCTTCACGGACAATGTGGGCATGGTCCTGGTCCACAACGGCGTGGTGCGCGGCTGGTCCAGAAAAGACCGTTCCAGCGTCAAGGCCATCGAGATCACCCCCGACCGCGCCAGGATCAAGGCCCTGTGCGAGGAATTCGAAAAGCGTCCGGGCATCTTCCGCGTGGTGGCCCATGCCAACGGCGGCCTCATGCAGCCCGGCGACGACGTGCTCTTCATCATCGTGGCCGGAGACATCCGCGAGAACGTGAAGCCCGCCCTGGCCGACCTGCTCGACCGCATCAAGAGCGAAGCCGTGACCAAGCGGGAAATCTTTGAATAGCCCGCTCCGCCTCCGCATCTCTCATCGGCGCATCGCGCCGGAAGCATAAGGTTTCCCTCCATGGTTGTCGTCCAGGTCGTCAACGTCCGCTGGTTCAACGCCACCGTATGGTACGGGCTGTACCTGGCCCGGCTGCTCAAGGAGGCCGGGCACACCGTCGTCGTCGTCACCCAGGGCGGCACGGAAAGCCACAAGAAGGCCCTGGAATGGGGCCTCGACGCCCGGCCCATGGACCTGAACACGGCCAACCCCCTGCGCCTGGCCGCCACCCTGGGCAAACTCGTGGCCCTGCTGCGTTCGCTCAAACCGCAGATAGTCAACTGCCACCGGGGCGAGGGCTTCTTCCTCTGGGGGCTTTTGAAGCCCTTCTTCGGCTACCGGCTGGTGCGCACCCGCGGCGACCAGCGTCCGCCCAGGGCCGACGCCTTCAATCGCTTCCTGCACGCCAAGGTGTGCGACGCGGTGGTGGTGACCAACTCGCGCATGGCCCGGCACTTCCTCTCGGTGATGAAAACCCCGGAGGACAAGGTCTGGCTCATCCACGGCGGGGTGGACCGCGAGCGCTTCCGCTTCGACGCCGAGGGCCGCGCCCGCGTGCGGGCCGAATTCGGCTACGGCGAGCGCGAGACCGTGCTGGCGCTTGTGGGCCGCTTCGACAAGGTCAAGGGCCAGCGCGAGACCATTGAGGCGGTGTCGCGCCTGGTGCACAAGCAGCAGGGCTACCGCAAGCTCCGGCTCATGCTGCTGGGCTTCGGCAGCGCCACGGGAGAGGACGAGGTGCGCGCCTGGATCAAGGAATTCAAGCTGGAGCGTTTCACAACCATCACCGGACACAGGGACGACGTGGCCGCCTGCCTCAGCGCCGCCGACATCGGCATCGTCTCCTCCCTCTGGTCGGAGACAATCGCACGCGCGGCCCTGGAGATCATGGCCTGCGGCAGGCCGCTCATCTCCTCCGACGTGGGCGTGATGCCCGACCTGCTGCCCCCGGAGGCCCTCTTTCCCGCGGGCGACGTGGACGCCATGGTCAAGCGCATCGCCAGAGCCATGGACGATCCGGCCTTCCGCCAGGAGAACCTCAAGGCCTGCGACCTGACCCTGTCGCAGCTCTCCGGCCGCGACTTCCTGCAGCGCACCCTCACGCTCTACGAAGGCTTCTTCGACTAGCCGCGCCCGCGAGGGCCGACCAACACGGTCAAGCTTACTGCTCGGCGGCCCCGCTCCGACTGGCCGCGCCCGCACAGGGGCCGACCACTACCGACCGCTCTACCGACCACTCTACCGGTCAGTCTACCAGCCAGAAGACGCGTCCGAGCCGTCGTCGCCGCGCAGGATGTCGGCCACGGCCATGATGGTGCGCGTGTAAGGATGCGAGTGGTTGTAGCGGTACAGCACGGCCAGTTGCCTCTCGCGCCCCATGTTCGCCCGCCAGCCGTTGGCGGCCAGGAAGCGCGCGGTGCTCAAAACCGCGTCCGTGGGGTTGAAGAGATCCACCCGGCCGTCGCCGTCCAGGTCGGCCCCGTAGCGCACGGCGTTCGTGGGCATGAACTGGCAGATGCCGATGGCCCCGTAAACCGAGCCGGGAATGCTCGCCGGGTCGTATCCGGCGCTCTTGGCGTAGATGAGCAGCGCCTTGAGCTCCTTGTAGGCCCAGGCGGCCTTTTGGGCCGTGCGCCAGCGCAGCCAGGCGGCCAGCTCCGGCGAGAGGTCGCGGTACTCTATGTGCGGGGCCACCAGGGAGAAATCGCCGGCCAGGGCCATGCTGGCCAAGGTGGAAAGCGCGCTCTTGCTGCCCACGTTGCGGCCAAGCTTGGTTTCCACCAAAAGCAGCGCGGTGATGATCTCCTCGGGCACTCCGTAGCGCTTGCGGGCCTCCCGCAGGGCCGTCTTCTGCGTCTCCAAAAAGCCGCGCGCCTGCATGATGAGGAAGGGGTTCAGGTAGCTGATGTAGAGCTCCGGGGCCTCGGGCTTCGGCTTCCCGACGGAGAGCTTGATCTCCAGCAGGGCGTTCATCTTGCGCGCCATGACGAGCGGATTGAAGCGCACTTCCGGCCGGGAGAACAGGGTATTCAACCCGCCCTGATCGAAACCGTCGTCCGCCAGCCGGCGCACCAGCGGGTCCCACACGCCCTGGGCGGTCTGGGCCTGGGCAAGGGCGGGCAGCATCAGCAGAAGAAGAAACAAGAGCGCGGCCCCGAGAGGCCGCGCCAAAACACAGCGTCCGCGCGCCTGCCCGGCTGCGCCGCGAGCCGTCTCCCCAGCGGGGAGGCAATCACAGGCGGTCCATGGGCACAAAGCCCACCTCCTGTTCGAAGTCTTCGTCCATCTGCGCGGCGAAGTCCTGCAGGCGATGCTTTGCGCCGCACACCGTGCAGCGCAGGGAAACGTCTCGTCAGGCGCGGCTGAGGTACAGCCCCCCGCCGCAGGACGGGCACTTGAGGCCCGGCAGGGTGCGGGCCTCCGGCCGCTTGCGATGGGAGGACAGAAAGCCCACGTCGGCTCCTAGCGGTTCTCCAGGGGCGGGTTCTTCTCGCCCATGGCGACGTACAGGTTGGACAGGGCGGTCTGGTAGTCCGACAGGGCTTGGGAGAGCGACGCCTCGCTGCTGCTGACCTTGGACTGGGCGTCCAGCACGTCGGTGTTGGTGCCCACCTGGGCCTGGTAGCGGGCAAGGGCCATGCGGTAGCTCTCGCGCGCGGCCTCCACGGACTTGCGCGCCACGCTGATGCGGTCGGCGGCCTCGCGCTGGCTCAGCATGTACTGCTTCACCTCGTAGCCGGCGTTCAGCTTGGTGTTTTCCAGGTCGGCGCGCATCTTGTTCACGTTCTCGCCGCCGCTCTTGTACTTGTTGTAGGTGCTGCCCCACTGGAAGAACGCCCAGGAGGCGTTGGCGCCCACGGTCCAGTACTCCCTGGCGGAGTTGGAGAGGTACTTGCTCTCGTTCACCGAGGGGCTGTCGCCCTTCTTGTAGTAGTTGTAGTCCGCGCTGACCTGCGGGTAGAAGGCGCTGCCGGCGATGGTCTGGTCCTTCTCGGCAATGCCCACGCTCTTGACGCCGATGGCGATGTCCGGCCGGCCCTTGTAGGCGCGGTTCAGGCACTCGTTAAGGTCGAGGGTGAAAGGGGTGTAGGTCAGCTCGCCCACGTAGGACACCGGGGCCTCGATGGGCAGGTTCAGCAGCGAGTTCAGCTTGGCTCGGGTGGTGTCCAGGGAGTTCTGGGCCTTGAGCAGATCCTGCTCGGCGTTGGCCTCGTCCACCTCGGCCTGCAGCACGTCCAGCCTGGGCTTCAGGCCCACATCGAAGAAGGCGGTGGTCACCTTGAGCTGGGACTTGAGGCGCTCCACGGCGTCCTGGGCGCTCTTCACGTCCATCTTGGCCTTCAGGTGGGCCAGATAGCTGGTCTGAATGGCGCCGATGAGGGTCAGTTCCGTCTGGGTCAGCTTGGCCTCGTTCTGCTCCTTGGCGAGCTTGGCCTTCTGGTAGGTGGAAAGGAGCTGGAAGCCGGTGAACACGGGCTGGCGCAGGTTCAGCTGCGCGGTCCAGACCGTCTGGTCGCTGGCGGCGTAGCCGCCCGACTTCGGCTGGCGATCGTAGCTGAGCACCCCGTAATTGGCGGTGGCCGTGGGCAGGAAGTCGGCCATGGCCGAGTTCACGTCGTACTCGCTGCCCAGCAGCTGCGCCCGGGCCGAGACCATGGTCGGGTTGTTGGCCAGGCCGTACTCCACCGCCTGCCTCAGGTCCAGGTTGCTGGGCATGACCTGCGCCTTGGCTTGCTGGGCGGTCTGCATGGGCGAAGGAGCCGGGGCCGCCTGCTGGGCCAGGGCCGGGGCCGCCAGGCACAGGACGCACATGAGGGCGGGGACGATGCGCAGGGCTTTCTTGCGTGTCATGTTCAGTCCTTCTGCTGCTCGTTTCGGGGCGGGTTGGTGCCCAGTGTCGCTATCGGCAGCTTTCAAACGAGTGTTTATAGTCCACGGCCATGCGGGATGCAAGGCCGAATGCCAGGACAGATTCCGCGCCGAGCCTCCGATTCCGGGCATGCTCCGCCGCTCCGTCAGGCCGCTTCAGCCGGCGGCGCAGTCGGCCGGGTCGCCCTGCAGCTTCTCTATGGTGTGCGCCACCGCTGGCAACACGGCCTCCAGGCATTCGCGCACGGCCTTGGGGCTGCCGGGCAGGTTCAGGATCACCGCCCCGCCCAGGGTTCCGCACACCGCGCGCGACACCGCCCCGCGCGGGGTCTTGGCCAGGCTGGCCAGGGTCATGGCCCGCTCGAAGCCGGGCAACCTCTTCTCTATGACGCGCAAGGTGGCCTCCGGGGTTACGTCGCGCGGGGCCACACCCGTGCCGCCCGTGGTGCAGATGAAATCGAAGCCGTCCACCAGGGCCAGCTGGGCCAGCAGCGCGGCGATCTGGCGCTCCTCGTCCGGCAGGACGAAGCCGCGCGCGAGGCACAGGGGCATCTGCCCCTTGGCCAACTCCTCGATGAGCGGGCCCGAAGCGTCGGCGCGCAGGCCGGCCGCGCCCTTGTCGCTCAGGGTGATCCAGGCCAGGGCGAAGCCCTCGCGCGAGAGTGCGAGCTCGCGCACCTCGTGCAGGCCGCCCGGCGCGGGAATGATCGTCTCCGCCAGCCAGCAGGGGGCGCTGGGCTGGCCGTCCACGCCGGGCACTCCCGGCCACCAGAAGCGGCCCAGCACGCGGTGCTCGTCGCGCTCGCCGCGCAGCAGGTGCCCGGCCTTGAGCGGCGGCAGGCTCTGCGCATGGGCGAAGGGGATGTCCGCGGGCAGGGCCTGCACCGGTCCGGGGAAAAGAAGAAATTTCTGCCCAGCCGCAAGGCCGCAGCCTTTGCCGAAACGCAGGGTGACGCTCGTTTGCGTGCCGTTCATTGCGCCTCCAGGGGGTTACGCCAGCAATACGGCGATGATGCCTGCGAGAAATATGCCGTCAAAGGTGCCCGCCCCGCCGATGGACAGCAAGGGCGCGTCCAGCACGGCCAGGGTGCGGCGGTTCAGCAAATGCGCCAGATCCGCGCCGATGAGCGTGCCCAGGGCGCCGGCCATGTAGGCCGCGCGCGGCGCCAGGGACTCGTGCCCCGCAAGCTCCGGCGTGAGGATCATGGCCGTCATGGCCGCCACGGCCGGGGGCAGCAGCACCGGCACGCCGATGCCGATGCCCGGCATGGGCTTGGCCAGCAGGTAGCACGCCAGGGCGGGGATGAGCACGCAGAGGGCCACCCAGGCCCCCAGCACGCCGGAGAGCTGCATCTGCCACAGGAACCACGCCGAGAGCAGGCAGGGCACGATGCACCCGCCCACGTTCACGGCCACCACCTGCTCCGAGAGCAGCAGGCCGTCGCCCTGCGCGCCAAAACCATTCTGTCTGAAGGGCTGGCCGAAACGAATGCGGCCCATCTGGCCGGAGAAACCGAAAAGGCGGCTGGCAGGGGCGGGCTCGCCGCGCACCAGGCGCGTGGTGCGGTAGACGGGCAGGTTCCAGCGGCTGCCCACAAGCGTAAGCAGGAACACCGCCAGGCCCTGGGCCCCGGTGAGGCCCAGCTTGCCGAAGGCCGCCGCCACCAGGCTTACCGGCAGGGCGATGAACAGGCCCAGCAGAAGCACCACCACAAGGGCGATGAGCAGAAGCGGCGGACCGGACCGGAAGTACATGCATGCTCCTTTGCTCTGGCGGGGGCGCCCGCTGTTGCCAGGGGCGGCCCAAACAGGGTATCCCCCCACGAAGACTAGCAACCACGGCCGGCGATGTAAACCGCGCGCGGCCGCGCAAACACTTCGGAGCGCGCATGAAGGGCATCATTCTGGCCGGCGGATCGGGAACGCGGCTGCACCCCCTCACCAGGGTCATCAGCAAGCAGCTTTTGCCCGTGTACGACAAGCCCATGATCTACTATCCGCTGGCCACCCTGATGCTTGCGGGCATCCGCGACATCCTGGTCATCTCCACCCCGGCGGACCTGCCCCGCTTCGCCGACATGCTGGGCGACGGGTCCAGTCTGGGGCTCAACTTCAGCTACGTGGCGCAGCCCAGCCCCGACGGACTGGCCCAGGCCTTCATCCTCGGCGCGGACTTCATCGGGGGCGACACCGTCTCCCTTGTGCTTGGCGACAACATCTTCCACGCCCAGGGCCTTTCCGGCGTGTTGCAGCGCTGCGCGATGCTTGAGAAAGGCGGCATCGTCTTCGCCTACCCCGTGCGCGACCCGGAGCGCTTCGGCGTGGTGGAGTTCGACGAGGAGCAGAAGGTGCTGTCCATCGAGGAGAAGCCGCGCGTGCCCAAGTCGCGCTACGCGGTGACGGGCCTGTACTTCTACGACAACGACGTGGTGGAGATTGCCAAGGGGCTCAAGCCCTCCGCGCGCGGGGAGCTGGAGATAACCGACGTGAACAATGCCTACCTGAAGCGCGGCGACCTGTCCGTCGAGCTGTGCGGCCGCGGCTGGGCCTGGCTGGACATGGGCACGCACGAATCGCTTTTGCGCGCGGCCAACTTCGTGCGCATGGTGCAGGAGAACCAGAGCCTGCGCATCGCCTGCGTGGAGGAAATCGCCTACCGCATGGGGTACATCGACGCCGCGCAGCTGGAAAAGCTGGCGTGCGAGATGCTCAAGAACGATTATGGGCAGTATTTGATGGAAGTGTTGAGAGGGTAGAAAGAAAACAGCTTCAAATAATGCTGGAGACGATTATGCAACTACCTATTCTAAAAAAATATGTTTTGCCAGAGGAGACACTCAAAACACGACGTAACCTTGTATTCCTATCATTATCTACCCTTGCCTTTATATTGTTATCGCCTCAAATATCAGAATTAAAAATTGCTGGCATTGAAGTTAAAATTACACCAAATGGCAACCTCCACATTTTGCTCCTATTACTTGTCACGTACGAACTTATAACGTTCTGCATCCGGTTTTATTTAGATTATACAAACAACGCCATTGATCACCTTAATGATGAAACTACAGCTATAAAAAAAGAAATAGATGAGTATCTCGAAAGGGTCGAACAAGTCCAAAGAAGCATCAACAAAGATCAATACAGGGTGTTTCTAAAGAAATCAAACGATCGTCTCGCCGCTATCCAAGAAGCACACAACAACGAGAAGAAAAAAATTACTATTCAATTCATTACCTCTGAATTACTTCTCCCTATATTCATCTCAGTCTCTGCGATGACAATGCTCATACGAACTCTAGCATCATAAGAGCTGCCTCTTCCAACACTTGTCCCTTATAACACCGCCCCCTACCCCACCAACCGCCTCGCCAAATCCAGCGCCGCCACAAAACTCGTCAATTTCGCCTTGCCCGTGCCCACCAGGTCGTAGCCGGTGCCGTGGTCCGGGCTGGTGCGGATGATCGGCAGGCCCAGGGTCACGTTCACGGCCTCGCCAAAGTGCAAGAGCTTGAGCGGCGCAAGCCCCTGGTCGTGGTACATGGCCACCACCGCCGGGTAGCGCCCGCGCGCGGCGAAGTGGAACAGCGTGTCCGCCGGAATCGGGCCCTCGACGTTCAGCCCCGCGGCCTTGGCCTCGGCCACTGCCGGCCCCACCACCTCCATGTCCTCGCGCCCGATGCGCCCGCTCTCCCCGGCGTGGGGGTTCAGCCCGCATACGCCGATGGGGCCCGCAAGGCCCAGGCGCGCCACAAAGTCCGCCGTGTGCCGCAGGGCGCGCAAAATCGCCTCCCGCGTCACCAGCCGGGGCACCTCCGCAAGCGGCGGGTGCGTGGTCACAAGGCTCACGCGCAGAACCATACCCAGTGCCGAGGGCGGCTTCTCGCCCGGCTTGGGCGCCTGTGCCATGGGCGTGGTCGGCATGGGCCCGCACAGGTGCATGGTGACGTTCTTCGCGCCCACGCCCAGGCCCTCGGCCAGAAATTCCGTGTGGCCGGGAAACGCGAATCCGGCCTCCTGCAGGCTGGCCTTGTTCAGCGGGCAGGTGACGAGCCCCTGGACGAGCCCGGCCTTGGCCAGCAGCACGGCCAGCTCCAGGCTGCGCCCGGCGGCCAGGCCGCCAGCGGTTGCCTGCACGCCCGGCGGGTAGTCCAGCCCGGAAAGGCCGCGCGGCTCAACGAAATACGCGCCCGGCCCCCTGGCCGCCAGCTGGGCCTCGAAGTCCGCCTCGCGATCCACCACCTCAAAGAAGCGCGGCCGTCCCTCCAGGGCGCGCACCAGGGGCGCAAGGGGCCCGATGAGCAGCAGCTTCTCGCCGCGCTGCTCGTAGCCCTGGGGCGTATCTGCCAGGGCGCGCACGGCCAGCTCCGGCCCAAGGCCGCAGGGGTCGCCCAGAGTGACGGCGAGGGTGTTGCGCACGGCCGGATGGCCCGCCGCCTGGGCTTTGGAACGCGAGGCCGGGCTCATTTGCCCTCCTCCGCGCGGGAAAAGGCCAGCGCGGCCAGGGGCGGCAGGGTCAGGGTCAGGAAGGAGTCCCCGCCGTGGCACGCGGCCTCCTGCCCGCCGTTGTTGCCCACGTTGGAGCCGCCGTAGATCCCGGCGTCGGAGTTCAGCACCTCGCGCCACCAGCCGGGCCCGGGGCAGCGCACGCCGTAGTTGTGGCGCACCACGGGGGTGAAGTTGAAAACCCAGAGCACGGGCTCACGCCCCGGGGCCTTGCGCGCGAAGCTGATGACCGAGTTGGTCCAGTCGCGGAAGTCCATCCACTCGAAGCCGTCCCAGCTGGTGTCGGCCTCGTGCATGGCCGGCCGGCTCTTGAGCAGATGGTTCAGGTCGCCCACCAGGCGCGAGACGCCCGTGTGCGCAGGGAAGCAGTGCAGAATCCAGTCGAGCTCCTGCTTGCAGTTCCACTCGTTCCACTGGGCGAATTCCGCGCCCATGAACAGCAGCTTCTTGCCGGGATGCGCCCACTGGTAGGAGAGCAGCAGCCGCAGATTGGCCAGCTGCTGCCAGGAATCGCCGGGCATTTTGGAGGCCAGCGCGCCCTTGCCGTGCACCACTTCGTCGTGGGAGAGCGGCAGCGCGAAGTTCTCGCTGAACGCATAGAGCATGGAGAAGGTCAGGCTGTTGTGATGGTAGGCCCGGTGCACCGGGTCCTTGTGGAAGTAGGTCAGCGTGTCGTTCATCCAGCCCATGTTCCACTTGAAGGTGAAGCCCAGGCCGCCGGTGTACGTAGGGCGCGAGACGCCCGGCCAGGCCGTGGACTCCTCGGCGATCATGAGCGCGCCGGGAAACTGCGAGTGCACCACGGTGTTCAGCTGCTTCAGCAGTTCGATGGCCTCCAGGTTCTCCCGCCCGCCGAAGTCGTTGGGAATCCACTCGCCCGCCTTGCGCGAGTAGTCCAGGTAGAGCATGGAGGCCACGGCGTCGATGCGGATGCCGTCGATGTGGAACTCTTTGAACCAGTACAGGGCGTTGGCCAGCAGGAAGTTTTTCACCTCGTGGCGGCCGTAGTTGAAGATGTAGGTGCCCCAGTCCGGGTGCTCGCCCTTGCGCGGGTCCTCGTGCTCGAACAGGGCCGTGCCGTCGAAGCGGCCCAGGCACCAGTCGTCCTTGGGGAAATGGCCGGGCACCCAGTCCAGGATGACCCCGATGCCCTCCTGATGGCAGCGGTCGATGAAGAAGCGCAGGTCGTCCGGCGCGCCGAAGCGCGAGGTGGGCGCGAAGTAGTGGCTGGTCTGGTAGCCCCAGCTCTCGTCCAGCGGGTGCTCGGCCAGCGGCATGAACTCGATGTGCGTGAAGCCCAGCTCCTTCACGTAGCCGATGAGCTCCTCCGCCAGCTGGCGGTAGGACAGGAAGCGGCCCTCGCGCATGCGCCACGAGCCCGCGTGCACCTCGTACACGGCCTGCGGCCGGGTCAGCGGGTTCTGGCCAGCGCGCCCGTCCATCCAGGCGGCGTCGTTCCACTGGTAGCCGTCCAGCCGACAGGTGCGCGCGGCGTTGCCGGGGCGCATCTCGGCCATGAAGGCGAAGGGGTCTGTCTTGAAGGTGGTGTGGCCGTTGCGGTCCTTCACGGCGAACTTGTACAGCTCGCCCTCGGCCAGGCCCGGCAGAAACCCCGCCCAGATGCCTGAGGAGCCCACGGGATGCAGCTGGTGCGCCTTGCCCCACCAGTTGTTGAAGGGCCCCACGAGGCTGACCTTGCGGGCGTTGGGCGCCCATACGGCGAAGCGGTAGCCTTTCTCGCCCCACTGCTCGTGCGGGTGCGCGCCCAGGATGCGGTAGAGGTCCCAGTGTTCGCCCTTGCCGAAGAGGTAGAGGTCGAAGGGCTCGATGAACACCGGCTGGATCAGCTGCTGGCTCATGCTGCGGGCTCCTGGTTGGAAAGGCCCGCCGCGGGGGCAAGCGGGCACAGGCTTTCTCCAACCTTCTATCCCACTTGCCCCCGGCGCACAATCATTCAGGCGTCTACAAGCCCAACAGCTCCCGCATGGGCTCCCAGCCGCGCAGCAAAGAGGCCATGCGCTCGTAGCCAGCGGCGTCCGGGTGGATGCCGTCGGGCTCAAGGGAGGCCATGTACGCGGGCTCGGCCGCGAGCGGCGCGTGGAAGTCGAAGGTCGGAATGCCCAGTTCCGCGCAGATGCCGGCCAGCGCCTGCCCGGTCTGGCGGATGTGCGCCGACCAGCCGGGCTCAAACGCCGGGGGCGGGGCGATGTACAGGGTGCGGCCCAGGCGTGCCGCTGCGGAAAGGATCTCCCGCGACACGCGCAGGGTCTCCTCGCCGGGCAGGTCGAACTTGCCGTCGGCCGCGCCGAAGCTGAACACGAAGGCCATGTCCTCGCCGTGCCTGCGCCTCCGGCCCGTCTCCTCCTGCCAGCGCGCGGCGATGCGCGCGGAGGTGTCGCTGCGCACCCCCATGTTGCACACGGTGAGGGCGCGGCTGCGGGCCGGGTCCTTGAGGAAGCTCTCCCTGGCCAGGCGTCCCACCCAGCCCAGGGCCAGCTCGTCGCCGATGCCCTGGGTGAGGGAGTCGCCAATGAAACAGATGACCATGAACAATACTCCTGACTAGCTTTGCTTCAACCTTGCCGTGGCCTCATCCACGCGGATGGCGACCACGGACGTGATGCCCAGGATCTTCTCGTCGTAGGGGAAGCTGTCGCTCCCCGCGTACTTCTCCATGATGACACCCAGCCCGGCGAGGAGCGCCTTGGGCTCGTCGATGATGCTGACGGTGCCGGAGCCGAACACCGAGCGGAATTTGTAGCCCCACTGGCAGGCCTTTTCCCCGGTCTTCATCTCCAGATCCACGGCGGCGGAGAAGGCCACCGGGGTTCCGGCCTCGGCTGCCTTGCGCAGGGCCTGGAACTTGCGGCCCTTCTTGCCGGTGTGCAGGTAGAGCACGCCGTCGCGGAAGCCGAAATTCACGGGCACGCTGTACAGGCCCGCATCGTCCAGAAGCGCCAGGGTGGCGTACTCGGCGCGGTTCAGCACGTCGGCGATGGCCGCGGCGTCGTTGGTCACGTCCTTGGGCATGGGTCCTCCATTGTGTTGTGCCGCCGGAGCCGGTAAGGCCCCGCGCGGCGGGAAAGCTACGCCTTTTGCCGGAAGGGTCAAGCCCGGCAAGTCTGCGGAAAAATTGCCCCCGCGGGGATTGCCAGCGCGGGCGCACGTGCTTACCATGCGCCGGTACCGCATCACGCCAGCGCACATTCAGGAGCCGCAATGAAATCCGCCGTACTGCTCTTCCTCGACCAGCCCCTGCCCGTCTTGAGCCACCTCGCCCCCGGCCAGAGCCCCGATCCCCTCGCCCTGGCCCTTGTGCGCGACACCCTGCGCAACCTGGCCGACGTGGAGGCGGACATCTTCGTGTTCCTGGCGCCCGATGCGGACAAGGAACAGGCCAAGGCCATCCTCGACCCCGCAGGCAAGGGCGGCTTCAAGCTGGCCAACGCCCTGGGCCGCAACCTGCAGGCCCAGCAGCGCAACGCCTTCCGGCTGGTCTTCGCCAGGGGATACGGACGGGCCATGCTCGTGTCCAACGCCATGCCCGACCTGCCCGGCTACACCCTGCGCGAGGCCATGGACTCCCTGGGCTGGAAGTGCTGCTGCCTGGGGCCCGTGCCCGGCCCTGAGGAAACAGGCGGAACTCCGGACCAGATCTACGCCCTGGGCTTCGACTTCGAGGGCTACACCACCGACGCCCTGGACATGGTGGACCGCTCCCGGCCCAACGTGTTCGGCCGGCTGGAAACGCTGCTGCTGTTCTACGAGCGCAAGGTCAAAGTCCTTGCCCCTTACGCCCACCTGACGAGCCTGGACGGTCCGGACGGAGCCAAGCTCCTTGCCGAGCGCTGCAAGGACACCCGCTTCGCCCTGCTGCCCTCGGTGAAGCTGGCCACGGAGCGCGTGGGCTCCTAGCCCCCCCGGCTCCTTACACGATGGCCCGGCCGGGACGCGGAGCCTCGGACAGAAGCCCGGCCAGCACGCCCAGGCCGCGCTCCAGCTCCTGGCGGTTTCTCGCCGCGGAAAGCGACACCCGCACCGCCGCCGGGGCCGGGGTCTGACCCACGGCAAAGGCGTCGCCCGCGATGACCACCACGCCGCGCAGCGCGGCCATGCGCTCGAAATCCCCCGCCCGCCAGGGCTCCGGCAGCTCCAGCCAGATGAAATAGCCATGCCCCAGGGCGCTGAAGCGCGCCCCGGCCAGCGCCCTGCGCGCCAGCTCGTTGCGCCGTGCGGCCTCGGCCCGCTTGCGGCGCATGGTGGCGTCGGCCACGCCGCCAAAGATCCAGGCGGCCGCGATCTCCGCGCACAGGGGCGAGGCCATCCACGTGGTGCCGGTGATGCCCAGGGACAGGCGCTCCACCTGCTCTGGCGGGCTGGCCACAAAGGCCACGCGCAGGCCCCCGGCCACCATCTTGGACACGCTGGCCACAAAGAACGTCCGTTCCGGCGCGAGTTCGGCCAGGGTGACGAGGGGCTGCGGCGCGGTGAGGGCGTAGGCCGCGTCCTCGATGACCAGCAGGTTGCGCGAGCGGGCGAGCTCCGCCAGACGCTGCTGGCGCGCGGCAGTCGGCGTGGCGGTGGTGGGGTTGTGCGCGCCGGGCATGCAGTACAGGCCGCGCACGCCCTCGCGCGCGCAGGCTTCCTCCAGGGCCTCCGGCACGACGCCCTCGCCGTCCATGGCCACGGGCACCAGCTTGATGCCCAGGAGCGACGCGGCCGAGATGACGCCGGGATAGTTCAGGTTGCCCGCGGCCACGCGGTCGCCGGGGCGGAACAGCACGGACAGCAGCACGAGCAGCGCGTGCTGTCCTCCGGCGGTCACCAGCACCTCGTCCGGCCGCGCCTCCACGCCGAAGCGAGAGCACCACAGGGCCCCGGCTTCGCGGTGCCGGGCCATGCCGCGCGAGGGCTGATAGCGCAGGAACTCCTGGGCGTCCGGCCGGACCGCCAGCTCGCGCAGGGCCGCGCCCAGGTCCGGGTCCAGGCCGTACATGCCCGTCACCAGGCCCAGGTCGATGTTCGCGGGCATCTCCGGATCGCCCTTCCACCAGGGGCTGCCGCCCCCTTCGGCCGGGGCGACGACGGTGCCGCGCCCCACCTCTCCGCGCACGGCGCCCCGCCGCGCGGCTTCCGCATAGCCACGGGTCACGGTGCCCACGGTGACGCCCAGGGCGTCGGCCAGGTCGCGGTGCGTGGGCAGGCGCTGGCCGGGGGCAAGGCGTCCGCCCGCAAGATCGGCCTCGATGGCGTCGGCCAAGCCGAGATATTTGGGCCGGTCGTCCGGCAGTCGTGGCAGCCACATTGTCATGGTAACAATAAATACATTGACCGCCACATCCTGTCAACATAGAAACTTGTCGCTAGGATTATCGCCACGAATACAAGCCAAACGAGGAGCAGACGATGGATACAATCGCACATTGTCACCATTTCATGTTTCGAGCAGCGCGTCCCGAACACGTCCAGCGCACCCGCCACAGACACAGGAGAAAACCATGACCCCGGAACTGCTCGCGTCCCTCAGCCTCTTCGCCTTCGTCTCCTCCATCACGCCCGGCCCCAACAACGCCATGCTCTTCGCCTCGGGCGTGAACCACGGCATCCGGCGCACCATTCCGCACCTGCTCGGCGTCACCCTGGGCTTCACCTTCATGCAGCTGGCCGTTGGCCTGGGCGTGGGCATGCTCTTCGAGGCCGTGCCCGGGCTCTACTCCACCCTGCGGGCCCTGGGCGTGGCCTACATGCTGTATCTGGCCTGGCGCATCGGCAGCTCCACTCCTCCGGCAGCCGCCCAAGGCCAGGGCCCCGCCCCGGCCCAGGCGGACAAGCGTCCCATGACCTTCCTGGAGGCTTCGGCCTTCCAGTGGGTGAACCCCAAGGCCGTGATGATGTGCGTGACGGCGGCCAGCGCCTATGCGCCGCCGGATGCGCCCGTCCTGGGCGCGTTCATGGTCGCCGGGGTGTTCTTCGTGGCGGGAATGCCCTGCGTGGCCCTGTGGGTGCTGCTGGGCCGGGTCATGCGCGGGCTGCTGCAGGACCGCCGCCGGCTGCTGGCCTTCAACTGGGCCATGGCCGCCCTGCTCGCCGCCAGCGTCTTCCCCATGGCGCGGGAAGTCGTGCAGGGCGCGTTCTAGCCCCGCGCCAGCACACGCAAGAAAAGGGAGGCGCGCATGGTGCCCATGCTCTCGGAACTTTGGCGGCTGGCTGAGTATCTCGCCCGGCCGGAATCGGAGCTGAGCCTTGCGCCCGCGCGCACGCGGCGCGGGGCGCTGCTCATGGGCGCGGCCAAGGCCCTGCTCTGGGCGGGCGTGTCGGTGCTGGCGGGGCTGGCCCTGGGCAGGCTGTCCTAGCTGAAGGACGGAAAGGCCCTGGCCGCTTGCCGACTGGCTCGGCGGGAGGCGGCCCGTTCCGCAGCGCGGAGTGGTTCTGAAGGGAAGCGGCACTCGCAGAGCCAGCGAGGCGGTTCGCTGGCTCTCTTCTTTGAGTGCCGGGCGCGGCGACGCAGGCCGACAAGCCCTGCGGCACGGACCGGCGGCTATTTGCGGGGCAGCACGGCGCGCAGGTCGGCTTCCAGGGCCGCGTACACGGCGGCCACGGCCTCGCGCTGGGCGCGGACAAGCTCCTGCGGGCTGTTGGAGGCCAGCGGCGCGCTGCGGCGGTACTGCTTCGTCATCAGGACAGCGCGTTCGTCGCCGCCGCCCTTGAGCAGCAGGAACTGCATCTCCACCACGGCCTGGGCGGGCTTTTCGGCCAGGTCCCCGTGCAGGGAGGTCACGTTGCCCTCCAGGATGTACTGGTGCGCGGCGAGGCTTGAGGGGTCCACCACCTCGGAGCAGAGACGTGCCGAGGCCAGCCAGGCGCGCAGATCCTGGGTCAGCATGTCCGCCGGAGACACGAAGTAGACGTTGTAGTAGTCCGCCGACCACACCGAGGGCGCGGTGCGGTACACCAGCTCCTTGCCGGAAAGCCGCGGCGACACGTGCAGCCGGCGCACCAGCAGCACGCCGGGTGCGGGGGCCTGCGCGGCCTCTGCCCCGGCCGGCCGGGCAACCTCAAGGGCGTAGAAGCGCTTCTCCACGGGCTGGCGCTCCAGCTTCACGCAGGCGGCGGCGCAGACAAGGGCCAGGATTGCGGCCAGGGTGACGGGTATGCGCATGCGGATCTCCCTCTACTGCCCGCCCAGGGGCGACTTGTCCGGCGGCGGGCCGAAGAGCACGCCCGCGGGGTAGCGCTTGGCCTCGCCGGTGAGTTCACGCAGATTGTCCACAAGGCCGCGCGCGCTGTCCAAGATGCCTTCCACGTTGGCCTGCTGCGCGGCGGTGAGCTGCTCCACCCGGCCCATGACCGAGTTGAGCCGCCTGGCCGCGGACCTGAGTTCGGAGACGGTCTCGCGGGCCTGTTTGAGCGTGCCGGGCATCTCGGCCAGCTGACGGCTGGTCTCCGGGTCGGCCAGGAACTTCTCCAATGCCTTGGCCGAAACCTTGAGGCTGGCCGCCAGTTCCTTCGCATCGCGCACCAGCTGCACGGCGTCCGGACCGGCCCCCTCCACCACCTTGCGCATGCCGGTCATGGTTCGTGCGGTCTCGGGGATGACGGTCTCGGCCGCCGGGTCGGCCAGGATGACGTTAAGGCGGGCGAGGAGAATCCGGGTCTGCTCAAGCGCGGCCGTGAACTTGTGGCCCATTTCCTTGGAGTCCGGGCTCTCAAGGAAGGTGCTGGCGCTGTCGGCGAAGCGGCGGAAGCTCTTCACCGCCTCCGGCAACTCGGCCTGCTCCAGCCCGGTGAGCGTGTTGCTGATGCCGAGCACGGCCTGCTCCACCTTGGACAGCGTGCTGGGCGCGGCCGGGATGTAGATGCTGGCGGGAGTCCAGTCGATGGGCAGGGGCGGGTTGCGGTCCGGGTCCACGTAGTCGAGCCCCAGGAAAAGCTGCCCCGTGAGGCCCTGCGAGATGGTGCGCGCGCGCAGGCCCCTGGCCACCTCTTCCGCGGCCTGGTCCTTGGCGTTCTTGGGCCCCATGGTGCCGAAGAGATCCTTGTCCAGCGTGCACTGCACGTACACGTAGCGGTAGCCGTCAGCGCCGGAGTACTTGCCCGCCACGAAGCCGATCTCGGACACGCTGCCCACGCGCACGCCCCGGAACTTCACGGCCGAGCCCACTTCGAGGCCGTTGACGGACTCGTTGACGTAGGTCTCCATCTGGTAGGTGCGCTGGAAGAACTTGCCCGCGCCCAGGGCGAAGAGCACCACCAGCAGAAGGATGATGCCGCCGATGAGGAACAGCCCAAGCTTGAAATAGTCGCCGCCGCGAATCATGGACGCGCCTCCGCAGTGGGTGTGGTGTCGGCCGCCTCGTCGCCGGGCTGGTGGCCGGGCTGGCTGGCCGGGGGAACGAAAGGAGGAGACTCGTGCTCGCCGGGCTCGGGCACCCGCGCCTCGCGGTCGAAGAACCGCCGCACGCGCGGGTCCGTGCTCTCGGCGTGCAGCACGCGCGGATCGCCCTCGGCCACGATGCCCTTGGCCTGGGGATCGAGCAGGATCACCCGGTCGGCGATGGACAGGATGCTCGGCAGCTCGTGGGACACGATGACGAAGGTGATGCCCAGGTTCTCGGCCAGGCTGCGCACCACGCGGTCCAGCTCCGCGCTGGTCACGGGGTCCAGCCCGGCCGAGGGTTCATCAAGAAAGAGGATGGAGGGATCAAGGGCCATGGCCCGGGCGATGGCCGCGCGCTTGACCATGCCGCCGGAGAGTTCCGAGGGGAACACCTGGCCGAACTTCTCCAGCCCCACCAGGGAGAGCTTCACCCGGCTGATGACCTCTATGGCTTCCACGGGCAGGTCGGTGTACTCCTCCAGCGGCAGGCCCACGTTCTGCAGCACGGTCATGGAGCCGAAGAGCGCGCCCATCTGGTACATGACGCCGATGTCGCGCAGGATTGCCAGCCGGTCTTCGCCCTCGGCGCCGACGATGTCGCGCCCGTTGAGCGCCACGCTGCCGGCCATGGGCGCAAGCAGGCCGATCATGTGCTTGAGCAGCGTGCTCTTGCCGCAGCCGGAGCCGCCGATGACCACGAACACCTCGCCCTTGGACACGTCGAAGGACACGTCCCGGAGCACCACATGACGGCCGTAGCCGCAGGTGAGGCCGCGCACCCGGATGATGGGCTCCGCTGCGGGCCCGGCGGCGGGCCTGGCGGGGCAAGAAGTGGCGTTCGTGTCCGGCATGACGCTTCCGAAGGTATCAGAACTTGTAGTAGTAGAACAGCACGGCGAAGAGGCCGTCGGCCACGGTGATGAGCACGAGCCCGGCCACCACCGCGCCCGTGGTGGAGCGGCCCACCGCGTCGGCCCCGCCGCCCGTGCGCAGGCCGCGCAGGCAGCTCACTCCGCCCACCAGCAGGCTGAACACGATGATCTTGATGAGGCTGCCGATGAGGTCGCCCCGGGTGACGTTGGCGAACACGCGCGAGGTGAAGGTGACCAGCGGAAAGCCGATGGACAGCATGACCAGCGCGCCGCCCACCAGGCTGGCGAAGTTGAAGAAGAGCGTCATGACCGGGACCACGGCCAGGGAGGAGAGAATCCTCGGCCCCACCAGGAAGCGCACCGGGCTGATGCCCATGGTGGTCAGCGCGTCCAGTTCCTCGTTCACGCGCATGGTGCCTATCTCCGCCGCGAAGGCGCTGCCGGAGCGCGCGGCCAGCAGGATGGCCGTCACCAGGGGGCCCATCTCGCGGAACATGACCAGGCCCAGCATGTTCGGCACGTAGATCTCCCCGCCGAAGCGCTGCAGGGTGATGACCGACTGGAAGCTCATGATCATGCCCATGAGGAAGCCGATGAGCAGCAGAATGGGCAGGCTCTGCACGCCGATGACCAGGGCCTGGTGCAGCACGTCGCCCCAGCGCACCTGCCTGGGCCGGCGCACGGCCATGGCCAGCACCAGGGCGCTCTCGCCCACGAAGGCCACCAGCTCGCGCAGGTTCCGGGCCAGCTCGCCCAGGCGGCGGTCCAGGGCTCCGGCAGCGCCGGCCTTGTCCGCCGGGGCGTCGGCATCGGCCGACTCCGCGCGCATGGCCAGGTCCAGCAGGTGCCGGTAGCGCTCCGGCAGGCCCACAAGCGACACGCTGGTGCCCGCCGCCGTGGCCTCGGAGTGCAGCTTCACCAGCAGGGCGAGGCCGGCGCCATCGATGTACCGGGCGCCGTCCAGCTCCAGCTTCAGGGAGGACAGCTTGCCGCTGCGCACGCGCGCCATGGCCGGGGCCCACAGGCGGGCCACCGTGGGCGCGCGCAGGTCGCCGGAAAAGCGCACCACGACGGCTCCGGGGCCTTCCTCGCGGACGGCGAGGCCCGGGATGGGTTCTGGCGCATGCGCGACTTTCATGATTGCAAAGGGCTATCGCAAAGCGTGGCGAAAGGCAAAGGAAGAAGACGATGGCCGCCGCCGAACAGACAGGAAGACCCCAAGCCCGCCTGGCGGTGTACTTTTCGCCGGAAGCGGCTCCCTCCTCCCGCACATCCCACTTGACTTTTTGCCGGAAACAGAATTTTATTCTCGAAACGGAAGGGTATCAGAATGATCGACAAGATTGACATGACCATCCTGACCATTCTTCAGGACAACGGCCGCACCTCCAACGCCGACATCGCCCGCGCCGTGGGCATGGCTCCCTCCGCCGTGCTCGAACGCATGCGCAAGCTGGAGCGAAAGGGCGTCATCCGCGGCTTCGAGGCCGTGCTGCGCCCCAAGGACGTGGGCTTCACCCTCACCGCCTTCACCTTCGTGCGGGCCGACGAAGGCGTGGGCTCCACCGACATCGGCAAGGCCCTGGCCCAGGTGCCCGGCGTGCTGGAGGCCCACTACACCGCCGGGCAGGACTCGTACCTGGTGAAGGTGCGCGCCCGCGACACCGAACACCTGCAGTACATCCTGCAGCAGTTCGGAGCCATCCCCGGCGTGCGCGACACGCGCACCACCGTTGTCCTCACCACCTTGAAGGAAACCCGCTCCCTGCCCCTTTCCGACGACTCCCAGTCGGCCGGGAAGCCGCAGGCCAGCACAAATGATCAGCCGAAGGAGTAGGCAAATGGCAGCAATCGACACCGCCGCCCTGGATCCGAAGATCGTCGCCCGGGGCAAGGAATTCTTCCAGAGCATCGCCGGCGAGGCGCCCTCCATCTTCAACAAGGGCTGGTGGACCGGCAAGGTCATGGACTGGGCCATGAAGAACGAGGACTTCAAGGTCCAGATGTTCCGCTTCGTGGACGTGCTCCCCTACCTCACCACCAGCGAGTCCCTGTCCCGCCACATCGAGGAATACTTCGGCGACAAGGACTCCAACATCCCCGACGTGCTCAAATGGGGCGCGGGCAAGACCGGCTTCGGCGGCGGCCTGGTGGCCATGGTGCTGAACAAGGCCATCCGCTCCAACATCGAGGGCATGGCGAGACAGTTCATCATCGGCGAGAAGGCCTCCGAGGCCGTGAAGGGCATCCGCCAGCTGCGCAAGGACGGCTTCGCCTTCGTCATCGACCTGCTGGGCGAGGCCCCGCTGAACGAGAAGGAATGCGACGAGTACGCGGCCGGCTACATGGAGGTGCTGAACGGCATCCAGGCCGAGTACAAGAAATGGGATGGCCTGGACACCGGCGGCGAGCTGGACTGGGGCCACGCCCCCAAGATCAACGTGGCCGTGAAGCCCTCGGCCTTCTACTCCCAGGCCAAGGCCGTGGACGTCGCCGGCAGCGTTGAGGGCATGTACCGCCGCATCGAGCCCATCTACCGCAAGATCAAGGAGATGGGCGGCTTCATGTGCATCGACATGGAGCAGCTGAAGTACAAGGAAATCACCATCGAGCTCTACAAGCGCCTGCGCACCGCGCCGGAGCACCGCGACTACCCGCATCTGGGCATCGTGTTCCAGTGCTACCTCAAGTGCACCGACGCCGACGTCTCGGAGATGCTCTCCTGGGCCCGCAAGGAGAACCTGCCCATCTCCATCCGCCTGGTGAAGGGCGCCTACTGGGATTCCGAGACCGTGCTGGCCAAGCAGAACGGCTGGGAAGTCCCCGTCTACACCATCAAGGCCGAGAGCGACATGGCGCACGAGCGCATCTCCCGGATGATCCTGGAGAACCACGACATCTGCCACTTCGCCTGCGCCTCGCACAACATCCGCACCATCTCCAACGTCATCGAGACGGCCAAGGCGCTGAACGTGCCCGAGAGCCGCTACGAGTTCCAGGTGCTCTACGGCATGGCCGAGCCCGTGCGCAAAGGCCTGCGCAACGTGGCCAAGCGCGTGCGCCTGTACTGCCCCTACGGCGACCTGATTCCGGGCATGGCCTACCTGGTGCGCCGCCTGCTGGAGAACACCGCCAACGAGAGCTTCCTGCGCCAGAGCTTCGCCGAGGGCGCGGAGCTTGAGCGCCTGCTGGAAAACCCGGAAAAGAGCCGCGACCGCGAGCTGGCCGCCAAGAAGGCTCCCGCCGCGCCCAAGGTGGGCCCCGGCGGCTACCCGGCCTTCGCCAACCACGCCAACGTGGACTTCACCATCCCCGCCGCCCGCGCCGGCATGGTGAACGCCCTGGCCAAGGTCCGCAAGGACTTCGGCAAGACCTACCCGCTGGTCATCGGCGGCAAGGAAGTGAAGACCTCCGAGTTCCTCGACTCCTACAACCCGGCCAAGCCGTCGGAGATCGTCGGCAAGGTGTGCCAGGCCGGCGTGAAGGAGACCCAGGACGCGCTGGCCGTGGCCAAGAAGGCCTACCTCGCCTGGCGCGACGTGGAGCCGCTGGAGCGCGCCAAGGTGCTCTTCAAGGCCGCGGACATCATGCGCCGCGACATCAACGAACTCTCCGCCCTGCAGGTGCTTGAGGTCGGCAAGCAGTGGGACCAGGCCCACGCCGACGTGGCCGAGGCCATCGACTTCCTGGAGTACTACGGACGCGAGATGATCCGCCTGGGCGCGCCGCGCCGCATGGGCAACGCCCCCGGCGAGGTGAACCAGTACTTCTACCAGGGCAAGGGCGTCACCGCCGTCATCGGCCCCTGGAACTTCCCGCTGGCCATCAGCGCCGGCATGTGCGCCGCGGCCATCGTGTGCGGCAACGCCGTGGTCTACAAGCCCTCGGGCCTGTCCTCGGTCATCGGCTACGGCATCGCCAGCATCTTCAAGGAAGCCGGCCTGCCCGACGGCGTGTTCAACTACCTGCCCGGCAAGGGCTCGGTCATGGGCGACGTGCTCGTCGAGCACCCGGACGTGTCCGTCATCGCCTTCACCGGCTCCATGGAAGTGGGCCTGCGCATCCAGGAAAAGGCCGCAAAAGTGCAGCCCGGCCAGGTGCAGTGCAAGAAGGTCATCGCCGAGATGGGCGGCAAGAACGCCATCATCATCGACGACGACGCCGACCTGGACGAGGCCGTGACCGGCGTGCTGTACTCGGCCTTCGGCTTCCAGGGCCAGAAGTGCTCGGCCTGCTCGCGCGTCATCGTGCTCGACCCCATCTACGAGCGCTTCGTGTCCCGCCTGGCCGAGGCCGCCAAGTCCATCAAGATCGGCCCCTCCGAGGACCCGGCCAACTACATGGGCCCCGTGGTGGACAAGGCCGCCCAGCAGAACGTGCTGAAGTACATCGACATCGCCGCTTCCGAGGGCAAGGTGCTGGTGAAGCGTAGCGATGTGCCCGCTGAAGGATGCTACGTGCCCCTGACCATCGTCGAGGGCATCAACAAGGGCCACCGCATCGCCCAGGAGGAGGTCTTCGGACCCGTGCTGGCCGTCATGCGCGCCAAGAACATCGACGAGGCCCTGGACATCGCCAACTCCACGCGCTTCGCGCTCACCGGCGCCATCTACAGCCGCAGCCCCAAGCACCTGGAGAAGGCCCGCAAGGAGTTCCGCGTGGGCAACCTGTACCTGAACAAGGGCAGCACGGGCGCCATGGTGGAGCGCCACGCCTTCGGCGGCTTCAACATGTCCGGCGTGGGCTCCAAGTCCGGCGGCCCGGACTACCTGCTGCAGTTCATGGATCCCCGTCTGGTCTCCGAGAACACCATCCGCCGCGGCTTTGCCCCGGTGGAGGAAGGCGACGACTGGGTCGCCTAGGCCCGCTTCGCACGATCACGATTGAGAACAAGGCCGGGGGTTCGCGCTCCCGGCCTTTTTTGCGTCCGCCTTCCGGCCCTTCAGCAATGCGCAGCCTTGACTTTCCCCTGCCATTGCTCAAAACTGCATATACAATGCGGACATCTTCCGCGCGGCTATTATTGCGCGGAAGGACCAGTCCGAAACAGCCCCACCCCTCAACGAAGCGAAGCCGCCATGACCGAACAGCCCGCTCCCGCCCCCTCCTCCGCGTCCACCGCAGTCGAAAAAGGCAAGGCCCTCGCGCGCAGCAAAGGCGTGCGCATCACCGCAGCCACCCTTGCGGCCCTGTTCCTGATCTTCGGAGCCCTGGGCTACCTCTGGCTGCCCGGCTTCGCCAAGGCCAGGCTGGAGGCCCTGCTCAGCGAGGAGTTCGCCCGGCCCGTCAGCGTGGAAAAGATCGAAGTCTCGCCCTACACCCTCTCCGCCACAATCCGCGGCTTCAGCGTGGGGCAGAAGGGCGCCCAGCCCGGCCAGTTCGCTGGCAAAGGGCCGGAGGCCGAACTCTTCGGCTTCGACAGCCTGTACGTGAACATCTCCAGCGCCAGCCTCTTCCGGGCCATCCCCGTGGTCAGCGAGGTCACCCTCAAGGGCCCGCGCCTGAACCTTTCGCGCGGGGCCGATGGCAGGCTCAGCGTCTCCGACCTGCTGGACAAGTGGCTGGCGGGCCCCTCCAGCCCCACGCCGCAGTTCTCCGTGGCCAACATCAGCATCGATGGCGGCAGCATAAATTTCAACGACGAAATGGAGGGCGCGCGCCACGAGGTGACCGAGCTGTCCCTGGGCATCCCCTTCATCGCCAACACCTCCGGCACGGTGGAAAGCAGCGTGCAGCCCAAGTTCAGCGCCAAGGTGAACGGCGCGGCCCTGGCCCTGGCCGGAGCCGTGAAGCCCTTCGCCCCGGGCAAGGATGCCAGCATCGAGCTGAACGTCCATGATTTCGACCTCATGCGCGTGTTCAAGTACGCGCCCGCGAACCTGCCCTTCGCCCTCAGGTCGGGCAGACTCGACACGAAGCTGGCCATCGCCTTCGCCAAGCCCGAAGGCAAGGACGCGGCCGTGCGCCTCTCCGGCGACGTCACCCTGCGCGAGGCCGCGCTGGCCCTGCCCAACGCCAAGGGCCAGACCATCCTGCTGACCCTGGGCAAGGCGGACCTGCGCCTGGACGAGGCCACCCTGGCCGGAGCGCTGCGGGCGGGCCTTTCCCTGGCGGAACTGGCCCTGCGCAAGGACGGCGCCAAGGAGCCCTTCGCTGGCTTCGGCGGCCTGGACATCGCCGGGATCAAGGCCTCCACGGCCGAACGCAAGGCCGAGGTGGCCGAGGTGAAGCTGGCCAAGCCCTTTGCCGTGGTCCGCAGGGCGGAAGGCGGCGAGATCGACCTCGCTGCCGCCCTGGACGGCGTGGGAACCACCAGACCCGCGCAGAAGCAAAAGCCGCAGACCAGGCCCGAAGCCAAATCCGAAGCGAAGCCCGCCGCCAAGGTTGTCGAAAAAGCCGCAGACAAGCCTGTCGACAAGCCGGCGGGCCCCTGGGCCTGGAGCGTCGGCAAGGTCACTGTCGCCGAAGGCAGCCTGCGCTACACCGACGAGACCCTGGGCGCCAAGGTCAAGCCCCTTGCGGTGGAGGCCCTGGCCCTGGCCCTTGAAGGGCTTTCCAGCGCGTCCGCTCCGGCCAGGTTCAACCTGTCCTCCAGGGTGAACGAGCACGGCGAGGTGAAGATCTCCGGCACGGCGCAGCCCGCGCCCCTCAAGGCCGACCTGGACATGGACCTGAAGCAGGTGGACCTGGTGGCCCTGCAGGGCTTTGCTATGGGCGACCTGAACGCCGTACTCACCAGGGGCGAGCTCAACGTCAAGGGCAGGCTGGCCGTGGACGGCTCCAGGCAGGCCGATTCAAAGCTGGTCGGCTCGAAGCAGGCCGGCTCGAAGCAGGTCGCGTCGAAGGTGACCGCGGCGGGGGCGGATGGCGCGAAGCAGGCCCAGACCGGGCCCGCCCCCAAGGACGCCGCGGCCGAAGCCCAGCAGGCGGCCGCCCCGGCGGTCACCTTCAAGGGCGACGTGGCCCTCATCGACTTCAGCGTGCTGGACAAGGCCAACTCGGCCGACCTGCTGCGCTGGCGCAGCCTGCGCGTCACCGGCATCGACGCGGGCACCGCCCCCCTGCGCGCCAGCATCGACGAGATCAACCTGGCGAACTTCTTTGTGCGCCTGATGCTGACCCCCGAAGGCCGCCTGAACCTGAACGACGTCATGCGCAAGCAGCAGATCGACGCCCAGGCCGCGGCCAAGGCCGCCGACAAGGCAGACAAGTCGGGCAAGACGGGCAAGGCGGCCAAGACGGAAGCGCCGGCCGCTGCGGCACCCCAGGCCAAGCCGGCCGAAGCGGTTGCAGGCCCGGCGCCAAGCCCGGCGACGGCAACAAAGAGCCAGACGGCGGCGGCCAAGCCCGCGGAAAAGAAGGGCCCCGCGCCAGACATCCGCATCGGCCGCATCGTGCTCTCCGGCGGCGGCATCAACTTCGCGGACCGCTTCATCAAGCCCAACTACACGGCCAACCTGACGGACCTTTCCGGCCGCATCGGCACCCTCAAGGCCGGCGCCCTCACCGACGTGTCCATCAAGGGCAAGGTGGACCGCACCGGGCCGCTGGACATCTCCGGCAAGGTGGACCCCCTGGGCCAGGCGCTGAACCTCGACATCCGCGCCAAGGCCACGGGCATAGAGATGTCCGGCTTCAGCCCCTACTCCGGCCGCTACGTGGGCTACGTCATCGAAAAGGGCAAGCTCAGCGTGGACCTGCGCTATCTGGTGCAGAACGGCACGCTGGAGGCCGAGAACAACGTCTTCCTGGACCAGCTGACCTTTGGCAAGAAGGTGGAAAGCCCGGACGCTCTGGGCATTCCCATCGGTCTGGTGGTGGCCCTGCTCAAGAACAACCGGGGCGAGATCGACATCAACCTGCCCATCAAGGGCTCCCTGGACGACCCGCAGTTCAGCATCGGCGGCATCATCGTCAAGGTGCTGCTGAACCTGCTGACCAAGGCCGCCACCTCGCCCTTCACCCTGCTGGCCTCGCTCTTCGGCGGGGGGGAGGAACTCTCCTACGTGGCCTTCGATCCAGGTGCGAGCGTCATCTCGCCCCAGGCGGAGAAGCAGCTGGAAACCATGGCCAAGGCCCTGCGCGAGCGCTCCGCCCTGAAGCTTGAGGTGGCCGGCGCCGCCGACCCGGCCAGGGAGGAGGAAGGCCTCAAGCGCGCCCGTCTGATGAACCGCGTGAAGGCGCTGAAGGCCACGGACCTGGCCCGGCAGGGCAAGACCAGCGGCAGCGTGTCCGAGATCACCCTCACGCCCGAGGAATACGCCAAGTACCTGGAGCGCGTGTACAAGGCGGGCGACTTCAAGAAGCCGCGCAACATCGTGGGCCTGGCCAAGACCCTGCCCGTGGAACAGATGGAGGAGCTCATCGTCGCCAACACCCAGCTGGACCCCGGGGCCATGGAGCGCCTGGCCCAGGACCGCGGCGTGGCCGTGCAGGCCTGGCTGGTGGACAAGGGCGGCGTGGAGCAGGGCCGGGTGTTTCTGCTGGCCCCGCGCGTGGGGGCGGAGCCCCCCAAGGGCGCGCCCGCCGGCGGCCGGGCGGACTTCTCCCTGCGCTAGGCTCGACAGTCAAGGCTTGCCAGGGGATGCGGAAGCGGGCTAGATGCCCCTTCCGCGCCCTGGCGAACGCCTGGCGCAGCGACAAGAACACGAGGATTCCATGCGCAAGCCCAAGCCCTACGACTATTCCGATCCCCGGCCGCCCAGCCGCTCGCAGAAGAAACGCGACAGCTCCGCCCTGCAGGTGCTGGGCGGCAAGCTGGCCGAGCTGCCCGACTCCGCCCTGAAGCGCCTGGACCTGCCTCCCCGGCTGGCCGAGGCCATCCGCGACTACAAGAAGCTCACCGGACACGAGGCCCGGCGCAGGCAGCTGCAGTTCATCGGCGCGCTGATGCGCGAGACCGACACCAGCCCCCTTTCCCGCGCGGTGGACGACATGCAGGCCGGCAACCGCTCCCAGGCGCGGGAGTTCCACGCCGTGGAAGACTGGCGCGACGCACTGCTGGCCGGGGACGACGCGCAGTTGGAGGACATGGTGGCCCTGGCCCCGGAGGAGGAGCGCGCCGAGGTGAGAAGCCGCATCCGCCTGCTGGCGAGAAACGCCAGGGCCGAGGCGGCCAAGAACAAGCCGCCGCGCTCAAGCCGCGCGCTGTTCCGCCTGCTGCGCGAGCTGCGCGCGGGCGGGGGCGCCCCCGCGCCAGGCGCGGAAGCCGGGGCGGACGAAGCCTTCAGCGGCGCGGTTATCGGCGCGGTTATCGGTGCGGATGACGGCGCGGATGACGGCGCGGATGACGGCGTGGACAGCCAGGCGCGAAACGACCCGCGCGGAGGCGCACGGCACGACGACGCGAGCTTCGACGACCCCGGGCCGGACGGACGCGTGAAGGCGCGCTTCTAGCCCGCCTCCCCCCTTGACGCGGGGCGCGCAGTCCTTAATTGTGTGCGTCGCCCGAAAATAGGGCGCACCCACAGCACCACAAGGAGCCATCCGTGATCCACGAATACGCCGGCATCGTCACCGAGCTGGAAGACCGCATCTGCCCCCACTGCAACAAACCCATGGAAGCCTGGCTGGCCCCGCCCGACAGCGGCTGGGGCGTCATCGTCGTGTGCTTCAACAACGAATGCTCCCACTACAAAGGCTCCAACACGGACATCATCAACAAGCGCGATGATGGACGCATGGGCTGCCGCTACGCCGAGAACCCGGAGAACAACTACACTCCGTTCAACCTCGTGGCGGTCTGTTTCTAGCACTTCCGCACAGGGCAATGAAAAAGGCGTCCCGGTTCGTTCCGAGACGCCTTTTTCCTTTGGCGCTCCGCCCTCAGGCTGCCAGCATGGCCAGGGCCTCGCGCCCGATTCCCGCCGCAAGCCCCCACATGGTGAGGCCCACCAGCACGTCGAGCACGCGCCAGGCTGCGGGCCGGCGCAGCACCGGGGCCAGCAGCCTTCCGCCCAGGCTCAGCGAGTAGAACCAGCAGGCCGAGGCCGTGACCGCCCCAAGGCCGAAGAAGAGCCGCCCCGCGCCGTCCAGACGGCCGGACAGCCCGCCGATGAGCACCACCGTGTCCAGCAGGGCGTGGGGGTTCAGCAGGCTCACGCCCAGGGCCATGAGCAGGATGGTCCGCAGGGAAGGCGGCGCCTCGTCAGCGGCCAGGGTCATGCATCCCCCCCGGCAGGCGTTCCTGAAGGCGCGCAGGCCGTAGGCCAGCAGGAAGGCCGCCCCGGCCAGGGCCAGCAGGCCGGAGACGCCGGGGCTCGACGCGGCAAGCCCCCCCACGCCGCCCACGCCCAGGGCGATGAGCAGGGCATCGCAGGCGGTGCACACGCCGGCCACCAGCCAGGGCCTGTGCCCGCGCGCCCCCTGGGTGAGCACGAAGACGTTCTGCGCGCCGATGGCCATGATGAGGCCCGCGCTCAGGGCAAAGCCCTGGTAATATGCCGATGGTCCGAGTGGCTCCATGGCCCTCTCCCGTGCGCCGTTGCGCAGCCAAGGCCTACCCTGCCGCATTCCGCAAGTACAATTCATTCTTTTCAATATTCATAAGTTTTGCTAATCTGCTGTCATGTACGACTACAAACTGCTGGAGGCCCTTGCGGCCGTCATCGGGGAAGGCGGGTTCGAACGCGCGGCCAGGCGGCTTTCCATCACCCAGTCCGCAGTGTCGCAACGCATCCGCCAGTTGGAGGAAGCGGCCGGGCAGCCGGTGCTGGCGCGCACGCAGCCGCCCGCACCAACGGCTGCGGGACGCAAGCTGCTGCGCCACGTGCGGCGCGTGGGGCTGCTTGAGGCCGAACTGGCGCGCGACCTGGAGAGCCACGCACACACGGGCGCGGAGCCCTGGCGCACGCTGGCCGTGGCCGTCAACGCCGACACCCTGGCCACCTGGTTCATCGGGGCGGTGCTGCCCGTGCTGCTGGCCGAACGCCTAGCCCTGGACATCCGCGTGGACGACCAGGAACGCACCCACGAGTTCCTGCGCGCGGGCGAGGTGGCCGGCTGCGTGAGCACGCGGCAGGTCCCCATGCAGGGCTGCCGGGCCATTCCCCTGGGCGTGATGCGCTACCACTGCTGCGCCGCGCCGGGCTTCGCCGCGCGCTGGTTTCCCGCCGGACTGGACCTTGCGGCCGCGCGCGGGGCCCCGGCCGTGGTCTTCAATCGGCAGGACGCGGTGCATGACCGTTTTCTGGAAATATTCCTGGGCGAGAGCCCGCAGGACGCCCCCCGGCACCACGTGCCCAACTCCGAGCGCTTCGTGGATGTCGTGCTGGCAGGGGCCGGGTATGGGCTCATCCCGCACGTGCAGGCCGCGGAACATCTTGAACGCGGGGCGCTGATGGACCTTGCCCCGCGCGCGCCAATGCCCGTGCCCCTGTACTGGCACTGCTGGAACATCCCCTCTCCGCTTTTGGCCCGGCTCACCCGCGCCCTGCGCGAGGCTGGCGGACGGGTCCTGCAGCCATATGAAGGGCCGACGGCCTGAGATTGCCACCAATGATTCCTGTTGATTTTTCCCCGCCTGAGCATAAAACTGCGTAATCTCCCCCCAAGACGCCGCAACCACAGGAGGATCCATGCGCAAAGTTTCCGCTCTCGCATTCGTGCCCGTCTTGGCCGTCCTGCTTGCCGCCTGCGCGGCGCAGACCCCGCCCCCGCCGCCGGCGCCCGCTCCGGCGGTTTCCGCCGCTCCGGCGCAAACCTTAAGCGCCGCGGCAGACCCCAAGGCCTACTACGCCGCCCGCTGCGCCGGCTGCCACGGGGCCGACGGCTCCAAGGGCCTGCAGGGCAAAAGCGCCGACTACGTGGCCAACGCCCTGAACGGCTACAAGGCCAAGACCTACGGCGGAGCCAAGAAGGAGATCATGGAGGCCCGCGCCGCCCAGCTTTCCAGCGCGGACATCCAGGCCCTGGCCAAGTTCGCGGCCGGGCTTTAGCGCTCCTTCAGACCTCGATCCCCTTCTGAAAGAACGGCGGCGGGCAGGGAAAGCATCCCCGTCCGCCGCCTCTGTTTACTGTGTCGCGCCGTGTCGCCCAGTATGCGCAGAATCGCGCGGGATCAGCGCATGGCCAGGGCGATTCTTTCCGCCTGCAGGCCCACGATGAGATGCCACACCCCGGGCGCGGCCTCCATGAAGCCCGCCACACCCGCGGCCTGCGCCGCCGCCCGGTCCAGACGCGCGGCATCGGCCAGCTCCACGCGCAGGCGCGTGGCCGCCACGGCGGAGAGGCTCCGCACGTTGCCGGTTCCGCCCAGGGCCGCCAGGATGCCCTTGGCGCTCGCCAGCACGCGGGCATCGTCCGCAGGCGCGTGCGCAGAAGCGGCAACCGGGGGCGCGGCCGGTCCCGTCTGCGGCCCTCCGGCCCCGGCAACGCCGTCCGCGCCGTCCGCGCCGTCCGCTTCTGGCCCGGCGTGCTTCAGGTACTCCTGCATGTCGGTCTTGAGGTTCTCGGACACGGGGCCGAAGATGGCCTGCACCCCGTCGCCCACCATCATCACGCCCGTTGCGCCGAGCGCCTTGAGCCGCTTCTCGCTCACCCGGGCGGGGTCGCGCACCTCCACCCGCAGGCGGGTGATGCAGGCGTCCAGGCTGCTGATGTTGCTCCGACCGCCAAAGGCCAGAACCAGCTCCAGCGCCTTGCCCCCCGCGCCACCGGCTGCCCCGGTAGCCTCGGCGCCCTCGGCCTCGACAGGCTCCCGGCCCGGCGTCTTGAGGTCCAGCCAAGTGATGGCCGCGCGGAACACGACGTAGTAGATCACCGCGTACACCGGGCCCAGCACCAGCACCAGCCACCACTTCTGGGCAAAGTGCCCCAGGGCGTTGAACATGAGGAAATCTATGCCGCCCTGGGAGAAGGTGAAGCCCATGTGCATGCCGAGGGTGTTGGCCACGAACTGCGTGCTGGCGGCCAGCAAGGCGTGCAGGAAATACAGCACCGGGGCCACGAACAGGAAGGAGAACTCGATGGGCTCCGTGATGCCCGTGAGGAAGCTGGTCAGCGCGGCCGAGACCATCATGCCGCCCACCGCCACGCGGCGCTCCGGCCTGGCCGTGTGCCACATGGCGATGGCCGCGGCGGGCAGGCCGAACATCTTGAACAGGAAGGCCCCGGCCAGCACGCCCGCCGTGGGGTCTCCGGCGAAGAAACGATTGATGTCGCCGTGGATCACCTGGCCGTTCGCATCGGGGAAGCTGCCCATCTCGAAGAAAAAGGGCACGTTCCAGATGTGGTGCAGCCCGAAGGGGATCAGCAGGCGTTCCACGAAACCGTAGAGCGTGACGGCGGTGCGCTGGTCGCTCACCGCGGCCCAGTGGGAAAAGGCGTTGATGCCGCCCTGGATGGGCGGCCAGACCACGGACATGGCGATGCCCATCAGTATGGCCGCCAGGGCGGTGATGATGGGCACGAAGCGCTTGCCGGCGAAAAAGGAAAGGGAGGTCGGCAGGTTGATGTGGTAGAAGCGGTTGAACATGGCCGCCGCCAGACCGCCCGCCAGGATGCCGCCGAAGACGCCCGTCTGGATGCTCTTGATGCCCATGATGCTGGACGTCTCCGCGCCCCAGACCTTGGCCATGACGCCCATGGTGGCCAGAAGCACGACGTAGCCGATGGCCGCGGCCACGGCCGAGACGCCGTCGTTCTCCGTGAAGCCGAGCGCCACGCCGATGGCGAAGATGAGCGGCAGGTTGCCGAAGATCACGTCGCCGGAATTCTTCATGAGCGCCGAGACCAGCGGCGGCATCCACTCGAAGTTGGCCGCGCCGATGCCGAGCAGCAGTCCGGCCACGGGCAGCACGGCCACGGGCAGCATGAGCGCCTTGCCGATCTTCTGGAGCGAGGAGAAGGCCTTCTTGATGAGCATCGCCGTTTCCTCCCTTACTGCGCCAGCCGGGCCAGCCGGGCGCGCACTTCCGTTGCCGTGGACAGCTTCAGCACCTCCTGCGCCAGCTCGCGGCACTGGGCCAGGGTGAAGCGGGCCACGGCCGCCTTCACCGCCGGGATTGCCGGCACCGAGACGGACAGTTCCTCCACGCCCAGGCCGATGAGCACGGGCACGGCCGCCACGTCCGAGGCCACGCCACCGCACACGCCGGTCCACTTGCCGTGGCGCTTGGCCGCCCCGGCCGCCATGCCGACGAGCCGCAGCACGGCCGGGTGCAGGGCGTCGGCCTGCTTGGCCAGCCGGGGGTGGCCCCGGTCCATGGCCAGGGTGTACTGGGTCAGGTCGTTGCTGCCGATGGAGAAAAAGTCGGCCTCTGGCGCGAGGACCTCGGCCAGCACCGCGGCCGAGGGCACCTCGATCATCACCCCCACCTTCACCGGCGCGTTGATGCCCAGCGCAGCGCGCTCCTCGTCCAGGTAGGCCCTGGCCTCGCGCAGTTCGTCCACGCCGGCGATCATGGGAAACATGACGTTGAGCCCGCACAGGGGCGCGGTGCGCAGGATCGCCCGCAGCTGTACGCGGAACAGGTCCGGCCGCTCCAGGCTGACGCGCACGCCGCGAATGCCCAGGAAGGGGTTGTCCTCCCTCGGCAGGGGGATGTAGGAGAGGGGCTTGTCCCCGCCCACGTCCAGGGTGCGGATGACCACCCGGCGGCCCGGACCGAAGGCCTTGGCCACCTCGGCGTAGGCGTTGAACTGCTCCTCCTCGTCCGGGGCGCTGTCGCGCTTGTCGAACAGGAACTCCGAGCGCAAGAGGCCCACGCCCTCGCCGCCTGCCTCCGCGGCCTCCCTCGCCTCCTTGCCGTTGCGCACGTTGGCAGCAACCTCGATGCGCTGGCCGTCGGCGGTGCGGGCGTCATCCCCGGCCGCGGCAAGCTCGGCCTCGCGCCGGGCCGACTGCTCGGCCATGCGCGCCCGCGCCTGGGCAAGTTCGGCCTCGCCGGGATCGCGCTTGAGCACGCCCGCTGCGCCGTCCAGCACCACCAGGGTGCCGTCGGGCAGGTTCAGGGCCTCCTCGTCGATGCCGCAGATGGCCGGGATGCCCAGGGAACGCGCCAGGATGGCCACATGGCTGGTGCCCCCGCCAGTGGCCGTGCAGAAGCCCAGCACCTTGGTCCGGTCCAGGGCGGCCGTATCAGAAGGGCTCAGCTCGTGGGCGATGAGGATGGTCTCGGCCTGCGTGACGACCGGGCCAGGGGCCGCGCCCGCCAGCAGGCCCAGCACGCGCCTGCCCACGTCGCGGATGTCGCCCGCGCGCTCCCGCAAAAGCGGATTGTCCAGGGCCTCCAGCCGCGCGGCATAGCAGGCGAAGGCCTCGCGCCAGGCAAAGGCCGCGCTCTTGCCGCCCTCCAGCCCGGCCGTAGCCAGGCCCGTCAGGTCCGGGTCATCCAGAAGCTCGTGGTGCGCGGCCAGAATCTGCGCGCGCGGGGAATCGCCGGACTGGCGGCGCAGGTCGTCCACCTGGATGCGCGCCGCGCGCAGGGCGTTCTCCAGCTTGTCCAGCTCCTTCACCGCGCCTTCGCCCTCCTCGGGCACGATGAACTCGCCCTGGCGGTATTGCAGCACGCGGCCCACGGCCAGCCCCGGCGAGGCCGCCACGCCCTCGTACTCGCCCTCGGCGCGGACCTTGTGCCCGCGCCCGGGCGCGGCCGGTGCCGCCGGCTCCAGCGGAGCCTCGCCCGGAACATCGTCGGGATTTTCGCCGCAGCCCTGGGCCACAAGTTCCTCCAGCGCGGCGAGGGCGATGGAGGCGTCCGCCCCTGTGGCCCGCAGGCGCACCTCATCGCCCTTCTTGAGCGAAAGGCCCAGGATGGCCACCACGCTCTTTGCGTTCACCTCGTCCGTGCCGCGCAGCAGGCGCACGTCCGCGCTGTAGCGCTTGGCCTCCGCCGCCAGCATGGCCGCCGGGCGGGCGTGCAGACCGGCCGCGTTGGGAATCGCCACAGGGCGGGAGAACACGGCCTCGCGCCCGGCCGCGTCCGGCTCCGCCCCGGCCTCGGCCCGTGCGGGCAGCTCGATGGTCAGCACCACGTCGCGCCCGGCCTCCACCAGACCGCCCGCCGCGCTGCCGCGCGCCGCGCTCACGGACGACACGCCTTCCATGTTGGCCACCACGATCTGCGTGAGCAGGCTCTTGGACCTGCCCGCCACAAGGTCGGCGTCGAAGGACAGCAAGGGCTGCCCGGCGGCGACGCTGTCGCCCTTGGCCACAAGGGGCGTGAACCCGGCCCCGCGCAGCTGCACGGTGTCGATGCCCACGTGGATGAGCAGGTCCACTCCTCCGCCGCTGATGGTCAGCGCGTGGTGGGCGTCGTGCAGCTGCACAACCTTTCCGGGCATGGGCGCCAGCACCAGGGCGGACGTGGGGTCGAGGGAGACGCCGTCGCCCACCATCTTCTGGGCGAACACCGGGTCGGGCACGGAATCAAGGGGGACGAGCACCCCGGAAAGCGGGGCAAGGATCTCCAGTCGGCGCGGGGCGTTGGCCATCAGCGGGCTCCTCCATGCGGTCGGCTCGAAGACTGTCCCCTGGGGCCAGGGGTCTATACATTTAGCAATATCCCGGCACCCCTGGCAACCGCTTACCCCCTGACGCGCGGGCCGGAAGCGAACGGGGACGAAAAAAGGCCGGAGCGGTCGTCCCGCCCCGGCCTGCGCAGAATCGCCCCGCCCGATTCTAGTAGCGGTAGTGGTCCGGCTTGAAGGGGCCGTCCTGGGGCACGCCCAGGTACTCGGCCTGCTGCTTGGTCAGCTTGTCCAGCTGCACGCCCAGGCGCTCCAGGTGCAGGCGGGCCACTTCCTCGTCCAGCTTCTTGGAGAGGATCATGACCTTGGGCTCGTACTTGTTGGCGGCCAGGTCCAGCTGGGCCAGCACCTGGTTGGTGAAGGAGTTGCTCATGACGAAGCTGGGGTGGCCAGTGGCGCAGCCCAGGTTCACCAGGCGGCCCTCGGCCAGCACGATGATGCTCTTGCCGCCGGGCAGGGTCCACTTGTCCACCTGGGGCTTGATCTCAAGCCGGGTGCACTTGGGGTTGTTCTCCAGGAAGCTCATCTCGATCTCGGAGTCGAAGTGGCCGATGTTGCAGAGGATGGCCTCGTTCTTCATCTTGAGCATGTGCTTGGAGTTGACCACGTGGAAGTTGCCCGTGGCGGTGATGAAGATGTCGCCCAGCTCGCAGGCCTTGTCCATGGGCATCACCTCGTAGCCCTCCATGGCGGCCTGCAGCGCGCAGATGGGGTCGATCTCGGTGATGATGACCCGGGCGCCGAAGCCGCGCATGGACTGGGCGCAGCCCTTGCCCACGTCGCCGTAGCCAACCACCACGGCCACCTTGCCGGCGATCATGACCTCGGTGGCGCGCTTGATGCCGGCGGCCCGGGACTCGCGGCAGCCGTAGAGGTTGTCGAACTTGCTCTTGGTGACGGAGTCGTTGACGTTGATGGCCGGGAAGAGCAGCTCGCCCTTCTTCTCCATCTCGTACAGGCGGTGCACGCCGGTGGTGGTTTCCTCGGACACGCCGCGCACCTTGGCGGCGATCTTGGTCCACTTCTTGGGGTCGAGCTTGTGGGCCGCGGCAAGGCGGTCCATGACGATCTGGAACTCCTTGTTGTCCACCTTCTTCTTGAGCAGCGCGGGGTTCTTCTCGCACTTCACGCCCTGGTGGATCATGAGGGTGGCGTCGCCGCCGGCGTCGACGATGAGGTCCGGACCGGAGCCGTCGGGCCAGGTGAGGGCCTGCTCGGTGCACCACCAGTACTCTTCCAGGCTCTCGCCCTTCCAGGCGAAGACCGCGGCGAGCTTCTTGGCCGCAACGGCCGCGGCCGCGTGGTCCTGGGTGCTGAAGATGTTGCAGGAGGCCCAGCGCAGATCCGCGCCCAGGGCGTGCAGGGTCTCAATCAGCATGGCGGTCTGGATGGTCATGTGGAGCGAGCCCATGATCTTGAGGCCCTTGAGGGGCTTCTTCCTGCCGAATTTCTTCTGCAGGGCCATAAGGCCGGGCATCTCGTTCTCGGAGAGCTGCATCTCCTTGGCGCCCCACTCAGCCAGGGCCATGTCGGCGACGCGGAACTTGAGCTTGGGATCGACTGCGAGCATGTGGTCATCCTCCAAAAGGTTGTCGGGCCCCCGGCTCCTTCAGCGCCGCCTCGGCGATGAGCACCGTAAGCCCCTGGTTCACAGGGAAGGCGTCCAGCCGGCGCGGGACGAACCCCGCCGTTTGGAGCCAGTCATACAACGTTTCCTTGTCCACGCCCAGCCTTGCGTCGCCGTATTTGACGCGCATGGCCTCGTTGTCGTGGCGGTCGAACTCGGCCACGAAAAGCGCCCCGCCAGGGGCCAGCACGCGCCGGGCCTCGGCAAGCACGGCAAGCGGGTCGCTCACGTGGTGCAGCACCATGGAAAGGGTGGCGGCCTGGATCTCGCCGTCGCGCAGGGGCAGGTGCTCCAGCTCGCCCAGGCGCAGGCTGGCGTTCGTCCGGCCGGCCATGCGCCCGGCGGCCAGCTCCAGCATGCGCGGCGAGCTGTCCACGCCGATGGCCTGGCGCGCGCCCTCGGCCAGGCGGGAGAGCAGCTCGCCGGGGCCGCAGCCCAGGTCCGCGGCGATCATGCCCGGGTGCATGCGCGAGGAAAGCTCCTCGGCCAGGTCGAAATCGCCCAGCACCTCGCGGGAAAGGTCGCGCCACTGCCCGGCCACGGCGTCGAAGAAGCGGCGCGTGGCCAGGGCGCGTTCGCGCACGGCGGAAAGGGCGCGCTCGGCGTCCTGCGGCCCCTGGGGAATGCCCGCCAAAAGGGGCCCGTGGGCGGCCAGGAAGGTCTGGCCGGGCCCGGCCGCTGCGGCGCGGTAGAAGGCCCACAGCCCCTCGCGGCGGCACTCCACCAGTCCGGCCTCGGCCAGGATCTTCAAATGTCGGGATATGCGCGGCTGGGCCATGCCGAAAACGCCCACAAGCTCGCCCACGTTCAGTTCGTGGGCCAGCAGCACGGCCATGAGCCGCAGCCTGGTCTCGTCGGCCAGGGCCTTGTGGATGCGTAACAGATCCATGGGTTTCGTCGCGTTCCTATATCAAGATATCCTTATGAAGAAGAGTTCTAGGCGTAGCCCCTTCAGCTGTCAAGAGAATCATCCGATGAAGGCCGGGAATGGGGTGCTCGCAGGAAGTCCATCTTGCCTTGACTACAGAAGTGAAGTACGGAGGAAAGGCTCTTCGTATTACACTATGTATATCTTATCCGAGAGGTTACCATGAAAAATCTGCGCCTGGCCATGAAGCTCGGGATCGGCTTCGGGGTGGTGCTGGCCCTTACCGCGTTCCTTGCCGCCCTGAGCTGGAACGGGCTGTCCAACGTGCTGGACCGCGTGGACAAGGCCGACGCGATGAGCGAGATCATCCGCCTGGGGCTTGAATCGCGCCGCCATGAGAAGAATTTCCAGATCCGCCGCGACCAGAAGAGCCAGGAGGAGGTCGCCAAAAGCGTGGCCGCCATCACCCAGCTGGCCCAGAACTACAAGGCGCGCTTCCAGGACGCCAAGAACCGCGAGCAGATGGACCAGGTGCTGGCCGCCACCAAGGCCTACGACGCGGCCTTCAAGGGCTTCGTGACCCGCGAAATGGGACGCATGGAGACCCAGAAGGCCATGGGCGAGGCCGCCCTGCGCGCCACCAAGGCCGCGGAGGACATGGACGCCAACCAGAGCGCCCAGCTTGCGGCGGACATCCGCGGCAAGATGGCCGCCGGCGCCATGGAGGCGCGCATCGCCCTGGCGAACGACGCCGGAAGGGCGGCCCAGCAGATCACGGCCATGCGCCTCACCATCATGTACTACATCCAGACCGGGGCCGACGCGCATTTGGAGAAGGCGCGCGAGCAGGGCAAGGCCCTCGTCGCCCTGTGCTCCGGCCTCAAGTCCCGCTTCACCAAGCCGGCCGACGTGGCCCAGGCCGAGACCATCCTCGCCGAGCTGGACTTCTACCAGAAGTGTCTGGAGAACTACGTCCAGGCCGTGCAGCAGCAGAAGGACATGGAGAACCAGCTCATCCAGAGCGCGCGCGACCTGCAAAAGGTCTGCGACGCCGCGCGCGAGGACCAGAAGTCGAAGATGTTCAGCGAGATCGCCTGGTCGCGCACCCTGCTCTTGAGCGCCGCCCTGCTGGCCCTGATCCTGGGCGCCATGGCCGCCCTGCTCATCACCCGCGCCATAACCGGCCCGGTGAACAAGGGCCTCTCCTTCGCCAAGGCGCTGGCCGACGGCAACCTCGACGTGCGCATCGACGTGGACCAGAAGGACGAAGTGGGCGCGCTGGCCTCGGCCCTCACCAACATGGCCGGCCGCCTGCGCTCCGTGGTGCTCCAGGTCAACGCCTCGGCGGAGTCCGTGGCCTCCGGCTCGCAGGAGCTCTCCGCCTCCAGCGAGACCCTGTCCCAGGGCGCCACCGAGCAGGCCGCCAGCGTGGAGGAGATCTCCTCCAGCGTGGAAGAGATGGCCGCCAACATCCGCCAGAACGCGGACAACGCGACGCAGACCGAGCGGCTGGCCAGCAAGAGTGCCGAGGACGCCCGCCAGGGCGGCCAGGCCGTGACCCAGACCGTGGACGCCATGCGGCAGATCGTGGAGAAGATCGGCTTCATCGAGGAGATCGCCCGGCAGACCAACCTGCTGGCGCTGAACGCGGCAATCGAAGCGGCCAGAGCCGGGGAACACGGCAAGGGCTTCGCCGTCGTGGCGGCAGAGGTGCGCAAGCTGGCCGAGCGCAGCGGCGCGGCGGCGGGCGAGATCGGGCAGCTCTCCGCCGCCAGCCTGGCCGTGGCCGAGAAAGCCGGCGGCATGCTCGCCACCATCGTGCCCGACATCGAGCGCACCTCCGAGCTGGTGCAGGAGATCAGCGCCGCCTGCCGCGAGCAGACCACCGGCGCGGACCAGGTGAACAAGGCCATCCAGCAGCTGGACCAGGTCATCCAACAGAACGCGTCGGCCTCGGAGGAAACCGCCTCCACCAGCGAGGAGCTGGCCGCCCAGGCCCAGCGCCTTACCCAGGTGATGCAGTTCTTCAAGCTGGGCAATGCCCACCAGGGCCCGCCCCTGGCCATCGAGGCCGGCCCAGCCCCCAGGGCGGACGAGGACGAGGCCAAGGGAGACGACGGCTTCGAGAAGTTCTAGCTGCGCACGGGAGCCAAACAAGCGAAAGGGCGGGGGAGACGGCTCCCCTGCCCTTTTTTTGCGCCCTGCGGCCAGTCCGGCGTGCGCCACAAAGTCGCGCGGAATGCCCCCTGTGCGCCGCCAGCCCGGCACGGCCCCGCAGAAGCAATCCGGGAGCAAGGCTTCAAGGGCTCCGGCACCCCGCGTGTGCGCAGGGCGCGGCCAAAGGGCGGCGCAAGGGCCGGGAGGGGCGCCCCGCCTCGCGACTCCGGCCAGGAGATGGCCGGCTGGCCAGTCCGCCTCAGCGGATGAGCGCCCAGGTGAGCTCGTGCTTGTTGTGGGCCAGGTGCATGACCCTGGAGCCGGGAATCTCGGCGAAGGCCTGGATGCTGGCGTGGTCGGTCTCGCCCTGGCACTTGAGGGTGCAGACGAAGTTGCGGCAGGCGTCGGCCTCCAGCCAGCGGGTCACCAGCTCGTACAGCCTGGCCGGGTAGCAGGCCATGTCCGAGCACAGCCAGTCCACCCGCGCCCCAGGCCCGCCCGCGATCTTCGGGTCGAGCCCGAAGCCGGAGCCGATGCAGTGCTCCACACCGGACATTGCGGAAATGCGCGGGTCGAGCCCCGCCTTGTCCACGCTGAACACCCGTGCGCCCAGGCTGGCCAGCACCCAGGTCCAGCCGCCGGGGCTGGAGCCCAGGTCCAGGCACAGCTCGCCGGGCCCGGGGCGCACGCCCAGCAGGGTGAAGGCCTCCCAAAGCTTCAGATAGGCGCGGCTGGGGGCGGATTCCCGGTCCTCCTCGAAGCGCACCTGGCCATCAGGATACGGGCTGGTGCACGCGGGCGCGGCGATGAGGGTCTGCTCGTCCCACAGGGTGAAGGAGCCCAGCGGCGCGCCGGGGGCCGGCTGGCCGAAGACCTGTGCCCGGGCCGAGACCTTGGGCAGCTTCTCGGCCATGAGGGCGCAACGCCGGGCATGGCGCACCGGGTGCGGCCACCAGTTGCGCTGGATGTCCTTGAGGGCCTTGGCCCCCTGGCCGATGCTCGGCGCGGGCATCAGGCGGGCGTCGAGCCAGACGTTCTGCGCCCAGGCCGCGGGCCTCGCCTTGCGCGCGAACACCAGGTCGCCGAAGACCAAGTGCCCGGCCCCGGCAGCGCCCTCGAAATTCAGCTCGGCCAGCAGATCCGGCAGAAAGCCCGGCGCGGCAAGATACCCCGTGAACGCGCCCTCGCGCATCCAGCCGGGCAACTGCTGTGGCGGGTACTCCGGCAGCGGATAGAGCCATTCGGCGCTCATTGCGCCCCGCCCTTCTCGCCGCAACCAGTCAGATCGCCGCCCTCAAGATCGCCCACAGGCAGGCCGCACAGGGTCAGGGCCACGGCCTCGGCCACGCGCAGGCCGTCCACCGCGCTGGACACGATGCCCCCGGCGTAGCCCGCGCCCTCCCCGGCCGGGAACAGGCCCGGCAGGCCCACGCTCTGCATGTCCGCCCCGCGCAGCATGCGCACCGGCGACGACGAGCGCGTCTCCACGCCGGTCAGCAGCGCCCCGGCGTCGGCAAAGCCGCGCAGCTTGCGGTCAAAGGCCTGGATGCCCTCGGCCATGGCCGCGCACACGTAGTCCGGCAGGCATCCGGTCATGTCGGCCGGCGCCACGCCCGGCGTGTAGCTGGGCGCAACCGTCCCCAGCCGCCTTGACGCGCGCCCGGCCAGAAAATCGCCCACGGTCTGCGCCGGGGCGCGGAAGTTTCGCCCGCCCAGCTCAAAGGCCAGGCGTTCCCAGCGGCGCTGAAAATCCACCCCGGCCAGGGGATGCGCGCCGCCCATGTCCGCGGGCGTCACGCCCACCAGCACGGCGCTGTTGGCGTTCACGCCGTCGCGGGCGTGCAGGCTCATGCCGTTGGTCACCACCCCGCCCGCCTCCGAAGCCGCAGCGATGACCTGCCCGCCCGGGCACATGCAGAAGGTGTACACCCCGCGCCCGCTGGCCGCCTGGTGCGCCAGCTTGTAGTCCGCCGCGCCCAGGGCCGGGTGCCCGGCCAGATCGCGCAGCTGCGCCCGGTCCACCAGGGCCTGCGGGTGCTCCACCCGGCAGCCGATGGCAAAGGGCTTCTGCTCCATGGGCAGCCCGGACGCGTGCAGCATGGAAAAGGTGTCGCGCGCGCTGTGGCCCACGGCCAGCACCACGCAGGACGAGACGATCTCCTCCCCGCCCGCCGACCCGGCAAGGCGCACTCCCGCCATGCGGCCCTCGCGCACCAGCAGGCCGTCCACCCGCGCCCCGAAGCGCACCGCCCCGCCCAGGCGGATGATGCTGGCCCGGATGCCCGCCACCACGCCGCGCAGGCGGTCCGTGCCCACATGGGGCTTGTTGCGCCACAAGATGTCCTCGGGCGCGCCGTGCGCCACCAGCTCCTCCAGCACCTTGCGGCAGCGGCCGCGCCGTTCCTTGATCTGCGTGGTGAGCTTGCCGTCTGAGAACGCGCCCGCCCCGCCCTCGCCGAACTGCACGTTGGATTCGCCGTCCAGCCCAGCGCCGGCCCAGAAGGCGTCCACGGTCTTCGCGCGCTCCTCTATGGCCTGGCCGCGCTCCAGCAGGATGGGCGCGAACCCGGCCCGCGCAAGGGCCAGGGCCGCCAGCAGGCCGCAAGGGCCAGCGCCCACCACCACCGGCCGCGACGCAAGTCCGGCCGGGGCCTGCACCGGGAAGCGGTAGGGCCGGTCCTCCGCCAGGGCCACGCCCGGCCCGGCATGGGCCAGCACGCGGGTTTCGTCGGCGCAGGAAACATCGAGACTGTAGAGGAACACGGCGGCGTTCTTCTTGCGCGCGTCCAGCGAACGGCGCACCAGCCGGAAGGCGGCGATGTCGGCAGGAGCTATGCCCAGGCGTTTGGCCGCGGCGGCGCGCAGCTCGGCCTCGCTGTGGGCCGGGCCGTCCGGCAGGGGGAGCTTGATGTCGGTGAGGCGGAGCATGGATGTCCTTGGTGAGCTGTTGAGAGGGCAAGGGGCGCCGCCCCTTGGACCCCCGGCCAGGGGGCATGCACCCCCTGGACCCGCAGGGCAAGCAAGACGGCCCGGAACGAGTGGAACT
>JACRDI010000030.1 GCA_016218665.1 Desulfovibrio sp. | reverse complement strand
AGCCCCCTCGGGCTCCCCCGCAAGGGGGACAAGCCCCCTTGACCCCTTTATCGGGCCGATGCGGGGCGGCGCTCTTGCGCCGGCCCGCATCGGGCCGTAACGGGTTCCCAGGGCGCATGCCCTTGGCGGTGGGGGGTCTGGGGGGAGGCGGAGCCTGCCCCCCAGATTCGTCATCAAAAGGCCGGAGTCGGACTGTAAGCCGGGTTTTGTCACCGCCCGAGGGCGGGAGACCGTCATTCCTCTAGGATGACCGTTGCCGGCCACCTCAAGCAACCTACCCGGAGGCATTAGCCGGGCCAGCCTGCCTCCCTATTTGGTCTTGCTCCGGACGGGGCATGCCTAGCCAGACGCGTCGCCGCATCTGCTGGTGGTCTCTTACACCACCGTTTCACCCTTACCAGGGGCAAGCCCCTGGCGGTCTGCTTTCTGTTGCGCTTTCCGGGGGTCGCCCCCCCTGGGAGTTACCCAGCGCCCTGCCCATTGGAGCCCGGACTTTCCTCTCCGCCCCTTGCGGGGCGCAGCGACGGTCCGTCCAACTCCGGTTGAAACCTCTTTCACGCCAGTCTTGAAGCTACTTTTCGTCGGAGATCTGCGGGGTGTGCTCCACCCAGTACACGATGCGCTGGCAGTTGGGGCAGCCCAGGATCTGCTTGCCCTTCTGCAGCTCGTTGTAGGCCTGGGGCGGAATCTTGATGTGGCAGCCGCCGCAGATGCCCTCGGAAACCGGCACGATGACCGGCTGCTCGATGCGCGAACGGATGAACTCGTAGCGGCCCAGGATGGGGGGCGGCACCACCTTGCCGGCCTTGGCGCGGCGCTTGCCCAGGGAGTCGAGGCGGCCCTGGGCCTTGCCGATGCGCTCGTCCAGGGTGGCCTTCTTGGCGTCGTAGCCTTCCATCAGGCCCTCGATCTCGGTGTTGATCTCCTGCATGGCGGCGTTCTGGCGCTCCAGCTCCTCCATCACCGCGATGCGCTCTTCCTCGCGCAGGCGGTTGAGCTTCTCCATGGAGTCCATCTCGCGCATCATGGCGTGATATTCCTTGGAGTTGCCCACGGCCATGAGCTTGTTCTTGCTCTTCTTGATCTTGTGGCCGTCGTCCTCGATCTCGCCCTCCAGGCGCTTCTGCTGCACCTTGAGGATGTCGAGGCGCTCCTGCACCTGTCCCTGGCGCTCGCGCAGCTGGGCCACCTTGGCCTCAAGGGCGGTCAGCTCCAGGGGGGCCTCGCGGACCTCGGCCTCAAGGATCTTGATCTCATCGTCCACGGTCTGCAGAACCACCAACTGCTCGATCTGCTTCTGATACATCGGCACCTCGCTGTATTCGGCCCGGGCCCTTCGCCCGTGCCGGAAAGTATGGCTGCGCCCCTTCGGAATCCGCGCCGGCTTAGGCCAGCACGCGGAAGCTGAAGGGGCTTGTTCCCGCAAAGAAGCGCACCTCGGCCCCGCGGCCAAGGTCCGACTGCAACTCCCGGGCGAAGAGACGCATCATCTCCTCCTCCAGGATGAAATGCCCCACGTCGAGCACCAGGCCAGGGGTCTCCATGGCCGCGTGGTGCTTGATGTCGCCGCAGATGAACACGTCCGCGCCCTTGGCGAAGGCCGCCGGAATGAGCGAGCCGCCCGAGCCGGTGCAGTAGGCCACGCGGCGGATCTCCCTGGGCCGGGGGCCGCACTCGGCCCAGGCCAGGCCCTTCGGGCCGCCCGCGCCCGTGGCGGCAAAGGGCTTCTGGTTGGCGAAAAGCGCCCGCTCCAGCAGCCTGGCGAAGGCTTCGCAGTCCATGGCGCCGCCGGGCAGATCGCCCACCTGGCCGTAGCCCACGCTGACCACGGGCTCCTCCAGTCGGCGCACGTAGCACTCAAAGGGCTTGTCCGAGAACACGCCCTTGAGTTCCTCGTAAATGTTCGGCCAGGCCTGCTCGTCGGCCACCACGCGGATCTCCCCGGCGGCGCTCTGCGACAGGGCGTGCACGCCGGGCGCGTCCAGCAGGGGCCGGGCCTCGCGCTCGGTGAAGCGCGACGGGGCCTGGAAAAAGACCTCCCGGGCGGGGAAGCTGCGGCTGTCCTCCAGGGTGGCGCAATCCACAAGGCCAAGCTCGCGCCCAAGCCAGTGGGCCGGGCCGTCGGGGCGGCAGTCCAGGCTGGTGTGCGCGGCGTACAGCCAGGCCCCGGCGGAGAGGAACTGGCGCAGCACGTCCAGGTACTGGCCGGTGGCCGTGGGCGCCTGGGGCTTGAAGTAGAGCGGGTGGTGGGTCAGCACCAGGTCCGCGCCCCAGTCCAGGCAGTCGCGCATCATGGCCGGGGAAGGGTCCAGGGCCACGGCCAGCTTTTTGATCTCGGGCCGCTCGCCGCGTATCTGCACGCGGGAGTTGTCCCAGTCGGCGGCGTAGGCCTCGGGCGCCAGCGCCCGGATGCGGCCCAGAACCTTGTCCGCGTTCATATGGCACCCCCCAAAACGCGCAGATGCTCCCGTAGGGTTTCCCCCTGGGAGCATCTGCGTTCGCCTGCACAAGTCCGGGCGGTAAGTATTGCGGCCTTCGCTTTGGCGCGTCTGGTCAATGTGCGTCCTTCAGTAAGCGTCCGTCAAAAAGCGTCCGCTGTGTCGGGCCCGAATCCGTTCAGGGGCTGGTCCGGCGGCCTCGCGGCTGGCGGCCAGGCTTTGTCTGGTGGGCCAACCAGGGGTCGAACCTGGGACCATCCGGTTATGAGCCGGGGGCTCTACCAACTGAGCTATTGGCCCGAATCCGTTCGAGCAGAGTGACATAGCCCGGTTGCACACTATTGTCAAGCTTGCGCCCGGAGCCCGGTCCTCGAAATTTGCCGGGCAACCGCGCTCACCCCTGGCGCGTCAGGCGCTCGATGAGGCCGGTGGTCGAGTAGCCGGGCAGAAGCGGCAGGCTGAGCACCCGACCGCCGCCCGCCTCCACCACCTCGCGCCCCACGATGCGCGCCACGTCCCAGTCGCCGCCCTTGACCAGCACCTGGGGCCGGATGGCCGTGATGAGCGCAAGGGGGGTGTCCTCGTCGAAGGGCACGATGAAGTCCACGCTGGAAAGTCCGGCCAGCACGAAGGCGCGCTCGGCCTCGCTGTTCACGGGCCGGGGCGGGCCGGGCAGGCAGCCCTTGATGCGCCGCACCGAGGCGTCGGAATTAAGCCCCAGGACGAGGGCGTCGCCCTCGGCCCGGGCGCGGGCCAAGAGGTCCACGTGGCCCGGATGCAGGATGTCGTAGCAGCCGTTGGTGAACACCAGCCGGAAGCCCGGCGGGAAGGCCGCCTGCTTCTTCAAGAACTCCGGCAGGGTCATGATCTTGGGGTGGGAAAGCCCGGCCATGCGCTGCCCCCTAGGCTTTGGGTTGAATGCGGTCGGTCTTGCCAAGCAGCGTCAGCTCCAGCCAGTCGAAGCCGAAGTCCAGGCAGGCCTCCTCGTCGGACATCACCGCCGCGCGGCGCTCGTCGTCCATGTCCAGGCGCTCCAGGGCGCGCGCGCTGATGAGGAAGCGCTGGAAGTCGTCCGGCTGGTACAGGGCCAGGCCGGCCATGCCCGTCTGCTGGCCGCCCAGGCGCTGCCCCGTGGACTCGGCCTGGGCGCGCAGGGAGGCCGCCAGGGCCATGAAGCGGTCGTTGGAGGCGTTGTAGGCGGCCAGGCCCTGGTCGTCCATCCAGCTGGCCGTGTTCCACTGGGCCTCCTGCTCGAAGCCCCGGCAGTGGGGCTCGCGGATGACGAAGATCTGCTCCTCGATGCGCGCGGGGTCATCTTCCGAGGGCCGCGTGGCCCGGCCCAGGGGGTAGGTGCGGCAGGCCGACGGGCGGTTCTCGTACACCGCGCACTTGAAGTCCGCACGGGAAAAGGGGCAGCGCTTGGCCGAGGTGTCCTGCATGTGCAGCTGCAACAGCGGCAGGCCGATGCCCGGCATGGTGGTCATGTCCGCGTATTCGCGCACGAACTGGCGCGAGGACATGCTGGTGCCCATGTTTGTGGATTGGCCCAGGGCCCGGCGCAGGCGCAGGGCGTCGTAGGGGGTGAGCATGAGATTGAGCGCCGAACAGCAGGCCCCGAAGCAGGGCACGCCCGGATGGCAGGCGAAGCGGAAGCCCTGGCCGGGCGCAAGCTCCTCGTGATTATCCAGGAACTGCTGGCTCTTGTCCGTGGTCTGCTCGGGGGATTGGGTCATGAGGGGTCTCCGGCCGCGTCGAGCACGCGCAGGGCGTCCTCCACGGCCTCGCCAAGCCGCTTGGCCTGGGCTTCTATGAATCCCGCGATCTCCTCGCGGGGGTGCATGGTCTGCATCTTGTAGCGGTTGCCCAGGGCGTTGGACGAGGCCCCGGCGGCATCTGCGCCGGTTCCTTGCGAGGCCAGGCCGGAGCGCTTGCGGTGCCGCACGCGCAAGTGCCCCTGGCACGCCGCCACGCCGCCCTTGGCCAGCATGCGCAGGTCGCGCTCGAAGTCGTCGTACTGCGAAGGGCCGAGGGCCAGGGAGAACGGCCCGGCCTTGTCCAGATCCGCCCGGCGGAACAGGTGGCAGCAGCCCGTCACCGAGGCGCAGTCGGCCACGAAGTCGAAGAGGCCCCAGTCCGGCCCCTGCAAATGGGCGTCGCACAGGCGGAAGGGATTTGGCGTCATGCTGCGGAAGTCCATGTCGGGCCGATCCCCGGCCGCGCCGTCCGGACCGCCGTCTGGACCTCCGTCTGGACCTCCGTCTGGACCTCCGCCTGGAACGACCAGATGCCCGGCCGTGTTCTGCAGCAGGTGCGGGGCCTGGTGGTCGGCCACCTTGCAGCCCACCACGCCGGCGCCAGGCCGCGCCTCCAGGGCCGCGCCCAGGCGCTGCAGCCAGTCCGGCGGCAGCTCCACGTCGTCGTCCAGGTAGACCAGGGTCTCGGCGGCGCGGGCCTCGGGCAGGGCGGCCAGCCAGTTGCGCGCGGCCGGCGCGCCGATGTTCACCGGCAGGTCCACGCGCAGGAGATTCAAGCGTGCGGCCCAGGCATCGAGCACCTGCGCCGTGTTGTCCGTGCTGCCGTTATCCAGCACGGCCACGCGGGCCCGCCCGCCATCCGCAGTCGAAAGGTCCGAGGCGGCGAGGCTGGCCAGGGTGGCGTCCAGATCCGCCGCCTTGTTCCAGGAATAGAGCATGATGAGCGCCGGGCCGGGCGGCGGGGCCAGGCGCGCGCGCAGGCCGGTGGCGGCGTCGGCCGCCGTCCGGGCCAGGCCCGCCTGCCAGGGCGCGGCGGCGAGGCACTCCCGCGCCAGGGGCAGGGCGGCGGAGTTCTCCCCGGCGCCCAGCAGGGCCAGGCAGACGCGGGCCGCGGCAAAGGCCGGGCCGTAGGCCTGCTGCAGCGGGGGCAGGTCGCCCAGCAGTCCGTCCAGGCACAACTCCGTGTCGCCGCGCACAAAGGCCCCCTGGGCCGAGAGCACGCGCGCCGCGGGGCCCAGGTCGGGGATTGCCTCCAGGCCGGACAGGGCCGCGCCTTCCAGCCTGTGCGCCAGCTCTCCCGCGCCGCTGTAGAGCGCCAGACCCAGGGCCTTGTCGCGCCAGAACAGTCCGCCGGGATCCTTGGCTATCTGCCCGGCCAGGAAATCCGCCAGACGCTCGGCGTCGCGCCGTTGCGCCAGGCGCTCGAAATAGGCCAGCCCGCCCTCCTTGGCCTGGGGCGCGCGCCAGCAGGAGGCCACGGCGGAGAGCCCGGCCCGCGCGGTCCCGGAAAGGGGCAGGTCGGGCGCGGAGAGGATCTCCGCCGCAAGGGGGCCGGAGAGCGGGTTCTCGCCCATGGCCCAGAGCAGAATGTCCGCCGCGAGGGACTGCAGCCGGGCCTTTTCATCGGCATCGGCCTGCTGGCGGGCCAGGCGCAGGCACTGGGCCCCGGCCAGGGCCAGATGCCGCCAGCCCGTGGAGGCCATGGCCAGCCGGGTGCGCAGGTCTGCGGGCAGTGCGGTCCAGGCGTCGGTCAGGGTTTGCATGGCGTTCCTCCGCAGGGCGGGGTGAAGGGCTCGTCCCCATCTGCCGTCATCTCCCCGGTCATCATGTCCTCTGCCGCGATCTCTTCGGCAGCGACTTGCCCGGCCAGGGCCTCGATGGGCAGGGGCTCGAACAGGGCCTCGCCGAAATAGACGCGCAGCAGCGTGAGGGTCTTGGCCGCGTTGCCCAGGTGGCGCGCCACCAGCCGGCGGTTGATGCGCCCCATGCGCAGGCGCAGGGCCGGATCGTCCGCCAGTTTCTGCACCGCGTCGGCCAGGCCGGCGATGTCTCCCGGCTGGCGCAGGAAGCCGTTGACGCCGTCGCGCACCAGCTCCGGCATGCCGCCCACGGCCGTGCACACCGCCGGCAGGGAGCAGGCGAAGCCTTCCAGCAACACGTTGGGCAGGCTCTCCTGGCGGGAGGGCAGCATGAGCACGTCCGCGGCCCGCAGCTCCTCCAGCACCTCCGCGTGGGAAAGATGCCCGGGCAGACGCAGGCGGCTCTTCAGCTGCGGCGTGACATGTTGCTCAAAGGGCCGCATGTCGCGCACGCCCGCGCCCACGAACTCCAGGTCGCGCACGCCCCGGCGCACCAGCTCCGCCGCCGCCAGCAGGAAGGTGTCGAAGCCCTTGGCTGGGCCCTCGTTGCCCACGTAAAGCACGCGGCAGCCGCGCTTCTTCCGCGGGGCGCGCTCGGGCGGCAGGCCGCCGTCCTCGGGCAGGAACGAATTGTACACCAGGCGCAGGCGCTTCTGCGGCACCAGGTACCGGCGCAGCACCTCGGCGCAGACCTGGGAATTGACCGTGACGCCCTGGGCCATGAGGCAGTAGAGGGCGAAGATGGTGTTGGGCGGGAAGATGACGCCCCGGTTGATGAACAGGCGGAACTTGGCGCCGCGCGCCCTGGCGATGGCCGCGCTCTTGTAGGCCCGCGCGTGGAAGGTGTGCACCACGTCGGCCTCCACCCTCTTGGCCAGCTCGGCCACGAAGGAGGACGCGCGCACGTACTTGCGGAAGCCGCCGTACTCCACCACCACCACCGGGTTCTCGCCCTGGGAGAGCGGCTCAAGGGCCGTGCGTATCTCCGAGCCGGGCGGGATGACGGCGGTCACCCGCAGGCCGCTTTCGCGCATGCCCAGGATGTTGTTCACCATCTGCCTGCTGCCGCCGGAGAGCTTGTCCGAATCGGTCATGTACAGGACGCTCTTCACCTCCGGCCTTTTGCGCAGGAACTTGAAGAAGAAGCGCGCCGAGACGGCCCCGGAGTACATGCGCAGGCGGCTCTGCACCCAGGCCCCGTCCTTGGTCTTGCCCACTCCGATGCGATGGATGCGCATGGGGTTGGTGCCGGGCACGTTGGCGCTGCGCTCCAGGGTGTAGGCCGCCCTGAACCCGGCCTCCCGCGCGCAGACCTCGGAGAGCGCGTCGTACTGGCCCCAGGGCCAGCAGAAGTGCTGTTCGCCGCCAAAACCGTTGAGCTCCCTGATGCGCGCATAACTGCGGGCGAAGTCCGCCCGGCACAGGGCCTGGCGCTCGGCGTCGGTCCTGCGGCGGTAGTACACGCCGCCCCCGGCCTCCGGGCTGCCCTGGGCCGGCCAGTAGCCGTTGTACACGTAGGCGCTGCCGGTCTCGAACAGCGGCAGCGCGGCGGCCTCCGCGCCTGCGCGCATGCTTGCGGGGTAGATGCCCGTGGCGCTCCAGTGGGCGTGGGCGTCGCCAAAATTCGCCGTCTTCATGAGGCTGCGGAAACAGCCCTGGTGCCGGGCGCTGTGGGCGAAGACCTCGAAGCCGAAGTCCTCGATCATGGCGCGGATCTCGGCCTCGTTCAGGAACTGGCCCAGGTCGCCCGCGCCCAGGGCCCGGCGGAAGGATTCCGGCGCACTCAAGAGCTCCGGCCCCCCGGCCTCCGGCGCGGCTTGCGGCCGCTTGCCGCCGGTCCACAAAAAGTCGGTGACGCAGAAGAACGTGGCGGTCATGCCGTGCTTCTTGAGCAGCGGCGCGGCCACGGTCCAGTTGCTCAGGTGGCAGTCGTCGAAGGTGAGCAGGCAGGCCTTTTCCGGCCAGGGCGCGGCACCGGAAAGCCCGGCCACGAGCCGCCTGGCGGAGATGGTGGAGAAGCCGGCCTCGCGGATGGCCACGAGGTGTTCCTCAAAGCGCCGGGGCGTGTGGCCGTCGGCCTCGCTGACGTTGTGGTAGCAGAAGACGGGGATGCTTGCTGGCACGTGGTTCTCCTGCCCGCCTGCTACCAGATGCGCGCCCGACACGCAAACCCGCGCCGCGCCCGCGTTTTCCTTCCAGGAAAAGCCCAATCGTCACGGCCCCTTGCCGAAAACGCGCCAACAACCCGGCTCTATTGATAATCTCCGCCGTTGGGGCTACAACACGCTGGATATGTCAGAGCGGACGATTCTCTTCATCGCCGAGCCGCAATCCGTCAGCGGCATCTTTTCCGCCCTGCGCGACGCCGGGGTGCAAGCCGGCGTGGCCGACGGCCTCAACTCCGCCCTGACCTTCCTCAAGCGCTCGCAGCCGTCGCTCATCTTCTCGCGCCCCAGCATGCCCGGCTACGACGCCCTGGCCCTGCTCTCCCGCCTGGCGGAGCTCTCCACCAGCGGCGAGCAGACCCCGCCGGTCATCGTCTTCTCCCGCTCCGGCAATGCGGAGGAAGCCCAGAAATATCTCGAACTCGGCGCGCGCGACTACTGGCTGGAGCCCCTGGCCTGGGAAAAGATCCACCTGGTGCTGCCCCCGCCCGAGGAGCCCCCCCTGCACGAGCCCGAACCCGCCCGGCACGGCGCGCACCGCGTCGCGTCCAACTCCGGCGGCTTTTCCGGCGCGGCGCGGCTGGCGTCCAACGCCTCGGCCGTGGGCGCGGGGGGCGCGCGCCTCATGTCCAACGCCGCGGCCAGCGGGGTCTCCAAGACCGCCACCGCCCCCATCGAGTCCGCCGCCGCCCGCTTCCAGATCATCGGGCGGCACCCGGCCGTGCAGCGCGTGCTGGCCCTGGCCCGGCAGGTGGCGCGCAGCAAGGCCACGGTGCTCATCTCCGGTCCTTCCGGCACCGGCAAGGAAATGTTCGCCCGCTTCATCCACCACAATTCCGACCGCGCGCGCGAGCCCTTCGTGGCCATTAACTGCGCCGCCCTGCCGGAACACCTGCTGGAATCCGAGCTTTTCGGCCACGAGAAGGGCGCCTTCACCGGGGCCATCAACCGCAAGCTGGGCAAGTTCGAGCTGGCCCAGGGCGGCACCATCCTGCTGGACGAGATCACCGAAATGGACATGGCGCTGCAGGCCAAGCTGCTGCGCGTGCTGCAGGAAGGGGAAATCGACCGCGTGGGCGGCGTGGAGACCATCGGCGTGGATGTGCGCGTGCTGGCCACCACCAACCGCGACATCGAGCAGACCGTGCGCGAGGGCAAGTTCCGCCAGGACCTGTTCTACCGCCTGAACGTCATCCCCCTGCGCCTGCCCGCCCTCTGCGAACGCGGAAACGACGTGATGCTCCTGGCCGACTATTTCGCCGCCAAGTACGCGGCGGCCTACGGCATGGGCCCGCAGGTCTTCGCCGAGGACGCCAAGGCCTGGCTGGCCTCCTACGACTGGCCGGGCAATGTGCGCGAGCTGCAGAACCTCATGGAGCGCGCCGTGCTGCTGGCCCAGAGCGGGCCCATCCAGCAGCGGCACTTCCTGCTCGACGGCGACACCTGGGGCATAGACCTGCCCGAAGGCGACGCCCACCAGCACGAAGCCGCGCCCACCGGGGCCGCCGGGGCTGCCGAAGGGCCCTCCCCGGCCCTCCAGGCCGAGGCCATGCCCCAGCCCGCGCCCCCGGCCTCGCTCAAGGACGCCCTGTCCGTCATGCCCCTGCACGAGATGGAAAAGCAGCTCATCCTCAAGAGCCTGGACGAGACCAGCGGCAACCGCACCCTGGCCGCGCAGCTGCTCGGCATCTCCGTGCGCACCCTGCGCAACAAGCTGAACGAGTACCGGGAGCAGGGGCTGGAGGTTTAGAAATTTCTCTCGGGCTCTGCCCCAGGCCCCGGTGGGGGGCCGACTGCGCGGGGCATATTGAAGACAACGCCTCCGGCCCAGTCGCGCCCTGTCCGCCGGGCATGCGGGGCTTGCGGATTCCGCCAACCTGGACTATCCGCGCCTGGACGGACCGCAATCAATGTTTATGTTGGCCCGACCATGCACCGTGGGCCATGCCTGACCGAACAGTTGGGCCAAACAGTTGGGCTGAACACATTGGAATGACCGCTCCGGGGCTGCCGGGCAGCGAAGTCTGCCGGCGGCCCCGAAGCGTAACGGGATTCCAAAGGGCGCATGCCCTTTGGCGGGGTGCAGGGGCGGAGCCCTGCCCGACCCCACGGGGCCCGACCCCGCACCACAACAATCGCACGCCTGGAGTTTTCATGCGCCTGTACAACACCCTTGGCCGCGCCAAGCAGGAATTCGTCCCCCAGCGCGGCAACGCCGTGTCCCTGTACGTCTGCGGCATCACGGCCTACGACTTCTGCCACATCGGCCACGCGCGCAGCGCCGTGGTCTTCGACGTGCTGGTACGCTACCTGCGCCACAAGGGCTACGACGTGACCTTCGTGCGCAACTTCACGGACGTGGACGACAAGATCATCAAACGCGCCAACGAGGTGGGGGCCAGCTCCCAGGAGATCGCCGAGAAGTTCATCGGCGAATTCTACGTGGACATGGACGCCCTGGGCGTTCTGCGCGCGGACGTGGAGCCCAAGTGCACCGAGCACATCGCGGAGATGATCGCCCTCACCCAGGACCTCATCGCCAAGGGGCACGCCTACGCCACGCCCAGCGGCGACGTGTACTTCAAGGTGCGCAGCTTCGGCGACTACGGCAAGCTCTCGGGCCGCAACATCGAGGACCTGGTCTCCGGCGCGCGCGTGGAGCCGGGCGAGGAAAAGCAGGATCCGCTGGACTTCGCCCTGTGGAAGGCGGCCAAGCCGGGCGAGCCCTTCTGGGAAAGCCCCTGGGGCCAGGGCCGGCCCGGCTGGCACCTGGAGTGCAGCGCCATGAGCGAGAAATACATGCCCCTGCCGCTGGACATCCACGGCGGCGGCCAGGATCTCTCCTTCCCGCACCACGAGAACGAGATCGCCCAGAGCGAGGCGGCCACCGGCAAGGAGTTCGCCAAGTTCTGGGTGCACAACGGCTTTGTGCAGATCAACTCCGAGAAGATGTCCAAGTCCCTGGGCAACTTCTTCACCATCCGCGACATCACCGCCAAGTTCCTGCCCGAGGTGCTGCGCTACTTCCTGCTGACCATGCACTACCGCAGCCCGCTCGACTTCTCCTTTGAAAGCCTGGAAGAGGCCGAGAAGGGCGTGCGCCGCATCTACACGGCCCTGGCCCAGGTGGACGCCGCGCTCGCCGGGACCAAGTGGTCCAAGACCCCGCTGCCTCAGGACATCCTGGACGAGCAGGCCGGGTACGAGCAGGGCTTCGTGGACGCCTTCGAGGACGACCTGAACACCGCCGCGGCCCTGGGCCATCTCTTCGGCATGGTGCGCCTGGCCGGGCGCATCCTGGACGACAAGGCCCTGCGCAAGGCCGAGGCCGGGCGCGACCTGCTCACGCGCATCCGGGCCGAGGTGGCCAAGTGGTCCACGGTGCTCGGCGTGTTCGGCCTGGAGCCCGAGGCCTTCCTGGCGTCCCTCAAGGCCTGCCGCGCCGCGCGCGCGGGCATCGACCCCGCAAGGGTCGAGGCCCTGCTCTCCGAACGCCTGGAGGTGCGCAAGGCCAAGGACTTCGCCCGCTCCGACGCCATCCGCGACGAGCTGGCCGCCATGCAGGTGGAAGTGAAGGACACCCCGCAGGGCCAGACCTGGGACGTCCTCTAGCCCGCGCCGAGAACCGCCATGCCCTTTCCGACCCTGCTCGCCATCGCCGTGGCCCTGGCCATGGACGCCTTTGCCGTGGCCATCGCCACGGGCATGTGCCTGCGCCGGGCCCAGGCCGCGCAAACCCTGCGCATGGCCGGAGCCTTCGGCCTGTTCCAGGCCCTCATGCCCATCGCCGGCTGGCTGCTGGGTCTGTCCGTGCGCGAGTACATCGAGGCCTACGACCACTGGATCGCCTTCGCCCTGCTGGCCTTCGTGGGCGGCAAGATGATCTGGGAAGGCCTGGCGCACAAGGATGAAGACGAGGCCTGCTCCCCGAAGGATCCCACCCGCGGCACGCAGCTTCTCGTCCTCGCCATCGCCACCAGCATCGACGCCCTGGCCGTGGGCCTGTCCTTCGCCGTGCTGGGACAGTCCATCTGGCTGCCCGCCCTGGTCATCGGCGCGGTCTGCTTCCTCATCACCACCCTGGGCATGAAGGTCGGCTGCATGGCCGGCCACGTCACCGCCCTCAGCCGCTACGCGGAACTCCTCGGCGGCGGCGTGCTCGTCGCCATCGGCGTGAAGATCCTCGCCGAGCATCAGGCCCTGCCGTTCTAGCCGGGTTAGGCAAGGGGCGCCGCGCTGGACTGGGCAAGGGGCGCCGCCCCTTGGACCCCGCTGGGGCGCCGCCCCAGACCCCGCCAGAGGGCGCGAGGCCCTCTGGACTCCCTTTGGCGCGGGCTTCCGCTCCGGCGCAGGACCGCCGGAGCGGAAGCCCGCGCGGAGGGACCGGGCGGGGACGGCCAAACGAAACGGTTTCGCCGCTTCGGCCAGCCTGCCGCCACGCAAAAGGGCCTGGACCGAGTCCACTCGGTCCAGGCCCTTTTGCGTGGCCATGCGGGTCCAGGGGGTGCATACCCCCTGGCGGGGTGCAGGGGCGGAGCCCCTGCCCAGTTCCTAGTACAGCGACAGCAGCGCCTCGATCTTGGCCTTGGCCGGCTGCTGCGTGGCCTGAGCGGCGGCCACGGAGAGCCTGTCGGAGATGGACACGTCGCGGTCCTGGGCGATCTGCCCGGCCAGGGTGAGCAGTTCCGCGCGGGCGACGGGGTTCTGCTCGCGCTTGGCGAGGCTGGTGAGTTTTTGCTGCATGTGGGCGCGGGCCGGGTTCCAGGCGTGGGAAGCCGTCGCCGGCTCGGCCTTGGCCTTGGCGATGCGCGGAGCGGCGGTGGGCTCGGGGTGGTAGGCCGCCGGGGCCAGCGCCAGGGGCGCGCGCGGCAGCGGGGAGTAGTCCGGGCCGTAGGTTTGCGGCGGGGGCCCAACCGGGCCGGCGTATGTGCTGGGTTCCAGGAGGTAGAGCCGGTTGGTCTCGGCACGGCCGGTGGCGTATTCGTCGCGGATGGCCAGCAGGGAGATGGCCCGTGCGCCGGTGACGGATTCGACGTACTGGATGAGGTCCAGGGCCTCGGCATGGGTGCCCACCACGCCCATGAGGCAGAGTTCGCCGCCCACGGCCTGCACTTCCACGCCGGAGTTCTTGTGCAGCAGGTGGCGGGAGAGGGCCATGCGGGCGCGGTTCTCTATGCTTGCGTCGGCGGTCATGGTGGACGCGGCCTCGGGGTCGCGCAGGGGCAGGTGGCCCTTCACTTCGCCGGCGCCGGGAATCTGGCGCAGGGCGCGGATGATGTCATCGCGCTCGGCGGTGGTGTTGACGCTGCCCACGGCGAAGAGGTCGCCCTTGATGGCCACCACCTGCACGTCATCGGCGCCCTTCACGTCGGAGAGGGTGCCTTTCGCCTTCATTGTCAGCATGTTGTCGCGCAGGATGGTGTTCATGTCCCGCTCGTCGCTGGCGAGGTAGGCGCTGCTGTAGGCCCCTTTGACGCCGCTGACGGCCAGGGAGGCGTTCTGCGGGATGGCGAAGGTGGCGCCGGTGAGGGCGAAGGGCAGCATGGCGCAACCCCCGGCGCAGAAGAGCCAAAGGCCGAGGACGGCCAGCATGGCCGGACGCAGGAGCCGGGAGGCGCGGGTGCGGATGGGGGTGCTGTTTTTCATAATGCCAAATTTATGCAACATATGGGCCAGGACATGCCGCACCGAACGCCACAGCCGGATTGCGGCTGCAGCGCGCCGGGACGGCCAGCTGGGGCCACGGCGGCGTCAGACTTTCGACGCCGCCGCGCGGGGCCGGGTTACAGCACTTTGGTGAGCGTCAGGCCCAGGCCGGACTTTTCCAGCGCATCGCGCCCGCCGGCGACCACGATGGGCCCGTCCTTCAGCACGGCCTCCACGGCCTCGCCGAAGGCGGCGAAGTCCGCCCGGCTGGCCGAGAGCACGGCCTCGCGCGCGGCCTGGCGGTAGTCCGCGTCCTCGCCCGTCAGCTCGCGCGCCAGGGCGGTGAAGCCCTTGGCGTCCGGCAGCATGTAGTGGTCCATGTCGCCGATGCTGCCCACCACGCTCTTCTCCAGCTCCGAAGAGTCTAGAGAAAGTCCGGAGAGGTATGAACCAACACCGGCGTAGGCGTCAAGGGTTCTGGCCACATTGGGATCGCGATAGGAGGCGAAGGTGAGGTTGCCGGAGAGCCTGCTGTACGCGCAGGAGGCCCCGTAGGCCCCGCCCTGCACGCGCACGCGCTCCCACAGGTAGCCGGCGCGCAGGAACTTGCCCACCACGGCCGCGGCTGCGCCGGGCTCCCGGCCCAGGGCGCGGGCGTTGCCGCCTGCGGCCACGTAGTTCACCTGGGCGGGCAGGCACAGGCCCTCGCGCTTCGGCAGGGACGGGATGGCGCGCGGCGCCGGGGACAGGTCCGCATCCGGCAGGCTGGCCGCCAGGGCGGTGATGCCCGGCAGGGCCGCGCCGATGCTCTTGCCGTCGGCCGTGAGGTTGACCACGAGCCCCCGGCGCGAGAGCAGCAGCGCCAGCAGGCTGTGCAGGTCGCGGATGACGCCCTCGGGCGCGCTCTCCATGCGCCCGGCCAGCTCGCGGATGAAGTTCAGCCCGGACAGGCCGTTCATGGCCTCGCTCATGGCCTGGGCCACGCCGGTGCGGGCCTTCAGGCGCGTCACGGCCAGGGTGTGCCCGGCGGGGATGAGCCGCTGCTCGCGCCGGGCCTTGGATTCCAGGATGATCTTGCCCAGGCGCTCGGCATCGCTGAAATCGGCTTCGGTCAGCACCTCGCCCATGAGGCCCAGCAGGGCGGGCAGCTTGTCCGTGGTCGCCTTGCCGCGCAGGAACAGGCGCTGGACGGCCCCCTCCGGCCCCTGCCCCCTGACGGACGACACGAAGGTCTGGGCCCACACCCCGCCGGTGTTCATGGCGATGGCCCGGGAGAGGTCCACGAAGCTGCTCTTTTTCGTGCCCATTTCCAGAAGCGCCCGGCCCAGGACGGGAATGAGCGGCACCAGCCGGTCCGGCACGGCGGACATGTCGAAGGCCAGGTCCAGGTAGACCACGCCGCTGGTGGGCAGGTCGTGCACGAAGGCCGCCGCGCCCGTGCCGGACAGCTCCACCCTCTCGTGCGGGATGCTGGCGTTCTCCTTCGGCAGGTCGGCGATGGTCAGGCGGGGAATCCTGGCCAGATCCTCGGGCGCGTCCGGGGCCTCCTGCAGGGCCCGCAGCTCGTGCGTCTCGCGCACCAGGTCCTCCACCTGGGCCGGGGAGAGGGAATCCTTCACGGCCTTGAGCCGCGCGGCCTCGGCCGCCTCGCGCTTGGCGCCCAGGGTGGCGTCGGGCTTCAGGATCACCAGGGCGCGGTGGGGGTTTTCAAGAAAATGCGTGCGGATGAGCTCCTGGAACACGGGCTCGCCCTTGTCCAGCCGGGCCTTGAGGCGGGCAAGCGGCCCCTCGAAGGGCAGGTGGGCCAGCGGGTCGCCCTCGTACAGCCAGGTGGACAGGGCCTCGAAGAAGATCACCAGCCCGCGCGGATAGCTGCCGGTGTTGTTCTCGCGCAGGTCGAACTCCACGCTGTTCAGCCCGGCAAGGATGTCGTCCGGGTGCAGGCCGTCGTCCGCCCCGGGAACCGCCAGCCGGCGCAGGGTGGAAAGCACCAGGCGCTCCACCTGGTCGGCCACGCCCTCGGCCTCACCTCCCTTCTCCACCACCAGCCCCTTGAGGCCCACGGAGAAGGCCATCTGCCGCAGGTCCGTCTCCAGCCCGCCGCCGGCCAGATCCTCGCCCAGGCCGGAATCCACCAGGGCCTTGCGCAGGGGCGAGGACGGCAGCCCGATGAGCACGTGCTCCAGCACCTCGAAGGCCAGGCTCAGGTCCGGGCTCTGGGCCTCGGGCAGGCCGAAGTTCACCGTGCACATGGCCCTGGCTTCGGCCCCTTCGGGGCTTTCAATGGGGGAGGCGGCGTCACCGGCGTCGGCGTCTCCGTCCATCTCCTCCGCCGCGCCCTCGGCCGCATAGTAATGCACAGAGCGCCTGGGCTCGGCAAAGGCCGGCTGCAGGGCCACCCCGGAAGCCGGCTCGCCGGGCGCGGGCGCTTCGAACTGGGAAAAATACTCGTCCACAATGGCCAGCCGCCTGTCCGGGTCGTCGTCGCCGCTGAAGAAGGCGTAAGCGTTGGACGGATGGTACAGCCGCCGGTGGAAGTCCATGAACTGCTCAAACGTCAGGTCCGGGATGCGCTCCGGGTCGCCGCCGGAATCAAGCCCGTAGCAGGTGTCCGGAAACAGCGCCCGCTGCGAGTACTCGGCCAGCAGGCTGTCGGGCGAGGAGTAAACGCCCTTCATCTCGTTGAACACGACGCCCTTGTAGGCCAGCGGATCCTCGGCCCGCTCCACGTCGTAGTGCCAGCCCTCCTGCTTCAGCGTGTTCTCCGTGAGCCTGGGGAAGAACACCGCGTCCAGGTAGACATCAACAAGGTTGTAGAAGTCCTGCATGTTGGCGCTGGCCACGGGGTAGCAGGTCTTGTCCGGGAAGGTGAGGGCGTTCAGGAAGGTGTTCAGCGAGCCCTTGATGAGCTCCACGAAGGGCTCCTTCACCGGATACTTGCGCGAGCCGCAGAGCACGCTGTGCTCCAGGATGTGCGGCAGGCCGGTGGAGTCCGCCGGGGGGGTGCGGAAAGCCACGCCGAAGACCTTGTTCTCGTCGGGGCTGATGAGCGAAAGCAGGCGGCCGCCGGTCTTGGCGTGGCGGTAGATGCGCGCGGTGGCGGCGAGCTCGGGGATCTCCTGCTCGCGCTCAAGGAGGAAGCCGTGGGTGAGGGTATCGGAAGGCTGCGTCATGGGGCCTCTTTGGTGTTCGTTCGGTTGGCTGGCGCGGGCCGCCGGCAATGCTGGCGGCCGGCCTGTGCCCGCATAGATATAGCACGACGGGCCGGGAGGGAAGGGGCGCGCGCGGCCCCGCGCCGGGAAGCCCGCTACCCTTGACTCCCGCCGGGCGAATCCCTATCGTCGCACTAGTGCCTGAAGAGTCGCGCCCGCATCCGGACGCCCCCTCCTGATCACCTGCAACATTGAATGGAGACACGCATATGGAATGCTGCGACCACGACGAAATGGATTACCTTGAGTGCGCCAAGGTGGGCCAGAAGATCCGCAACTTCACCATGGAGGCTTACGACCCCACCGAGGGCGGCTTCACCACCGTCGACTCCGAGAAGATCCAGAAGAAAAAGAAATGGCTGGTCCTCGTCTTCTACCCGGCGGACTTCACCTTCGTGTGTCCCACGGAGCTGGCCGACCTGGCCACCAAACACGCCAAGCTCAAGAAGCTCGGCGCCGAGGTGGTCAGCGTCTCCACGGACACCAAGTTCGCCCACCTGGCCTGGCAGACCAGCGAGCGCCTGCTGAAGGACGTGAAGTACCTCATGGCGGCCGACCCCACGGGCAACGTGTCGCGCTACTTCGACGTGTGGGACCATGAATCCGGCCTGGCCCTGCGCGGCACCTTCATCGTCAACCCCGAGGGCGTGCTGGTGTCGAGCGAGGTGAACTTCTACAACGTGGGCAGAAACGCCGACGAGCTGGTCCGCAAGCTTGAGGCCAACGCGTACCTCATCAAGAACCCCAACGAGGCCTGCCCGGCCAAATGGACCCCGGGCGAAAAGACCCTGACCCCCAGCGAGAAGCTGGTGGGCAAGGTGTACGAGGCCCTGAACGCCGAATAGCCGGCACGCGAGAGAGCCAGGCCCCCGGAGACCCCGCGCAAAGAGGTTCCGGGGGCCTTTCGCACCGCGCCCCGCTACCGCACAGGCAGGCCACGCATGGACTGGGACGCCGAGCGCTACGAAGAGTGGTTCTCCACCCCGCAGGGGCGCTTCGCCCTGGCGGCGGAGCGGCGCCTGCTCGACAGCCTGGTGGCCGAGTGGCCGCGCCGCAACCAGCGCGTGCTGGAGATCGGCTGCGGCACCGGCCTGTTCCAGCAGATCCTCTTCGACGACGGCTTCACCGTGGCCGGCCTGGACAAGTCCCCGCGGATGATCGCCGCGGCGCGCCGCCGCCTGGGCCCCTCGGCCGAGCTCTACGTGGCCGACGGCTCAAGCCTGCCCTTCTCGGACAAGGAATACGACTTCTGCGTGCTCTGGACCGTGCTCGAGTTCTGCGAGGACCCCGGGCAGGTGCTGGCCGAGGCCGCCCGCGTGGCCTCCAAGGGCCTGCTGGTGGGTTTCCTGAACCGGCACTCGGCCTACTGGCTTGCCCGTGGCTGCGCCTGGCCCTGGAACCGGGGGCACAGCCTGTGCCGCGCGCGCTGGCACACCTGGCCGGAAATGCGCGCCCTGTGCCTCATCCACACGGGCAAGACCCCGGCGCGCACGCGCTCGGCCCTCCTTGGCCCGCCCTGCACCTGGAAGGAGGTCCAGCCCTGGAAGGGCCTCAACAACCTCATCCTGCCGCCCATGCTGGGGGCCATCAGCGCCCTGCGCATCGACCTTGTGGGCTACCAGCCCCTCACCCCCATCTACTCCTGGACCACCGATCCGGCATAGGCCGGACGAAATCCGCTTAACCTCCCGCCGATTCAGGACGCGTTCCCCGACACGGGCCTTGACAGAAGCGCCCTGCCGGGCGAATATCGCTTACTCTCAGATCAGACTCCGACGCGATCATCATCCGCCCATCCAAGGAGGCCACCATGTTCAAGGAAAGCGCCCACACCGAGGAAATGGCCCACGAACTGCGCGAGATCATGGGCCACGCCCAGAAGCTTGTCGAGGCCACCGCCGGCGAGATCGACGACCGCACCCGCGCCGCCCGCGTCGTGCTGGAGGAACGCCTGGCCGTGGCCAAGGTGAAGCTCGGCGAGCTGGAAGGCCACCTGAAGAACCGCCTGCAGGACACGGACAAGATCATCCGCGAGAAGCCGTACTACGCCATCGGCGGCTCCTTCGTCATCGGGCTCATGCTTGGCTGGCTGATGGGCCGGAAGTAGGCCGTGAAACTGCAGCTCCTGGAAGATCTGGACCTTGGCGGCGCCTCCGGGCGCATCGCCGGGGCCCTGACGCAGACCCTCAAGGATCGCATCGATCTGCTGGGCCTTGAGCTGCGCGAGGACAAGATCCGGCTGGTGCAGGCCCTCATCCTGGCCTGCGCCGGCGTGATCTTCGCCCTGCTGGGACTCATCCTGGGCGTTCTGGCCATCCTCTCCCTGCTGCCGCTGGAGTGGCGCGCGGTGGGCATGGGGGTGCTGGCGGGCGCGTGCCTGGTTTCGGCCGCGTGGGCCTTTGCCGGGCTCAAGCGCAGGCTCTCCAGCCGCAGAAGCATGTTCGCCCAGAGCCTGGCCGAACTGGAGAAGGACAAGGCATGTTTCTAGACGCGGAACTGCGCGAGCTGGCCGAGGCCAAGGAACGGCTGGTCATCCAGACCGACATCCGCCGGCAGGTCATCCAGCTGGAGGTCCTCGCCCTGCGTTCGCGCGTGCGCCGGACCTTTTCCGGCCTGGCCTTGGGCTTCGGCCTGGCGGGCAAGGCGCTGGACTTCCTGCGCGCCCGGCGCGAACGCCGGTAGCTCCGGCGGCGGCCCGGCAGAGGCCGCGGCATCTTGTCCGGCGGGGGCGCGCTTGACCCTCCGCCGGGGTTGCTCTATGTTCGTGAGGAATGTGCGCAGGCGGCCTGCGGGAGGTCCCGCAGGCTTCCTGTCGTTTTGCCCAAGACCCAAAGCGGCGGCCGCCCCCACGGCCGTCTGATTTCAGCGAGGCATTCATGTCCAGCATCCCCATTTCCCAGGAAGGCTACAAGCTCATGAAGAAAGAACTTGAGAGCCTGAAAAAGCAGCGCCCCGAGGTTTCCGAAGCCATCCGCCTGGCCCGCGAGGAAGGCGATCTGCGCGAGAACGGCGGCTACCACGCCGCCCGCGAGCGCCAGGGCATGATGGAGGCGCGCATCAATTTCATCGAATCGCGCATGGCCAACTACAACGTCATCGACATGAACACCCTGGGCGGCGACAAGATCAGCTTCGGCGCCACGGTGGAGCTTGAAGACGTGGAAAGCGGCGAAAAGAAGCGCTACACCCTGCTGGGGCCGGACGAGACCGGCTTCTGCAAGGGCAGCGTGTCCATCCTCTCCCCCGTGGGGCAGGCCCTGCTCGGCAAGAGCGAGGGCGACGAGGTGGTCATCATGGTGCCGCGAGGCCGCGTGGAGTACGAGGTCCTGTCCATCGAGTTCAACGGCCCGGCCATCGTCGTAAGCGACTAGAACCGCGCCGCAACCTCCGCAGGAGCGCCGATGCATAACATGAGCAAGATCGTCCCCTTCGAGGAACTGGCCAAGAAAGCCGCCGCGGCCAAGGGCAAGCAGAAGATCGTGCTGGCCCACGGCTGCTTCGATCTCCTGCACATCGGGCACATCCGCTACCTGCGGCAGGCCAGGGCCATGGGCGACCTGCTCTTCGTCACCATCAGCCCGGACCGCTTCGTGGACAAGGGGCCGCACCGGCCGGCCTTCAACGAAAACCTGCGGGCCGAGGCCATCGCCAGCCTGGACTGCGTGGACGGCGTGGCCATCAACCTCTGGCCCACTGCCGAGGAGACCCTGCGCGCCATCCGGCCCGACGTGTACTGCAAGGGCTCGGACTTCAAGGACGCCAAAAGCGACGCCACGGGCAAGCTCCAGGCCGAGGAGAATGTGGCCAGGGAGATCGGCGCGGAAATGGCCTTCTCCAAGGACGTGGTCTTCAGCTCCACCAACCTCATCAACCGCTTCCTGTCCACCTTCCCCGAGGAGGTGCAGCAGTACCTGAACGTCTTCCGCCTGCGCTACAGCGAGGCGGACATAGTGAAGGTGCTGGACGGCATGAGGGACCTCAAAGTCCTGGTCCTGGGCGACACCATCCTGGACGACTACCACTACTGCAACGTCATCGGCTCTTCCAGCAAGGAGCCCGTGCTGGCGCTGAAGCACGACGCGAGCGACCTCTTCGCCGGCGGCGTGCTGGCCGTGGCCAACCACCTCTCGTCCTACGCGGCAGAGGTGCGCCTGTTCACCGTCATCGGCGAATTGGGCGGACGCGAACAGTTCATCCGCGAGAGCCTGGCCCCGCAGGTGCGCCCGCACCTGGCCCTGCACAAGGGCGCGCCCACCATCGAGAAACGCCGCTACATCGAGGGCTACACCCTCAACAAGCTCATCGAGATCTACCACATGGACGACTCCGGCCTGCCGCCGGACGACGACGCCGCCTTCGTGGCCGCGGTGGAGGCCGAGGTGGACGGTTACGACCTGGTCATCGCGGCGGACTTCGGCCACGGGACCATCTCCCCGGCCATGCGCCGCATGCTGGAGAAGAAGGCCAAGTTCCTGGCCGTGAACACCCAGGCCAACGCCGGCAACCGGGGCTTCCACACCATCGGCCGGTACGAGCGGGCCGACTACGTGAGCCTGGCCGAGCCCGAGATGCGCCTGGAGGACCGCGACCTGTCCGGCCCGCTGGTGCCCATCATGGAAAAGGCGGCCAAGCGCCTGGGCACCAAGGCTCTGGCCGTGACGCGCGGCAAGAAGGGCTGCACCATCCACACCCCGGACGAGGGTCTGGTGGAGGTGCCCGCCTTCGCCCAGAAGGTGGTGGACCGCATCGGCTCGGGCGACGCGTTCTTCGCCATCAGCTCCATGGCGGCGGCGCTCGGCGTGCCCAGCGAGGTCATCGTGCTCCTGGGCAACGTGGTGGGCGGCCTGGCGGTAGGGGTCATCGGCAACAAGAAGGCCATCGACCGCATGAGCACGCAGAAATACCTCACCTCGCTCTTGAAGTAGGCCGGCATGGGAACGCGCCACCGCCTGTTCGACACGAGCCGCCTGCGGCGGCTGCCCCTGGCAGAGCGTGCGCACGACCTGGACTTCGCCCTGGCCGCCTGCCCGGCGCAGAAGCCTCCCGCGCCCGCTCCCAGCGTGCGCCCGGCCCTGGCCGAAGTGGCGAAGCGCCTTCACGCCGCGAAACGGGCGGGCGCGGCCCGCGTGCTCATGATGGGCGCGCACGTGCTTCGAAGCGGCGTGCAGCCCTATCTCATCGACATGCTGCGCCAGGGCTTCATCAGCCAGATCGCGGTGAACGGAGCCTGCCTCATCCACGACTTCGAGCTGGCCCTCATCGGCGCCACCACAGAGAGCGTGGCCCGGTACATCAAAAACGGCCAGTTCGGCCTGTGGACCGAGACCGGACGCATCAACGACATCGTGGCCCGCGGCAACGCCGAGGGCCTGGGCCTGGGCGAGAGCCTCGGCCGGGAGATCGCCGGCGGAGACTACCCGCACAAGGACCTCTCCCTGGTGGCCGCCGCCTACGAGTTGGGCATCCCCGTCACCGCGCACGTCTCCATCGGCCAGGACATCATCCACCAGCACCCCAACTTCGACGGCGCGGCACACGGCGCGACCAGCCAGCGCGATTTCCTCATCTACGCGGCCGGGCTGGAGAAGCTTGAGGGCGGGGTGGTGATGAACTTCGGCAGCGCGGTGATGGCGCCCGAGGTCTACCTGAAGGCCCTGGCCATGGTGCGCAACGTGGCCGCCCAGGAGGGCCGCGAGATCCGCCGCTTCACCTCGCTGGTGTGTGACCTGCACGACCTGCCCGAGGACACCCGCGCAGAGGCCCCCAAAGGCAGCGCGGCCTACTATTTCCGCCCCTGGAAGACCATGCTCGCCCGCACCGTGGCCGACGGGGGCGAAAGCTTCTACTGCCGCGCCCGGCACGACGAGTCCGTGCCCGAACTCTGGACCGCCCTTGTGAGGCCCGCCGCATGACCAGCACGCCCGCAGTGAACAAGCACCTCATCTTCGTCACCCAGTACGTGGACTTCATCGACCACTTCGGCACGGCGTTTTTGTCCGCCGTGGCCAAGAACGTGGGCTGGACCCCGCACTTCGTGGTCTTCGACCAGCGCACCATCGGCGAGGTGATGGAGCGGGTGAAGCCCAGCCTCGTGTGCTACTCGGCCATGAGCACAGACGCGCCCACCTACCTCAAGATCAACCGCTGGATGAAGGAACGCTACCAGTTCGTATCCCTCATGGGCGGCACGCACCCCACCTACTTTCCCGAGGTCATAGAGGAGGAGGGGCTGGACTACATCTGCCGGGGCGAGGGCGAGGAGTTCTTCGCCGAGTTCCTGAACACCATGGCCGCCGGCGGCGACCTGGAAAAGATCCAAAACCTCTGGTCCAAGACGACGCGCAACCCTGTGCGGCACCCGCCCAGCGACCTGGACGACCTGCCCATGCCCGACCGCAGTCTGATCTTCGACAGCACGGATCTGGGCAAGAGCCCCATCAAGACCTTCATGGCCAGTCGCGGCTGCCCGTTCTCCTGCGCGTATTGCCACAACAACTCGCTCAAGGAGCTGTACTCGGGCTTCGGCAAGCACTACCGCCATCACAGCGTGGACCGCGTCATACGCGAGATCGCCGGGGTGAAGGCCAAGTACCCCCTGCACTTCATCAAGTTCGAGGACGACCTCTTCGCCGCAAAGACCTCCTGGCTGCGCGAGTTCAGCGCGCGCTACAAGCAGGAGATCGGCGTGCCCTTCAACTGCCTGCAGCGCTTCGAGATCGTCAATGACGAGCGCGTACGGCTCTTGAAGGAAGCGGGCTGCGTGTCCATCAGCATGTCCATCGAGTCGGCCAACCCGCGCATCCGCCGCGACATCCTCACCCGCGACATGGCGCTGACCAACGACCAGATCCGCGAACGCCTGCAACTCATCAAGTCCTATGGTCTGAACGTCATGACCAGCCAGATTCTGGGCGTGCCCACCAGCACCCTGGAGGACGAGCGCATCGGCCTTGAGCTCAGCATCAGCGGCGGGGCGGATTTCGCCGGCGCGGCCATCCTGTTCCCTTTTCCGCGCACGGCCATCCACGACTACTGCGAACGGGAGGGCCTGCTGCCCGACAGCCTGGAGGACTCCGGCGTCTCGCTGCAGCAGATGTCCCAGCTCAAGGGCTTCACCGACCGGGAGCGCGCCACCCAGTGGAACCTCTCCAACTTCTGGCCCACCATGTGCAAATACCCGCTGCTCAAGCCCTTCCTCTGGTGGCTGGCGCAGAACTCCCCGCCCCTGGGCATCTACTCCCTGGTGCACGTGCTGGCCAAAAGCTACCTGTACTCCAAGTATATTTTCCCCATCAAAGGCCAGCTCCCCACCAAGTTCCGCATGCTGGGCAAGGCGCTGAGCATTGAGGTGCGCCAGAAACTCGGACTGGAGCGCAAGATCATCTAGCTCCGCGCGGCCGCGGTTGCATTGGGCCTGCGCCTGGACTAGTCTTTGCAAGACCGCCAGCGCGCCGCCAGGGCCGGGAAAGCCTTTCCCCCCGCCGCGCACGAACCACAGTGAACCGGGCCGGAGGCGTTCCGGCCGAAACCATCAGCACAGGACTGACACCATGAGCGACATCAAGACCATCTTCGTCACCGGCGGCGCAGGCTACGTGGGCGCCCTGCTCGTTCCCAAGCTCCTGGACGCCGGCTACGCCGTCAAGGTGCTGGACCTCTACCTCTACGGCGACGACGTGATCCTGGGCGGCAAGGGCCACCCGAAGCTCACCGAGATCAAGGGCGACCTGCGCGACGTGAGCCTGCTGGAAAAGCACATCCCCGGCTGCGACGCCGTCATCCACCTGGCCTGCATATCAAACGACCCCAGCTACGAGCTCGACCCCAGCCTGGGCCGCTCCATCAACTACGACGCCTTCCTGCCCCTGGTGGACATCTCCAAGAAAAACGGCGTGAAGCGCTTCATCTACGCCTCCAGCTCCAGCGTGTACGGCCTGAAGGACGACCCGGAGGTGACCGAGGACCTGCCCCTTGAGCCGCTGACCGACTACTCCAAGTTCAAGGCCATGTGCGAGGAGTACCTGAACGCCGCCGCCACGGACGACTTCATCGTCACCACCATCCGTCCCAGCACCGTGTGCGGCTACTCTCCGCGCATGCGCCTCGACCTCACCGTGAACATCCTGACCAACCACGCCATCAACAAGGGCAAGATCACGGTGTTCGGCGGCGAGCAGAAGCGTCCCAACCTGCACATCGAGGACATGTGCGAGGTGTACCTGTTCATGCTGAAGCAGGACCCCAAGAAGATCCAGAAGAAGATCTACAACGTGGGCTACGAGAACTACAAGGTGAAGGAGATCGCGCAGATGGTGCGCGAGACCCTGGGCGGCGACATTCCCGTGGAGACCACCCCCACCAACGACAACCGCAGCTACCATGTGTCCAGCCGCAAGATTAAGGAAGAGCTGGGCTTCGAACCCAGGCACACCATCCAGGAGGCCATCCTGGACCTGAAGAAGGCCTTCGAGGCGGGCAAGCTGCCCAACAGCTTCGACGACATCAGCTACTACAACGTGAAGCTCATGCAGGCCATCAAGCTGAAATAGAAAGGACGCCGGCAACACATGAGCCGCGCCCACGGCCTTACCAGCCCAGCCCCCGCGCCCGCCGACGGCATCGTCATCGGGCTCGATCTGGACAACACCCTCGTCGGCTACGACGAACTGCTCTGCGAACTGGCGGTGTCGGAGGGGTATCTGCCCCCTCCGGCGCCGCCGGCCCGCTCTCTCGGCCTGGGCAAGCGCGCCCTGCGCGACGCCCTGCGGGCCAAGGGCGAAGAGGGCGAAGAGCAGTGGCGCAGGCTCCAGGCGCTCATCTACGGCACCCACATGCCCCGCGCCCGGCTCATGCCCGGCGTGGCGGACTTTCTGGCCAGGGTAAAGGCCCTGCGCGCCGCCGGGGCCATCTTCTCCCTGTACATCGTGAGCCACAAGACGCGCGTGGCCAACAACTACTCCGACGGCGCGGACTTCCACCTCGCGGCCATGGACTTCCTGCGCGACCAGGGGGTCTTCGACCCTGGTACGGGATTGCACCCCGCGCACGTCTTCTTCGAGCCCGAGCGCGCGGCCAAGGTGGCGCGCATCGCTCAGCTCGGCTGCACGCACTTCGTGGACGACCTGGAGGAGACCTTCGCCGAGCCCGCGTTCCCGCAGGGCGTCACGCGCATCCTGTACGACCCGGCGGGCGACGCCGCAGAGCAGCCGGGCGTGACGCGCCTGGACTCCTGGACGCGGATCGCCGACGCGCTCCTTGGCGACCTGGAAAAGGGCCTGACCCCGGACTTCTCCGCCCTTGCCGGCGAGCCCGTGACCGCGGCCGCGCGCATCTACGGCGGGCGCAACTCCCGCGTGTACCGCGTGCGGACGGCGGGCGGAAAGACCTACGCCGGCAAGCACTACCACCTGCACCAGGACGACCCCCGCGACCGCCTGGGCGCGGAATGGCGGGCGCTCTCGCTGCTTGCCGCCCAGCCCCGGCTGGCCCCCTTCGTGGCCCGGCCCGTGGACAAGGACCCGGCCAGGGGCCTGGCGCTGTACAGCTTTCTTCCCGGCGTGCAGGCCAGCACCACCCCGGCAACCCCGGCGCAGGCGGAAGCCGACATGGACGCCTGCCTGGAGTTCCTGGACGGCCTGCGCACCCTCTCCGGCCAGCTGCAGGCGGAGGCCGCCGCAAGGATTCCGCCCGCCTCCGAGGCCTGCTTCTCCCTGGCCGCCCTGGCCGCCAACCTGCGCGGCAGGCTGGAGGCCCTTCTGGCCGTGCCCAAGGATGCCTGCCTGGGCGCGGAACTGGCCGCCTTTCTCGCGGAGGAGCTCGTCCCCTTCATGGAAGCCAGCCTGGAGCGGGCGCACGGCCTTCTGGGCGACCCGGAACAGGAGCTGCCCCAGGACAAACGCACCCTGTCCCCCTCGGACTTCGGCCTGCACAACGCCCTGCGCTCGGAGACCGGCCTCTCCTTCGTGGACTTCGAGTATTTCGGCTGGGACGACCCGGCCAAGACCCTGTGCGACTTCCTGCTGCACCCGGCCATGGGCCTGCCCGAGGAGCTGCGCCGGCGCTTCTCCGATGGCTTTCTGGCGCGCTTCGCCGGTCCCGGGGGCGATCCCGGCTTGCCCAAGCGCGTGACTGCGGTGTATCCCCTCTACGCAATCAAATGGTGTTTCATCCTGCTCAACGAATTTCTGCGCGGGGCCGAGGCCCGGCGTGTGTTCGCGGCCAACGCCGACTGCGGCGACGACGCGCGGACCCGTCGCCAGGCACAGCTGGACAAGGCCCGCGCCATGCTGAATCAAGCGAGGACGCCCCATGCGGCAGACAGTCTGCGTTAACATCGACACCCAGCCAGGCGGCAAAACGCCCCTGGACGCGCGCGGCAAGAAGCTGCGCCGCGACGTGGTGGACATCTTCGAACACTCCCGGCGCGGCCACGTGGGCAGCACCTTCTCCCTCATGGAGATCGTGCGCGTGCTCTACGACGACATCCTGCGCATCGACCCGAAAAACCCCGCGGACCCGGGGCGCGACCGCTTCATCCTGAGCAAGGGCCACGGCTGCCTGGCGCTCTACGTGGTGCTGGCGGACAAGGGCTTCTTCCCGGCGGACGAGCTGTGCCGCTTCTGCGCCTACGACGGCATCCTGGGCGGCCACCCCGAGGCCGGCAAGGTGCCCGGCGTGGAGGCCAGCACCGGGGCCCTGGGCCACGGGCTGTCCATCGGCATCGGCATGGCCGTCGCCGCCCGGCTGGACAGGCGCGACAGCCGCGTCTTCGTGGCCATGGGCGACGGCGAGATCAACGAGGGCAGCGTGTGGGAGGCGGCGCTCTCCGCCGGCAACCGCGAGCTGGACAACCTCGTGGCCATCATCGACTACAACAAGCAGCAGTCCTACGACACCACCTTTGCCGTGCAGAACCTGGAGCCCCTGGCCGACAAATGGCGGGCTTTCGGATTTGCCGTGCGCGAGGTGGACGGCCACGACCTCTGCGCCCTGCGCGAGGCCTTCGCCGGCTCACCGATTGAGCCCGGCAAGCCGACGTGCATCATCTGCCACACGGTGAAGGGCAAGGGCTACGCCCCGGCCGAGAACAACCTCTCCTGGCACCACAAGAGCAAGTTCACCGACGAGGACATGGCCGGGCTGTACGCGGCCTTTTCCACCTCCGCTGGGGAAAAGGAGGGTGCGTAGATGCGCGGCAGATGTCTGAACATGGTCCACAAGCTGGCCAGGGAGGACGAGCGCATCGTCTTCCTGGGCTCCGACCTGGGCTTCGGCACCCTGAAGCAGTTCCGCGAGGAGCTGCCCGAGCGCTTCATCATGGAAGGCATCAACGAGGCCCACGCGGTGGGCATGGCCGCCGGCCTCGCCTTTGACGGGCGCATCGTCTACGTGAACACCATCGCCACGTTCCTCACGCGGCGCAGCTTCGAGCAGGTGGCGCTGGATTTGTGCCTGCACAAGGCGAACGTGCGGCTCATCGGCAACGGCGGCGGCATGGTCTACGCGCCCCTTGGCTCCACCCACCTGGCCATCGAGGACATCGCCATCTTCCGCGCCCTGCCGAACATGGCCATCGTGGCCGTGGCCGACGCCGAGGAAATGGAGCGCATGATGCCCCAGAGCGTGGACTGGCCGGGCCCCTTGTACATCCGCCTGGCCAAGGGCTACGACCCCATCGTCTCCGATCCGGCCATCCCCTTCGTGCTGGGCAAGGGCATGGAGATATGCCGCGGGGGCGACGTGCTCATCGTGGCCACGGGCGTCACCCTCGGCCCCGCCAAGGAGGCCGCCAAGGAGCTCGCGGCGCTGGGCATCTCCTGCGGCATCCTGCACATGCACACGGTGAAGCCCTTCGACACCGCGCTCTTCCTGGACATGGCCCAGTCTCCCGCGGGGGGCGTGCGCGCCGTCATCAGCGTGGAGGAGCACACCATCCTGGGCGGCCTGGGCAGCGCCGTGGCCGAGATTCTGGCCGAGACGCCCTTTGCGCGCCAGCCGCGCTTCAAGCGCCTGGGCATCCCGGACGTGTTCCCGGACAAGTACGGCACCCAGAATCAGCTCATGGCCCGCTACGGCATCGACGCCAAAACCATCGTGAGCACGGCCCAGGCCCTGCTCGCATAGGCGACAACAACAATCTCCAGCAACGCACCGCCAGAATCGGAGGATCTCATGGGACAGCTGCGCAACTTCGTGACCCCGCTGCACAAGGCCACCGCCCGCGACTACATCGGCCGCATGGTGGACGAGAAGGTGAAGTGCATGCTCAAGGCCAAGGAGTATGAGTTCGACTACTGGGACGGCGACCGCCGCTTCGGCTACGGCGGCTACAAGTACATGCCCGGCCGCTGGGCCCCCGTGGCCAAGGCCCTCATCGAAACCTACGGACTCAAGGCCGGCAGCCGCGTGCTCGACGTGGGCTGCGGCAAGGGCTTTTTGCTGCACGAGATGCTGCTCATCGAGCCGGGGCTTGAGATCGTCGGCTTCGACATCTCCGAGCACGGCCTGGCCAGCAACACTGATGAAGTGAAGGCCAAGGCCACGCTGTTCCGCTACCGCGCCCAGGACGCCCTGCCCTTTGGCGACAAGCACTTCGACCTCGTCATTTCCCTGGCCACCCTGCACAACCTGCGCATCTTCGAGCTCAAGACCGCCCTGGCCGAGATTGAGCGCGTGGGCAAGCAGGCCTACGTGATGCTCGAGAGCTACCGCAACGAGCAGGAGCTGTTCAACGTGCAGTGCTGGGCGCTGACCTGCGAAAGCTTCTTCGACACCGCGGAGTGGATCTGGCTGTACCGCCACTTCGGCTACACCGGCGACTACGAGTTCATCTACTTCGAGTAGACAAGGAGCCCCCCATGCAGATCAAGAAAACCACCGCCGCCATCTTGGTGGAGCAGAAGAAGCCGCTGGCCGTGGCGGAAATCAGCCTGCCCGAGGAGCTCTCCTTCGGCCAGGTGCTGGTGAAGATATTGTACTCCGGCATCTGCGGCGCGCAGTTGAACGAGATCGCGGGCGCCAAGGGCCCGGACAAGTTCCTGCCGCATCTGCTCGGCCACGAGGCCGTGGCCGAGGTGCTGGAGATCGGCCCCGGCGTGAAGACCGTCAAGCCGGGCATGCGCGTGTGCCTGCACTGGCGCCCGGGCACCGGCCTGCAGTGCGAGCCGCCCAAGTACGACTGGAACGGGCAGGTGGTGAACGCCGGCTGGGTGACTACCTTCTGCCGCCACGCCATCATCAGCGAGAACCGCATGACCCCGGTGGCCGAGGACTTCGATCCGAAGCTCGTGCCGCTTCTCGGCTGCGCCGTCACCACGGCCATGGGCGTCATCAACAACGACGCCATGGTCAAGATCGGCCAGAGCGTGGTGGTCTTCGGCGTGGGCGGCGTGGGCCTGAACATCGTGCAGTTCGCCGGGCTGGTGGCCGCCAACCCGGTCATCGGCGTGGACATCAACGACGAGAAGAAGGAGATGGCCCTCAAGTTCGGCGCCACCCACGCCTTCAACTCCAAGACCGTGGCCGACATCGCCGAGGAGATCAAAAAGATCGTGGGCCCGGGCGGGGCGGATGTGGTCATCGACACCACGGGCAACGCCCGCATGATCGAGCTGGCCTACGAGCTGACCCACGCCGACGGCCGCACCATCCTGGTGGGCGTGCCCACCAAGGGCGACAAGGTTTCCATCTACACCTTGCCCCTGCACTTCAAGAAGGTGCTCAAGGGCTCGGAGGGCGGCTCCTGCCTGCCCGCGCTGGACATTCCGCGCATCATCGACCTGGTGAAGGTGGGCCGCGTGAGCCTGGACGGCCTGGTGACCCACGAGTTCGACCTGGAAGACATCAACGACGCCCTGGACCTGGTGCGCACCGGCCAGGCCGGACGCGTGCTCATCAAGATGTAGGCGCGGGGACACGCCATGACCAGGAAGAAGACGCGCGAACCGCAGTACCAGGAGACCATCACCATCGCCGAGACCCAGGGCCTGGCGCGCTTCGGGCTCATGAGCAACCAGGTGTGGCACGACGACCCCAAGCGCCTGGTGTTCCTGCTCTCGCGCTACAAGTTCGTGGCCAAGATGCTCTCCGGCAAGAAACGCGTGCTGGAGCTGGGCTGCGCCGACGCCTTCGGTTCGCGCATCGTGCGGGCCGAGGTGGGCAGCCTGCTGTGCACGGACTTCGACCCCGTGTTCATCGCCGACGCCCGCGACCGCTGCGGCGGAAAATGGGGCATTGAATGCCGCGAGCACGACATCCTGAGCGGGCCGGTCGCCTGCGAGGCGCCCGGAGGCCGGTTCGACGCGGCCTACACCATGGACGTCATCGAGCACATCGAGGCCGCGCACGAGCGGACCTTCGTGGGCAACCTGGCCAAGAGCCTCACCCCGCAAGGCGTGCTCATCGTGGGCATGCCCAGCCTGGAAAGCCAGGCCTTCGCCTCCCCGGCCAGCAAGGAAGGCCACGTGAACTGCATGTCCGGCGGGCCGTTCAAGACGCTTCTGGAGGACTTCTTCCACAACGTGTTCCTGTTCTCCATGAACGACGAGGTGGTGCACACGGGCTTCTACCCCATGGCCCACTACCTCATCGGCCTGTGCGTGGGGCCGAAATGAGCCGGGCCGTGGCCGACATCTGCGCACTGTGCGGCGGGTCGGCCACGGCCGTCTCGCCCGGCGCGGCCTTCTCCGGCGTCACAAGCGACATCAAGCCCTGGCCGCGCATGGGCGGCATTCTGTGCTGCGAGGCCTGCGGCCATGTGCAGAAGCGCCTGGACGGGCAGTGGCGCGCCGACGCCTCGGCCATCTACGCCGATTACGTGATGTACCACCTGAGCGGCGGGGCCGAGCAGGTGGTGTTCGACACGGGCCAGGCCTGCCCGCGCACGGCCCGGCTCATCGCGGGCATGGCGCGCGCGTGGGACCTGCCGCAGACCGGCCGCCTGCTCGACGTGGGCTGCGGCGGCGGCGCCTTCCTGGCGGCCTTCCGGCAGGCCATGCCCGGCTGGAAACTCTACGGCCACGACCATTGCGCCCAGCGGCGGGCGGAGGTGGAGGCCGTGCCCGGAGTCTGCGGCTTCCATTGCGGCGCCCTGGAAGAAGCCGCGGCGCAAAACGGCCCCTTCGACGCCGTGAGCCTCATCTACGTGCTGGAGCACATGCCCGAGCCCGTGGCCGAGCTCTCCCGCCTGCGCGGCCTGCTCAAGCCCGGCGGCACGCTCATGGTCATGGTGCCGGACTTCGCCCAGAACCCCTTCGACCTGGCCGTGGTGGACCACTGCGGACATTTCTTCGCCGAGACCCTGGCCCATGCCGCCGGGCTGGCGGGCTTCGACGTCCTCGCCCTTGGCCGCCACTGGATGGCCAAGGAGGTGGGCTTTCTGGCCCGGCCCCGGGCCGGGGCAGCCGCAACGCCCCCAGCTCCCGGCGCCCAGGCCCCCGGGCAGGGCCTGGCCCTGGCCCAGGGCTCCCTGGACTGGCTGCGCCGCACCGTGGACACGGCCAGGAACGCGGCTGAAACGCTGCACGCCAAGGGACGGCGCTTCGCCCTCTTCGGCACGGCCATAGCGGGTAGCTGGCTGGCCCAGGAGCTTTCCGGCCACGTGGACTGTTTTGTGGACGAGGACGCCCTGCGCTGGGGCAAGACGCATCTCGGCCTGCCCATCATCGGGCCTGCGCAGGCCGCGCCCGGCACGGGGCTGTTTCTGGGCTTTCCGCCGCTGCTGGCCGGAGGCATCGCCCAGAGGCTTGGCCCGAACTATCCGCACCTGGATTTCATTGTGCCGCAAGGCTGAGCATGGCACCAACGGGCCTCCGGCCAAGCCGGCGCCCAACGCGAGGAACCCACATGAGCGAAGCAGCTTCCCTGCTCGACTACTACCGCAAGAACCGCTTCAACCCCGTGCCCATCGACCTGGCCACGCCCGAAGCCCTTTCCGCCCACGCGGCCAAACGGCGCACCCTCTATTCCGGGCACCTGGGCATCCCGCTGGGGCTGCTTTCCGGTCAGAAGGTGCTGGAATTCGGCTGCAATTCCGGCGAGAACGCCGTGGTGCTGGCCCTGTGCGGAGCCGACCTGACCCTGGTGGAGCCCAACGAGCAGGTGCACCAGCGCCTGCGCGATGTGTTCGAGGCCTTCGGTCTCGGCGCGCGGCTTGAGGCCCTGTCCAGCCTGGGCATCGACGAGTTCCCGGAGGACCGCAAATACAACGTGGTGCTGGCGGAAGGCTTCCTGTTCGCCCTGCCCAACAAGGCCGAGCTGGCCGCCAAGATCTGCCGGCTGCTCACCCCCGGCGGCATCGGCGTCATCTCCTTCAATTGCCGCTTCGGCGGACTCATCGAGCTGCACAAGCGCCTGGCCCTGTACCGCGCCTGCGAACTGGCCGGCGCGGACTTCCGTTCCGAGCAGTCCCTGGCCATCGCCCAGGAGCTTTACGGCGCCGCCTTCGCGCGCATCAGCGCCAGCCGGCCCTTTGCCGCCTGGTGGAAGGACCTCCTGGTCAACCCCTTCTACGCCGACCGCTACCTGTGGAGCTACGGCGAGCTTCTGCCCGTGCTCGCGGCCGCCGGGGCGGAGTTCCTGTCCACCTCGCCGCGCTGGTTTGAAGAGGAACCCATGCGCTGGTACAAGAACGTGCCCGCCCCGGGCGCCCGCAACGCCGCCGTCATGGAGCAGTGGCGCGGACGCTTCGGCGGCATGCTCACCGGCAAGCCCGCCCAGCCGGGCTTCGAGGCCGAAGGCATGGCCGGGCCGGAAGTCGTGGCCGGGGTGGAAACGCTGGCCCTGGGCATCTCGGACTACACCGAGGGCCTGCGCGGACTCGACGCCGTGCGCCTTGACGGGCCGCTGGCCGCCTGGCTGCGCGCCGCGCGCGACCCGAACCTGGCCGCGCTGTGCGCCTGCCTGACGGCCGTGCACCAGGCCCTGGCCCTGACCAGCGCGGAGGACTTCCGCGCCGCCGTGGCCGGAAGCGGCCTGGCCGGCCTGTGGGGCAGCGCCTACCACTACCTGTCCTTCACCCAGCGGGAAGGCATCCTGTAGCGAACCGGGGGGGGAAATGCCCAAGGATCCATTGGAACACAAGTGCGAGCTGACCATCCTGGTCACCTGCTACAACGAGTCGGCCTTCATCGGGCAGACCCTTGAGACCGTTGTGGCCGCGCTTGAGGCCAGCGGCAAGGACTGGGAGGTTGTCGTCATCGACGACTGCTCGCGCGACGGCTCCGCCGAGATCATCCGCGCCTTCGTGGCCGCCAACCCCGGCAAGAACATCCGCTTTTGCCCGAACGAGAAGAACCGCGGCCTGGCCAACAACTTCGTGGAGGGCGCGTATCTGGGCCGGGGCAAGTATTACCGCCTGTGCTGCGGCGACAATCCGGAGACCTTCGAGGCCCTGGAGCACATCTTCCGGCACGCCGGGCGCGCGGACATGGTCATCCCCTATCAGGTGCAGCGGGAGGTCGGCGGCAAGTCGCCCCTGCGCAAACGCATCTCCATGCTGTTCACCGGCCTGGTGAACGCCATAAGCGGCAACAAGGTGCGGTACTACAACGCGCTGCCCGTGTTTCTGCGCTACCACGTCATGCGCTACCCGCCCATCTCCTGCGGTTTCGGCTTTCAGGCCGACATTGTGACCCGCCTGCTGGACGAGGACATCAGCTACATGCAGATACGCCACAAGGGCGCAACGGATCGCAAGGGCAAAGACGCCACCGCGCTGACCATGCGCAACCTGCTGTCGGTGGTGCACTCCTTTGTGGAGATCGCCATACGCCGCCTGCGGAGGAAGGTGTACGGCAAGGGAATGCCGCGCGCGAGAGAGGT
>JACRDI010000028.1 GCA_016218665.1 Desulfovibrio sp. | reverse complement strand
GCGGCACTTCCCGCGGAACCTTCCCCAAACGAAACGTCCCGGCCGCGCTTTGCGCGTCCGGGACGGTTCGTTTGGCATGCGGGTCCAGGGGGTGCATACCCCCTGGCGGGGTCAAGGGGCAGCGCCCCTTGCCGGGGGCCTGGGGGCGGCGACCCCAGCGGGGTGCGCAGCGGAGCCCCGCCGGGGCGGCGGCGCTGGCGCGTGACGATCAAGCTTGACGCGCATCGCCGAATTATGCCATGCAAGACATAATAAATCGTCATCGAGGTGCGCGATGGACAAAAATACCGCTCCCCGCATGGGTTCCCGACCGCAGAAATCCCGCGAGTGCGTTCTCTGTCTGCCGTTTTGCGGCCTGGACAAAAACGCGGGAATCGTCCAGCGCGTCGCGGCCTGCAGCGGCAGGCTGCTGGAGCACGCGGCAGCGCACGATGCGGACTTTGTCCCGGTGCCGCACAAGGCCTGATTTTTCGTCGCTGCCCGGCTTCCCCCCACGCTTGCGCACATCCTCCCCCCGATTCCCGCCCTGCGCTGCACACGGCCAGCCAGGGCGCGGTGTTCGGCGAGTGCATGCCTTTCCGCCACCGGCAATGCGTGCCGCCTGTTCGCCCCTTGCCGCGCCAGCCCGCCTCGGATAAGCTGCGCGCCATGCGCATCCTGTTCCTGGGCGACATCGTGGGCCGGCCGGGCCGCACGGCGGTCAAAAAGCACATCGCGGCGATTCGGGCCGAGGTGGGCGCGGACCTCGTCATGGCCAACGCGGAGAACGCGTCGGGCGGGCTGGGCCTGTCCGCCGAGGGCGCCAAGGAACTGCTGAACGCCGGGCTCGACTTCCTCACCAGCGGCAACCACATCTGGAAATTCAAGGACATGCCCTCGTTCATGGGGCGCGAGGACAGGCTCATCCGCCCGGCCAACTACCCGCCGGGCACGCCTGGCCGGGGCATGGGCGTGCTGCGCAAAGAGGGCCTGCCGCCGGTGGCGGTGCTCAATTTGCTGGGCCGCACCTACATGCAGCCCCTGGACTGCCCGTTCCGCAAGGCCGACGAGCTGCTGGCCCGGCTGGACGCCGAGGAGCCTGACGTGAGGATCCGCCTGGTGGACTTCCATGCCGAGGCCACCAGCGAGAAAATGGGCCTGGGCTGGCACCTGGACGGCCGCGTCTCGGCCGTGCTCGGCACGCACACCCACGTGCAGACAAACGACGCGCGCCTGCTCAAGCACGGCACGGCCTTCATCACCGACCTCGGCATGAGCGGGCCCGTGGATTCCTGCCTGGGCATGAGCGTTGCGCCCATCCTGCGGAAGTTCTTGACTGCGGCCCCGGAACGGTTTGAAGTGGCCGACGGGCCCGTCGCCTTGAACGGCGCCCTCCTCGACATCGACGACGCAAGCGGCCAGGCGCTCAAGATAGCCGCCTGGCGCTTTGACGCAGACTAGGGACACAGACTAGGAATATGGAGCGATGATGAACATTTTCGACGAGCTTTCCTGGCGCGGCCTGGTGCACCAGGTTTCCGACGCCGACGGCCTGCGCAAGTACCTCGACACCCCGGGCCAGTACATGTACTGCGGCTTCGATCCCACGGCCGAGAGCCTGCACATCGGCAACCTGGTGCCGCTGCTCTCCCTGGTGCGCATGCTGCGCGCCGGGCACAAGCCCATCTTCCTCTTGGGCGGCGCCACCGGCCTCATCGGCGATCCCTCCGGCAAGGACAAGGAGCGCGAGTTGTCCAACCAGGAGGCCGTGCACGCGCGGGCCGACCGCATCAAGGCCCAGATGGAGGCCTTCGTTCTGCGCAACACCGGGGAAAAGCCCCTGGTGGTGAACAACTACGACTGGGTCAAGAACATGAGCGCCATCGAGCTGCTGCGCGATGTGGGCAAGTACTACACCGTCAACTACATGCTCGCCAAAGACTCGGTGAAGGGCCGCATCGACCGCGAAGAGGTCGGCATCTCCTACACCGAGTTCAGCTACATGATCCTGCAGGGCTTTGATTTCTACCACCTCTGCAAGGAATACGGCTGTCGTTTGCAGATCGGCGGCGGCGACCAGTGGGGCAACATCACCGCCGGCACCGAGCTCATCCGCAAGAAGGCCGCCGGCGACGCGTACGCCCTCACCTTCCCGCTCATCACCACGGCCTCGGGCAAGAAGTTCGGCAAGAGCGAAAAGGGCGCCATCTTCATGAGCAGCGCCCTCACCAGCCCCTACGCCTTCTACCAGTTCTGGATCAACACCGACGACGCCGACGTGGTGAAGTTCCTCAAGTACTTCACCTTCCTTGGCCAGGAGGAAATCGCGGCCCTGGAAGCCTGCGTGGCCAGCGCCCCCCAGGAGCGCGCCGCACAGAAGGCCCTGGCCGCCCAGACCACCATCATGGTCCACGGCGAGGACGAGCTGAAAAAAGTCCTGGCCGCCACCGACGCGCTCTTCGGCAAGGGCGACCTGCGCTCCACCGACCACGGCACCCTGGCCGCGGCGCTGGAATCCGCGCCCGCGCGCGACTACCAGTTCGCGGAGCTGCCGGACCTGGCCCAGATCCTCGTCGACCTCGGCCTCTGCCCCTCCAAGGGCCAGGCCAGAAAGGACATCCAGGCCGGAGCCGTCTCCATCAACGGCGACAAGGTCACCGAGGCGAGAGCCCTCACCCAGGACGACTTCCTGGGCGAGGTGAACGCCACCCACGGCGCGTTCTCCGTGCTGCGCAAGGGCAAGAAGAACTACGGGCTGGTAAGATTGGGATAGGAACGAACCGGGGGGAAACCTTTCTGAAGAAAGGTTCTCCCCCCGGACCCCCTTTCCAAAGACTTTTCATGGGGTGTCGCGGCACTTCGCGCGGAACCTTCCCCAAACGAAACGTCCCGGATACGCTTTCGCGCATCCGGGACGTTTCGTTTGGCAGAGGGGTGATGGTTCTGGTGCGGGCAAGGGGCTCCGGCCACCTGCCTGCGCGCGAGAATCCCCGGCGAGCTTTCGCTCGCCGGGGATTCTCGCGCGCCCTGCGGGTCCAGGGGGTGCATACCCCCTGACGGGGTCAAGGGGTGGAACCCCTTGCGTCTCCCCCTGCGGGAATCAGCCCTTGTACTGCTCGTGGATTTTCAGGAAGGGTTCCAGGTCGGACAGGAGCAGGTCCACGATCCGCGGGTCGAAGTGGCGGCCGCGCTCGGCGCGCATGTGCTCCAGCACCTGTTCCCTGGGCCAGGCCGGCCGGTAGATGCGGTCGCACATGAGGGCGTCGAACACGTCGGACACGGCGGCCAGCCGGCCGTAGACGTGGATGTCCTCGCCCCTCAGCCCGCTGGGGTAACCGGAGCCGTCGTAGCGCTCGTGGTGCTGCAGGCTGATGATGGCCGCGGCCTTCAGGAGTTCGCGGTGGGAGGCCTTGAGGATCTCGTGTCCGATGACGGGGTGCGTGCGCACGACGGCGATCTCGGAGTCCGTCAGGGGGCCGGGCTTCTGCAGAATGCTGTCCGGTATGCCCAGCTTGCCCACGTCGTGCATGGGCGCGGCCAGGCGCAGCAGGGTGCATTCGGCCTCCGGCAGGCCGTACTTCCTGGCCAGCAGGTACATGTACTCGGCCACGCGGCGCACGTGGTTGCCCGTCTCGCGGGAGCGCCACTCGATGGTTTCGCCCAGGGTGAGCACGATCTCGCGCTGGGTGTCCTCCACCTCCTTGTTCAGGTGGAGGTTGTCGAAGGCGATGGACACGTTGGCGAAGAAGATCTCCACCAGCTGCAGGTCCAGCTCGGTGAGCTCCTTGCCGCCCTCAAGGTAGATGACGCTCTCGGACTCGTTCTGGCTGCGGAAGTAGCCCAGGTAGCGCTTGCCGTCGAAGAACAGGCTGGTGCGGCTTCTTACCGCCTGCTCGAAGTGGGCGTAGATTTCCGGGGGCACCACCTCGTCCACGTTGCGCCGCACGAAGTCCTGATATTCCCCGGTGGCCGCCAGGATGCTGAAGTGGCCCTTGTTGTTCACCGCGGCGAAGCCCGAGGCCTGGCACACGATGGCGTTCTTGTTCAGGTCCAGGATGGAGATGAGCTGGGAGAGCACGCCGATGGAGAACTTCTCCATGGACTGCAGCTCGAAGATGTTCTCGCTGGCCTCGATGATCTTTTCCAGGCCCAGGCGGTTGGCCTCGATGGTGGCGATGTCGCTGCTGGTGCGCAGGGCGGAGACGATGGCGGTGAGGAGCTTCTGCGCGGTGAGCTCGGTCTTTTCCTTGTAGTCGTTGATGTCGTACTCGACGATGACGCGCTCTTCGGGCGCCTGCCCGGGCTGGCCCGTGCGCAGGATGATGCGCACGAAGCGGTTCTGCAGGTCCTCGCGGATGTATTTGACGAGCTTGAGGCCGGTGTCGTTCTCCTCCATCACCACGTCCAGCAGGATCACGGCGATGTCCGGGTGGGCGGCGAGCATGGCCTTGGCCTCGTTCCCGGAGTAGGCGCTGAGGAACGAGAGCCCCCGGCCCTTGTAGCGGAAGCCGGAGAGCACCAGCCGGGTGACGTTGTGCACCTCGGCCTCATCGTCCACGATGAGCACTTTCCAGGCCGTCGGGCTGGCGGGTGCTCCGGGCTTGACTTCGCCTTCGTCGGCGAAGAGCAGGTCGTCGCTTGTGTCGGCCATCACGCTTCGCTCGTGCCCTGCGGCAGCAGGATTGTGAAGGTGGTGCCCTTTTGCGGGGCGCTTTCGCAGCGCACGCTGCCGCCCAGGGTCTGGGTCACCAGATTGTACAGGATGTGCAGGCCCAGGCCCGTGCCTCCCCTGCCTCTGCGTGTGGTATAAAATGGCTCAAATATCTTGTCCAGGTTCTCCGGGGCGATTCCTCTGCCGTTGTCTACGTAAATCAGCTGTACCCGCCCGTCGTCCAGGCGCGCGGCCGATATGACGATGCGTCCGGCCTCGCCGGGCTCGAAGGCGTGCAGCAGGGAGTTCATGACCAGGTTGGTGACGATCTGCGAGAGGGCGCCGGGGTAGCTGTCGAGGACAAGCTCCGGGTCGCAGATGATGGCCACCTCGTGCTCGGTCTTCTTGAGATGCGGCCGGAGCGAGAGCAGCACCTCGTCCAGGTAGGCCCGCAGGCGGAAGCGCCGCCGCTCCTCGGTGGAGCGGTCCACCGCAACCTGCTTGAAGCTGCGGATGAGCTCCGCCGCGCGCTTGAGGTTCGACAGGATCATGCGCGTGGATTCGTCGCACACGGCGAGATAGGCCTCCAGGCTGGCCCGCTTGACGGCCCCGGCGCGGTAGTCGGCCAGCATCTCCCTGGTCTTGGCCTCCAGGTGGGAGGCCGCGGTGACGCCGATGCCCACGGGGGTGTTGATCTCGTGGGCCACGCCGGCCACCAGCCCGCCCAGGGAGGCCATCTTCTCCGACTCCACAAGCTGCCGGTGGGCGCTGGTCAGCTGCTCCAGGGCGCCCTTCAGCTCGTCGTTGGCCGCCTCCAGCTGGCGGGTGCGCACGCGCACGCGCTCCTCCAGGCTCTCGTTCATGCGCAGGATGGTGGCCTCGCTCTCCCGCTGGGCGGTGATGTCGCGGGAGAAGCTGGCCAGCTGCCGCGCGGCGCCGTCGCTGTCCATGACGGGATAGACGGTGATGGAGTAGTGGAAGCCGGCGCGTTCCTCCTCGAAGGTGCGCGGGCTGCCGGTGCGCACGGCCTCCTGTATCTGCAGGCGGCGGGTCTCCGCCGCGTTGGGCGGCAGGTGGTCGTAGATGTACTTGCCGGCCATGTCCTCCGGCTTCAGGCCGCGCCGGCTGGCCCCGTGCTCGTTGATGGCCAGGATGCGGCCCTCGGTGTCCATGAGGATCACCGAGTCGGAGGTGGCGTTGAACAGCGCGCGGATGCGCGTCTCGCTCTCGCGCAGCTCCTCCACGGCGCGCTTCTTCTCGGTCACGTCAGCCAGCAGGCCCTCTATACGCGCGGTGGTCCCGTCCTCCCCGCGCACGGCGCGGGCGATGATGGAGCACCAGATGAGGCTGCCGTCCTTGGTGCGCGCGGCGAACTCCATGCCCTCCACCGCGCCCTTGCTGCCCAGGTCGCGCATGAGCTTCTCGAAGCCCAGGGGGAAGGCGAAGAGCCGCTGCGACAGGTCGGCCGCCTGCTCCATCAGCTCCTCCGGCGAGGCGTAGCCCAGGATGCGGGCCATGGCCGGGTTGGCGGAGAGGAGCCGGCCCTCCGGCGAGAGCTGGAAGATGCCCTCGGGCGCGTTCATGAAGATGCTGCGGTAGTTCTCCTCGGCCGTGCGCAGGGCTTCCTCGGCGCGCTTGCGCTCCACGATCTCCTGCTCGCGCAGGCGCAGGGTCACCTTCAGCTCCTCGGCGTGCAGGGTCAGCAGGCGCTCGCGCTCCATGTGGTAGTCTATGCGCCGCACCATCTCGTCCGGGGTGATGCGCATGCGCGCCAGCATGCCGCCGTAGGCGTCGCTCAGGGCCTGGGTTTCCTCCGGGGTGAAGACCCCGGCGCGGGAAAGGGCCTTGTGCGCGGCGGCGGCTCCCACCACGCCGGAGAAGGCCTTCTCCACCTCGGCGTAGAGCGCGGCCAGGGCGGTGACCGAGATGCGCGGCCGCCCGGCCAGGCGCAGGGTGCGCACGCTGTCGTTGATGATGGCCCGGGCCTGGTCCCTGGGCATGTACTCGCGCAGGGGCTCCTCCAGCAGGCGGCGCTTCTCGGAGAGGACCACCACGTCCTCGGCCAGGGGGCCGGCGCGGCGTCCGGCGGCCTCCGGCAGGCCGACGAACTCCTCCAGCACGGCGGCCTCCTCCGGCGACTGGCGCGTGAAAAGCGACACCAGCACGTAGAGCCCGCCGTTGAACAGAAGCGTCCAGAATACGCTGTGGGCCACGGGGTCCAGGCCGGAGAGGCCGAACAGGGCCTCCGGCTTGAGCAGGGAGAGGCCCAGAAGGCCCTCGCGCAGGGGGGCGGCCCACACATGCCCGCCCCTGGAGAGCGCGGGCAGGAGCATGGTGTGCGCCCACAGGAGCGTGCCGGCCGAAAGCCCGGCCATGGCGCCGGCCCGGGTGCCGCCCCGCCAGAAAATGCCGCCCAGGAGGGCCGGGGCGAACTGCAGCACCGCGCCGAAGGCGATGATGCCGATGTTCACCAGGATGTACGACTCGCCCACGGCCAGCTCGAACCAGTACGAGGCCAGGATGAGGAAGGCCACCGCGCCCCAGCGGCACTCCAGGAGCCGCCGTTTGAGGCCCGAGAGGGCAGGCACGCGGTCGATGACGGGCAGAAGCACGTGGTTTGTCAGCATCACCGCGTTGGTCATGGCCGAGACCATGACCATGCCCATGGCGGCGGAAAAGCCGCCCAGGAACACCAGCAGGGCCAGGGCCCGCTGGCCTCCGGCCAGGGGCAGCCCCAGCACGAAGGTGTCGGCCTGGGCGGGGTCCATGCCCGCGGACAGGCCCGCCAGGGCGATGGGCACCACGAAAAGGTTGATGAGAAGCAGATACAGGGGAAAGGCCCAGGACGCGGTGAGGATGTGCCGCTCGTCGGCGTTCTCCACCACGGCCAAGTGGAACTGGTGGGGCAGGAACAGGATGGCCGACATGGCCAGCACCAGGTAGCCGGCCCATGTCACATAGGGGGTGGCATAGGGGGTGGCCCCGGCCGCGCCCAGGGTCATGACGCGCGCCGCCGCGTCCGGCGGCAGGTTGGCCAGCAGGTCCCCCGGTCCGCCGTGAAGGCCCCATACGGCGAAGACCCCCACCGCGAGCAGCGCGATCAGCTTGATGACCGCCTCGGCCGTCACCGTGACCACCATGCCGGGGTGGCGGTCGGTCGGGTCCATGCGGCGCACGCCGAGCACGATGGTGTAGACGATCATGAAGACGACCACCAGCGGCCCCATGGAGCCCAGCAGCAGGCCGCCTGCGCGGCCTTCCGGCCCGCCGGCCAGCAGCGTGAAGGTGGAGATGACGCTCTTGAGCTGCAGGGCCACGTAGGGCACGCTGCCCAGGAAGGCCACTGTGGTGGCCAGCGCGGCGATGCGGTGGGACTTGCCGTAGCGCGCGGCCAGGATGTCGGCGATGCTGGCCACGTGGAAGCTGGACTTGATGCGCACCAGCTTGCGCAGGAGCACCCACCACAGGGCCGCGCAGATGGTGGGGCCGATGTAGATGGTGAGGAAGTACAGGCCGGAGTCCACGGCCTTGCCCACGGAGCCGTAGAAGGTCCAGCTGGTGCAGTAGGTGGCCAGGGAGAGGGCGTAGACCATGGGCCGGTCCGTCACCGACCGGCCCGCCTCGGAGCGGGCCTCGGCCCAGCGGGCCAACAGGAAGAGCGCCGTCGTGTACCCGGCCAGTAGCAGCAGCACGAAGAGCGGGCTAAACATCGCCCGCCCCGGGCAGGGTGTCCTGGGAGGAATCGTTCAGAAAGCCGCCTGCCGGCTTGGCCCCCGGATCATCCGCTGAGGGGGCCGTGTCCTCTTCCGGAGGCGGGCCGCAGGCGGCCGCCGCCCCGCGCGCGGCCCGGGCCAGCAGGCCCACGCCCCGTCCCCAGGCGCCGAACAGCCAGCCCAGCAGCGCCCCCGGTCGGGGAATGCCCATCAGCGGCCAGTTGAAGGCCAGCAGCAGGGCAGCGAAGATGAGGACGAAAAACCCCGTTCGGCTCCAGCAGTTGCCCATCAGGCCTCCGGCGGCAAACGTGCGCCCCGGGCGGTGCCCCGCCCTGGCGCTTGGGCCGACAATAGAACAAAACAAGCGGGATGCGCAACGGCAAGCGCATCTTTCAGGCCCTGCGCGGCAAGTGCAAGAGCAGGAGGCGGGCGTCTGGTTGCGCGTGGGCGGGGCCGCCTGTGCTTCCTCGGGGTTGTGCGGCCGACATCGGCCTGTGGCCGTTCCGGGGCCGAAAGCAAACCGGGGGGAAGCCGCGGCGGGGAAGGAGGCTGGTTTGGACGCCGGGGCATTCCTCCCGCGCCGCGCCGGAGGTCTGCGCCGGCTTCAGGGCACTGGCGCGGGCGCCCGCCCTGGGCGCAGGAATTCTTGACGTCCTTGCCCGCTCCGGCATATCGGTACTTGAATAAGGAAAAGCGGCGCCCGAGGCCGTCCGGCGGACTGACAGCCGGGGTGGCCGGCGCGCCGGGAGGGGAGGCGCAGGTGGTGACAGCGGAACTGGACAAGAGCTGGCGGCGCGTGGTGGCCAAGGCCTGGGCCGATGCGGCGTTCAAGGAGCGCCTGCTGGACGATCCCGAAGGCGTGTTGCGGGCCGAAGGGCTGGTTCTGCCCGCGGGCAGGACCGCGCGCGTCATCGAGGCCGGGCCGGACGAGGCCCTGTTCGTGTTGCCGCCGCAGCCCGCCGCCCACGGCGGGCCGGCAGCCGAGGAAGAGCGCATCTCGCCGATCATGATCTGATTGGAGCGTCTGGACGGGGTCGGCCGCGCCGTGCCCGGAACAGCAGCGTGAAGCGCCACGCAGGAGGCGCCACGGCAGAGCGTTCCGAAGCGGGCAGGGCGCGGGCAGGGCGCGGGCGAAGGTGCTGGGCAGGGCCTGGGCCGACGAGAACGGCAAGGCCCCTTTGCTGGACGATCCCTACGGCGTGTTGCGGGCCCAAGGGCTGGCCCTGCCTGCGGGCAAGGCCGTGCGCGTGGTGGAAGGCGCGCCGGGCGAGACCCTGTCCGTGCCGCCGCAGCGGGCTTCGGCCCAGGGCGGAAGCGCCGCCGGGGAAGAGCGCGTCTCGCCGCTGGTCATTTTCTAACACTCGTCTTTCGGCCGGGGCTTTGCCGTGGGGGCCATGGACAACAACAAGCTTTCCCTCAGCTTTCCCTACAACCAGGCCTGGCTGCCCTATGCGCAGGACTGCTTGCAGCGCTACGGCCTGATGGTGGACTTCTCGCCCGGGCTCTCGGCCACGTGCACCACCTCGGTGATGGAAGCGCTGGAGGAGCTGCACCGGCTGGCGGCCGCGGCCTGGGGCCAGGGCCAGCCCTCGCGCCCCGGGCGTTCCGGGCGCTCCGCCCCGGGCGAGCGCTACGAGCTCGTGCTCGACTGCAAGGGTGGCACCGTGGTCATGGACATCGTCTACGACGCGCGCCTGCCGCTCAATCCCACCGGCACCCCGGACTACGAGATCCCCGACGCCGCCACGGACCTGGACGCCCTGGACCTGGACGCCCTGTGGCTGCACATGATCAAGCAGCGCATGGACCGCGTGCACTTCATGGTGGCGGGGTCGCGCCACGTGCTGCGGATGATCAAGTATCGCCGCGACGCCGGCAAGGAGAAGCAGGCCTGGGTCATGGCCATCAGGCCGGAGCTGCGGGCCGGGCTGCTCTTCCACCTGGACGACGCCGGGGCGGAGCATCCGTCCTCGCTCCTGCAGGCCGTGGGGCGCGGGGTGCTCAAGCTGGGCCCCTCGGAGACCTTTTTCGTGCGCAACATGGACGGGCAGAAGTCCTTCCATGATCTGTACATGGAGCACATCGACGCCATCGGGCTCATCTCGCCCGAGGCCCTGGCCCGGCTGTACGAGAAGCTTGAGTCCATGCGCATGCTCAAAAGCCCGGAGGACGAGGGCGCTTCCTCGCGCCTGCGCAAGGTGGCCGGGCTGCTCATCCATCCGGACTTCTCCATCCCCCGGGCGGACAAGGTGGCCGCCTGGCTGCACCGGCGGACCTGTTTTCTGTGCGCGCCCTGGCTGGGCTGGCTCATGGCGGGCCTGGGCGTGTCGGGGCTCATCCCCGCGCTGCTGCAGCACCAGCGCTTCCTGCATGTCATCTCCGGCCTGGAGCAGACGCTCTTCGACGATCCCTGGGTCCTTGTGCCGGTGTATCTCTTCATGCTCGTCCATGTGGCCATGCACGAGCTCGGCCACGGCATCGCCTGCAAGCACTACGGCGGGCTGGTGCCGCGCATCGGGCTCATGTTCTACATGGCCTCGTTCATCTTCTACTGCGACACCACGGCGGCCCTGAACTTTCCCCGCAAGGGCCAGCGCATCCTGGTGTCTCTGGGCGGGCCCATCGCCTCCAGCGCGGTGCTGGGCCTGGCCCTGTGGGGCGCGGGGCTCGCCGCGGGCGCGGGCGCGGAGGCGGCCGGCCCCTGGGAGTCGGTCTTCGTCACCTTCTCCCTCCTGTGCCTGCTCAGCCTGGCCATGAATTTCAATCCCTTCCTCAAGATGGACGCCTACTACATACTGGTGGACTACACCGGGGTGCCCAATCTGCGCACGCGCTCCTTCAAGTTCCTGGAGAGCAAGATCCTGGGCTGGCTGGGCCTGGGAACGGAGGAGGCGGAGAAGGCCACCCTGCGCGAGCGGCGGCTGTTCTGGTGGTACGGCACCCTGGGATCGCTGGCCACGGCGCTCTTTGTGGCCTTTCCGGTGTACCGGCTGGCGCACCTGCTGCGTTCGCGCTCGGCCTCGGGCGGGGCGCTGCTGCTGGGAGTGGCCGTGGGCGCGGTGATGGTGGCGCGGCTGGGTTCCCTGGCCTACGGCAAGATCCGCAAGGCGCGCTACCGCGAGTACAAGATAAAGTAGCGGCGCGGCCCGAAGAACGTCAAAGGCCGGCAGGGACTGCTCCCCGCCGGCCTTTTTCTTTCCTTTGCGGCCCCTAGCGGGGAATGTACACGAGCTTTTCGTCCAGGGCGTTGGTCCAGGGCAGCCTGGCGTTCTTCCAGCCGTTGAGGCTGCGCTTGCCGAAGTCCGGGCTGGCCTTGTCGGCCACGGTGTCGCCCTCGAAGCCGTCCACCATGCTGTAGACGTTGGTGAAGCCCGCCTCGATGAGCTTCTTGGCGGCCATGGCGCTGCGGTGGCCGGAGCGGCACATGAGGACGATGGCGTCGCCGGGCTTGAAGCGCGCCTTCATCATCTCCACGAAGCGCGGATTCTCGGCCAGGGGATAGGCCTTCTTCTGGGCGTCGAACACGCCCGTCCAGACAAGGGACGGGATGTTGGGAGCCATGGCCGGGTGGCCCACGAAGTCGTACTCCTCGGGCGTGCGCACATCCACGATGGTGACCTTGTCCGGGGCCTTCTGCCACATGGCGTAGGCCTCCGCGGCGTCCACGTACAGCCCGAGGGACGTGTGCTTGCGGGTGTCCTGGGGGGGCGGCGCGGCCAGGGCGGCGGTTGCGGCGCACAGCAGAAGCAGGGAAGCGAGCAGGGGGCGGATTTGCTGAAGCATGAATACACCTCCGGTGTCGTTTCCGGGCAGTATGCCGGGAGAGGGTATCGAAGGCAAGGGCATCCGCGCGGAACGGGGGACAAGGCAAAAAAAAGGGCCGCCATATGGCGACCCTTTGGGCATGCTGGCGTCCCCAAGGGGATTTGAACCCCTGTTAACGGCGTGAAAGCCGCCGTGCAACCCCACGCCAGCCAATGATACCAGGAGGTTAGACTAGCACAGAGGGGCAAGAAATGCACCTTCTGGCACTGCGAAAGATATCCGCCGGTATATCCCCCGGTAACGACGAGCGCAGCCGGAGCAGCCTATGAGCGCGCCCGGCCGCGTCCCCCCGCACAGCTCCGCAGCCGAGCAATCCGTGCTTGGCGCGTGCCTCTCGCGTCCAGGCAAGGCCCTGGATGTTCTTGATGGCGTTCAGCCAGACATTTTCTACTCCCCGGCTCACCGCAACATCGCTGAGGCTATGCTGCGTTTGCTGGCGGACGGCCAGCCTGTAGATCTCGTTACCGTCACGGACCGCATGCAGAGCCTGGGTACGCTGCATAGCTCCGGCGGGCCCGTCTACCTGGCCGAGCTCAGCTGCTCGCCGGTAAGCTCCGTCAGCGCCACGCGCCACGTGGACATCATCCGCGGGCATGCCCGCCGTCGCGCCGTCATCGAGATCGCCCAGGGCCTCATCGAATCGGCTTACGACCCGCAGAAGAACCACGCGCAATACGCCGCTGAGGTGCAGCCGGTCATCGACTCCATCCTCGAAGACCGCGTGAACGTGCCATCGCAGCGGCCCAGCCAGGTTGCCCAGGAGGCATACGCCGCCATTGAGCGGATGTCCCAGGGGCATGGCGAGCTGATGAAGTCGAGCCTGTACGGCTTGAACGAACTCATCGGGGGCTATGTTCCCGGCGAGGTTTCGATTCTGGCCGGACGGCCGGGCACCGGCAAGACAGCCCTGGCCCTGTGCGAGGCGAAGTACCTCTTGAAGAAGGGGCATCCGGGCGGCATCTTTAGCCTGGAAATGAAGAACGCCCGCCTTGCGCAGCGCTTCTTCGCCCAGCACGCCAGCGTCGACGCCCAGCGCTTCCGCGACGGGAAGTTCACCGACGAGGACATGGCCAAGGTTTTGGCCGGCACGGATTGGCTGGCCAAGATGGATGACCGGCTCCGTTTCTGGGACCGACCCGGCCTCACTGTCAGCGAGTTCCGCGCGCAGATCCGCAAATGGAAGCGCGAAATCGGCATCAAGTGGATCGTTGTCGATTACGTCCAAAAGCTGCGCGCTGACAAGCGGTGCAACTCGCGCGAGCAGGAAGTGGCGGAAATCTCCCGAGGCGTGACCGAGGCCGCCGGCGAGTACGACGTGGCCGTGCTGCTGCTGGCCCAGCTCAACCGCGAGGCGGACACGGCCAAGACGCCCCTGCTCTCGCAGCTGCGGGAGTCGGGCGCGCTTGAGGCCGACGCCGACATCATCATCTTCATCAAGCCCTGGGATGCCCGGACGGCGGGCGATGTCGTCTCCGTCCAGCTCGATGTGGCCAAGGGGCGCAGCTCGCGTACCGGTTCCACCGAGGCGTGGTATCGCCGCAAGTATCTGCGTTTCGAGAACATGGACTACCAGCGCCGCGGGGAGGGTGACTAGATGCCCACCGTCCGCGCCGACATCAAGCCCCGCTATGTTTTCCCGGCCTTGAGCGGGAATGAGAACGCCAAGCCGTTACGCATTTATCCCGCCGAGGCGTGGGAGAAATGGGGCGGCGAGCCCGGTCTGTTCCGTGTCAGCATCGGTGATGCCTGGGTCTCGCGCAAGGGCGAACGCGCAAGCTTCTACGACCTGGAAGGGCTGCGCGAAGTGTTTCTGCGCTGGGGTTTCGAGTCCATGGGCATGAGCGCCAAGCCGCAGCCTGGCGCGGTGTTGCCGGACGTGCCGCTCTATTCCTTTGTCTCGCTCTGGCGGCCCGATGACGCGGACATGGCCACGCGCACCAAGGGGCACGCCTTCCGCGACGAGGAAGGCGATTGGCGCGTGTTCGTCTACGGCGTGGCCTCGCCTGTCCCCCTCGACCACCTGACATACCGCAAGCGCGGCGAAGGGCTTGCAGCGCCTGGAGGCGACGATGGCGTGCGCTGAAATTCGCAAGCTGCGCTGCCCGGAGCCCTTGCGCCCGGCATTGCGGCAGATGCTGCACGAGCTGGACTTCGCCTGCCTGCAGGTCACCCTGGTGCCCGCACCGGAACAGCGCCACGCCGGGCATTACGTGCGCTTGGTCGTTGGCCACAACCCCGGCTGGTACCGTGAGCTGTGCTCCATGTTCCCTCGTGGGCGCCGTCCTCGGCGCAACCTGGAGCGCTACCCGGACTCCCGCATCAAGCGCGGCGACATCCGCGCCGTCATCGAACGTCTGCTGGACAACAGGGGCACCGCAAGCGGCTTTGCGCCGCATCTGTTGAGCTTTGCCCGTGAGGAAACGCAGGCCGCAGCTAGGCGCATTGAGCGCGAGGTGGCGGCCGAGCTGGAATGCGTATTTGGGGCCGCGCCGGCCATGCCGCGCGCCGTGGGGTGTGAATGGTGAACAAGGAGGCGAAGAGCGTGGGCGAATTCAGAGTGTTGAACGAGTTTCCCGGTTACGAGATTTCGCGCGCGGGCGAGGTGCGTAGGATCGGCGGCGGGCTTCTAGGCGTGAGGGTGCGCTCCAGCGGAATGCGCTGGGTGCAGCTTTCAAACTCCGGCAAGACGACCAGCCGCAATATTTCCGTCCTGTTGGTGGACGCGTACGGCTCCGGCGCTGCGTCTGCTGCCGGCCTCAAGGAACCGGACATGGTGAGGGTGCGCCGCGCGCGCGGACGGCAGGGCCGGGCGCGCAGTGGCAGGGTGTGCCACGACTGCGGCAGGCCCACCGCGAACTATCGCTGCGAAAGCTGTTGGCGCGGAGTGCGCGGATACGGCGCTTCTGCTGCCAGCGATTTTGCTTCTCCGTTCGACATCTAGGAGGTCACCATGAGCAAGGGCATCGAGAATGCGTCGCCTTTCGTCGCCGCGGCTGGGGTTGACGCCATTGTGCGCAAGCTGGCCTACCTGCCGGGCATGACGCCCCAGGACAAGCAGGCTTTGCAGGCCATCCGCGTGCAGTTGGGCGGCATCCGCTTGCGGCATATGCCGGTGCTGGACGTTGCCGGACTGCCGGACGACCTGGCCAAGTGCTTGAATGGCCCCTGTGTGGATGGTCCTCGCTGCACGGCGCGCGGCGCGAGGGGGCGCGCATGAGCAGCTTGAACGAAGCCATTCGCAGCCTGCATGTGCAGTTGCTGCGGCTCATGCAACACCCGGAAGTCTCTGGCCAGGACAAAGCGAGCATCGTCCTGGCTGGCACGCACCTGGCCGAGATCGAGAAACGCCACATGCCCCACGCGATGCGCGGCAGCATGTCCTGCCCCAATACGAGAGGCTTCGCGCCCGTGCCCGGCCTTGATCCCGGTTGGATGCTCCGCCGCGAGAGAGCGGAGGAGGTGGCCGATGCCTAATGGCCTGCCCTCCGCCCCGCCGGCCTGCACCGTTGCGCCGGGCGTTTGCCTGTGCCCGGCCCGGCATTCGCCCCTTAGCAACTACCCCTGCGACAACTGCGCTCTGCGGCGCAAGCACGCGCGGGGATGCCCGTCCATGCCCAGCCCAGGCAATGAGGTCCGCCCCTGCACCTGCCGCCCCGCGCCCGACGTAACGCCCTGCCCCAGGAGGAAGTAAGCATGGCCGCCCGCTATTTCACCACGCATGCCCTGGAGCGGATGGAACAGCGCGATTTGACGCGTCCCATGGTGGAAGCCGTGCTGCGTCATGGACAGAGCGAGGGAATAACCGCTTGGGAGGGCGAGCGCAGGACGCTGTGCGGCATCACGGTGGTTGTGGACGCGCAGCACGGAACGGTGGTGACGGCTTTCAGCCACCGTAATCCGCCTGCGCGCAGATCGCACAAACGCATGTCGCGCCTGGCTGGACAGCACAAGCGGAAGATGGAGCGCGACCGCACCAACAACGGGGGATGGAGATGAGCCGCAAGAACGGCAAGGCCACGCGCGAGGTTTCTCCCGAAGCGCTGGCCGCCCACGAGGCCGCTATGGAGCGCATCAAGCTGATCACCGGTGCGCGCACGCAGGTGCAACTGGCCGAGGCCCTGGAGGTCCGGCAGTCTAGCATCAGCGACGCCAAGCGCAGAGCCAGCGTGCCGCCCGAGTGGCTGCTCAAGCTCATGCGCACACACCAGGTCCTGCCCGACTGGATTCTCACCGGATTGGGCCCCAAGTACCTGACCGACGCCGCGCCGACAGCAGTGACCAGAGTCGAGGCGAAGCTCAAGGACATCTCCTGCGTTCTTGATCAGACCATCGTTGAGATCGCTGAATCCTTGCGTATGGCGCGTATGACCGCCGCCGAGCTCGCGGAACGCAAATCGTCCAGCATGGCCGAGCTCGCAGAGGCTCACAAAACTATCGAGCATCTGCGGAGCCAGGTGCGGGACATGGCCGCAGAGATCAACGCCAGCAACTTCACCATGTGACACGGAGGCAGCAGCGAATGAGAACCGGAATCGAACGCATCACCGACGAGCGCAAAAGGCACATCGAAATCCACGGCTGGACGCCGGAGCACGACGCCCAGCACACACAGGGGGAATTGCTCCAGGCGGCTGTCTGCTACGCGCAGTTCGCGGCCATTCAGGAGCGGGGCGAGCCCTTCCTGCCCGGCGGAATGGTCGTCGGTTTGTGGAACCCCATAAGCGACGACACCTGGCCCCGTGGCTGGCGCCCCTCGTGGTGGCGCCCCAGCTCGGACCCGGCGCGGAACATGGAGAAGGCCGGCGCGCTCATCGCCGCCGCGCTGGACCGCCGTGCCGCCCTGGGGCGTACCCCCGGCTGCCCGTGCAAGGCGCGCTCGGCCGTGGCCGACGCGGAGAAGGTGGAAGAAATGCCCGGCCAGGCCCCGCCCGTACTGGTGACAGAGAACTTTCCCTGTGAATGTGGCCTGCACCTCGACCTGCCGCCGCGCAGCTGCGCCGACATCCTGGCGGACATACTCCAGCTGCGCCACCCGCACGACGACGCCTTGCCCCTGACGGATGTGCTCCCGGACGAGATCGCCGCCGAGGCGTGCCGGGCCGTGCAGCGTGCGCGCGAGGACCAGCTCATCGAGGCCGACCCTGACCGCTACTACCGCTGCGGCATCTGCGACGAGCTGCACGACGAACAGACCAAGCCCTCGACGGAAGACGTGGAGCTGGGGACTTCGGCCCTGGAGTGCTACGGCGACGAGCCCAGCGAGCAGCAGGCGGAGGGCTAGGGCGATGATCGTAACCAACGAACCTTTCATCCTGCGTACGGATGCCGCCGCTGCCAAGTACGTGACGGACATCAAAGGCTGGGTCAGCAGCAACAGCCGCTTCTTTGGAGACGGGCCGCATGCGGAGGACATGGCCCGCTATGACGGCTGCACCCATGTGCCGTGCGGCAGGTGCGGGCTCCCGACCCCGAAGGGCTACACGGCTTGCGATGCCTGCCGCGAGATTGCCGAGGTTGAGCGCCACGCGACGCGGGAGCGCAGGCAGTGGGACGGCACGTCCATGATCTACTCGGAAGCCGACGATAAGTGGTTCCGCGACCTGGAAGAAATACTGGACCACTGCGAGGAGCACGGAGTCACTCCAGAGTCCTTGCGCCTGTTGCTGTGCAAGCCTGTCTACGCGCGCCCCATCGATCCCGTTGATCACTACGTGGATGACCTGCCTGAGGAGGCCGACGAAGGCGACCTTCCGGCGGAGCTCCAGGAGGCTTTCGATGCTCTGAACAAGGCCATTGAGGGATGCCGGGTGCCTCTGTCGTGGCAGGCCAGCAAGTACGCCCTCGACCTGGAGTGCTTCGCCAATCAGCCCGCGCAGGGCGGGGAGGCGCAGGCATGATCCTCCCCGCCATTTCCATCCGCCAGCCCTGGGCGCACCGCATTCTGCACATGGCCAAGGACGTGGAGAACCGCACCTGGCCATGCCCGCGCCAGTACATTGGCCAGCGCGTGCTCATTCACGCGGGCCTCTCGACGGACGGCAGCGTGCAGGACTGCACCCCCGAACAGCAGAAGGCGCTGCTGCGCGCCATATGCGCCGACACGAGGCCCAGGCATCTTGTGGAAGGCATGGTGCCGCTTCCCGAGGGCAACGCGCACAAGGGTGGCATCGTAGGCATCGTCACCATCACCGGCTGCGTGCAGGACAGCGCCTCGCCCTGGGCCGAGCCGGGCGTGTATCACTGGCTTTTGGCCGACGCCAAGCCGCTGCCCTTCCATCCCTGCAAAGGCCGCCTGGGCTTCTTCCAGGTGGACTACCCGCACGAGGTGCCCGCATGAGCGACAAAACGACCTGCCCCACATGCATGACCGACAGCGTTGGCGACATCTGCCCCGTCTGCAACTACCGGCCCGGCGCCATCCCCGGTCCTTCGGACGCCTACGCGCAGGCCAACTGCCCCAAGGCGGAGGAGCACGCGGAGGGAACTCCCAAGCTGGTGTTTGAAGGTCTCCCCTTCAACTTGCCTGCTGGGGCCAAAGTCGAGGTGCACTTCCCGCCCATGCCGGAGTCTGAGCTGTTCGACATTTTGAGGCGGCAGCTCGGGGAGGCGAACAACGTCATCGCCTCCCTCACTCGGAGTTTGGCCGAGGTGGAGGCGGACAGTTATGAAAAGATGGGGAACATCGAAAAGACCATGCATTTTTGGCACGGAGAGGCCGAAAAGCACCGCCGCGAAACGATTTCCGTCCAACACCGCGCCGAAGCCGCCGAGGCCGAGCTTGCCAACATCAAGAACAAGCTGGCCTGCGCCACGTGCTTGAACCGCGGAACGCGGAAGCACCCCTGCCCGCATAAGAATGAGTGCGGCTACAGCACCGGCGAGGGCCTGGGGCAGAAGGACAACAACTTCTGGCAGAGCGCCGCAGAGTTTGCCGAGGACTGCGAGGAGGCCTGCGATGAGTAGCCGCATGCCCCTGAATTACGACCCGGCAGACCCGGACATGATGCGGCTGCCCACAGGCTTGACGTGCGGCGACTGCGTACACATCCGCCGCTGCAAGACGATCTTCGGCCACACCGAAGCGGACAAGACGTGCGACTGGTCGCCTTCCCGCTTCCGTCGCGCCCTGCCCGAGGAGCAGCAGGCCGAGGCCATCCGCGAGCTGCCCGAAAGCGCCACCTTCGCCATGCCCCCGGACGGCGACGGCCAGACGGTAGAAATCAGCATGGACGCCTATCGCAAGGTGTGCGCCGTTTTTCCAGACCTCGTGCGGCGGGAGGGGTAGCTCATGCCGAGCAACGACATCACCTTCTGCAGCTCGGCTGGCTGCCGGCGGCGCGCGGAATGTTGGCGAGGCGTATGCCCCGTCAATCCCGTCCGGCCGGTGAGCACGATCAACTTCCGGGCCATCTGGGGCGACAACTGCGGGGGCTTCATTCCTATGCCCGTACCGCTTCCGAGCGGCTGCTCGGTCGTGGTGCTGGAGGTGCTCGCATGAGCGTCATGTCACACTCCATTCTTGTGGCTCGCGCATCCGCGTGGCTGCGCAGGAACGGCTTCAAGGTGGCGCTCCCGGAACTGTACACGGCTGGCGGGGAGATCCCCGACGCCTGGGGCCTGGATTCAGGCGGGCAGAGCTGCATCGTCGAAGTGAAGGTGAGCAGGTCCGACTTTCTGCGAGACGCCAAGAAGTGGCACCGCCGCAATGCCTGGGCCGGGATGGGAAACATCCGCTACTACATGGCCCCGACTGGCATTATCAAGCCCGAAGAACTGCCCGAGGGCTGGGGGCTCCTTGTCGTGCGCGGCCGCATCATCCGCCGTGAGGTCGAGGCCGCACATGGGGAGCAGAACCACACGGACCGGGCCGACAAGCGCCTGCTGTACTCCGTGCTGCGCCGCCTGGACTGCGCGGGCATCCTGCGCGGCGGCCTGAGTGTCGCCAGCCTGCAAATCAAGGTGAGTACCGAGCGTGAGCGCCTTGAGCGTGAACTGCGCGCGTTCAAGCGCCGCACTCCCGAAGCCCTGCAAATGCTGTCCGGGGCAGGCGCATGATCGCCGCATCGCGCGCCATGCTGGCGGCCCTGGCGTTTGGCGGGCTGCGCCACACCGGAATGGTTGTGGATCTGTTCGCCGGTGGGGGCGGGGCAAGCCTTGGCCTGGAATGGGCGGGCTTCTCCGTTGACCTGGCCATCAACCACGACGCCGAGGCTCTGGCAATGCACAGGGCCAACCACCCCTACGCCACGCACCTGTGTTGCGACATCCGCGAGGTGTGCCCGCGCATCGCCACGGGTGGCCGCGAGGTGGACGTGTTGTGGGCCAGCCCGGACTGCAAGCACCACAGCCGCGCCAAGGGCGGCAAGCCCCTTGAGCGGGCCATCCGCGCCCTGGCCTGGGTCGTGGTGCGCTGGGTGGAGGAGACTCTGCCCAAGCTCGTGTGCGTGGAGAACGTGTGCGAGTTCCAGGAGTGGGGGCCGCTGGGGCCGGACGACAGGCCCATCAAGGAGCACAAGGGCGACTACTTCCGCGCCTGGGTGCGCAGGCTGCGCCGCCTGGGCTACCGGGTGGAGTGGCGCGAGCTGGTTGCGGCCGACTATGGCGCGCCCACTTCCCGCCGCCGCCTGTTCGTGGTGGCCAGGCGCGACGGCATGGCCGTGACCTGGCCGGAGCCGACCCACGGTCCTGGCCGGGCGCAGCCATGGCGCACCGCGGCCGAGTGTATCAACTGGGATGATCCAGCCCCTTCGATCTTCGACCGCAAGAAGCCGCTGGCGCCCAAGACGCAGGCGCGCATTGCCAAAGGCATCAAGCGCTATGTGCTCCAGGCCGCCAAGCCCTTTGTGGTGGTGAACACCACAGGCCATGCGCCTGCGGATTTGTCCGCTCCCATGCCCACCGTGACGACAGGCAAGCAGCACATGCTGGTGGGGCCGGCTCTTGTCGGTGTCGACCAGAGCGGCGCGAGAAGCGCCACGTGGCCAGCCCAAGGCCCGCTGTCCACCATCGTAGCCAAGGGGAAGCACGCCCTGGTGACGCCCGTGGTGCAGAGCGATGGGGCGGCCGCAGTGTGGCTGGCCAAACACTACGGGGGCGTTGTCGGTCAGCCGGCGGACAAGCCCCTGGGGACCGTCACAGGTGTTGATCACCATGGGCTTGTCTCAGCCAGCGTGCTCAAGCTTCGCGGCACCAACGTGGGCAGCGAGGCGCAGGAGCCCCTGCACACCATATCCGCCCAGGGCCAGCACCACGGGCTGCTGTGCGCCTCAATCTCCGAGTTCCGCACCGGCGCTGTGGGCCGCGCCGTTGACGAGCCGTTGAGCACCATCACCGCCGGAGGAACCCCAAAACGCCCTAGCACCGGCAACACCAAGGGTCTGCTGTGCGCGCACGTGCAGCGCTACTACTCCCTGGGCGGGCAGCTCTCCGCAGCGGACGCACCCCTGCCCACGGCAACGGCCAAGGCGCGCTTCGGCCTCTCCACAGCCGTTCTGGAGCAATACAACACGCGCAGCGAACCGCAGCCCATGGACGAGCCCGTGCCCAGCGTGGTGAGCCGCGACAGATTCGCCCTGGTGGACATGCCCATGAACGCCATGGACTGCGACATGGGACAGGACGCTGCGGGGCGCTATGCCCAGGTCCTGGCGTTCCTGCGGCTTTGGGGCGTCATCGGCCCGGACGAGGAAGCCGAGCTGGTGCTGGACGGAGTGCGCTGCCGCATCGTGGACATCGGCATGCGGATGCTGCGCCCGAGGGAACTCTATCGCGCGCAGGGCTTCCCAGACACTTACCAGATAGCCCCGTCGCACAGGGGCAAGCACCTTTCGGCCACCAGCCAGGTGCGCATGTGCGGCAACAGCGTGCCGCCGCACTTTTCTTGCGCGTTGGTGACGGCAAACCATCCTGCGGCCCTGGCCGGACGGGAAGTGGCGGAGGCTGTGTAGCCATGGCCTCAAAGCGCGGGAAGCGCCGCAAGTCGTGCGGGCAGAAAAAGCGGTACGAGACGAGGGAAGAGGCCTTGGCCGTGTGGCGTTCGCTCCAGCGCCGGGAGACTCATCCCATGCGGGTGTACCCGTGCAGGTTTTGCCGCGGCTACCACGTGGGCCACATGCCCCACAAGAACGTCCGCGCCATGGAAAACAAGAGGATGCAACATGGTTGAGGACAAGGGAGGCCTGCGGCTGTTGGAGTTCCAGTCCACGCCGGACAGGTTGAACGAGCAGTACAAGGCCGGGCTGCTGGAGACGCTGGAAGAGATCCGTACGCTCGCGGAAGCGGGCGTTGTGGTCGGAGTGGCCGTGGCCTGCATCAAGAGGGAAGGCGGCGCAGTGACGGCCTGGAGTTCCGGCTGCGGCGCGCGCCTGGTGGATACCCTGGGGGCAGTGGGCGTTCTAACCGCCCGGCTGCACGCGAGAATCGAGAAGGAGGACTGAGCCATGGAATGCGGATGCCTGATGGACATGGACTACGGCGATGACGACTGCTGGGGCGACAGCAAGCCCGTGACCGCGATGATGAAGGCCCTGACGCCCGTGCGCTGCGACGAGTGCGGGCGGACCATCGAGCCCGGAGAGCTCTTCGAGCACGTGTACGCCAGCCTGGAGCCGCTGCCCGGCTTCGAGACCGGCAACAGCACCTGCGTTGACTGCCTGACCGTGGCCAACCACGTGTGCGGCCGCACCTACGGCTCCATGTTCGCGGACCTTGAGGAACACCTGGAAGAAGGCGGCATCAAGGACTTCCCGTACTCGAAGATGGCCGACATGACCCCGCGCGGGCGCGAGAAGGTGTGCGAGATCATCGAACGCCTGTGGGAAGAGCAGGACGCGGACGATCCGGCCTGCCGGGTGTGCGGCTGCACCGAGTTCATGGCCTGCCCCGGCGGCTGCTGGTGGGTGGAGCCGGATCTGTGCAGCTCGTGCGCGCAGGCAGCAGGGGCAAAGGTATGAGCGCCGCCCTGGAGGCTTGCGCCGCCGTCCTGGCCCTGGTTGCAGTGTGGCTCATTGGCGGGCTGAACATCCGTGGCCAGTGGCTGATGCTCGTGGCGCAGCTGCTGTGGGCCGCGTTCGCCCTGCAGGGCGCGCACTGGTGGCTGTTGTCCCAGAGCCTCGTGCTCATTGTGCTGACCCTGCGGGCCATCGTGCTGTGGAACCGGGCGGAACGTTCCCGGATGCGGCTTGGTTGAGTGCACAAACCGGATTTGTGGGCCGGAGGAACGACATGCACATCATGAACGGCACCGTTGAAATGCAAGACGTTGGGCTTCTCGTCATGGCGGGCCTGCTGGCGCTCCTCGCGGGAGATGTCCTCATCGCTGCAATCTGCGGAGCGCTGGCGGGTGACTCTATTCAACGGCTCGTCTGGCTTCCTCATTGGCCAGCTGTTTCCGGTCAGGCCGCCATCGCCACGCGGCACATGAAGGAGCGCCAAAAGGCCGACGAGGCCGAAGCGCGCCGGGTGCACGAGGCCACGGAAGCGAAGCCCCAGGACAGCAGCGCTGGCGGTGAGCAGCCGACATTCAAGCTGGCCAAACCAGGGCAATGGTGCGCCACGGAGCACGGCAAAGACGGCGATACGGCCAGAATCATCCGTGCGGCGGACGAGGCCGAAGCCCGCCGCATTTGCCGCGAGAAGGGCCTGCGCTTTGACGGCAGGCTGGTATGCGTGGCGCGTGGGCTCAACGATGCGGACGTGCAGAGGCTCGTGCGTGAGCTGGGGCTGCGTGACAGCCTGGGTGTGAGGGGGAGGCAGTGATGCAGAACAATACCTCGCAAGGCAAAGCCGTCGATCATTTGTTGTTGCTGCAAAAGACCCTGGAGTGGCTGGTCTATAAGAACACGGACATCCAGATCGCGCGCATCCGTGCGCGGAGGGTAGGATTTTGGCGAGTTGAGGGTGAGCCGGTGTTTACTGAAGCTGAGAAGGTGGAGCTGGCCCGCATGTGGGAAGAGGCCGGAGGCAAGGACGAGTGAAACCGTGCGACAATCCGGCCCGCGCCGCGGTGTTGCCCTGCTCTGGCCCGGACGGGCGCTGTTACGGGCGCTCGTGCTGGGACAAGCTGCCCATCCCCAAGAGCGGGGCACCGGACTGCTTTGACCTGGACGCTTGCCCCTGGCACGGGCGCTGCCAGGAGTGGTGGCGCACATCGAGGAGGACCAAGGTATGACGGGCATGACAGCCATAGCCGAAACCACGCGGCCCATCTGCCGCTACCACGGAGGCAAGTGGCTCCTGGCGCCATGGATCTTGGGCTTTTTCCCGGAGCACTCGACCTATGTGGAGCCCTTCGCGGGCGTGGCCAGTGTTCTGCTGCGCAAGCCGCGGGTGAAGTGCGAGGTGGTCAACGACTTGAACGAGGATGTGGTGAACCTCTTCAAGGTGTTGCGCACGCCGCTGCTCGCGGCGGAATTTCGGCAACTGGTGGCGCTTACGCCATACTCCAGGGCCGAGCTGGAGGAGTGCTGGGACATGGGGTCTCGCGCAGGCATGCTGGAGCGCGCCAGGCGCTTCGTGGTGCGCGCGACCATGAGCCATGGTTCCAAGGGCTCCATCCAGCTCGTGCGTGGAGGCTTCCGCAGCAAGCGCGCGGGTGAGGTCTCGCCCGCGGTGGATTGGGCGGGGTACCCGGACGCCATCCCGGCCCTGACGGACCGTCTGCGCGGAGTTGTGGTCGAGCGGCGCGACGCCCTGGAGGTGCTGGGCATCTACGACGGGCCGGAGACGCTGCACTATGTGGACCCGCCCTATGTGCAGAGCACACGCGTGCTGCACCAGGGCACCTACCCGCATGAGCTGACCGACGAAGGCCACGAGGCCCTGGCCGAGCGGCTGCATGGCCTCAAGGGCGGCGTGGTGCTCTCCGGCTATCCCTGTGAGTTGTACGAGCGCCTGTACGCCGGGTGGCGGCGCGTGGAGCGCCGGGCCTATGCCGATGTCGCCAGCGCCAGGACCGAGTGCCTGTGGCTCAACGGGTGGGTACAGGAGCGTTTGCTGCTGCCGCTGTTGTCATGGGGTTAAACACAGCAATAACATGCAATTATGCAGAGGCAATGCACCAGCATTGCCGAGGCGAAGCAGCGCAAGAAATCAGCACATGCAGGCGACACGACCGACACGCGCGCGGCATGAAAAATTTTCTCACGGCTCGGGGTTTGGCTTCTGGGGCGAATGGACTGACTGACCAGGGAGAACAATCCGCATGGCGAGGCAATTAGGGAATTTTGTCCAGGACTTGAGGCTTCCGCGTGATTTTCACACGGAACTGCGCTTCCGCCGCCTGTACCGCGCCCACGGCGCGGAGGGCACGCTGGCCGTGCTGATGCTGTGGAGCTGGGTCGCTGGGAATTGCCCGACCACCGGCCGCCTCGAAAAAATGACGCGTGAGGACATCCTCGACGTGGGCAACATCGCCCCGGACCGTAAGGAATTTATTGACGATTTGGTTTCGTTTGAATTCCTCGCGCTCGATGAGGACGGAACCTACTTCCTGCCGAACTGGGCGGAAGAGCAGCCCCACGCGGCCAAGGCCCAGGAGCGCAGCGAAGAAGCGCGCCGCAAGGCAGAAAAATCATGGGAAAACAGGCGGAAGCGCGCGGAAGAACAGCGGCAAAGCCGTGGCAAAGCAGCGGCAAAGCCGAAGCAATGCTCCAATACCAATACCAATGCCTTTAAATCCCCCCCTCCCCCCCCACAGGGGGGCGAGGAAGAGGCCGTGAAAGTGGTGGAGCTGTACCGCGAGGTGCTGCCCGAACTGCCGCAGCCGAGCGAGGTGACCGCCAAGCTCCGCAAGGACATCGACCGGGCCAGGACAGCAAGCCCTGAACGCGCGGACCTGGCGTGGTGGCGCGCGCGCTTCGAACAGATCCGCCAGAGCCCGCACCTGATGGGCGAAAACGGGGACTGGCGCGCAAGCCTGGGGTGGCTGGTGACGGGCGGGAATCTGGACAAGCTGCTGGCCGGGCACTACCCGCCGCGAGCCGAAGGAGGCCCGGCCAAACGGACGACCATGAGCGAGGAGGAGTTTGAGGCGATGCTCCAGGCTCAGCAAGCGGACGGGGCTGCGGTTCACGCCTGAACCGCAAAAGCCGGGGATAAAGTTAAGCAGCGGTTAAGATTTCCAGATGAGAGCACAAGACAGGGTAAACAAGAGTTAAGCCGGGCGGTTAAGCTCGGAAAGTGGAGGTTCACATGGGCGAGATCGAAATGGGCGTCAGCCTCGATGCGCTGTTTGGCGACCTGGCCAACCACCCTTCACGGCGGTCCGGGGCCATCGACGAGGCCGTGATGGTGGCGCTGATAGAGCGCGGCGTCAGCAAGGGCGTCCAGCTCGCTGAATTTTTCGCGGTCAGCGGCGCGGCGGTGTCGAAGAAGCTCAAGCGGCTGCAAAAATTCGTTGACCGCAGCGTGGCCACGAGCAAGGCGGGCACGCAGCTGCTGGAAGTGAAGCTCCTGAGCGGCGAGCGCCTTGTGGCCCTGGCGGAGCAGGCGCAGAAGCTGCTGGATCTGTGCGGCTTGGTGGTGTTCGCCCCGAACGAGTACGCGCCTGAGGTCATCGAGGCGAAGAACAGGCTGCGGCGCTTGGTGGGCGCGAAGGGCAGCGTGGGGCAGATGGCCGTGGCTTTGTTGGGGGAAAGTCGTAAGCAGCTTGAATTTGTTCACGAAATACAAAAAGACGTGTTCAACCTCAAGCGCGTGCAGGAGTTCCAGGAGGTCGTGCTGGAGGAGATCAAGGCGGCATCGCCCGAGGTGCAGCAACGCATCATGGCGAGGCTGGACCGGCAGCAGGCTTTCCGAGAGACTTTGGATTTTTCTGGCAGCGGCGCGGCCCCGGCGCGTCAAATGTAGTTTCGCGCACGAATATAGCAACATCAAAACGAACGATTACGAGCGACACAATGAACGCAGAAAACTATTGCTTTTGCGCACAGAATGAGGCAGAAAAAACTTGCGCGATATGTTTTCGCGCAACAGGCCTGAAAAACGGGGGTGCGCATGGCCATTATCGCCTACCTGCGAGTGAGCACGGAAAAGCAGGACGTACAGAATCAGCGGCTGGAGCTTTTGAGCTGGGCAAACCGGGAAGGGGTGCAGATCGCCGACTGGGTGGAACGCGAGATGAGCTCGCGGCGCAGCGCCAAGGAACGCGGACTGGACGACCTGGCCGAAAGCTTGAAGCCGGGAGACGTGCTCGTGGTGGCCGAGCTTTCGCGGCTGGGCCGGTCCTTGGGCGAGGTTGTGCAGACCGTGGATCGGCTGGCGGCCTCCGGGGTCGGGCTGCGGACGCTCAAGGAGGGCATCCGCGTGGAGGCGAACGGCGCGGGCACCAGGGACTTGCAGAGCAAGGTGCTGGTGGGGCTCTTCGGCCTGCTGGCCGAGGTGGAGCGCGACCTGTTGAGCGCGCGCACGCGGGCCGGCCTGGAGCGCGCCAGGGCCGAGGGCAAGCAGCTTGGGCGGCCCAAGGGCAGCACGGGCAAGTCCTGCCTGGACGGCAGGGAAGCGGAGATCCGGCAGCTGCTGGGCAAGGGCGTGAGCAAGGCCTCCCTGGCGCGCATCGTGGACGTCGCCCCCAGCACGCTTTCCCGCTTCATCACCTCGCGCGGGCTGTAGCCCGCAGAAAGGGCCCCAGGGCGGCCCTGGGCGCGTTTTGCGACGGGGGCCAGGCATGAGCCCCCCGCGCCGTTCCTCGCCCGCATCCGGCAATCTCCTGTCGCGTTTCATGGTGGACCTGCGCGAGCAGCTCCCGGCTGCCTCGGCCGAGCAGCTCGTGACCAGGCCGGAACTCTCGTACATGGATTTCATCCGCCAGTATGGCTGGCCGGTGCTTGAGCCCGGACGGACCTTCGTCGACGGCTGGCACCTGGGGGCCATCGCCGAGCACCTTGAGGCGGCAATGCGCTTCGAGATCCGCAAGCTGCTCATCAACATGCCGCCGCGCCACATGAAGAGTATCGAGGTTTCGGCCTGTCTGACGCCGTGGGTGTGGACCTGGGCGCCCATCCGCCGCTTCTTCTACGCCTCGTACGACCTGGGCCTCTCCCGCCGCGACTCGCAGAAGGCGCGCGACATCATCGAGAGCGCAGCCTACCGCGACCGCTGGGGCAGCCGGGTTGTCATCAAGACGGACCAGAACGAAAAGTCCAAGTTCGAGAACACGGCCACGGGCAGCCGCTTCGCCTCCTCCGTGGCGGGTCGGACCACGGGTGAAGGCGGCGACTATGTGATTTGCGACGACCCGCACAACGTGAAGGACGTGAGCGGCGACAGGGACAAGAAGCGCCTGGGCGCGCTGGAATGGTGGCGCAACTCCATTCCCAGCCGTCTGAACAACCCCAAGCAAGGCTGCTTCATCATCGTGGCCCAGCGCGTCCACCAGGCCGACCTGTGCGGCGACGTGCTGGAGCGAGAGGATGACTGGGTGCACCTGTGCCTGCCGGCTGAGTATGAGGGCAAGGTCTACGCGCGCACGCCCCTGGGCTTCGTCGATCCCCGCACCGAAAAGGGCGAGTTGCTCTGGCCGGAGCAGTTCGGCCGCGATGAGCTGGAGCGCATCAAGGGGGGCATGCTGGAAAGCGAGTACCAGGGTCAGTACCAGCAGGAGCCGACTCCGCCCGGCGGCGACATCTTCAAGTGGGAGTGGTTCCAGCTCTACTCCGAGTTGCCGAGCTTCGAGCGCGTGGTGGACTTCTGGGACACCGCGCAGAGCACCAGCGACGGCGCGGCCTACTCCGTGCGCGAGCGCTGGGGAGAGGCCCACAACGGCTACTACCTCATCCACGTGCTGCGCGAGCGCATGGGCTATCCCACGCTCAAGCAGCGCATCAAGGACGACTACGAGGCCGGACTCTGCGATGCCGTCGTGGTCGAGAACAAGTCCTCCGGCATCAGCGTCATCCAGGATCTGCAAGGCGACACGCTGGTGCCAGTGGTCCCTTACGAGGTCGGGTCGGCCGGCAAGGAGACGCGGGCGCGGGCCCAGGCGTCCACCGTCAAGGGCGGCAACGTCTGGCTGCCCGCCAACGCCACCTGGCTGGACACCTTCAAGGACGAGGTGACGCACTTCCCCCACGGCAAGTACAAGGACCAGACCGACGTGATGACCATGGCCCTGGATTGGTTCAAGAACGGCTCCTCCCTCACCGCAGGGCTGGACATGCGCTAGGAGGCGGACATGGAAACGCTGCACATCCAGAAGATTGAGACTCAGCGCGACGCGCTGGGCGCGCTGCTGTGGCGCAACGCGGAGAGCAAGGCCCTGTACCGCCGCGTGGTGGGCGGCCTGGCCTGGCCGCGCGGCAACCGGCCCGGCGCGCTTGTGGCGCTTGTGGAGCACCTGCACCCGCAGCCGGGGCAGGACATGCGCCGGGTCGAGGTCGCTGCGGAGTTCGCCGACGCCGACCCCGGCCAACTCCTGCGCAAGGCGAGCCACTGGGCCGAGACGCTCCACTGCCGCGCCCTGATGACGGACCTTTCCGCGCCAGAGATGCAGCTGGCCTTCGACTACAACGACGGCAGGGCCCGCCTGCGCCTGCCCCAGCTTGACCTGGGCATGCCCCCGGCCATGAACGGCAGCCGGGACTTCGCGGCGTACCATCGCCTCATGGAGCGTCGCACGCGGAGCATCAAGACGCTGTTCTACGGCGAGCGCTCCATGGTGGCCAGGGAGTACAACTCCCGGCAGCTGCAAGACTTCTCGCGGCCGGTGGAGAACTTCCCCGTCGTGGCCGCCTTCCTGTGGGCCCTGGGCGCCATCGACCTGGACGCGCCAACTGAGGCCGGTGTGGCGAACCTGGCAAGCCGGCATCGCGCGGCGGACCCTGTGGCGGGGTACTAGGCATGAGCGATGCGCCCCAGGCCCATACTATTGTGCGCGGGTATCGTGGCATCCGCGAGCTACTCGGAGTGCGCATGTCGACAGTGTACGCATTGGTGCGCTTCGATGCTGGGCGCGAGACTCCAACCCTTTCCCGGACAATGAGAGGAGGGAGGGCTTCTGTCCGTGCGACACCCGCAGACGTGTGGAAACTTTTCCGCGAGTTCGAGGCCATGAGTGACGAGGCGAAGGACCGGCATGCAAATGGTGACAATCCCTCCATAGAACAGTAAAAGAATACGATACACGTAACGCAGTTTTACCGTCAGTAGGCGGTAAGTTGCTAGATCAAGAGCCCTTGGCGAAAGCTGTCAAGGGCTTTTTTTGTATCCCCACGTATCCCGATGTATCCCGACGTATCCCGCACCGATACCAGCAAAATCCCATGCTACACCTTGAGGCGTCAGGCCATAGCCCCACGCTTGGTCAACGCTGGCCGCCCGGCCCTGGCGTCACCCCACGCCGGGGCCGGGCAAAACAAGGGGAGCAGAGGGAAGGCATGCAGCAGATGATCTTGACCCCGCTGGAGCTATGTCTCGGAGCCGCGTTCCTTTCCATGCTGACGGCCGTGGCAGTCCGCATGCTCTTCGGGTCCAAGTTCGTCACACGCGAAGAACACGAGAAGGACGCTGCCGACCACCGGCTTATCCTGCGCATGGTGCGCGCTTTGGTCGTGCACTCCAGCATGCCCAACGACATGAAGGAAGAAATCCTCAACGACAGGGGGAGCAAATGAACCTTTCCCGCCTGAAGATGCCCCGCCCGGGCCAGCTGCTGGCCCTGTGCTGCCTGGCCCTACTGATGGGCCTGCTCGTGTTCTTTTTCATGCCCAACGGCGCGGAGCTCATTTCCGTCGCTGCATGGAAAGCGTGGCTGCTCTCTTGCTATGCCGCCCTTGGCATGGTCGTCGACTTGGTGGCCTTCCCGTATGGCCGACCGGGCGCGTATCGCGATCATGCGGACCGCACCATCTGGCTGTGGTGCATGTTCCGCAGAGCCATCGTCATCGGATCCCACGTTTTGGCCGGGGCGGTTGCGCTGTGAGCTTCCACCCCTCGGAACGCCGCGCGTTTGCGCTCCTCGTGCTGGCGCTGCTCGCCGTGGCCGTCATCGGCCTGTGGTTTAGCCCGGCCAAGGCCGCATCCATCGGTTCGCCCCCGCCCCAGGCCGAGCGCTACCGCCGCGACCTCATCCGCAGCGCGCGGTACGTGTTCGGCATGAGCGCCCCGGTGGCCGTGCTGGCCGCCCAGGTGCACCAGGAAAGCGCTTGGATTCCCACGGCGCACAGCGCGTACGCCGCCGGCCTGGCGCAGTTCACGCCCGCCACGGTGGACACCATGCAGGCGAAATACCCCACAGAGCTGGGCGGCGTTTCCAGCACCATCGCCGCGATCGACCCGCGCTGGGCCCTGCTGGCCCTGTGTCGCTACGACGCCCAGCTCCTGGACATGTTCACTGCCGCCAGCCCGGCGGACCGCTGGGCCTTCGCCCTGGCCGCCTACAACGGCGGGCCGGGCTGGATCTCGCGCGACCGCGCCAAGGCACAGGCCCTTGGCCTCGACCCCGCCCGCTGGTTCGGCCATGTGGAGCTGGCCAATGCCGGCCGCGCCCCCCAATTTTTTAAGGAAAACCGCGACTACCCGCGCAGGATCCTGCTCAAGCACCAAGCGCTGTACCGGTCCTGGGGGCCGGGAGTCGGCGTGAGCGAGGTGCCCCGATGATCCCCGCCATCCCGACCACCAGCAACGCCAAGGCCGTCACCATCCTGGCCAGCATCGTGGCCGCGCTCATCCTCGCCGCCGTGTGCGGCTGGTGGGGCTGGACGCGCGGCAGCGCCAGCGCGCGCAATGAGCTGAAAGCCGAATACGCCACGAACCTGGCCGACGCCTACCGCGAGGCGGCCATAAAGCAGCAGGCTGAGGCCACCCGCGCCGGGGCCCTGGCTGCCGAACTTATCACCACCAAGCGGGCCATCGAGGCCGAGCGCATCACCCTGCGCGGGAGGATCGTCTATGTCACGCGTGATATTCCTGCTGATTGTGGGCTGCCTGACGGCGCTGTACGGCTGTGGAACGAAGCCCGGCGCTTGTCCGCCCCCGGTGTGCCCCAAGCTGGTGGCCCCGGCGGAGCTGCTGGACAGGACCCCTCCGCCTCCGCTGCTGATGCGGGGGTACAGCCAGGCGCATCCATAGCCGACGCCCTCGCCAACTGGGTGGACTATGTGAGCTGGTGCGAGGGCGTTGTGGCCCAGCGCAACAGCCTGCAGGAGCTGGTGCGGGGGTGGGCGCGATGAGTGACACGCCGATCCAGGCCCTCGGAATCGCCCTGCGCGCGGAGTTCGATGCGAACGCCGCGCTTCGCCGCGCGTCCGAGAAGCGCTGGCTCGACGATCTGCGCCAGTACCTTGGCGTTTATGATGCCGAGACACTCAAGCTCCTCAAGGAGCAGAATCGCTCCATTGTGTACCTGCGCAAGACAAAGGCCAAGGTCGACGCCATTCATTCCAGGCTGGGGGACCTGCTCTTCCCGGCCAAGGGTGACCGCAACTGGGACATCGGGCCCAGCACAACCCCGGAAGTCCACCCTAACCTGCTCATGGAGGCTGCCCATATGGAGGCGGCGAGGCTTAAGCGCCAGCTCGACAAGGAAGAGCTTCGCAGCCTTACCGTGTCCCTCGCGGCGGACTCCGCCCGCCAGATGGGCGACGAGATGGAGATGCAGCTGGCGGAGGCCCCAGGCCGCCGTTCTTATCGCGCCAACAGCAAAAAACTGTTGTTCCAGGGGACGCTGTATGGCTGCGGCGTGCTTAAGGGCCCCCTGGTGGAACGCCGCAAGCGCGAGAAGTTCGCCTATTCCGACCAGTCCGGCTGGGCCCTTGGCTCGGATGAGGGCGCATGGTGGCCCTATCACGAGTTTGTGAGCATCTGGGACTGCTACCCGGATATGATCGCTCTGAACCCGGACCAGCTGCGCTTCGTTTGGCAGAACCACCTCAAAACCCGCAAGGATTTGCTGGCGCTCTGCCAGTGGCCGGGCTTCGACGCTGGCGCCATTCGCGCCTATCTCAAGGAAAAGCCGGACGGCGACGCCCAGCTCAAGGAACACGAGAGCGAAATGCGCAACGTCGCCGGCGAAAAGGACGAGCGCCAGGTGCCTAGCGATCTCAAGGGGCGCTACAGGCTTCTGGAACGCTGGGGCCAGCTTTCCGGAAAGCAGCTCATCGACGCAGGCGTTGAAGGAGTCGAGGAGGACCAGGATTACGCGGCCAACGTCTGGCTGCTGGGTGCGTCCGTGGTCAAGGCCGTTCTTGCGCCCATCGAAGGCGTGGACATCCCCTACAGCTTTTTCTTCTACAGCGAGGACGAGACCTGCTTCTTCCCCGAAGGCGTAGCCAGCTTCCTCCGCCACCCGGAGAAGGCCTTCAACGCCGCCATCCGCATGATGCTCGACAACGCCGCGATCTGCTCCGGTCCGCAGATCGCCATCAACCAGAGCGCCTTGGTTACGGGCACGAAGACCGACGAATTCCGGCCGTTCAAGGTCTGGAACTTCAAGAGCGTGCAGGACCTCTCCGCCGCCATGAAGGTCTTCAACGTCACGTCCAGCATCCCGGACCTCGTGAACGTGGCCAAACTCATGGCGGACTGGGCGGACGAAGTGACCTCGCCCCGTTTCATGGCGGGCGACGGCCCTACCAAGGGCGCGGCGGAGACCGCCTCCGGTCTGTCCATGCTCATGGGCGCTGCTGGCGTCACGTTTAAGGGACTCGTGAGCAACTTCGACGATGGCATCACGCGGCCCTTTGTGACCAGCCTCTACTACTGGAATATGCGCTTCAACTCGCGCGAGGAGATCAAGGGCGACTTCGTGGTGCGCGCCACCGGGACAACGGCCCTCATGGCCGCGGAGATCCAGGCGCAGAACGCCATGAAGGCAATCCAACTCTCGCAGATGCCGCAGTACAAGCACGACTTTAAGAACCGCGAGCTGCTTGAGCAGGTTGTGAAGCATCTGGACCTTGGCGCTGCGGCTTTGCGCACCGAGGAAGAGGCCGAGCAGGAGCGCGAGCGCGAAGCACGCGCGCAGGCGCGCCTGCAGGCCGAGGCGAACATTGAGGCCATTGTGGCCGCCGCGGAGAAGCGCGGCATCCCCATTCAGCAGGCCCTGGTGGGCATGTTGGGCGAGGGGGTCAAGCAGCTGGGCATGGCCCAGTAGGAGGCACCGTGGGCAAGCTGGTAAATATGGCCCTCCCCAAGCCGAAAAAAGGGGAAAAGGACAAGTGCGGCGAGCTTTGCACCAACGCAGCCGACGCCCCCAAGTATCCCTGGGGACTGACCTTGCGCCTTGACGACGAGGCGATCAAGAAGCTCGGCCTCGACATCAAGAACTTCAACACGGACACCGTGGTCACGATCACCGCCAAGGCCGAGTGTACCGAGATGCGCGAAGAGGACCGGCAAAGCAGCGGCAAGAGTCAGTCGCTCAGCTTCCAAATCACGGACATGGCCATCTCCCGCGAGGGGAAGGACGCCTTCGCCGACGGCTGGGACGCCGCCGGAAAAGGCAAGCCCGAAGCCACCAAGAAGCCGGCGGAAAAGTAATGGCCGACGCCAATCTGGAGAGCATGGCCAGAGCGCTGGAAGCGTGCCGCGCCCACGCGGGCGATTCTGGCCTCTTGGCCCTGCGCGCCCTGGGCGCGGCCAAGATTGAGGACTGGCGCGACGAGATGGAGCACACGACCGACCCGGTGCTTCTGCACCAGTTGCAGGGGAAAATTTCCGGCATGCGCGACATCATGGCCGATATCTGGCCGCGCGACTGACCGGGGGCGTTCGTAACCTTTAGCGCGACCGCCGACTACCGCCGCAAGCGGCTCGGGGGGAGGAAACATGAGCCAGAAGGAACAGAAGCAGAAAGAGGCCCAGGAGCAGGAACACCTGGACGCCGAGGCCGAATTCGCGGCCGCGTTCTCGTCCGAGGACGGCCAGGGCGACGAGCCCCCCGCCAACGATGATGAGGACGCCGCGGCGGCCCAGTCCGAAGTTCCCGGCGCCGACGACGAGCCCGCCGAGGAAGACGCCGCTGGTGGCCAGGAGCCCGGCCAGGATGGTGAGCCCAAACCAGCGCAGGGCGACGAAGCCGATGTGCGCCGCAAGGCGCAGCAGTTCGACGCCACGGAGGGCCGCCTGCGCAAGGCGCAGGAAGAGAACGCGCGGCTCAAGGCCGAGCTGGCCCAGGCCAAGGCGCCCAAGCTCCAGCAGCCCAAGGCGTTGGCGGTCGAGGAACTTCCCGAGGAGCTGCGCCACGATGTGGAGGCCTTCGCCAAGGAGAACCCCGACCTGGCGGCCGTGATGCTGGAGGACTCCCGCGAGGGCAAGCGCCTGCGCCGCGCCCTGGAGGAGAACGGGCCCGGCTCCGTCATCGTGGAAGACATGGCCGAACGCATGGCCAAGGACCGCGCCGCGCAGGCCGAGCAGGCAGAGCACGCCGCCCAGGCGAGCGAGGCCACCAGCGCCGAGCACTTTGAGGCCATCGGCCGCGCGCACCCGGACTTTGCCAAGGCCTATGCGGCCAGGGGCGAGAATCCCGGAGCCTTCGAGGCCTACCGCCAGAAGCTGGAAAACTGGGCCGAGGAGAAGCCCGGCAAGGAATTCAAGCGCATTTCGCGCATCCTGGCCGAGGGCACCACGACCGAGGTCATCGAAGTCTTGGCAGAGTTCAAAAAGGAAATGGCCGACCACGCCGCCAAGCGCCGCGAGGACACCAATCGCGCCGCCGCCGCTGGCACGGTCCCCAAGGGAAAACCCAGTCCGCCGCCGGACGTCAAACAGCCCGACAAGGGCGACTATGACGCCGGATGGGAGAAGGCGGGGAAAAACTAAAGGAGAAGAGCAATGACCGTCGTCACTTACGGGGATATTTCCCCCGAGACCGCCGGCTTCGTCAGCAAGAAGTTTCTGGAGCGTGCCATTCCTCAGCTCGTGGCCGAGCAGTTCGGCCAGGTGCGCCCTCTGCCCAGCCGTTCCACCATGATCCAGGTGTTCCGCCGTTACGACGCCCTGGACTACACCCCGGTCATCGTCCAGGAGGGTATCACCCCCAACGGCAAGACCTTCGGCAAGACTGACATCACCGTGCGCCTGCAGCAGCTGGGCGACTGGCTGCCCCTCACCGACATCATCGCGGACACCCACACCGACGACGTGCTCCAGGAGATGATCGCCATCCTCTCCGAGCAGGCGCCGTCCATGCTGGAGATGCTGCGCTTCGGCGTGCTTAAGGGCGGCACCAACGTCATGTACGCCAACGGCATCGCCCGCAACGCGGTCAACACCAAGATCACTCGCGCCCACGTGCGGCGCGTGGTGCGTCTGCTGGATCGCCAGCTCGCCAAGCCCATCACCTCGCGCGTGCGCCCGGTGGCCGAGTTCAACACCGAGCCGGTGGCGCCTTCCTACATCTGCCTCTGCCACACCGACTGCGAAGGCGATGTGCGCGACCTGGACGGCTTCGTCTCCACGGACAAGTACGCCAAAGACACCCCCTACGACACTGAAATCGGCAAGTGCGAGCGCGTGCGCTTCGTGTCGGCTCCGCTCAACAAGCCCTTTGCCGACGCCGGCGGCGATGCGGGGTCCATGCTCTCCACCACGGGTGTCAAGGCCGACGTCTACCCTTACCTGTTCCTGGGCGCCAACGCCTTCGCCACCATCCCCTTCAAGGGGCGCAACGCCGTCACCCCGATGGTGCTGAATCCCGGCACCCCGCGCGACGGCGACAACCTCGGCCAGCGCGGTTCCGTCGGCTGGAAGACCCTGACCGCCACCAAGATCCTCTACGACCCCTGGCTGGTGCGGCTCGAAGCCGCGGTCACCCTGTAGGTCGCCGTATACCAACACCAAGGAGATGACTCTATATGGCCACGACTCCCAACGACAAGCCCGCCGCCATCGAGGCCGCCAAAGCCGCCACTGAGGCCGCCGAGGCCGCCAAGACCGACGAGCGCATCGCCATGTTGGAAAAGAAGCTCCAGGAAGCCAACGCCGGGCTCGACGCCATGGGTGATCTGCAGCGGCAGTTCCAGGAGTTGCAGGAAAAGATCAAGGACATGCAGTCCATTTCCGCCGGTTCGGACATCGCCGCCGCCGTTGCCGAAGACCTCAAGGCCGAGGCCGAGGTCATGGCGCACGTCATCAACGACAAGCGCGTGAAGATCCGTATCGCCTCTGGCGAGGGCGAGGCCGAGAAGAAGCCCGTGCCTGTTCTGGTGAACGGGCACATGGTCTTCATCCCCCGCGATAAGGACTCCGTGGTGCCCAAGTGCGCCTACGAGGCCCTCATCAACGCCACCTACACGACCTGGGAAACCGATGCGTCGGGCAGACCCGGAGAACCGCGCGAGGTTCCGCGCTACAACGTCACCTTCCTGGGCGACGCGGCGGACGGGGAGTAACCTCCATGAACGCCTCGGAGCTGGTGGTGAAGGTTGCGCGCGACCTGGGCGACTACGAAAGCGGGCACGAGTTCGCCCGCTGGAAGGCGGCTGACTTGCTGGAATACCTGACCGACGCCATGCGTGTGGTTGTGCTCCTGCGGCCCGACGCCAACGCCGTCACGGTCCCTGTGCTCCTGGCCACCGGCTCCACCCGGCAGACGATCCCGCCCGACGGGGCGCGGTTCCTGTGTCTGGTGCGCAACATGGGTGATGGGCAGACCCCGGGCCTGCCCATCACCCCCATCAAGCGCGAGGATCTCGACGCCGCCAATCAGGGTTGGCACGACGACGCGTTCAGCGCCGTCGTGGACCACTATGTCTACGACGACGCCGTGCCCACTGTGTTCTACGTGAGCCCGCCCCCGGCGGCCGGGCTGTATGTGGACCTTTCCTATGCCCGGCTCCCGCAGCCGGTGCCCGCCCTGGACAGCGAAATCCCCCTCTCGGGCATCTGGTCCGAGCCCCTGCGCGAGTACATGATGTACCGCGCTTACACCCGCAACGACTCCTCCGCCGACGACCTGGGCAAGGGGGAACGCCACCTCTCGCGCTTCTTCACTGTCCTGGGGGAAGAATCGAAGGCCAAGCTGGTATTCAGCCCGAATTTCAATCGTGACGGAGGGCAGACGCGATGATTGCCGCCGACTGGCGCGAATTTCTGGGCCTTGTCCGCATTTCCACGGCCCAGTGCCCCGTCTCCGCCATCCTGGCCAAAGTGCGCGAGGCTGCGCGCGAGTTCTGCGCCGGCACACGCATTTGGACTGCCGCCACGGAGGCCGCGGCCATCATCGCCGGGCAGCCGGCCTACGGCCTGCGCCCGCCAGACGAGGCCGACATCTGCGCCGTGCTGGCCGTGCGCGTGCTTGGCCAGCGTCTTGCCCCGCGCACGCCCGACCAGTGGCGCGCCCTCCCCCCGGCGGCGGCCAGGCAGCCTGTGCAGTTCATCGTGCGCGAGCCCAGCATCGTGCACCTGTACCCCACGCCGGCGGAGGACGTCCCCGCCGCCTTCCAGGCCGAAGTGGCCCTGCAGCCCTCCGTGCGTAGCGCTCGCGGGCCGCAGTTTCTGCTCACCCGCTACGGAGCGGTCATCGCCAAGGGGGCCCAGGCCGAGCTTCTGATCATCCCGGACAGGCCCTGGACCGACCCGGCCAACGGCGCGGCCCTGCGCCAGGAGTTCAAGGAAGACATCGCCGCGGCCAAGATCGGCGTGGAAGGCGGCGGCGCGGATGCGCCCAGCCAGGTCAAGTACATCCCCTTCTGCTAGGAGGTCGAGCCCGTGGCCAAGAGCAAGTATCTTTCGCGCAAGCTGCTGGATCACGCCCTGGGCGTGCAGCCGTACGCCGTCCCTGCCCAGGTCTACCTGGCGCTCTTCACCAGCAGTGCCGGGCTCGCGGAGGGCTCCTTGGCCAACGAGCTCGCCGGGGCAGGCTACTCCCGCCCGGCCGTGCACATGGCCCCAGCCCAGGATGCCGCCACAGGAGCCCAGAGCGCGGGAGCGCAGAATATCGAGTTCGACCCGGCCACGGCCGACTGGCCGCAGATGCAGGCCTGGGCCATCATGGACGCGGACACCGGCGGCAACGTGCTGCACCACGGCGCGCTGCCGCAGTACGGAGATCCACCCGCCTACAAGCGCGTCTTCACCGGCGACATCTACTTCATCCGCGCAGCGGACATCGTGATTTCCGAGGAGTAGGCCATGGCTCGCCTGGGCACGTTCCTTGTCGGTACCGCAGCCTTCGCGGGCGATTCCATCGTCACGGGCACCGTGGCCGCTTCCGGCCATGCCGGGGCCACGCTGGGTGCCAAGGTGCGGACCGCAGGCGGCGTGCAGGGCCTTGGCGCCGCCTCTGGCGGCATGCTGGGGAACGCCAAGATCGGCTCAGGCGTGTGCGGCTGCGGAACGGCACAGGCCACCCTGCGCGCCGGGCGGCTCATTTCCTCCGGCCTGCTTCATGGCGGCGCGCTGGCCTTCGAGCGCGTGCGCCCCTGCGCCAGGATGCGCGGAAGCCTCGCCGCCAGCGGGCGTGCGGGCGAGCGGCTCGCGGCGCTGCTGCTGTACATGGGCGAGGGCATCCGCGTGGACTGCGCGGCCCAACCCGCCTACCAGCCGGTTCCCGTGCAGATGACCTACGAAGCTGACGGCATCCCGCAGGTTGCCGTTCCCCTGGAGAACCTCGCGGACATCCCGCAGATCAACTTTCGGAGGGTGTTCTGATGCTTGAGTTGAAAAACTACGCTGGTTCCTCCCTGCTGGTGCCCCTGGCCGCAGCCGGAACCGAGGCGCAGATCCTCACCGCCGATGCGGCGGAATTCCCGGCCCTGACCATCGCGGGCGACATCTTCCGCGCGCGCCTGCGCGACAACGCGGGCAACTACGAATTCGTGACCGTCACCGCCCGCGCGGGAAACCGCCTGACCATCGAGCGCGGAGCCGAGGGCACCACTCCGCGCGACTTCCCCGCCGGCAGCAGCTGCGAGCTCGTGGTGACTGCCGGCAGCTGGGACCTCATGGCCGAAAATCGCTGGACGCGCCCTCGCGATGCCAACCGTGAAGTGCTGGCCCCCACGCGATTGAGCGCCACGAGTTTCAGCCTGCCCGGAAACCTGACCGCTCTGTTCGCGCCCAACAGAGCGCTGCGCCTGCACCAAAACGCACCCGCCACCGGATACGTGGCCTCCTCCTCGTATGCGGTCGGCGTGACGACCATCGTCGTGGCGGGCTGCGTGATCGATACCGGGCTGGCCCTGGTGGAGCTTGGGCTGGAGATCGAGGCCGCGCCGAAGTACGGCAATGCCGCCAATGCCGATACCCTAAACGGGAAGACCAAGGCCGAAATCGTGGCCGAGGCGCAGGCTGGCACCGCGGCAAACGCCAGTGCCTTGAGCGGAAAGACCAAAGCCGAGATCGTGGCCGAAGCTCGCTTGGGCCTGCTCTCCGAAACCGGCAGTGCTGCTGGACTCACCAATGTGAGTGACGTGAGCGCCCGCGACATCGCGGCCATGGGCCTGCTCATCGCCGCCATTGCCACCGGACGAGGTTCGTCAGGCGTGCCAAAGGGAGGAGGTTGGTTCTTTGGCTCGGACGAGCTGGCCAAGACTGGCGCCACCTACGATAGCGCGAACAAGCGCTACGTGAACACTGTGACCCTCGGAAGCAACCTTGTCCCGGTCATGTCCTCCAACAGCCAGTCGGGGTTCACCGCCAGCGCCAGCTCGGTGTACTCGGGCAGCGCGACGTATGAGGCGTATCGCGCTTTCGACCAGTCCGATGCGAACAAGTGGCTGGCCGCTGCTAACACCGGAATTCTTACCATAGCATTCTCTGGCGTCGGCAACATCGGCGGCGTGACAATGAAGACAGACAACGAGCCAAACCGCGCGCCCCGCGACTTCACCATTGAAGTCAACAATGGGGCGGTCTGGGTCACCGTGTACACGGCCAGCGGCGTCACGTGGACAGCCAACGAGCTGAAGCAGTTTCTCTTTGCAGCCCAGAACGCCACCGCACTGCGAGTGGTGGTGACAGGAATCGCCGGGGACTACGTGGGCATCAATGGCCTGGGCGTCCTGCCCGTGTCCTCCGTATCAAACATGACTCTTGCCGCAGCAGCAGGAGTATCGCTCGGATTCACTCCGACCAAGGCCAGCATCTACGTGCTGCACAAAAGCCTCGATGCGCTGACATACAACACTGACGTGACGGTTGGGGTGTCTCGCGGGGGCAACTATGCCACTGCCAGCGACCTTGCGAAGCTGTGCGCCTACGATGCCACCTACGATCTCTTAAAGGCGACCATGGACTTGAGCGCCATAGGTGCGGGGCAGACAGGGTACTGGCGTCTCGACACCTACAACGCCAAGCAGCAGCAGGTGCGCGCCGCGCTGGTGCTGTTCCAGTAAGGAGGGACCAATGTACGCCATCATCGTTGACGGAAAAGTTGCCGAGGTGACACCGGCCCTGCCCCTGGTCGGGGCCATGTTCCTGGAGTGCGGGGCCGAAGTGCGGCCGGGCTGGATCGTGGTGGGAGGTGTGTGTGTCGCCCCCATGGTTGCGCCGGAAGCCGACCCCAATACGGAAATTGACGCGCAGATCGCCGCCCTTGAGGCGACGCAACATCGCGCCACGCGCGAGCTGCTGCTGACCCTTGGCGCAAACCTCCCGGCCGAAGCCCGCGTCAGGCTGGCGGAGATCGATTCGCAGATTGAGGCGCTTCGAGCGCAGCGCGTGTAGCCGCACGCATTGGAGGAGCCGTGCTCATCGACATCCCCGTCTTCGCCGGAACCCGCCCTCTGGTGGCTCCGCGCCTGCTGGAGCAAAGCCAGGCCCAGCTCGCGGACAACTGCTTGGTCAAGAGCGGCAACCTGCGCCCGCTGCGCCGCCTGCTGGTGCAGGAGCGCATCGGCGTGCTCGGGGTCGAGGACATCGTGCGCTATGATGGCGCGTGGCTGTGCTTCTTCGAGCCGGTCAGCCTGTGTCGTTCCCTCGCCAATGCCGATGAGCACCAGCGCATGTACTACACCGGGCGCGACTCCGGGCCCATGATGTTCCGGCGTGCTGCCGGGGGCGGAGCGGCCGCACCCGTGCGCCTGGGCCTGCCGGCCCCGGCCGCGAAGCCCACTGTTGCCGTGCAGGGTACTGGCTCCGGCGACACCTTCTCCGCCTACTGGGTGTGGACCTGGGTGAGCGACCTTGGAGAGGAGAGCGCGCCCAGCCTGGCCAGCGACGTGATGGATTGCAAACCTGGCCAATCCTTTGTCGTTTCCGGCATGGCCATGCCCGAAATCACCGGCCGCAACCCGGCCGCCAAGAAGCGACTGTATCGCGGCAACGCGGGCACCTCCGCCACGGCGGAGCAGTTCGTGGCCGAATTTGACGCCGCGCTCACATCCTTCACCGACACCGTGCTTTCCAAAAATCTAGGCGAGACGCTCGTCACCGAGGGCTGGCTGCCCCCTCCGGACGGGCTCCAGGGGCTTGTGGCGGTGCGTGGCGGGGCCTTGGCCGGTTTCGTGGGCAACAAGGTCTACTTCTGCGAGCCATACGCGCCCTATGCCTGGCCGAGGAAGTACATGCAGAGCCTGGAGCATGAAGTGGTGGCCCTGGCGGCCATCGGCAGCGCGCTGGTGGTGCTCACCGATGCTTCTGCCTACCTCATCCCGTGCGACGACATCACAGCCACTGCGCCCATACGCCTGGACGGCTACACCCCCTGCGCCAGCGCGCGCGGCGTGGTGACCATGCGGGCCGGGGTGCTCTTTCCAGGGGTGGACGGGCTGTACCTGGTGCCCACCGGGGCAACCACGGCGCGCAACCTCACCGCTGGCCTGATTTCCGAGGAGGACTGGCAGGCCATGCAGCCCCAGACCATGCGCGCCTGGGGCCTGGGAGACGAATACATCGCCTTCCACCAAGACACGGACGGCCGCAAGCGCGGATTCCTGTACGACCTGGCCGCTCCCGAAACCATCCGTGGCCTGGACATGCACGCCACCTGCGGCTGGCTTGAGCCCGAAGGCCGCAAGCTGCACCTCGGATTTCAGGCGGGAGGCCGCACCGCTATTTCCCTTTGGGAAGGCGACTCCGCCCGGTACAGCGCGCAGTGGCGCAGCAAGATCTTCCGCTTCCCCGCGCCGCAGCGCATGGCCGCTGCCCGCGTGGAGGCCGATTTTCCCGAGTTGCTGACGGAGCAGCAGTACCTGGCCATGCGCGAGGCCATGGCCGCAAGCTACGCGGAGGAGCTTTCCAGCGGTGAGCTTGGCGCCCAGCTGGGCACGGCCATGTTCGGGGCAACCATGTTCGGGAGCGACATTCTGGACAGCGTGCGCGCGGCCTACGCGGAAGAGCCCGTCGTCACGTTCCAGGTCTTCGCCGATGGCCGCGAGGTTTACAGCCGCAACGTCACCAGCGCTGCGCCCTTCACCCTGCCGGATGTCTCCGGCTCGGAATGGGAGGTGCTTGTCGCCGGCGCCGTGCCCGTGCGCCGCATTGGCTTGGCCACCAGCATGGCCGAGTTGAGGGCCATGTCGTGAGCCTGCCGCAGCTGCCAGATCCGCGCGGGGACGCGCAATCATTCCTGGGCGTGGTGCGTCGCCTGCTGCTGACCCTGGGCCACGGCGTGCCCGATCCGGCCGCGCGGGCCGTCACGTTCAACGACCTTGTGGACATGGGCCTCGTGAGCCGCGAAGCGGCAGACAAGCAAGCACGGGAGGGCAGATGAGCGACTACTGCATGCTGGCCTACGCCGAAGTTGATGGCGTGCGCACCTTCCGCGACACGCAGATATGGGAGTTCCACGAACGGCTGCTGGCCGAGGGCGGCGCGCACGTGTTCCGCGATGGCTCCATACGCGACGGGGAGGCCTTTCTGCGCATGGCCAAGGACCCGTCCGTGGCCTTCTTTGTGGCCTACGTGCAGGGCAAGGTGGCCGGCGTGGTCTGGCTCAACCGCAGGCAGGCCCGCTGGGCCCAATGCAGCTACTTCACCTTCCGCGAGTTCTGGGGCGTGCACGCCACTGGCCTTGGCCGCCATTGCCTGCGCGAACTGCTGCACCTGCGCGACGGTTCCAAGAAATTCATGCTGGACATGTTGCTGGGCCTCACCCCCGTAGACAACCGCGCCGCCGTGCTCTTCGCGCTGCGCTGCGGCTGGAAGCGGCAAGGTGTGCTGCCCTGCGGCGTGTTCGACGCGGCCACGGGCGAAAGCCAGCCGGCAGTCATCTTCACCGCAACCAGAGGGGATCTGCAATGAAGATCATCGAGTTGGCCGTCATCAACATGGGCACCGGAGAGGTGCTGGAAGAGCGGTCCTACGAGCATTCCGGGCCTGTTGCACTGTGCAAGGGCGGCGGAAGCAGCACCATGAACTCCGTGGACTACGAGTACAACAAGCGCATGGCCGCCATTGCCGAAGCACAGCAGGGCATGGCCCAGGAGTACTTCGACTTCTGGAAGAGCGACTACAAGCCTCTTGAGCAAGCGCAGATCAAGGCCAACACGGAGATGATCGAACAGGCCAAGCCCGTGCGCGAGAAGTTCATCCAGGAGAGCCTGGATGGTGTTGACGCCGACACCCTGGCCGCCACGGCCAAGGCCGACGCGGAGCAGGGCTCCACCCAGGCCGAGCAGGCTTCGGTGCGCAGCATGGCCCGGCTGGGCATCAATCCAGACTCCGGCGTCATGGCCGACACCTTGGGGCGTTCGTCAAGCCTGAACCGTGCGCGCCTGGCAACTCAGGCATCCGGCGCGGCGCGTGCGCAGGCCCGCCAGGAAAACTACGGCAGACTCCAGGCCGCCGCCGGCCTTGGCCTGGGATAGGGGGAATATATGGGACTCGGACTCTACAGAGTTGAAAACCCGGCCAACAGGGCAAACGACATGATGGCCAATGCCCGCAATTCATACGCATCCATGGGGCAGAACCGCACCTCGAAGACGGATGCTCCCGGCCCCACCGTTGGCGGTGCCATCGGCGCGGGATTCGGCGGAGCCGTTGCCGGCACGGAGTTGGCGAAGACCGCTGCAGCCTGGACGGCGAAAGGTGCGGGCATCGGGGCGGCTGGAGCCGGAGGCGCGGCCGGTGCTGGCGGTGCGATAGCAGCGGGATCCGGCGCGGCGGGGGCCGGGGGGGCGGCTGTCGGCGCGGCTGGGACCACCGCCGCCGTTGAAGGGGCGTCGGCGATCGGGGCCTCTGCCGCCGCCAGTTCCACTGCGGCGGGCGCAACTGCCGGTGCAGCGGAGGCTGCAGCCGCGGGTTCTTCTTTTGGTCCCTGGGGAGCTGCCCTCGGCGCGGCCGTGGCCATTGGCGCATACCTTTTCTCGTAGGAGGAGAACAGCATGCCGGACAGATACGGTCGGGTTGGCGGGGATGACTTTCTGCTTGCGGCGCGCGGTCTGCGCGAACTCAATGAGGGGACGAGACGCGAGGAGGATGAGCGCCAGCTCGGGCTCGGACTTGGGGCCTACACCCAGGCGTCCGCCTCCGGGCAGCCCCCCCAGCGTCCCGCGGGCGTCTCGGACATCAACTGGGCCAAGGCCACCCAGGTCGCCCAGACCAACGAGCAGGCCCGCCTCTCCATGGACGAGACGCGGTATGCAAACGACTACTTGAAGCAGGCTGGCCAGGGCGCCACCCCGGAAGCGAGGTTGAACCTGTTGGCCGGCATCAAGCCAACGGACCTTGCCGGCGCGCGCGCCCTGGCCACGGTGCAGAAGCAGGTGCTTTCAGACCAGGAGAACCAGATCGCGCTGCTTGGCGGCATCATGAAAAAAGGCCAGGCGCAGTACGATGGAGTATTCCGGCCCGCTGTTGTGGCCGCCAAGGATATGTACGACAAGGGCGACGAGGAAGGGGCGGCCAACGTGTTGGCCAGCCTGAGCAAGACCTTGCCCCTGCGGGGAGAATACCGCTGGGACCCAGAAACGAAGACGATGGATCACTACCACAACGAGCGCAACGCCGGGCTGTTCAAGCCCGAAGAGCGCGACCCGGATCTTGTTCTCAGCCAGGAGACCGCACCCGGCGCGGGCATGAACTTGGCGGGCGCCGCAACCTCCGGCCAGGGCGGTGGTCTGGGGCTGGGAGCGACATCCTCCCCCCAGCAGAAGACCGGAAAAGATGGCTGGGACGGCTACACCTACACCCGCTCCCTTACGGTGAAGGAAGCCCTTGATGCGGTGAACAAGATGGGCAGGGAAGAATTCGCCCTGCAGATGGCCGGGCACCGCGTAACCAACATAGACTTCAACGCCAAGACTCTGGAGTCTGGTGGACACATGGCCACCGGCCCTCAGGGCGAGAAATTGCGCGTTTTCCCTCTCATCAACCCGGACGATTCCACCAGGCAGTTCGCCGTGTTCGACGCCAAGACCGGGCAAAGCGCAGGCGTGTTGAGCAACGACGAGTTCTTCAAGTCCGGCATCCAGGTCATCAACAAGCAGCAGCAGCAGCTCGACACCGAGGCGCGCAAGGCCTCCACCGACGAGCGCCGCCTGAGCCTGCAGGAAAAGGCCTTGAGCCTGCGCGAGGACGGCAGCGGGGGCAATGCGTCGGCCGCGGCCGACTTCGTGAAGCTCAAGAACCAGAAGCTCGCGGCCTATGCCAAGGAGGGCGACGATCCCGCCGTGGCCGAGCAGAAGGCCACGGAAGCCGCCTTGGCGGACTTCCGCCTTCTGCCGGGCTTTGAGGACGTGCGCACCGCGGCCGACATCACTGCCCGCTCCCGCCAGCCCAAGGGCATCAAGAAGGGGGCCGGAACCGGATCGCCGCCGCCAGTGGAACAGCCGCCGGTGAGCTCGGCGCAGTCTCTTTGGGATTCCATGAAGAAATAGGGGGAGGAACACATGCCGCAATCCCAGCAGATCGACAGCAGCGTTTTCGCCCTCTACCAGAACCCCGACTTTGCCAACGCGCCCGCCGCGAAACGCACCGATTTCCTCGGCAGCTATTTCGACCAGGAAGTGGCCCCGAAGCTTTCGCAGGCTCAGGGCGTAAACCTCGATGACGCCAGGGGCCGCTTCATCCAGGCGCACACCCTGGGCCCTGGATACGACGCCGAAGTGGCCGGCCTCTATGCCAGCGCGCCGGACTTCGCCACGGCCGCGCCGGAGAAGAAACAGAAGTTCCTGTCCTCGTTCTTTGACCAGAGGGTTGGCCAGTCCGCCCTCTATGCGGACAAGGACGAGCTGGAGGACTCCCGGCAGGCGTTCATCGCCCGCAACTTGAGCGATGCGGACCGGCACAGCCTGTATGGCGTGACCCAGTTCGCCAAGGACGCCATCGGCGCCCTGCCCCGCCAGGTGGGTACCACGCTCCTGCAGGCCGGGCGGCAGGCCGCTGGCTTTGTCGATGCCCACATGCGCGAGGGCGCGCTTTCGCCGCGCTTTGAGCCCACGAACATGATCAGCGCCGATGGCAGCGACCTAACGGACAAATCTCGCGCGGTGAAGCAGCGCGCGGATGAGATTCGCGATCTGCGCTATTCAGGTCATCCCATCGTGGGCGAAGGCAGCATCTTCAGCCCCAAGGACGCGGCCGCTTCTGCCGGGTACGGCATGGCCTCGTCGGCTCCCTCTGCGGTTGGCGGCCTGGTGGCTGGCCCTCCGGGCGCGGCTGTGGGCGCAGCCTTGTCCGCTCCTGTGGCGTTCTTTTCCCAGCGCGACGAGTTCTTATCCAATGTTCTGGACAAGGCCAACGAGCAGATGCTCCAGACCCAGAAGCGACGACTGACCCAAGAGGAAAGCGACCAGCTCGTCTCCGCCTTCGGCGATGCCGCAAGCCGCTACGGAGCGTGGGAGGCCATTCCCGAGGCCGCGTCGAACATGATTTTCGGCTCCATTCTTGGCAAAGCCGTCAAGGGCTTTGGCGGAGCAACCAGGGCCATCCGCGCGGCGAAGTTCGCCGGGGCGGAGGCTCTGGACCTGGCGGGCGAGCATGCCAGCGAGACGGCTTCTCAGTACGGGCAGGGCGCGGAAGAAGCGAAGGCTGGCCTGCGCGCAAAGGCCCCCACGATTCAGGAAGCCTTCCGCGAGCAGGCCCCCATCACCAACACGCTTTTCGTCTCGTCGCGCGGGTTGGGCATCGCCGGCGGCAAGCTGGCCAGCAAGCTGGGCATCATCAAGTCCGGCGAACAGGCTGCGCAACAAGTCGGAGCGCAGGCTCCCCAGCCGGATGCCCACCGTGACCTCATCGCCGAGGCTCAGCCCAAACCGGAGGATGGCGGTTATTCGGAAGAGGCCGTTGCCCAGCGCTACAGCCAGGCGCACGATGCGCCCTTCCCCAGCGCCAGGGAACTGCTGCGCCAGCCCGAGGGCCAGTGGAGCCCGGCCCCGGAGCGGTGGAGCCAAGAACCTATTCTGCGGGCGGACGGCAAACCCTTCCCCACCCAGCGCAGCGCCGAATCGCAAGCCGCAGTGCTGCGCCGCAAGGGCATCGAGGCCAGCGTGGAGCCCGGCGAGGGCGGGGGCTTTGTCCTTCGCCGCATGGCCGAGGGCGAAGCAGCTGCCACGGAACCCGCAGCCCCGTCCCGGCCGGGCCCGGTTATGGCGGACGAGTATTCCGAAGAGGCCGTGGCCAAGCGCTACAGCCAGGCGCACGATGCGCCCTTTCCCGGCGCCGGGGAGCTGCTGCGCCAGCCCGAGGGCCAGTGGAGCCCGGCCCCTGTGCAGCCGGAGGAACAGGCCGCAGCCCAGCGGTTGAACCGCCCGGTCACGCGCGAGCCGCAGTCCGCGCCGGATGCGCCGCTGACCCAGGAGAACTTGGCCTACAACAACACCCTACGCGACCAGGGCGCGAAGCCCGCGCATATCGTCCGGCGCGAGCTGTTCGGCGGCGGGGCCGTACTGCAGGCGTACGACGACGCGGGCAACATCGTGGCCAGGCGGGCCGACTCGCGCGGCGGCCGCAGCATCGAAACCATGCTGCAGAAGGCCGGGTACGCCCCGGCCAACACCGGCACGCGCTACGGTGTGCCCGCAAACTGGAAGTTCAACCGTGAGTATTTCGAGGGCGCGCGCCCGGGCCTTGACCGTGGCCAGCAGATGGGCGATGTGGTGAACATGGGCGGGCGCCAGCCCGCAACGCCAACGCCGGGGGTGCGCAATGTCGAAGCAGAAGCAGGCCAGCCTGTTGGCGTGGGCCTCGTCCGGGGAGACGGCGGAGCGGCAGTCCCTGGCGGAGCTGGAACAGGGCTTGGCGGAGAATCGCCCGTCCTCGCACCTGGAGTTGATCCTGCGACGGATGCACGGCGCGCCGCTGCCGGGCGACCCGATTCCCCCCAGGGTGCCGAGGCCGGGCGAGCAGTAGGCCGCAGCAGGCCCGTCACCGCCGTTTCCGGCACGCAGACCGAGCGCCTGCCGGCGCGCTACGAGCTGCGCGAGCTGGACTCCATCACGCCCAGCCACGATCCGCTTTCCCAGTTCGCCAAGACGCCCGGCTACCCCGAGGGTGTGCAGGACCGCCCGTACCACAGTTCCGCCGCGCACCAGGAGCAGGTGGCCACGCGCGTGGCCCGTTTCGACCCCGACCACATCGTGAACACCAGCGCCACGGCAGAGGGCGGGCCCAGCGTCGTCACGCGCGACGGCATTGTACTTGGCGGCAACAGCCGGGCCATGATTCTGCGCAGCCTGGCCGCGCAGCACCCGGAACGCTACCAGAAGTACGTGCAGGCCCTGCGCGAGGACGCGCAGTCCTTCGGCTTCACGCCGGAGCAGGTGGAAGGCTTCCGTCAGCCGGTGCTTGTGCGCGCCCTGGACTTCGACATGGCGGAGAAGACGCCGCAGGAGCTGGGCCGCATCTCCGGCGTGCTGAACAAGCCTTCCATGACCGGCCAGGACCGTGTGACCAAGGGCGTGGCCGTGGCCAAGGGACTCTCGCGCGAGAGCCTGGAGATCTTCGCCGCCAGCGTTGGCGGCTACGACACCCTGCGCGACTACCTGAGCTCGCCCCAGGCGGTGCAGAAGCTTGTGCCCGCCCTGGAGCGCGACGGCGTACTCGACGTGCAGAACCGCGACTCTTACCTCCTGGACGGCAAGCTTACTCCGGAGGGCAAGAACATCGTGGAAGACGCCTTGCGCGGCTTTGTGATCCCCGACAACGACCTGTTGCAGCGCTTGCGCCGCTCCGGCGCGGACGAGATGCGCAGCCTGGACTTCGCCCTGCCGCACCTCGCCTACCTTAAGGCCAGCGGCGAGGAGTGGGTGAGCGATGAAATGGGCCGCGTGGCCAGGCTGTTTCTGGACTACAACGCCAACCGCGTGGAGTGGCAGAACAAGCACACCGGACCCCGCCGCGCCTACAGTCCGGAATTCTACCTGCACCAGCCCTCGCTCCTGCAGGACGTGAGCGAGATCCGCGCCGACCGCCTGGCCGTGGAGCAGTTCCGCGCCCTGGTGCACCTCACCCCGCGCGAGTTCGCGGCCGTATGGCGCGGGGCGGCCGCCCACCTGCGCGAGCTGCTCACCCGTCCGGCCATGCCCGGCATGCAGCTGAACACGGCGTCCGTGCGGCGCATCGCCGAGGGCGCCATGGCCGACTACGACGCCCAGCATGGCCGCGCCCCGGCGAGCTTGCGCGCCCTGCAGGAGCGCGAGATGGCCGAGGCCGAGCGTACGCCTGCGCTTTCGGCCGAGGATGCGGCCAAGGCCGAGGAACAGAACGCCAAGGACGATGAGGCCATGTTCTCCGGCGGCAGGCGTGCGCCGGGCTTCTACTCGCAGCTGGAGCGCGTGCTTGAGGCCAAGCTGCCCGGCAGCGCCAAGGCCGCGGACATGGGCGCTACTGTCGAGGCCTGGGCCCGCAAGGGCGACTTCAAGGCCGACGAGCTGGAGTGGAGCAGCCTGCGCGAGTGGCTGGAGGCCCAGGGAGAGCGCAAGCTGGCCAAGGCCGATGTGCTGGACTACCTGCGTCAGGGCGGCGTGAAGGTGGAAGAGGTGCTCAAGGGCGGCGACGGCAAGGGGCGGGCTGGCTTTGAGCAGGGAAGCGACGGCGGCCCGTGGAGCGTGTTCATGCGCAGCACGGGCGAAACCGTCGCAGAGTATGAGAACGAGGCAGAGGCTCGTGCCGAGGTCCAGCGCATCAATGCCGTCCACAGCGATACCAAGTTCGGCCAGTACCAGCTCCCCGGCGGCGAGAACTACCGCGAGCTTCTGCTGACGCTGCCCACGCGTCCGAGCATGCGCTTCGAGGACTTCCTGAAGGGATACCGTGAACGGTTCCCAAATACGCGCGCCGATGAGCAGATGATCCGCGAATATTGGAAGGCGGGCCACGGCCTGCCCCGCGAAGGAACGCTTGCAGGCACGGCGGACCCCGCCGTGTTCCGGTCCTCGCATTTCGAGGAACCCAACATCCTGGCCCACGTGCGCTTCAACGAGCGCACCGACGCCGAGGGCAAGCGCATCCTGTTCATCGAGGAGATCCAGAGCGACTGGGCGCAGAAGGGGAGGAAGGAAGGGTTCGCGGACGCCAGCCGTCGCTACACCGCCGCTGATTTCGAGATCACGTACGACCCCTCTGGTGACAAGGGCTTCCCTTGGCGTGTAACCCAGCGTGAGACCGGCGATGAAATCAACCGAGCTGCCGACGAGCAGACCGCCAGGGACATCGTGCGGGAGGAGATAGAGCGCAGGGACAAGTGGATTTCCAGGCAAACAGTCCCTAATGCCCCCTTCGTGAAGAACACCTCGGCCTGGTCCATGCTCGCCATGAAGCGCATGATCCGCTGGGCTGCCGAGAACGGCTTCGAGCGCATCGCCTGGACGACCGGCGAGCAGCAGGCCGAGCGGTACGACTTGAGCAAGCAGGTCAGCAGCATCGTGGTGCTCGGCAGGACGGACGCCGCTACCGGTAACAGGTCGAAGGCATTCAATCTCAACATCCCCTCTGGGAGTACCATATACCTTGGTGTGGACAACGCCGGGATGATCGACAACGCCCGTGGCCTGGATGGGGCGAAGGGAAAGCTCCTGTCCGACGTTGTGGGAAAAGGCCTCGCTGAAAAATTAATGTCCTCCGAGAGCGGAGCCATCCTTACGGGTGAAGACCTCAAGGTCGGCGGCGAGGGCATGAAAGGCTTCTACGACAAGATCCTGCCCAGCGAGACGAGCAAGCTCATCAAGAAGTGGGGTAGCAAGGTCGGGGAGACGGAGCTTGATGTCCCGCACATCGGCCCCGACAAATATCAGGTTGAAGGAACGACGGATAGCCGCTTCGCCGTGCGTGGCCCGGAAGGAGATATTGAGGAGACATTCCCGACCCGCCAAGAGGCGGAGCGGGCGGCGAAAACGTGGAATGAGCATGCGCTGGAAGAAGCCACGCACCGCGTTCACGCCTTCGACATCACCCCGCAGATGCGCGAGGGCGCGATGGCCGGGCAACCCATGTTCGCCGGCAGCCGCACGCCGGAGCGCGTGCGCTTCGACCGCATCGCTTCGGTGGAACTGACAGGCAAGGAGATTGCCGACTTCGCTGCAGGGGCGGACTTTGGCGCGGCCAGGCGCGCGGCCTCGACCTGGGCCGCCGAGCATGGCGTCACCGGCACCTTCCGCAACGCGGAAACCGGCTGGGACATCGAGGTGACCAAGCGCGGCATCCGCGACAGCATGGCTCACGGTGCGGGAGAGCAGAAGTTGCAGGCCGTGGCCGGAATTCCGGCCATGCTGGAGCGCGGCGTGCTGGTGCGCAGCACCGGGCCGGACGCCAAGGGGCTGGCCAGCCACATCTTCGCGGCGAAGCTGCGCATTGGCGAGAACGACTATGTGGCGGGTCTTGTGGTGCGGGAGGACAGGAACGGCCGCAGATTCTACGACCACGAGCTTTCAAATGTGGAGAGCCTCGACGCGGCTACTTCGAAATCGGGTGGCGCATCGGCAGTTGCCGAAGTTGGGCATCCCGCACCGCTTCAAGGCTCCGTTATGAATATAGTGCGTCAGGTGCTCGGCGTCAACCCCGACATCATGCTTTCTGGGCAGGCGCACTTCATGCCTGGCGGCCCGCGCACGCGAACCGATGGTATGAACGCCAACACCGTGCGCGGCGCGCTCCAGGACATGCAGGCGCGCGCCAAGAACGCCCGGCCGATGGAAGTGGTGCAAAGCTTCGCCGACCTGCCGCAGCGCATCCGCGACGCCGCAGCTGAGCGCGGCCTGGACTTCGTGGAAGGCGTGTACGATCCGCGCAGCGGCAAGGTGTGGATGGTGGCCGACGCCTTTTCCGGGCGCAAGCGCGTGGTCGAGGTGTGGATGCACGAGCAGTGCGCCCACAGGGGACTGCGCGGCCTGTTCGGAGACGAGCGCCGCTTCGAGCAGTTCCTGCGCGGCGTTTACTCCAGCCTGGGCGGCCGCGCCGGCCTGCGCGAGCTGGCCGACAGCTACGGCTACGACCTGGCCAATCCCACGCATCAGCTGCGCGCCACAGAGGAATACCTGGCCAGGCTCACCGAGAAGATCCGGCTCGATGAGGCGCTGACCCCGCAGGAGCAGCGCACGTGGAATCGCGTCGTGCGCGCGGTGAAGGCCATGCTGCGCGAACTCGGCATCCGGGTGGAGTACTCCGACGCCGAAATCTCGCAGATCCTGCGGGAAAGCGTGTACTGGACCTTTGAGGGCGAGGCCGGAGGCGGGCCGCGCGGGCAGGGTCAGCTGGCCACTGCCGGGGCCAGCTTCTCCGCGGCTGAGCGAGGCCAGAATGAGCACCTGGATTCGGCCCTGGACAAGATAGGCGCGCCGAAAACGCCCCTGGCCGAGCGCATGAAGGAGGCCGTGGCGGACTTCCGGCGCGGGTTCGAGCAGGGCGTTTTCGACCAGTTCGCCAGTTTGCGCCGGGTGGACCGCGAGGCCGGGACCGAACTGGCCGAGGACAGCGCCTACGTGGCCGCCAGCATGACCACCAGCCTGGGCAGCGTGATGCAGGCCGTCATGGAGCATGGCGCTCCGGTGTGGCGCGAGGGCGGGGCCGATGTCGCCGGCGAGCACCGGGGCTTCGCCACCATCTTCAAGCCCGTGGCCGGAGAGGTGGACCGTTGGTGCGCCTGGATGGTGGGCCGCCGGGCCGAGAAGCTCATGGCCGAAGGACGGGAGAACCTGTTCACTCCGGAGGAGATCCACGCGCTCAAGGAGCTGGGCAAGGGGCGTGAGCAGGCCTTTGAGCAGGTCTGGCGCGACTACGTGTCTTTCAAGAAGCAGGTGCTCGACTTCGCCCAGGAGGCTGGCGTCATCGACCCCGAGGGCCGCAAGATATGGGAGCACGACGAGTATATTCCCTTCTATCGCGTCATGGAGGAGGGCGGCGTAAAGGGCCCCAGGGACAAGAAGGGCATTGCTGACCAGAACTCCGGCATCAAGACGCTCAAGGGCGGCACCTCGAACATCGGCGACCCCTTTGAGAACATCATCCGCAACTTCACGCACCTCATCGACGCCAGCATGAAGAACCACGCCATGAACCTGGCCATGGTCAACGCCGAGAACGTGGGCGTGGCCAGGAAGATGGATCTGCGCTGGGAGGCCGTGAAGCTGCCCGCCGGCGAGCTGCAGGCGGCCCTGCGCAAGGTCTTCGGCGAGCGCGACGCCGTGCGCTCCATGAGCGCGGCCCAGCGCGCCAGCCTGCAGACCCTGTTCCGCCTGACCCGGCCCCAGGGCAAGGACGTGGTTTCCGTGCTGCGCGCGGGCAAGCCCGTGTACTACCAGGTGAGCGATCCGCTCTTGCTGCGCGCGCTCACCGCGATGAACCAGAGCGCCATTGGCGGCTGGGCCATGCGCGGGGCGCGCTTCCTCAAGCGCCTGCTGACCTACGGCGTGACGGCCACGCCGGAATTCATGCTGCGCAACCTCACGCGCGACACGATCTCTGCCTGGGCCGTCGACGACAAGGGCAGCTTCAAGCCCGTGCTGGGCTCCCTGCGTGGCCTTACCAAGACGCTGCGTGGCGAAGCTGACACCGTGCGCATGATGGCCGCCGGCGCCAGCTTCGATGGCGGGCACGCCCTGGGCCACGACCCCGCGGCGGCAAAGCTCCTGGTGGAGCGCGTCATGCGTCGACACGGCATTGAGGCTGGCACGGTGCTGAACACCCCGCAGAAGCTGGGCCGGTTCCTGCGCGACGGATGGGAGCGCTGGGAGCGTGTTGGCCAGGCCGTGGAGAACAGCACCCGCACGGAGATCTATTCCCGCATGCGGGAGCGTGGGAACACTCATCTGGAAGCCGCGTTCGAGTCGAAGAAGATCATGGACTTCAGTCAGCGAGGCGACTGGCCCGCCATTCGCTTCCTGTGCGAGGTGGTGCCGTTCTTCGGCGCGCGCCTGGTTGGCCTGCACCGCCTTGGCCGCGGCTTCATGGAGAACCCGGCGGCCTTCATGGCCAAGGGCGGTGCGGTGGCCCTGGCCTCCGTGGCGCTCTACCTGGCCAACAAGGACAAGGAAGAGTTCCAGGCGCTGGAACAGTTCGACCGCGACAACTACTATCACTTCTGGCTGGGCGGCGCGCACTACCGGCTTCCCAAGCCCTTTGAGATCGGCGCGCTCTTCGGCACCATCCCGGAACGGCTGACCGAGCAGTTTGTGGACAAGGACGCGCAAGGCAAGCTCTTTGCGCAGCGCATGCAGTACATGCTCACGCAGACCTTCCAGGTCGGCTTCCCGCAGTTCATGGCGCCCGTGGTGGAGCAGGTGGCCAACAAGAGCTTCTTCACCGACAGGCCCATCGTCGGCCAGCGCCTGGCGCGCCTGCGGCCGGAGGAACAGCACGACGCCGGCACCAGCGCGACCATGATCGAGGCGGGCAGGGTCACGGGCCTTTCCCCCAAGCGGCTGGAGCATCTGGTGAACGCGTACTTCGGCACGCTGGGCACATACGTGCTGGGCGCGGCCGACATGGTGACGCGCAACGCCCTGGGCTACCCTGAGCAGCCGGCGCGCCGCACCTCGGATCTGCCCGTACTGCGCAGCTTCTACCGCGAGGGGCCGTCCCGGAACACGCGCCAGGGTTCGGAGCTGTACGACATGCTGCGCGACGTGGAGGCCACCTACAACACCGTCACCGAGCTGCGCCGCACGGGCGACTTGGACCGCGCCCGCGAGCTGGCGGAGGCGGAGCGCGCCTCGCTGCGGCTGCACCCCATGGCCAGCGCCGTGCAGGACAGGCTGGCCGTGTTCGACAAGCGCGCCCGGCTCATTCAGGTTGACCGAGCCATGAGCGCCGAGGAGAAGCGTGTGAAGCTGGACGAGTTGGCCGAGCGGCGCAACGCCTACGTGAAGCGCATGCACGCGACCATGCGCGGCCGGCTGGAAGGACAGGGCCGGGAGTAGCCACGTGGCCCGGCCCCGCACCGTCGGCACGCCGCAACAGGGAGCGCTCGCCTTTGACGACGCTACTCTGCCGGCATCGGCCCGTCTGACGCTTTGGCTCAGGCGGGCCGGCTACGGCAGTCTGGCCGCCTTGGCGGCGGAAATGGGCGTGCACCCAAGCTATCCGGGCAAGATGCTTGTGTCCAGGACGGAGCCGATCACACCGGAATGGCGCGCGTGGCTGTTGGAGAGGAGATGTCCGGAGGAGGTGATTCAAAGTGCAATGCGGGGACCAAGTTCGTAGCGCTCCGCTAAGTGAACAAAACAGAAACGCCCCGTGACTTGCGGGGCGTTTCTGTTTTTAAATCAGGGTGGTATTTGACGCGAAGAGTCTTCGGACTTCAAGCCCAGCTGAGCTGTTCATGTGCAGAGGAGTAACGAAGCCACACACAACACTGGGAACAATGGCTGGATTGTCCACCGCACGAGGTTCAGTTGCATCAAGTACGGATTCTGCAGCATCAAGGAGCTCTTTCGACCACCCGAGTTGCTCAAGCAGTTCGCGGTTTCTCATCGCGCAACCTCCTCAATTTTAAAGAAAAGCAGATTGTACTCTGATGATACAAAAAATTTTTCAATTCGTCCATCATCAAACGTTAACCGGAAAACAGCGATCAACTTCCTGAGCTGAGATTCGAGTCCCGAGAAATCCTCAGCACGATCGATTTTTAACTTCAGCTCATCCCAAGCTCTTCCCCTATTGATACAGTGCCCATGTGATTTCCAATGCGAATTTTGTGCCAAGAGCCCAGCAACGTAATCCGCTCTATCGGATTTTTCCTGCTCTGTCACAGGTGCCCCTGTTGTGCTGTGGGTCGTCCAGTCTCGGAATTTGTATTCGCGGAGATATGATGCCGCAATACGTTTCGCATGTTCGGTTAATGTGATGCTCATCCCGAGCCGGTCGTATGGAATTTGATTAATTATCTGGATGTATGTCCATGGCAACGGTGTCCCATTCTTAAGTAATTCATCTGTTTCCTTCTGAATGTGGTGCACAAGATTTAGTAGAGATTGTATTGGGCCATACTGCCCGGTCTTGTCAGGGAGCTGTGGGTCAATTGGCCCAATGTATGAATCCTTCCTCATACATATTGAATTTCCAGAAAGAGCCCAAAGCGTTCCGGCACTCATGCACATGTCAGGCAAAATAAAATTAACAACATCAAACCTTGGGCGCAGTGTATTTACAAACTTCGGAACCTGATCGATTAGCCCTCCGTTCGTTACAAGTATCACATCGATTTCTTTTTCAGTCTCTGGAATTGTTCGTATCATCTCATTAAACGGAAGGTCGTCTTCATTTGAAATAGATGACCTTGAACCTCCACGAATCGTATTTCCAACGTAACATACAACACTTCTTCCGCGAATTTTTTGAATTTCAGCAAGTATTACCTTTATTACATCAACTGGAAGAACTGTTTTCTGTGTCGCAACATCGATCAGCTTCTTATACTCACCGCCATCCGGCAGCAAGTTGAGCAGTTCTGATGGATCTATAAGAGGCTTATTTGTGCCCGGGAAAAAACTCTTAAGGTGTCCATTCAAAGCGGATGTGCTCTTTCTCGCGTGCTTTTGTTTCTTGCTAGACATTTGTCCCCCTCCCTGCTGTGTAGAAAAATCCTGTAATTTATTGGCCATTGAGGAAAATCTCTTCGAAGAGAAGCTCGGATTTTACTTGAATTCCAACGGAAGGCACGTGCCTTCGTCTATGCACCGCGTCGGATGATTCCTTGACCATGTGCGCGCCATCTCTTGCGCTTCCGCGATCTGCTGTCTTGTGAGTTGGCGCTCAACGCGTGTTCGCTCTGTTTGCGCGGCCAAGTCACCAGCCGATGCACCCAGCAGTAACCAGCAGTATGCGACAACAATATCGCGTGCGACACCCTTCCCGGCCTCGTAGAGCAGACCAAGTCGCATCTGAGCTGCCGGGTAATTCTGGTTTGCCGCGGCAAGATACCAGTTTGCGGCCTCCGCATAGTCCTGACGGACGCCAACGCCAAATTCAAACTTGGCCGCGACAAGGGTTTGAGAAATAGGTAGCCCCTGGTCAGCTGCCATTTTCAACCACTTGAAGGCCAAAACAACATCCTTTGGGACGGCACGTCCATCTTCGTAAAGCACGCCAATGGTTTGCTGAGAGAGAGCATCGCCACGTTCTGACGCGATTTTCATCATCATGATGGCCCTCGCGTACTGGTTTCCTTTCTCCAGCGGCTTGGTATCTGGGATGCCCTCCGCCTGCCTAAATAGCACGCGTGCTGCGGCAGCATTCTCTTTTACGGTGAACATGCTCGCCATCTTCCGCAGCTCGTCTGTTGGCTCTGGGTCAACAATTCCAGCAATAGCAAAGCTCGGAAGTGCGATGATGGCTAAGGCGATGATGAGTGTGTATACGCTCCGTTGCATCATACAAAACCCCGATGTTGCGACAAAATATTGAGTGGATGTCGTCAGTTCTTCCGTATTCACCCCATGTAGTCAAGAACGCTAGGCGCCCTGCGCATGATCGCAAGGCCATAAACCGAACCAAATAAGGCGCAAAAAAGGGCATGCAGTTTCCCGCATGCCCTCCTGTCGCCTTGTCCAAGCCCTGGGATCATTTTTAGTCGTCTCCCGCTGCTTTCTTCCGGGCGGGGTACGCTGCGGCATCCTCCGCCGCCCGGGGCAAGCGAGCCGCTGGTTCGGCGGCTCCATATCCCCCTCGCGCGCGTATCAGCTTGTCCATCTCGCCCTCGACCATGGCGCGCACAGTGCGCAAAAGTTCCAGGTCATCGACGCCGGACTCGGCCATCACAAGGGCCACCTGGTTCACTCGCTGGGCTAGGGGGTGTGTCAGCGGCACCTGGTGGTCAGCCAGAAACATTTCGCCTTCGCCGGTAAGAAGCCAGTGGGCATTCAGATTGTATTTTTTGACCCAGTTCGCAAGCGTCCGCTGGTTTGGGAGGCGGCCATCGTTGAGGTAACCACCAAGAGTTGCGCCGTTGACTCCGCCAGCCTCAGCGAAATCCCCTTTGCGCACTTTCAGGGCCAGAATGGTGGCGTTTAACCTGTCGGCAAAATTAGGCATCAGAGAAACTTCTCATGATTTTTTATGAGAATGTTGACTTTTTGTGAGTTTGTGTGCAAACAGGATTTGCGCGCCAACTCGTGGGCTCGCAAACAGAACACATCCAAGAGCAACGGAGTCAGCTTTGAGTGCTAACGGAATTATTCTGACTCGGCAAGAGCTTCTCGAAGTGTGGAAGGAGCGCCAGGGCGTCTCCTACAACGAGATGGGGCGGAGGATGGGCATAACCGGAGTGCGGGTGTCGAACCTGTGCCACGGGGACAGGATGCCCACACACCGCCACGCGCAGCTCATCGCCATCGGTGTTCCCAGGGAGCTGCTTCCAGAGCCGCTTGACGTAAAGCCGGGGCCCAAGCCTCGGCACATCGCTTCCCTGCACGAAGAGTTCGAAAGCGCCTTCAAGGGATAGGGGGCTGTATGTTCAAGCTGTGGAACACCATCATCGAGTGGCTCGGCTGGCGCAAACAGGATTCCACCCTGAGCGAGGAACTCTTGTTCGCCGGAGCCAGAGGTTCGAGCCGAGACGCCATGCTCTCCTTCTGGGTGGACGAGCGCCTGTACGCCGAGCTGCGGCGCTTCGGCAGCGGGCGCCAGGTGTCGCGGTTCTTGCGGGCAAGCGTCCGGCTTGGCCTCGGCGTGTTTGGCGAGGCGCCAGAGCTCATGGACCGCCTGGACCGGCGTGGCGGGCAGAAGCACCACGTGACGGTGTGGGTGGACGAGGCTGTGGCCAGCCGCGTGGTCGTCGTTTCCGGCAACCAGCAGTCGCGCTTCATTCGCGCATCGGCGGAACTGGGGCTTGCGGTCTTCTCTGTCCATCCTGACCTGATTTCTACCCTGGAAGGGGAGCTTGAGGAATAGCCGCCAGAGACGCGGCGTATGGCCGTGGGCGCAAAAAGCGCCTGCCATGGTGTAGCAAGAGGGGACGACTGTGACGGGTATGGACGCTTCAACCAGAACACAGAGCGGCGTAAGCGGCCGCATCCTTGAAGGCCTTGGTGCGCCAATGGCCGCGAAGGACGTGGCCAAGGTGTTGGGGCTGGACGTCCGCACGGTGAAAAAATACCATGTCTCCCTTGGCGGCGTGTGGGTTGCTGGACGCCTGCGGTTCTTTGAAAACCGAATAAGGGGATTCATCGATGCCAACGGAGACCATTCGTCGGGGCACTCTCAGGTGGCGCGCGGTCGTCAAGATCGCGGGCAGGATAGTGGCGAGCTGCTGGTTCGGCAGCGGCCCGAAGGAAGAACGCAAGGCAATCATCTGGGAGCGGGACAAAAGGCGCGAGCTTGTGGAAGCGCTGAACTCGCATCCCGTGCCGACGCCCTTGGCCTGGGCCGTTTCATACCTGGAGGACGTGCAGCGCAGACGCTGCACGAAAACTCTTAGTGAGAAGCGTGGCGCCATGACCAAGTTGCTCGAAACCATCGCCGATGCCGGCCTGACCGAAATCACGCCGGGATTTGCCCTCAAGCTGCTGCAGGCCCAGTGCGACACCCGGTCCGGGAACAGCGCGAACCGTGACCGCAAGAACCTTGCGGCGGCCTGGACCTGGGGGCGCAAGTTCATGGAGGGCTTCCCGCTCGGGACTGAAAACCCGTTCCTTGCGGTGGAGCGCTTCCCTGAAAAGCGCACCCCTCGCTATGTCCCAGAGGAAGAAGACTTCTGGAAAGTGCTTGAAGCGGCGGAGGGGCAGAACCGTGTCATGCTGTTGGCCTATCTGCTGACCGCTGCACGGCGAGAAGAGCTCTTCCGTCTCAAGTGGGAGGATGTCGACTTCCGCTCCAGCCGAATCCGTCTGTACACCAGAAAGACGAAGGACGGCTCGTGGCGCGAGGATTGGCTCCCGCTTCTGCCGGATCTGCGCGCTGCGCTGCAGTGGTGGAAGGCGGAGCGGCCGTACAAGACGGAACACGTGTTCACCTGCCTGGACGACAGCCCGAGCCCGCATCACCAGCCTGGCGAGCCCTACCGGTCGCGGCAGCACTTCATGGAAACGATGTGCCGCCGTGCGCGTGTGAAGCAGTTTGGGCTGCATGCCATCCGGCATCTGCGGGCGGTCATGCTCTACAGGTCTGGTGCGAGGCTGCACGAGATCCAGAAGTGGTTGAGGCACGAAAACGCCTCGACCACGGAGAGATACCTCAAGAGGCTCGGGCTCGATCTGGACAGGTTGAGGGAGGCGGCCATGCGCGAGGGTGGCAAGGTTGTGCCGTTCCCGCTGATGCAAAAAGCCTCCGAAGATGCGAACTTCGGAGGCTCATTGGGGGATATCCGTAGGGATATCCGCAGGGCAACTGTAAACTAACTGTGCTACAACAGTCTGGAATCGTTGGCGTCCCCAAGGGGATTTGAACCCCTGTTAACGGCGTGAAAGGCCGTCGTCCTGGACCAGGCTAGACGATGGGGACGGGTGAGGTGGCTGGGGGACGAGGAATCGAACCTCGATTGACGGAGCCAGAACCCGTAGTATTGCCTTTATACGATCCCCCAGCAGGTTGCGAGGGCACGTGATACTGGCTTCGGGGCGTTCTTGTCAACCCCGAAGTGTGCCCTGCGCCAAAAAACTACAGCGCGGCGGCCAGACGGCGCGTGCGCTTCTTGAGCTTGTTGATCTTGCGGCGGAGCTGGGTGCGGGCCTGACGGCCTTCCACACCGGTCTTCTCCACGCGCATCTCGCGGATCTTGCGCTTCATGTTGACGATCTGGTCCTTGTAGGGGGAGACGGCGCCCTCTTCGTCGACGATGCCGAACACGCCCTTGATGGCGACGACGAGCTCTTCCTTCTGCATGCCGCTGGCACCCACGATGGAGGGGATTTTCTTGGCCACCACCAGAGCGCGCAGCTCCTTGGCGGTCATCTTGTCCAGAGGCTTGGTCAGGCCCAGGCTCTCAAAGGTCATTTCCAAAACTTCCTGGCTCATTTCCTTCTCCTTGGCGCCCCGGTGGGGCGAGTATTCTCTGTGTCCGCCCGGCTTGCGCCGGAGGCGTCATCGTCCTGCAGGCCGGCAAAGTGCCGCACAAAGGCCATGTACGAACGGCCAACGGCGCTTTCCGGATCAATCTTGCCGACCAGACCGCCGAGATTACTCGGCTTTCTTGGCGGCGCAGCGCGGGGAGCAGGCTCCTCTCCACTGTGCCGTCCCAAAGGAACTCTGCCATCTAGCAGCTCGAACCGCACTTTGTCAAAGACTTCCTGCTCGAAAAACGCGTTCACCCGCTCCAGCAGCTCGGGAACATAGTAGCTGAGCTGCTGCGCGGCGATGGAGTCCTGGGCGCAGAGCACCAGCGTGCCCTCCTTGTGCCCCAGGGGCCGGGCCAGCTCCGCCACCTCGGGCCCCACCACGTCCTCCCAGCTCTTCCACAGGCGCACCAGCGGCAGCCCGCCCTTCTTGTCGTAGCGCGACAACAGCCGCATGATGAGCGTCTCGTCCACCCTGCGGTGGCGGGACTCGCGTCCCGGATGCTGGAGTCTGCGACGGGGCCTCATGAGCGCCTCCTACCCCCGTTGCGGGCCGCGCGCAAGGTGCCAGGGGCGCGGGAGAAGGCGAAGAGCCTCCGGCGGCCAGAGGGCACGAGGCCCTCTGGACTCCCGTTGGCGCGGATTTCCCGCCCGGCGCTAGGCCACCGGAGCGGGCAATCCGCGCGGCGGGTCCGGCTGGTTCGCTTCAGGCTTTTCCTGGTCCTCAGGCGGGCGTTGTCCTTGTAATGGCCGAGCGGTCCTAGCGGCGCATGCGCCGCAAGGACCGCTCGGAAAGTGAGAACTGTCTGGTCTGCCCTCATCCTTAGGCGTGGGCGTTTCCCCCCCTATTCGGGTCCAGGGGGTCATACCCTCCGAACGAATGTTCCCTGGCGGGGCCTGGGGCAGAGCCCCAGCGGGGTTCAAGGGGCGACGCCCCTGCTCTTCTTTCCCTAGCCCTTGCACCTGTGCTTCACGTTCTGTCCTTCCTTGATGAAGATGACGGCCTCGGCGATGTTGGTGGCCAGGTCGCCGATGCGTTCCAGGTGGCGGGAGGCCATGATGACGTGCACGCCGCGTTCGACGATGCGGGTCTCGTCCACCATGTTGTTGATGGCTTCCTTCAGGACCTTCAGGGACAGCTCGTCGGCGCGGTGGTCCATGCCGCAGATGTCTCCGGCCAGGGCGGAGTCCCCGTCCACCAGGGCGCGCACGGATTTGGCGAGCATGTCCTGCACGTGGGCGCACAGCTGGGCCATGCGCGGGTTGTCCGGCAGGGGCGGGCGGGTGGAGAGGAACAGGGTGCGGTGGGCCAGGTTCACAGCCTCGTCGCCCACGCGCTCCAGGTTCATGGTGATGCGCATGGAGCCGATGATGAGGCGCAGATCACAGGCCATGGGCTGGTCCAGGGCCAGCAGCTCCAGGTTGAAGGCGTCGATCTGGTCTTCCAGGTCGTTGATGGCCATGTCGTTCATGACCACGCCTTCGGCGAGATCGGTGTCGTGCTCCAGGTAGGAGCGGCAGGCGTTCTGCACGGCCTGCTCGGCCAGGGCGGCCATGCGGATGAGCTGCATGCGCAGGTCGCCGAGCTTTTGCGTGAAGTGGCTGCGTTGCTGCATGTGTCGTGTCCTCTTTCTAGCCGAAGCGGCCGGTGATGTAGTCTTCTGTCTGGCGGTTGCGCGGCTTGGTGAAGATGGTCCGCGTATCGCCTTCCTCGATGAGCTTGCCCAGGTAGAAGAAGGCCGTGCGGTCGGACACGCGGGCGGCCTGCTGCATGCTGTGGGTGACGATGATGATGGTCAGGTCGCGCTTGAGCTCGTGGATCAGGTCCTCGATCTTCTGGGTGGCGATGGGGTCCAGCGCGCTGGCGGGCTCGTCCATGAGCAGCACCTCCGGCCGAACGGCCAGGGCCCGGGCGATGCACAGGCGCTGCTGCTGCCCGCCGGAGAGCCCCAGGGCCGAGGTCTCCAGGCGGTCCTTCACCTCGTCCCACAGGGCCGCGCCGCGCAAGGACGTCTCCACGCCCTGGTCCAGCACGCGCTTGTCCGACACGCCGTTGACGCGCAGGCCGTAGGCCACGTTCTCGTAGATGGTCTTGGGGAAGGGGTTGGGCTTCTGGAAGACCATGCCTATGCGCCGCCGGAGGGCCACCACGTCCACGCCCTGGGCGTGGATGTCCTCGCCGTCCAGCGCCAGCAGGCCCGAAACGCGGGTGCCGGGGATGAGGTCGTTCATGCGGTTGATGCAGCGCAGAAACGTGCTCTTGCCGCAGCCGGAGGGCCCGATGAGGGCGGTGACTTGGTGTTTCTCGAAGTCCAGGCTCACCTGGTGCAGGGCGTGGAAATTCCCGTAGAAGAAATCCAGCGACTGCGAGGTGATCTTGATGTCAGCCATGTGCGTCTCCGTGTGCTTGGCCGGGATGTCGTCAGCGTGGCGCGCTGCGGGGCGGCAAAGGCTCGTCCGCGGCGTGCCGCAGATGGAGATGTACGCATGGGAAGCGACGTCTGGGCCACGGCCCTGTGACGATTCTGTGACGAGAGTGACGGCCGCCGCAAAAAAACGGGCGGTCCAGCCGGCTAGCGGACGAGCCGCACGGCCAGGGGGATGACCAGGGACACGCCGGCCGGGCCCTTTTCCAGCACAGGATCGAGGGAGGGGGCCACGGCGCCGTCGCGGAACTCCACGGCCAGGCGCAGGCGGTCCGGGTGCTCGCCCACCACCACGGCCTTCACCGGGCCGGTGTCGAAGCGGACCACGGCGGGGCCCTTCTTGCGCCAGGGCCCGCGCAGGTCGATGGCCAGCTTGCGCGGTTCGGACGGGCTGCTCACGTTGAACCAGGTGACGCGCTCCACCTCGGCGTTGGTGGTGGCGCGCAGGATGATGCGCTCGGTCTGGAACTCCACGCCGATCTCGCCCACCCACTGGCCGTCGGCCGGCAGCCCGATGGGCGCGGCGGCGGCGGCGGGCGGCATGACGCTGGCCTTGGGGTCGAGCTTCGGCTCAGGCTTGGCAGCAGGCCTGGTTTCGGGCTTGGGGGCGGGTTTGGCGGGGACGGCCTCGGCCTGACCGGACGCGGAGCCGGATGGCTGGCCGGGCACGGGAATGGGCGCGCCGCTGGGCACGTGCACCACGCCCTCGTCCGCGGCGGCGTCGGGGTCGGCGCTGACGGCCGCGGCCGGCTTCGCGTTCTTCCTGGCCTTGGAGGCGGGCTTGGCGGCGCTCGCCTCGGGAGATTTGGCGGGCCTGGCCGGCTTGTCGGCCGCCTGGACGGCGGGCTCGGACTTGCCGGATTCGGGCTTGGGCGCGGGTTTGGACGCGGCCTTGGGCGCGGTGTCGGCATTGGCGGCGGCGGCCTCCGCGGCGCGGCCCAGGGCAGTCTTGGGCGCGGCTTTGGCAGGCTCCTTGGCGGGCTCGGCCGGGGCGTCCGGCGGAGGGCTGATGCGCGCGGTCTTCTCCACGGGCATGCGGATTTCGTACTCGGCCGCGAGGCCAGGCCCCGCGCCCAGGACGACAACGCCGGCCAGGGCCAGCGCCCCGGCAACCTGCAAGCCCTTCGAACCTTTCTTCATTGCGCGCTCCGGAAGCTGATTTTCCGGCACCCTACACCTTTTGCGCGCGGGAGCAAAGCCTAGAGGGCGTCCCAGAAATCGCACAGGTGCCCGGCCACCTTCTCCTCGCTCCAGCGCTGCTCCACGAAGCGGCGAGAGGCTTCGCCGATGGCCCGGCAGCGGTCCAGGTCGCCGGCGAGGGAGGACAGGGCAGCGGCGAGGCCATCGGCATCGTGCGCCAGCACCCAGGGCAGGTCGGCCTCGGGCACGCCGGCGAACTCCGCCACGTGGGCGCGGTTCCAGGCGTTCAGCCCGGCGATGACCGCCAGGCCCTGGCTCAGGCCCTCCAGGCTGCTCACCCCGTAGTAGCCCTGCATGTGGTCGAAGAGCGCGTGATTCATCCGTTTGCGCGCCAGGCACTGGCTGTGCGGCACGTTGTCGATCATGTCCAGCTCGATGCCCGCGCCGCGCTCCCGCAAGGCCTCCACCACGGCCAGGAGTTCGTCGGTGTTCTTGAGGTCCTTGCGCGTAGGCGAATGCGCCAGCCTGAGCGCCCCGGACCACTGGCGCTCGGCCGGGCGCAGGGCGGGCTCATCCTGATGCACAAGGTTCGGCTGCCAGCGGGCCTCGGGCATCATGCGCTTGAGGTCCGGCGTGCTGACCAGCAGGTTCTTGCGCCCCAGGCGACGGTACTTCTCGCGGAAGGCCTCCGGGTTGGAGCGGAAGTCGTGGTGGCCGTGCTCGTGGTGCACCACGACCTTGCCGGAAAGGTGGTCCGCCGGGAGGAAGGGCCCCAGGCGCAGGTGCTCGTCGGCGGTCATGTGGAAGTGGAACACGTCGCTGGTCTTGAGCAGCCGCTCCAGTTCCGCCAGCCCGGCCCCGTCCCCCCCAGGACCTGTAAGGTCGGGCACGTGCAGATCCTTGGGCCAGGAATGGGTGTAGCGCGTCTCCAGCGTGACGATGCGGGCCTCGTGCCGGCCCAGGCGGTTCACGGCCCGGCAGAAGCCGATGCCCGTGCCCGCGGGGTCGTTGACCGCGATCATGAGGATCTTCACTGCCCGGCCTCCACGGCGTGCAGCTCCCGGGAGCGGTCGCGGGCGAGGTCGAAGGCGGACAGGCCCTGCTGCGGCAGGATGAGCTCCAGGCGGCGCAGGGGCTGGAGCCTGGCGCTGGCGGCTCCCCCGGCCGAGAGGGTGAAGGACAGCACGTGCCCCCCGCGCTGGCGGTCGCGCGTCAGGAAGTGCCAATGCCAGCCCGGCACGCCGAAGCCCTTGGCGAAGGCCGGGCCGCGCAGACCGATGAGGGTGCCCTCCGCCTCGGTGAAGGGGAAGAGGCTCTGCTCCTTGGCCACCTCGGCCAGGGGGCGGTAGGGCGGGGCCTGGCGGGGCACGCTGCGCGCGATGAGCGCGGCGAAGCGGGCGTCGATGCGCGCGGCGGCGAACACGTTGGCGTCGCCGAGGCGGGCGTCCAGCGCGGCCTCCACGGCCTTGAGATCCAGGCCGGGGGCAAGGGCCACGGCCAGGGGCGAGGCCATGCGCGCCGCCTGGGCGAAGGGCGTGGTGAGGCTGTCCGCCGGGCGGGCCACCTGGCCGCTGGCCGGCACCTGGTAGACCACGCCGTCCAGCAGCACCAGCTCGCCGTCCAGGGCGTCGAAGGTGCCCAGGCCGATGTCGCCGAGGCGTTTGAGCTGCCCAACGGGCATGGCCCCCTCGTAGCCGCCGGCCAAAAGCGCGTCGATGACGCCGACTTGCGTGAGCGCTGGCTCGGGCGCACGCCCTGCGCGGCCGCCCTCGGCCAGCGCGGCGGAGACGGACAGCGCCAGCAGCAGCGCCAGCAGCAGTCGAAACACGTGGCGCATGGCTCTAGCCTCCTCCTCCGGTGCGGTTCAGCAGCTTCACCCACACGTCGCCCGTGTGCGTGAGGAAATGCAGCTTGCGGCCCTGGTTGCCGCCGATCTGCGACTTGGCGATGGGCAGGCCGTGGAGCATGAGCCACTGGCGCACCGCGCGGATGTTGCGCCCGCCGATGTCGTAGAGCGTGGTGCGCTCCGCCCCGCCCATGAGCCCGGAAGCCCCGCCGAAAACCTTGACCACGATGTCCTCGGGCGCGATGCGCAGCTTCATCATGGACGAGTACATGTTCTCCAGGGCCGTGTCGACGAAGCGGCAGACCTGGGGCTCGCGCGAGGAGTGCTGGAAGCTGACGCTGTCGGGCAGGAAGGCATGGCAGATGGCCCCGATGCCCCGGTTCTGCGCGCACATGGTGACGGCCACGCAGGAGCCCAGCACCGTGGAGACGAGGGTGGGACGCACGCCGAGAAAGCAGTCGCCCGTCTGCAAGAATACCTTGGGATACTGGTCAAGATCCTGCACGGGGCAACGCTCCGGAATACGCATGCGGCGGTCGGGACGCGTACATATTCCCCACTCGCGCGGGGCAAGTCAACCGATTCTGCAATCGATAATCGCTATTTGCGGTGCGTGCCGGGCATCAGTCCCGGTTGTCGTCGAAGCGGATGTGGAAGGCTGCGGCGTAGAAGTAGTGGAAGAAATCCACATATTCCAAATGGATGTGTTTCGGCACGGCGATGCGCGCCGGGGCGAAATTGATGATGCCCTTGATGCCCGCGCCCACCAGATAGTTGGCGGCACGCTGGGCGCGCTCGGGCGGGGTGGTGATGACGCCGATCTCAAGGGAGAGTTCCTTCACCTTGGCCGGCAGCTGGCGGGAGCACACAATCTCCATGCCTTCCACCACTTCGCCGATCTTGTAGGGATCGCAGTCGAAGGCGCCGCGGATGATGAAGCCCTTGCGCGAGAACTCGCGGTGGCGCAAAAGAGCGCGGCCCAGGTTGCCCACGCCCACAAGGGCGCAGTTCCAGGCGCGGTCGATGCCCAGCGAACGCTTGATGGAGGTGATGAGATCCTGGACGTAGTAGCCCACGCCGCGGACGCCGAATTCGCCGAAGTAGGCGAGGTCCTTGCGGATCTGGGAGGAATTGACGGAGCAGGCCTCGGCCAGGCGCTCGGAGGAGACAACGTCCGTGCCCTCGCGCTTGAACTCCGACAGGACCTGGATGTAGGTGGCCAGCCGGGCGATTGTCGCTTTTGGGATGTGCTCGCTCTTCACGGCCATTCCGGTTGCCTGGCTCCTAACTTGTGAAATTTATAACAGAATCCCCGGAAAAAAGGAGGCCTTGCGGCCTCCTTGAATCCGGTGTCGTCCGAGGGAACTAGGCGCCCAGGGGCTTCACGAAGAGCAGGATCAGGTTGACGACCAGGGCGTAAATGGCCAGGGACTCGATGAAGGCCAGGCCCAGGATCAGGGTAACGGTGATCTTGCCACCAGCTTCGGGGTTGCGGGCGGTGCCTTCGCAGGCGGCCTTCAGGCCCAGGCCCTGGCCGATGCCGCAGAGGCCAGCGGCGATGCCCATGCCGATGGCGGTGGCCCAGGCGGCCACGGGGCCCACGGCGGCGCCGGCGGCAGCGCCGTCGGAGGCGAAGGCGGCGTAAGCGAACAGAACCATAGCCACGGTCATCATAAGAGCTTTGCGCATTGGAGATACTCCTAAAGGTATGTTGTTGTGGTCAGACGACCATTTCCCCGTGATTAGTGGGCGTGCTCGAGAGAGCCCTTCAGGTAGATCATCGTCAGCATGAAGAAGATGAAGGCCTGAATGGTCTTGCCCAGGATGAACAGGAAGTACATGGGCAGGGTGCCAAGCACCGGAGCCAGCACGAAGAGCAGCACCAGGACGATTTCCTCGCCGCGGATGTTGCCGAAGAGACGGAGGGTGAGAGAGACCGGGCGGGCCAGGTGGCTCACGGTCTCAAGCACCAGCATCAGCGGGGCCAGGGCGGCCATGGGGCCCATGAAGTGCTTGATGTAGCCGAAGCCCCATTTCTTGATGCCGATGTAGTTGTAGTAGAGGAACACGCAGATGGCCATGGCCGCGTTGGTGTTCACGTTGGCCGTGGCGGCGTCGCAGCCGGGGATGAGGCCGATGTAGTTCATCACCAGGATGAAGATGAAGATGGAGCACAGGAAGGGGAACACCTTGCGGCCTTCCTCGCCTATGTTCGCCACCGTGAAGTCCTCAAGCCCGCCGATGACGGTCTCGAACACGTTCTGCAGTCCGCCGGGGACCAGCTGGAGACGGCCGCGCAGCATCAGCGCGCAGGTGAACAGGATGATCATGGCCAGCCACATGTAGTACACGTGCGGCGGCAGACCCAGTCCCAGCTTTTCGTCGATGATGACCGAATAGGTCAGCGGATGCGGAAGTCCTGCAGACATGTTCTAAGCCTCCTTCCCCTTCCCCACAGAGGGGACTTTGTGCCTCATCTGGAGGACGCCCCACAATGCCGCGTTCGCGACAACCGTGGAGAGCCCGGCCAAAAGCCCGTAAACCGACGCGCCCGCCCATGCCACAAGCCCGGCGATGGCGGCGGCGGTCAACACCAACCTTCCGTAAAAGAGCGTCAACAGCGTGAACATGGCGCCCTGCTTCACCCGCACAAGCTCCTGGGCGGCCTTGGAGAGCCACCAGAAGTTGATGCTGATGATGAGCGCGCCAGCGGCGAACGAGAATCCCCAATTCGCGAACCCGCTCGCAAGACACGCAACCGCCGACCCACCGGCGGCCAAAAGCATCTGGTTGCGCATCAGCCTGCGCGCATCCGCCACGGCGAAGCCCCGGCGGTACAGCATGGCGTCTATCTTCTGGACAAGCGTTCTGAACATGAAGCCTCTTGGCAGCCTTGCGGCGGCCTATTTCCCCGCTCCCGGGTCGCCCGCGCCGGGCTCGCCCCCAGTGCGGTTCTGGATGCGCTTCGCCTCGCGGTACACGTCGCGGAAGCCCGCCACGATGCCCAGAATGAGAAACACAACCAGCAGCCACGGGCTTGTTCCCAGCCACTTGTCCAGGAAGTACCCCATGGCCAGCCCGATGAAGGTCGCGCTGACGAGCTGGAGACCGATGGTCCCCGACACGTACAGCAGCTCCAACGCTCCGGAATGCTTGCCTTGCTTGGGAAAGAACATACTCTACCCCGGATAGTTCCCCGGAAGGCCCTTGCTCGACCACCTGGCCGGGACGTTCATTTCTTCACAAGGAGAAGTAGCTAGCACAAGCCCCTTGCCCCGTCAATGCGGTTCTCCGCCACGGCCGAGCATTTTTCGCTTTTTTCCGCCGGGCCCCGGCCCGCCGGGCCGCATCGCTCTAGTGACAAGCGCCGTGGAAGCCGATACAGAAATTCAGGCGGCGCCGCAAGCCGCCCCCACTTATATTCCCATGGACGGAGCATGACCAAAAAGACCGACCCGACCTTCCTTCGCGCGGCCAAGCCCTTGGCGCCGGAAAAATTGAGAAACCGCCTGGACCCCGCCTCCCTGCCCTACGAGGACAGCCGCAGGGTGCCCAGAAAGAACGGCCAGGGAGCCTTCCAGCCCAGGGCCATGCAGGCCCTGCGCATGGCGCTTATGATCCCCGGCCTGGAGTACAACGTCTTCGTGGCCGGAGACCCCGGCCAGGGCCGCACGCACTTCGTGCGCGGGTACCTCGCGCCGGAGGCCGCCAAGCGCCCCACCCCCTGCGACTTCATCTACCTGCACAACTTCGAGGACGAGGACCGGCCCCTGGCGGTCTCCCTCCCGGCGGGCCAGGGCCGCGCCTACAAGACCGCCCTGGCCAAGGCCCTGGCCGACGTGCGCCAGGCCATCGCCGCCAGCTTCGACCAGGACGCGTACCGCCGCAAGCACGAGACGCTCTTCAAGCGCTTCTCGGCCAAGCGCGACAGCATCTATAATAAGATGGAGGCCATGGCGCGCGACAAGGGCTTCGCCCTGGACATGGACGACTCCGGCGGGCTCACCATCATGCCCATGGTGGGCGGCCGCGTCATGGGCGACGAGGAATACGGGCGCCTGGCCCCGGCCCGGCGCAAGGTGCTCAAGAGCAAGGGCGAGAAGCTCCTGTCGGAGATCGGCGTGTTTCTGCGCAAGCTCAACTTGAGCGAGCAGGGCTTCCGCCAGGGAGAGGTGAAGCTGCACCGCGAGGTGGCGGCCGAGGCCCTGGCCGAGGCCTTGAAGCCCCTGCGCAAGGACTTCGCCGAGGCCCCGAAGCTTGTGGCCCACATGGAGGCCGTGGAAAAGGACATCCTGGACAACGTGGAGTCGTACCTGCCCCGCGACCCGGCGGACAAGGGCGGCGCCGGGCCGGCCCAGGGCCAGCACGCCGACGGCCACTCCCAGCCGCCCCAGCCCGATGACATCAGCTACCGCCACGACGTGAACCTCTTCGTGGACAACAGCAAGGCCGCCCGCGCCAAGGCCGGGGCCCCGGTCATCGTGGAGGACCACCCCACTCCCTTCAACCTGCTGGGCAGCATAGAGCGCGAGAGCGAGCTGGGCGCCTTCTACACCGACTTCACCCTGGTGCGCGCGGGCAGCGTGCACCGCGCCAACGGCGGCTTCCTCATCATCAACGTCGAGGATCTGATGGGCAACCAGGGCTCCTGGGAGGGGCTGCTGCGCGCCCTGCGCTCCGGCTTCCTGCGCATGGAGGACCCCGGCGACGGCGAGCAGGCCAAGACCCGCACCATCGAGCCGGAACCCATCCCGCTCAACCTCAAGATCATCCTGGTGGGCACGGACGAGGCCTACGAGACCCTGCTGGCGGGCGACGACCGCTTCCGCAAGCACTTCAAGCTCAAGGCCCACCTGCAGGCCACGGTGGAGCGCAGCGCGGGCAGCATCCGCCAGTATCTCTCGGCCCTTTCCGGCATCATCGAGCAGGCCGCCCTGCCGCCCTTCTCTCGCGGGGCCCTGGCCGGCCTGGTGGACCACGCCAGCCGCCTGGCCGAGGACCAGAAGCGCCTCACCCTGTCCTTCACCCAGCTGCGCGGAAGGATGATCGAGGCCGCGGCCATCGCCCGCATGGAAGGCCGCGAGCTGGTGGAGCTTTCCGACCTGAACCGCGCCGTGGCCGAGCACGACTTCCGGGCCAACCTGTTCGAAGAAGAGTTCATGGCCGACTACGACCGCGAGATCATCAAGGTGGCCACGGGCGGCACGGCCGTGGGGCGGGCCAACGGGCTGTCGGTCACGCTCTTCGGCGACTACGAGTTCGGCCTGCCGCACCAGATATCCTGCACCGTGGGCGTGGGCCACGGCGGCATCCTCGACCTTGAGCGCGAGGCCCAGCTGGGCGGGCCCATCCACACCAAGGGCATGATGATCATCAAGAGCTACCTGGTGCGCCTGTTCGCCCAGGACAAGCCCCTGGTGCTCACGGGCAGCCTGTGCTTCGAGCAGAACTACGCCGGGGTGGAGGGCGACTCGGCCTCGGGCGCGGAGCTTGCGGCGCTTCTGTCCGCGCTCTCCGGCGCGCCCATCGACCTGTCGCTCGCCTTCACCGGCGCGGTGAGCCAGAGCGGAGCCATCATGGCCGTGGGCGGGGTGAACCGCAAGGTGGAGGGCTTCTTCGAGGTCTGCCGCAGGCGGGGGCTCACCGGGCGCCAGGGCGTGCTCTTCCCGGCGGACAACGCCGTGCACCTGCTTCTGAAAGACGAGGTGGTGGAGGCGGTCAGGGCCGGGCAGTTCCACCTCTACCCCGTGGCCAGCATCGAGCAGGCCATGACCATCCTGACCGGGCTGCCCGCCGGCACCCGCCGGAAAGACGGCCGCTACACGCCGGGCTCGCTCTACAGCATGGTCGACCTGCGCCTGGCCGAGCTCGCCAAGCTCGCCGCCATGTCGGAAAAACCCCGCAAAGGGAGGGCCTAGGCCCCATGTCCAAAACCTGGATACGCACCAAGCTGCCGGAGTTCGTGCGCGACATGTTCCGCAACTTCTGCATGTCCAGCAAGGCGCTGGAGCAGCAGTTCGTCTCCTTCGACCGCGAGGGCGCGGTGGCCTTCACCATCCTGCGCGACCTCATCGGCCAGGAGATGGACAAGGGCCTGTTGTGGCGCATGAAGGACACGGCGCACCACGTGTTCCGCAACGACCCCGAGACGCCCCTCACCGGCCAGTTCCTCGACTGGGGCCTGGGCTACATCTTCCACGAGACCATCAAGCTGAAGGAAGACGCCTACCAGGCGCTCACCTACGCGCCGTGGTTCTTGGCCCTGCGCGGACGCGACCTGCCCGACGCAGAGCGCGCTGTTGTGGAAGAGCTCTTCCAGGTGTTGCGCCAAACGGAAGAAAGCATGCGCCGCGAAATCGACCGCATCCGCTTCATCATGAGCCAGTGCCGCAGGCTGCTGCCCATATATTTGGCGCGCCACAAGGAAAACGCCCTTCTTGCGCGCTACCTGTTCTCGCAAAACCAGCTTGTACGAGAGGTGTTCGGCGTCGATTATCAGCATCTCATCGGCACAGTATACGGCGAGCACCCGGAGCGCATGTTCGTTCTGGCCGCGCAGAGTCTTCGCCTTGGCGGCTGGGTTGACGAGGCGGCCCTTGCGGTGCAAGGTGCCCTCGCCATCAATCCCGCCGACAGGATGGTGCTCCAGGAGAAGAAAATTCTCGACAACTGGACGCAAAGAATGGTGGGTTAAGCTTGACAGTGCGATGTTCACAGGAATATCCTTTAGTTCCCAACGGAGGAGGGAGTTAACTATGAAAAAGCTCATGCTGCTGACTGTTGCCTGCTGTGTCGTTTTCGCCCTTGGCTGTTCCAAGAAGGTCGAACCCGCGCCCGCCCCGGCCCCGGCCCCGGTTGCCGAGACCCGCGCCGCCGCTCCGGCCCCCATGTCCCCGCGTCAGATTTACGAGGCTGACTACGCCAAACTGCCCACGTCCTACACCGTCGTGAAGGGCAACTGCCTGTGGTGGATCTCCGAGTTCAAGCAGATCTACAACGACCCCTTCATGTGGCCCCTGATCTTCAAGGCCAACCGCGCCAAGATCAAGAACGCCAACCTCATCTACCCCGGCCAGGTGTTCGAGATTCCCCGCACCTTCGCCCTGGATGACGTGAAGGCCGCCCGCGTGAAGGCCGGCAAGTCCAAGAAGAAGGCCGCTCCCGAGAGCAAGGCCAACCTGCCCGCGGACATCCGCGAGGCCCTGGGCTACGGTTTCTAGGACCCGCAAGGGACTGATCGGCTAAGGCAGCGCCCGGTTCGCAAGGACCGGGCGCTTTTCTTTTGCGCGCGCGCCGCCAGGGCCCGCACGCAGAGGCCCGCGGGCTGTACTCGGCAGGCGCGCCAGCCTGTTTCAAGCAGACCGCCCGCCCTTGCAATCCCGTTTCGGCTGGCCTAGTATAGACAAAATTTAGACTGTCGTTCTTCATCAGACAAACCCGGGAGGCTCCCATGCACGGACCTCGTCAGTTCACGCGCACGCACCTGCTGGCCCTGGCGGCGCTCATGCTTTTGCCCGCCTGCTCGCCGCGCCAGCCCATCCCCTCCGATCCGCCCGAGGTACGCACCGAGGCCTCGGTGCGCGGCGCGCGCAAAGGCCCGGCCCAGGAGCAGCGCGCCCCGAAAACGAGCCCTGTGACCAGCGATCCCAGCGACGTGGTGGTGGCCGAGGTCAGGGACGAGCAGCCCTCCTCCGCCCTGCTGGAGAAGAAGCCCGCGCAGGCCAAGGCCCAGGCGGCGCAGGAAGCCAAGGCCGAGACCAGGCCCGCGGCTGCCGCTGCCCCGCAAGCCAGCACGGACAAGGCCAACACGACCGGCGCACAGCCCACCGACGCAAAGCCGGCCGACGCCAAGCCGGTCGACGCCAAGGCCATTCCGGCCGCTGGGCCGGAAGCCAAGCCTGCCGAAGCGGTTCAGGAGGCCAAGGCACCAGAAGCCAAGGCACCAGAAGCCAAGGCCCCTGGCGACAAGCCGGGCGAAGCCAAGCCGGCCGTTGCGGCCCCCGAGGCCAAGACGCCCGAAGCCAAGACGTCAGAAGCAAAAACGATTGGAACCAAGCCGGAGCCCTCGGCCGAGGCCAAGGCCGACGCAGCCGCCCAGGCCGCCAAGTCGGAGCCCGCCCAGGCCGGGCCGCAGCCCGCGCCCAGGGTGCCGCTGGTGCAGATCGCCTCGTTCACCACGGAGAAGAACGCCGAGGCGGCCGTGGCATGGCTGAAGGAGAAGGGGTATTCGCAGACGCGTGTGGTGCGCGTGGAGCAGGGCGGAACGGCGTTCCACCGCGTGCAGGCCGGCCCCTTCCAGGACCCCGCGGCTGCCCGCGAGGCCCTGGAAAAGCTGAAGGCCGACTGGCCGCAGGCGTTTATTCCTGCGGATTGAGCTCGGCGCGGAACTTCCGCGACAGGCGGAACACCACCACCTTGCGCGGCGGCAGGGTGATGCTCTCGTTGGTCTGCGGGTTGCGCCCGCGGCGGGAGTTCTTGTCGTAGGCTTCGAACTTGCCGAAGCCGCTCACCAGCATGGCGTGGTCCTTCTTGATGGCCTGCTTCATCAGATCAAGGGTGGACTCCACCAGGTCCTTGATCTCCGCGCGGTTGCGGTCCGTCTTCTTGTAGATGGCGTCGACGATGTGCGCTTTGGTGAGTGTCTGACCGCTCATGAAACCTCCATTAGGTTCCCGTTATTTCAGCCGATGGCCTGGACGACGGCCCTGGCCAGCTTCTGCATTTCCTCTACGTTTTCATAGGCGTGCTGGGTCCAAAGGGTCAGTCCGTCCCCGGCGTGCCGCGGAATGAGATGAAAATGGGCGTGGTGCACCAGCTGCCCGGCGCTCTCGTAATTGTTCATGCCCACGTTGAGCCCCGTGGCCCCGGTGGCCGCCATGACACCCCGGCCCACGGCCTTGAGCGCGGCGAGCATCTCGCGGCCCAGGTCGTCCGGCAGGTCGAAAAGGGTGGCGTGGTGCTTCTTGGGCACCACCAGGGCGTGGCCCTTGTTCACGGGCGCGATGTCCAGGAAGGCGTACACGCCGCCACGGTCGTACACCTTGGCGGAGGGAATCTCCCCGGCGATGATCTTGCAGAAGATGCAGTCCTGGCTCACTGGGCTCGCTCCATGGTTCAAACCACCCAACTCTGTACAATCATTACGTGGTTATTCCGAAGACTTCAAGGACTTTTCCACTCTCTTTTAACAATTATCGGCAAGCGCGTCAGATGCCCGCGCCGCTGATGAAAAACTGCTCCGCCGCGCGCGCCTGCACGATGCGCGCGCCAGGGGCCACGTCGCCCGTCACCCACACGTTGCCGCCGATGACCGCGCCCTTGCCGATGGTCACCCGCCCGAGGATCGTGGCCCCGGCGTAGATGGTCACGTCGTCCTCCACGATGGGGTGCCGGGCCAGGCCCTTCACCAGCCGCGAGCCCGTGTCGTCCTTGGGGAAGCTTTTGGCCCCCAGGGTCACGCCCTGGTACAGGCGCACATTCTGACCGATGATGCTGGTTTCGCCGATGACCGTGCCCGTGCCGTGATCGATGAAGAAGCGCGGGCCGATGTGCGCGCCCGGATGGATGTCGATGCCCGTGTCCGAGTGGGCCATCTCCCCGATGATGCGCGGGATGATGTCCACCCCCAGGTGGTGCAGCTGGTGGGCGATGCGGTGGTTGGTGAGCGCCTTGATGCTGGGATAGCAGAAGATGGTCTCGCCCGGACTCTTGGCCGCGGGGTCGCCGTCAAAGGCCGCCTGCACGTCGCTTGAGAGCAGCTCGCGCACCAGCGGCAGGCGCTTCACGAACTCAAGCGCCACCGCCTCCGAGCGCGAGGAGCAGTCCTGGCAGGGCTGGCGGTTGTCGCGCGCGCACACGAAGCAGTAGCCGCGGTTGATCTGCTCCGAGAGCAGCTTCACAACCCGGTCGAGCGCGCTGCCCGTGTAGAAGGGCATGGTCTTGCCGCTCACGTCCGAGGGCCCGAAGAAGCCGGGGAACAGCACCGCGCGCAAGAGTTCCACCACCTCGGCCAGGGCCTCCAGCGAGGGCATGGGCTGGTCGCGGCTCACATGGTGGCAGGCGCTCTCGCACTGGCTGGGCGCGCACAGGCGCGCCACGGTGTCGGCCAGCACCTCGTCGCGGTCCAGGTCCACGGGGAGTTTCAGCTCGTCGATCATGGCCGCCCCCCTACTCCTGGTCCGCAAAGAGCGGCGTGGACAGGTAGCGTTCGCCCGTGTCGCACACGATGAACACGATGGTCTTGCCGGCCATCTCCGGCCGTGCCGCCAGCTGCAGAGCCGCGAAGGCGTTGGCCCCGGAGGAGATGCCGCAGCTGATGCCTTCCTCGCGCATCATGCGCCGGGCGGTCAGAAACGCGTCCTCGGCGCCCACCTGGATGATCTCGTCGTAGACCTTGGTATCAAGGATGGCCGGCACGAACCCCGCGCCGATGCCCTGGATCTTGTGCGGGCCGGCCGTGCCGCCGGAAAGCACCGGCGAATCCGTGGGCTCCACCGCCACCACGCGCACGCCGGGCTTGCGCCCCTTGAGCACCTGGCCCACGCCCGTGATGGTGCCGCCCGTGCCCACGCCGGCCACGAAGCAGTCCACCTGCCCTTCCGTGTCGTCCCAGATCTCCAGCGCCGTGGCCGCGCGGTGCGCCGCCGGGTTGGCCGGGTTCTCGAACTGCATGGGCATGAACGCGCCGGGCGTTGTCGCCACGAGTTCCTCGGCCTTCTTTATCGCGCCCTTCATGCCCTCGGCCGCCGGGGTCAGCACCAGCTGCGCGCCATAGCCCGCCAGCAGCTTGCGCCGCTCCACGCTCATGCTCTCCGGCATGGTGAGCACCAGCTTGAGGCCCTTGATGGCGCAGATGAGCGCCAGGCCGATGCCCGTGTTGCCGCTGGTGGGCTCCACGATGAGGCTGTCCCGGGTGATGCGGCCCTCGGCAAAGGCGGCCTCGATCATGCTGGCGGCGATGCGGTCCTTCACCGAGCCGCCGGGGTTGCTGGACTCCAGCTTGGCCAGAAGCGTTGCGGAAAGGCCCTCGGAAAGCTTGTTGAGACGGACCAGCGGCGTACCGCCGATGAGGTCGGCCATGGATTGTGCGATGCGCATGATGAACTCCTTTTACGCCAGGGGCGCTGCCCCTGAACCCTGCCAGGGGCGCTGCCCCTGGACCCCGCCAACGGGCATCCGCCCTTTGGAATCCCTGTGCCGCCTAGCGCGAATCCGCCCCCTGGGCTGGATTCGCGCTAGGCGGGGCCGTGTCAAATGGGGAAAGCCGGCCCCAAAGGGAGGCCGGCAAGGGCAGCGCGGACGGAGACTCCCCGCCCGCGCCCTCAACAGCCGCAGGCCGGCTTGGGGTCGAGGGGATCGGCGGCCCCCTTCTTGTAGGGCGAGATCTTGCGCAGGGTCTCGATGATCCCCGGCACGTTGTTGATCACGTAGTCCACGTCCGCCTCCGTGGTGTAGCGCGAGAGGGAGAAGCGGATGGAGCCGTGGGCGTAGGTGAAGGGCACGCCCATGGCCCGCAGCACGTGGGAGGGTTCGAGGGAGCCCGAGGTGCAGGCGGAGCCAGAGCTGGCCGCGATGCCCAGCTGGTCGAGCAGCAGCAGGATGGCCTCGCCCTCCACGTACTTGAAGCTGATGTTGGCGGTGTTTGGCAGGCGGTCCTCTTTGTGGCCGTTCAGGCGGGAATCGGGGACCGCGGCGAGCAGCGCGTTCTCCAGCTTGTCGCGCAGGGCGCGCACGGTGGTGTTCTCCAGCGGGATGTGCGCCTTGGCGGCCTTGGCGGCCGCGCCCAGGGCGATGATGCCGGTGGTGTTTTCCGTGCCCGCGCGGCGGCCGTGCTCCTGGTGCCCGCCGATCAAGAACGGGCGGTAGGGCAGCTTGCGCCGCACGTACAGCGCGCCGATGCCCTTGGGCGCGTGCAGCTTGTGGCCGGAAAGGGCCAGCATGTCCACGTCCAGGTCCTTGAGGCTGATGGGGATCTTGCCCACGGCCTGCACGGCGTCGGTGTGCATGAAGATGCCCCGGCTTTTGGCCAGCGTGGCGATCTCCGGGATGGGGAAGATGACGCCGGTCTCGTTGTTGGCCCACATGATGCTGACCACGGCCGTGTCGTCCGTGAGGCTGTCGGCCAGTTCCTGCATGTCCAGCTTGCCCTCGGCGTCCACGCCCAGGTAGGTCACGCGGTAGCCCTGGCTGCGCTCCAAAAACTTGCACAGCGAGAGCACCGCCGGGTGCTCCACGCGCGTGGTCACGATGTGCCGCTTCTCCGGCTGGGCGGCCAGGGCGCTCCGTATGGCCGTGTTGTCGGCCTCGGTGCCGCAGGAGGTGAACACGATCTCGTCCGTGCCGCAGCCCAGCAGATCGGCCAGGTTCTCCCGCGCCTCGCGCATTTCCTTGCCCACGGCCCCGCCGAAGCTGTGCATGGAGCTGGGGTTGCCGTAGCGCTCGGAGAAGAACGGCAGCATGGCCTCAAGAACTTCCGGGGCCACGCGGGTGGTGGCGTTGTTGTCCATGTAGATGACGGGACTGCTCATGGCCTATACCTCCCGCACCTGGATCTCGGGGTCCACCTTCTCGCGCAGGATGGTCTCCACCACGCCGTGCACCGTGGCCTGGCTGGACGGGCAGCCCACGCAGCGGCCGCGCAACGTCACGGAGACCACAAGGCCCTCGATGTCCGCCAGCTCGATGTCGCCGCCGTCCAGCTGCAGCCGGGGGCGGATCTCCTTCTCCAGCACCTCTTCAATCATCCGCATGCGCTGGATGTTGGTAAGCCGCTTCGCGGGCTTGGGCGCGGGCGCGGCCAGATTTTCCCCCCTCGCCTGGGCGATGAGCTCGGCGATCTTCTCGTGGCACTTGGCGCAGCCGCCGCCGGCCTTGGTGTAGTAGGTCACGTCCTCGATGGTCTTCAGGTCGTTCTCGCGCACGGCGGAAAGGATCTGCTCGTCGGTGACTCCGAAGCACTCGCAGACGATCTCGCCCTCGGAATGCTCGTGGCTGGCCACCTTCTCGCCGCGCCAGGTCTTGATGGCGGCTTCAAGCGCCTCCTGTCCCATGACGGAGCAGTGCATCTTCTCCCTGGGCAGGCCGCCCAGGGCCGTGGCGATGTCCTTGTTGGTGATCTTGAGCGCCTCGTCCACGGTCTTGCCCTTCACCAGCTCGGTGAGGGCGGAGCTGGAGGCGATGGCGCTGGCGCAGCCGAAGGTCTGAAAGCTGGCGTCCTGAATAACGCCGTCCTCGATCTTCAAAAACAACTTCAGGGCGTCGCCGCAGGCGATGGAGCCCACCTCGCCCACAGCCGTGGCGTCCTTCATTTCCCCAACGTTCTTCGGGTTCAGGAAGTGCTCCTTCACCTTGTCAGTGTATTCCCACATGGCGCTTCTCCAGAATCTTCGATTGGCGCGGGCCGACGGCGGGCGCATTCACCTAAAATACACACGCTTGCCGCGTGCGCAAGGGGCGGATGCAAACTTTATTGAACTGGTGGGGATTAGGCGCGAAAAAGGCGGCCAGCGGCCGCCTGCATAAAATTGAAGAAAAAACGCTAGGGTTGTATCTGCGCGCAGGCCTGGGAACGGCGCTTCATTTCCAGCGGATACCAGTTGGTGAACACCACGGCGGCGAACATGAAGGAATAGTTGGCCGACTCGATCTGCCATTCCGGCAGGCTGGTTCCCAGGCCCTTGAGCCAGGCCAGGCCCGCGCCGATGGTGAAGACGGCGGCCCAGACCAGGGTGATGACCGTGTTGGTGCGGACGAACGCGGGGTGGTTCCACATGGCCGGGTCCGTGTGCTCCCGGGCATACTCCAGGGTGAACGGCCTGCCCATGGCCAGGGTGATCCAGGCGCCGGCGGCCAGGGCCCCGTTGGCCAGCACGCCCATCCAGCGCACGGTCCACATGTGTTCAAAGGCGAACACCGCCACGCTGGCATACGTGAAAAACGCGATGCCAACCCACATGATGACGCCCCGGTGCAGCCTCGTGACGGCCATTACCAGGGTGAGGGCCGCGGCCACGGCCAGGCCCAGCTTGAGCCGGTACATGCTGCCGTGGGCGATGACCAGGAAGGCGATCCAGGGCGCGAAGCCGAGCAGGAGCTTGAGGAACTGCATCATGGCCAGGAACTCCTAGTCGTCGAAGCGCTTCACTATGTTCTGGTAGGCGTCGATGCGGCGGTCGCGCAGGAAGGGCCAGCCCCGGCGCACGTCCTCCATGCGCTGGGGATCCACCTGGGCCAGCAGGATGGTCTCCTCGTCCGTGGGGGCCTGGGCCACGAGGTCGCCCGCGGGCCCGGCCACGAAGCTGGTGCCCCAGAACTCGATGCCCGCGCCGCTCGCGTTGTTGCCGTCGGCCAGGGGGCGCTCCAGGCCGATGCGGTTGGCCGCGGCGATGTAGCAGCCGTTGGCCACGGCGTGTCCGCGCTGCACCAGCATCCAGGCGCTGCGCTGCTCGTCGCCCAGCAGGTCCTTTTCCTGCGGGTGCCAGCCTATGGCCGTGGGGTAGAAGATGACCTCGGCCCCCTTGAGGGCGGTCAGGCGCGCGGCCTCGGGGTACCACTGGTCCCAGCACACGCACACGCCGATGCGCCCCACGTGGGTGTCCACGGCCAGGAAGCCCAGGTCGCCGGGGGTGAAGTAGAACTTCTCGTAGAAGGCCGGGTCGTCGGGGATGTGCATCTTGCGGTACACGCCGAGGAGGTCGCCCTCGCGGCCGAGGACGGCGGCGGTGTTGTGGTACAGGCCGATGGAGCGCTTCTCGAAGAGCGAGACGACGATGGCGGTGCCGGTCTTCTTGGCGAGTGTGGCGAAGGCCTGGGTGGTGGGGCCGGGCACGGGCTCGGCCAGGTCGAAGAGCCGGGCGTCTTCCTGTTGACAAAAATAGGGGCCCAGGAAGAGCTCCTGCAGGCAGATGACGTCGGCCCCGAGGGTCGCGGCGCGCTCGGCCAGTTCCAGGTGGGCCTGGAGGTTCTCTTCCGCGCTGGAGCGGCAGCCGGTCTGGACCAGGGCGACGGTGTAGGGTTTGCGGCTCATGCGCGGGCCTCGCTTGGGGGTCGTGGTGGGAAAGAAAAGCGCCGGAGCGGGTTTTGCGCCCGCCCCGGCGCCGCCGATGCGTTGTCGTCTCTTCTGACTACTTGGGATCGAGCGCGTCGATGACCTTGACGCCGAATTCCTTCACCGCGTCTGGCGGTTTGAAGAACACGGCCATGAACGGCGTGTCCATGCCGGTCTTGAGATAGGTGTTGCTGGTCAGGATGCCCACCTCGGAGGAGAGGCTGGCGTTGATCTCCTCCTCGCTCTGCACCTGCAGCTGGAACTGCGACAGGGTGTTGCCGCACAGAAGCTGCTTGGAAACAAGCGGGTGCCCCTTCTCGTCGAAAAGGGTGATCTCGACCTTGATGCGTTCCTTGGGCGCGGCGAAGTTGTTCACCGCCTTGCCCTCGACCACGAAGACATTCCCGGCTTTCTCGTTGGGAATGTAGTACTGGCGGACGTTCCTGAGGGCGATGTCCTTCACCTTGTCGGCGTTCTCGGCGGTTTCCTTCTTGCCGGAGAGCGAACTCAGGAAGGGGATGTTCATCTTGGTCCAGGGCTTGAAGACGAAGAGCGCCGCCACGATGAGCACCAGGGCGGCGATGGCCGCGCCCAGGATGATGAACTTCTTCTTGCCGGCCTTGGCGTCCTTCTTGGGGGCCTCGCCCCCGCCGAGGGAGTTCAGGAAGTCGTCCTCGCCGGAGCCAGCGGGCTTGGCGGGCGCGTCCATCTCGGCATCCAGGCCGGAGATGAAGGCTCCGCCGTCGTCGTCGAAGCGGGTCTTCTGGCGGGAATCGGCCGGGGCGGCGGGCGCCTCGTCGTCATCAAAGGGGCCCTTGCCGGACGGGGCCTTGGTGCCGGGCAGAGCGTCGTCGTCGGCCGGGCCGGCGGCGGGCTCGTCGTCGTCCCAGGGCAGCTTCTTGGAGGCCGGGGCTTCGGCGGCGGGCTCGTCGTCGTCCCAGGGCAGTTTCTTGGAGGCGGGCTCCGGCGCGGGGGCGGCGGGGGCCGGTTTGGGCTCGGCCGCGGTCAGGTCGGCCAGCTCCTGGTCGAAATCCTTGCCCGGGGGCATGGCGGTGAAGACGTGCTTGCACCGCGCGCAACGCACCTTGGAGCCGGTGGGCGCAATTTTTTCCTCGGGCAGATTGTATTTGCTCTGGCAGTTCGGACAGGCGACAATCATGGTGTTTCTCTAGCTCCAGCGAGCTGTTAGAGGACGAGTTCGTACACGGCGTCCAGCTCGCGGTATTTCTCCGCGTAGTCCATGCCGTATCCCACAATGAACCCCTTTTGTAGCGGGAAGCCCGCAAAGTCAACCGTGAGCTCCACTTCACGACGCTCGTGCTTGTCCACCACGGCGCAGATGCGAATGCTCTCGGCGCCGCGTTTTTCCAGCACTTCCAGCAGAAATTCGGCGGAGTGCCCGGTGTCCACTATGTCCTCCACCAGCAGCACGTGCTTGCCTGCCACATCCACTTCCATGTCCTTGCTGAAGATGGTCTGCCGGCCCCGGCTGGTGCCGCTGCCGTAGCTGGCCATGCGCACGAAGTCCGTCTCCAGGGCGTCGTTCTTGATGTGGCGCACAAGGTCGGCGAAGAAGAGGAAGGCGCCCTTCAGCACGCAGACGACGACCAGGGGTTTGCCCTGGTAGCAGGCGGTGATCTCCGCGCCGAGTTCGGCCACGCGCCTGTGCAGGGTCTCGGAATCGATGACGACTTTCAGAGTGTTGGCCATACGCTTCAATCCTTATAGTTCCATGTGCAGGGCGATTTCGTCGCAGTCCGGGAACCGGGGGCAGTTCAGGCAGTCGCTCCACACCTTTTGCGGCAGGCTGTCCTTGGAGCACTCGGCAAAGCCCATGTGCCGGAAGAAATCCGGGGTGTTGGTCAGGGCGAACACGCGGTAGATGCCCAGCGTCACCGCATCGGAGATGCAGGCCTCCACCAGCTTCCGGCCCAGGCCGTGCCCGCGCGCCTCGCGCGCCACCACCAGGGAGCGCACCTCGGCCAGGTTCTCCCAGCAGATGGCCAGGGCCACGCAGCCCAGCACCTCGTCGCCCTTCTCCTCGTCCACCACCACGAAAAAGTCGCGCAGGTGGCTGTAGAGCTGGTTGTACGAGCGCGGCAGCACCAGGCCGTCGTCGGCGCTGGTGTTCATGATGAGCCTGTGCACGCCCTTCACGTCGGTGATGCGCGCCTTGCGCAGCTGCATGCCCAATTCCTAGCCCTTCACCAGCTGGCTGATGACGGAATCCAGCATGTCGAACGGGTACGCGCCCGCGCTGTTGAGGGCCACCTGGCCGTTCTTGTCCAGGATGTACAGGGCGGGGATGCTCTTGACGCCGAACTCCGAGCCCACCTCGGCCTTGGAAAGGTACACGTCCAGCGTGGTGGGCCGGGTCTTCAGGAACGCGGCCATGACCTGCTCGGTGTCGTCAACGCTGATGGCCATGATGTCGAGCTTTTCCGCCGGGTACTTGGCGCGCAGCTGCTCCAGCACGGGCAGTTCGGTCTTGCAGGCCGGGCACCAGGTGGCCCAGAACATGACCAGCGTGACCTTGCCCTTGTTGGCGGCGAAGCGCTTCTCGATCCCGGGCATGTCCAGGGTCACAAACTTGTCCGGGCCAGTGCCGCCTCCGCCCTGCCCAACCGAGCCGCCGCCCGTGCCGCCGCCCGAGCCGCCGCCTGAGCCGCCGCCTGAGCCGCCATCGGAGCAGGCGGCCAGCAGGCCAAGGACCGCAAGCAGCATCAACGCCAGAAACACAGGCCGTTTGCAGGCATATTTCTTCATTCGTTTCTCCTTGGCGCGCAAGGCGAAAAGCCCCGGCGCGCATCTGCGGCGGTGTAGCAGAAAGCCCGGCGGGACGCAAAGCCCCGCGCGGAGCCCCGTGGGCCATGGCCTGCCGATCCGGCGGCCCGGCGGCCCGGCCTAGGCCTTGCCGGAGAGCTTCGCCGCCAGCTTCACCGCGGCCACGGCGTCGCGGGAGAAACCGTCCGCGCCGATGGACTGGGCGAAGGCCTCGGTGACCACGGCCCCGCCGACCATGACTTTGATGTGCAGGCCGCGCTCGCGGATGAGGTTCACCGTGTCCTCCATGCGCACCATGGTGGTGGTCATCAGCGCCGAAAGCCCGATGACGCCCGCGCCCACGCGCTCGGCCTCGTCCACGATCTGCCTGGCCGGCACGTCCTTGCCCAGGTCGAAGACCTCGAAGCCGTGGTTTTTGAGCATCAGGCAGACGATGTTCTTGCCGATGTCGTGGATGTCGCCCTCCACCGTGGCCATGACGATGGGCGTCTTCTTCTCCGCCCGGCCGGAGGCGAGCAGCAGCGGTTCCAGCCTGGCGAAGCCCGCCTGCATGGCCTCGGCGCTGCGCAAAAGCTGCGGCAGGAAGTATTCCTTGCGCTCGTACTTCCGCCCCACTTCCAGGATGCCCGGAATGAGGGCCTCGTCCACCAGCTTGAAAGGATCGGTCCCTTGCGCCAGGGCGGCCTCGACCATGGCCAGCAGTCCGGCCTTGTCGCCCCGGATCACCGCCTCCTGCGGGGTGGAGGCCTTGCCCGTGCCGGTTGCGGCGGCCCCGGCGGAAACGCTCCCGCCCGTGGCCGGGGCCCAGCCCGCGTAGGAGGCGATGTACCGCCCGGCGTTGGCGTCGCGCGCAAGCAGCACCTCGGCCGAGGCCGCGGCCTCGCGCAGGCGCTGGCTCGCCGGGTTGGCGATGCACGAGGACAGGCCAGCGCCCATGGACAGGGCCAGGAAGGTGGAATTCAAAAGCTCGCGCGCGGGCAGGCCGAAGCTCACGTTGGACAGGCCCATGGTGGTGGGCAGGCCCCACACCTCGGCGCAGTGGCGGATGGTCTCCAGGCAGTGGCGCGCGGCCAGGGCCTTGGAGGACACGGTCAGAACCAGCGCGTCCACCATCACCAGCCGGCGCGGAATGCCCAGGTCCTCGGCCTGCCCAAGCAGGCGCTCGATGACCGCGATGCGCTCGGCCGCGGTGTAGGGCAGCTTGCGGCCCTCAAGCGGCAGCAGGATGAACGGCGCGCCGAATTTCTTGCACAAGGGCCCCAGCTGCTCCATGCGGCCCGGCTCCCCGCTGATGGAGTTCACCAGGGGCGAGCCCGCCTGGGTCCACAGGGCGTTCTCCATGGCCACCGGGTCGGAGGTGTCGAGCGACAGGGGCACCTCGAAGCGCGAGGACAAGGCAAGGGCCAGCGAGGGCAGCACCGTCTTCTCGTCCACCATGGGCGCGCCCACGTTGACGTCGAGCACGCCGGCCCCCTGGGCGATCTGCTCCGTGGCCAGGCGCAGGGCCTCGGCGTGGGCGTTCTGCACCAGCTCCTCGGAAAGGGCCTTCTTGCCCGTGGGGTTGATGCGCTCGCCGATGACGATCAGCGGGTTCTCCCCGCCGAAGGTGACGGAACTGGCGCGGCAGGTCAGCACCAGGGGCGACTTGTCCTGCGGGTCGGGCTTGGCGTAGGGCATGTCGCCCACGGCGGCCTTGAGGGCCGCGATGTGCGCGGGCGTGGTGCCGCAGCAGCCGCCCAGGAACTTGGCGCCCATCTCGGCGAAGGCGCGGCACTGGCGGGCGAAGTCGTCCGGCCCCAGGCGGAACACGGTGCGCCCTTCCTCGTCCAGCTCCGGCAGGCCGGCGTTGGGCTGAACCAGCAGCGGCGTGGAGAGCCGGGGCAGCATGGCCTTGACCACTTCGACGATCTGCTCCGGCCCGGCGGAGCAGTTGGTGCCCAGCAGGTCCACGCCCAGGTTCTGCATGGTGTCGATGAAGGTGAGCGGCGTGGTGCCGGTGAGGGACTTCTCGCCCTCGAAGGTCATGGTGACGCCCACGGGCAGGTCCCTGGAGAGGATGTCGGCGGCCTCCCGCGCGGCGATGACGATGGCCTTGGCCTCGGCCAGGTCGAAGTGCGTCTCGCCCAGGATGAGGTCGGCCCCGCCCTCGGCCAGGCCCAGGATCTGCTCGCGGAAGGCGGCCACCATGTCGCGGAAGGAAAGATCGCCCATGGGCTGCACAAAGTGCCCGGTGGGGCCCACGCTGCCGGCCACGAAGGCGCGGCCGCCCACGGCCTTTTTCGCCGTGCGGGCCAGCTCGCGGTTCAGGGCGCGCGCGTCCACGCCGGGGTCCAGCTTGAAGCGCGTGCCACCGAAGGTGTTGGTGGTGACGACCTCGGCCCCGGCGGCGGCGTACTCGGCGTGGATGGCGGCCACGGGCTCTGGATTCTTGAGGCCGAACATCTCCGGCGCGATGCCCGGGGGAAGCCCGCGCGACTGCAGCAGCGCGCCGAAGCCTCCGTCAAAGAAGTGGATGCGGCCGTCGTTCAAAAGGGAGCGAAAATCGGGCATGGGAGTGTCTCCGTCAGCGGTGGGGCCGGGCTGGGGCGAAGCGGGCCGAAACGGGGGCCCCGGAAGGGGCTGCCGCGCTGTCCCCGCGCTGGGGGGCAAGGCGGCGGGAGCCACGCGGGGAGCGGCGTTTCGCCTGGGCCGGGCCGGGAATCCGGGTGTACTGAAAATCATTGAAAAGGACAAACAAAAACTATACGCTCCGCCTTTGCGCAACAACGACCCGGAACCGGGGAAAATGCAGCCCTGCCGGGCCGAACCGCAAGGTCGGCCGAATCGGAATGAAATCGGAAAAAAATCACGCCTCTCCCGCTGAACACAGGCCTGCCGCGCCCCCGGCGCTGGCCGGGAAGAAGCCCATGCTCCCCGCCCCCGTGGCCCGCAAGCGGGGCGAGGCCGCCACGCGCGACTCGCTCAGCCACTACCTGCGCGAGATCGCCCGCTTCCCCCTGCTCGCGCCGGAGGAAGAGTTCGAACTGGCCCAGCGCGTGCGCGAAGGCAACGACCAGGAGGCCGCGTTCCGCCTGGTTTCCTCGCACCTGCGCCTGGTGGTCAAGATCGCCATGGACTTCCAGCGCCGCTGGATGCAGAACGTGCAGGATCTGATCCAGGAGGGCAACGTCGGCCTCATGAAGGCCGTGCGCAAGTTCGACCCGGACAAGGGCATCAAGTTCAGCTATTACGCCGCGTTCTGGATCAAGGCGTACATTCTCAAGTACATCATGGACAACTGGCGCATGGTCAAGATCGGCACCACGCAGACCCAGCGCAAGCTGTTCTACAACTTGAACAAAGAGCGCCAGCGCCTGACGAGCATGGGCTTCGACCCCACCACCAGCGCCCTTTCCGAGAGCCTGCAGGTGAGCGAGGCCGAGATCGAGCAGATGGACCAGCGCCTCTCGCGCCAGGACATGAGCCTGGACATCTCCATCGGCGAGGACTCGGAGAACACCCGGCTGGACTTTCTGCCCGCCCTCGGCCCCGGCATCGAGGACATGCTGAGCCAGGACCAGATCTCCGGCCTGCTTCTGGAGAACCTCAAGACCATCGTTCCCAGCCTGTCCGACAAGGAGCAGGCCATCCTGAACGAGCGCCTGCTCTCCGACAGCCCGGTGACCCTGCGCGAGATAGGCGACCGCTTCGGCGTGACGCGCGAGCGCGTGCGCCAGATCGAGGCGCGCCTCTTGGAGAAGCTCAAGGAGCACCTTTCGGCCACGGTGAAGGACTTCTCGCCCGACTGGATCGAGGGCGGCGAGTAAACGGCCCCACGGGAGATGGCAATGGACGAGCGCATCTTGGAACTCAAGCGTCGGGCCCGGGAGCTCTCCGGCAAGCGCCCCCAGAGCGCCTTCTGCCTGGAGTGCGCCGAGGAGCTGGGCCACGCCTCGGGCATGTTTTTCGACCATCCGCTGATGCTGCGGCTGCAGGGCGACGCACTGGGCTTTCTGAACGAGGCCTGCGGCCTTGGCGTGGAGCACGGCAAGCGCGTGGCCATGGACGCCGCCGCCCTGGTGCTGGCCGAGCCCTCGGGCCTGAACCAGGAGGACCGCCGCCGCCTGGCGCTGCTGGCCGAGATGGCCGGCCTGCTGCACGACTCCCTGCGCCACGAGGACGACCACGCCGAAAAGGGCGCGGACCTCTGCCTGCGCATTCTGCGCGGCTACCCCCTGGCGCCGGAGGAACGCGTGTGGATCGCCCAGGCCGTGGCCCTGCACGAGGCCGACCTGCCCCTGGCCGAAGGCGGCCCGGAGGCCGCGCGCCTGCTTGCCGGAGCCGTGCACGACGCCGACCGCTTCCGCTTCGGGCCGGACATCTTCTCCGCCACGCTGTGGGAGCTGTGCGAGTGCGAGGACTGGTCCCTGGAGGAAATCAGCGCAGTGTTCCCCAAGGGCCGCGATCTGGCCAGGAGCTTCTCCGGCGGCTTCCGCACCGAGCAGGGCCGCCGCTACGGCCCCGCCCTGATGACGGAAGGCGTCGCCATGTCCGAGGAATGTGAGCGGCTCATGGCCGAGATGCTGGCCGCCAACGCCCCGTCCAACACGTGAGGACATCCATGCCCCGCACGCAGTTCACCCGTTCCCGCGCCGCCGTGGCCGCGCTCGTCCTGGCGCTGTGCGCCGCCTGCGCGCCCCTGGGCCGCCAGCAGCTTCCCCAGCAGCCCATGACCCCCGGCGCGGGCGCCACCTACGACTACCTGGAGTACCAGGCCCTGCTGCAGCTCATGGCCAAGACGGCCGGAGCCTCGCGCATGTCGCCGGAGGCCTTTGCCCGCACGCTGGAGCTGCAGAAGGCCGCTGCCCAGGCCCTGGACCGCGTCATCGCCAAGGAAAGCGCCCCCTCGCTCTACATGGACAAGGCCTTCCTGTACTGGAACCCGGAGCAGGCCAGCGAGGCCAGGGCCATCCTGCAGGCGGGCCTGGCAAAGTACCCGGAAGACTACAACCTGAACGCCTCCCTGGCCAACGCCTACCTCATGGAGAACAACCTCTCCGAGGCGGCGCGCGTGCTTTCCGGCTACCTTTCCCGCCAGGAGAACACCGCCCTGCGCGAGCGCCTGGGCCAGCTCTACGTGGACTCCGAGCAGCCGGCAAAGGCCCTGGAGACCCTGAAGAAGATCCCGGCCAAGGAGCGCAGCCCCGAGGCCCAGTTCCAGATGGCCCGGGCCGAGGCGCGCATGGGCCGCCGCCCCCAGGCCATGCAGGAGCTCAAGAAGCTGCTGAAGGAGAACCCCGACCACCTGGAAGCCTGGGTGGAGCTGGCCTTTCAGCAGGAGCTGGACAAGGACTACGCCGCGGCCGTGGCCACCTACGCGCAGATACTGGTGCTGGGCGAGACGCGGGACGACATTCGCCAGCGCATCGAAAACGGCGGCGGCGAAGGGCGCGAGGACATCCGCCTGCGCGTGGTCGGCCTGTGGCTCAAGCTGAACAACCCGGACAAGGCGCTGGACGCGGCCCTTTCCAGCTCCGGCAGCAAGAGCTTCATCCTGGCGGCCTCGCTGCTGTTTTTGAACGAGAACTACACCGCCCAGGCCAGCACCCTGCTGGACGTGCTGGCCACGAATCCGCCGGTGCCGGGCGAATACTTCTTCTACAAGGCCGTCATCGCCCAGGATGGCGAGAACAACTCGCAGAAGGCCCTGCAGTTCCTCGACCTCGTGCCCGAGAGCGACCCGCACTACAGCCAGGCCCTGCAGTTCCGCATCCAGCTGCTGTACAGCCTGGGGCGCGAGCACGAGGCCCTGGCCCTCATGGAGCAGGGCAAGCGCCTCTACCCCGGCCAGGCCCGCTTCCCGCTGCTGCAGGCCGGGTACCTCATCGAGAAGAAGCGCCTGGGCGAGGCCAGAAAGGTGCTGGACGAGGCCCTGCGCGACCGCCCCGACGACGAGGATCTGCTGTACCAGTACGGCGCCGTGCTGGACCGCGAGGGCGACCGCAAGGCCGCCATCGAGATCATGAAGAAGATCGTGGCCAAAAACCCGGACCACGCCGACGCCCTCAACTACATCGGCTACTCCCTGGCGGAGGAGGGCCGCGACCTTGAGCGCGCCCTCACCCTCATCAAGAAGGCCGACAAGCTCAAGCCCGAGAACGGCTACATCGTGGACTCCCTGGCCTGGGCGTACTTCCGCCTGGGCAAGCTGGACGAGGCCTGGAAGCACATCCAGCGCGCCGTCACCCTGTCCAAGGACGACCCCACCATGTGGGAGCACTACGGAGACATCGCCAAGCAGTCCGGCCGCGCGGCCCAGGCCAAGAAGGCCTACCAGAACGCGCTGAAGTTCAAGCACGAGGATCCGGACCGCATCAAAAAGAAGCTGGGAAGCAAATGAGACCCCCCCTGACCGAAGTCCGCCCGGCGCCCTGCCGGGCCTTGTCTTTGGCGGCCGTGCTGCCCGCCCTGCTGGTCACCCTGCTGGCCCTCGGCGCCTGCGCCCCGCGCATAGAGCTGCCCCGCTACGAGGAGGCCGCCGAGGACATGGCCGCCTTCCGCCAGCGCTTCGTGGCCCCCCCGGCGGAGGGCCTGGGCGTGGCCGTGCGCGCCAGCCTGCTCTACTCCACGCCAACCAAGGCCAACCGCACCGACGTGCAGCTCTTCGGCGACTATGACCGCCCCCTGCGCCTGGACGTGCGCGCGGGCCTGGGCACCATGCTGGCGCTGATGCGCGAGGACCAGAGCGGCCTGCTCGCCTTCTACCCGGACAAGAGCCGGGCCTACGCCCACAGCGACCCGGTCATCGGCGCGCAGTTGCTCGGCCTGCCCTTCCCCTTCTCCCTGCGCGACCTCTCCCTGGTGCTCTCCGGCCGCTTCGGCACCCTGGTGCCGGACGAGCCCGCCCGCGTGCGCGCTATCCCCGGCGGGGGCTTCGCCTTCAGCTACGACAAGGGCCCCGTGCGCCTGCTGGTCATCGACCAGTACGGCCGGCCCGAGCGCATGGAGGGCCTGCTCTCCCAGCATTTCAAGTCCCAGGTGGAGCGCGACGGTGCCGCCGTCTCCGGCGCGCGGGTCTGGGGCCTGGCCTTCTCCGGCTACCCGGAGGACGAGGGCGACCCCGTGGGCCCGGCCAAGACCCTCACCCTCACCCTGCCCAAGGGCGACAGCGCCGTGCTGCGCGTGCGCTCGCTCACGCCCCGCGTGGAGCCGTGGACGGCCAAGGCCCTCACCCTCACCCTGCCCGCGGGCGCGGAATTCATCTCGCTGGAACGTCAGGCCGCGCCCGCCCAGGTGCGGGAGGTCATCACCGGCGGAGGAGACAATGGAAACACACCCGGACCAGCTGCCGGAAATTGAGGCCAAGCCCGGCTTCCTCGGCACCTTCACCCTGGGCTGCAAGGTCTGGGCGCGGGAGATGCGCCGCCTCTTGGCCAGCCAGGCCAAGCTGCACGAGGTGCGCCAGCTTGAGGCCCGCCTGAGCGAGGAGATGGCGCTTCTGGCCAAGCTGGAGGCCGCCTCCGGCCCGGAGAAGAACCTCTGCCTGCGCCAGGTGGAGATGCTCAAGATCGAGATCGCGCGGCTGCGGCGCGAGCAGGAGGCCGCAAGCCAGCGTCCGCCCTGCCAGCCCGGCGCCGCCACGGACGACGCCTCCGGCGAACCGAAACCCTAGCCAGAAACAAGGAGGAGCAGATGCAAAGAACCGTGCTCATCGCCTCCGACCACGGCGGCTTCGCCCTCAAGGGCGCGCTTGTGCAGGCCCTGCGCCAGGCCGATTGCCTGGTGGAGGACCTGGGACCGGACTGCACCGGCTCCTGCGACTACCCGGCCTTTGCCGACAAGCTGTGCAAGCGCGTGCTGGAGGCCGGCGAGGACGGCCAGAACGGCAACGTGCTGGGCATCCTTGTGTGCGGCACGGGCCTCGGCATGTCCATGGCCGCCAACCGCAACCCCGGCATCCGCGCCGCGGTGTGCACCTGCGAGTTCATGTCGCGCATGGCGCGCGCCCACAACAACGCCAACGTCCTCTGCCTGGGCGAGCGCGTGGTGGGCCAGGGCCTCGGCCTCGACATCGCCCGCGCCTTCCTGGCCACCGGCTTCGAGGGCGCCCGCCACCTGCGGCGCATCAGCCAGTTCGATACCCTTTCCGCACCGTTGACCAAGCCCTGATGGCGCACCACGCGCCCAACCCAACATAATTCACAGCAAGGACAGACCTCCATGGCAAAGACCGTCGCCCCCGACCAGCTTGTGGTGAACACCGTAAAAGGCATCATCATGGACGCCACCCGCGCCGCCAACTCCGGCCATCCGGGCGGCGCCATGAGCTCCGCGGACTTCGCCAGCGTGCTCTACTCCGAGTTCCTGAACTTCGACCCCGAGCGCCCCACCTGGTTCAACCGCGACCGCTTCGTGCTCTCCGCCGGACACGAGTCCGCCCTGCTCTACGCCCTGCTGCACCTGGCGGGCTTCATCGACGAGACCGACCTGGCGGGCTTCCGCCAGTTGGGCAGCCGCACCCCCGGCCACCCGGAGCACGACGTGACCCCCGGCGTGGAGGCCACCACCGGCCCCCTGGGCCAGGGCTTCGCCATGGCCGTGGGCATGGCCCAGACCGAGGCCTTCCTGCGGGCAAAACTGGGCAAGAGCGTGGTGGACCACTACACCTACGTGCTCGCCTCAGACGGCGACATCCAGGAGCCCGTGGTGCTGGGCGCGGCCAACCTGGCCGGCCTGTGGGGCCTGGGCAAGCTCATCGCCTACTACGACTCCAACAAGGTGCAGCTGGCCGGCCCGGTTTCCCGCGTGGACAAGGCCGACTACGCCAAGATCTTCGCCGCCATGGGCTGGCACGTGCAGGAGGTGGACGGCCACGACCGCGACCAGATCCGCGCGGCCATCAAGAAGGCGCAAGGCCAGAAGAAAAAGCCCAGCCTCATCATCGGCCACACGGTGATGGCCAAGGGCGCGGCCACCCGCGAGGGCGACTTCGGCACCCACGGCGAGCCCCTGGCCGCCGAGGAAATCGCCGCCACCAAGACCAGCATGTGCCTGGACCAGGGCAAGTGCTTCGAGGTGCCGCCCGCGGCCAAGGCCCACTTCCAGGCCCGCTACCCGGAGCTCAAGAAGCGCGCCCGCGCTTGGCAGGACGCCCTGGGCCGCACCATCAAGAAGGGCGACAAGGACTTCCTGGCCTTCTGGAAGGCCATGAATACCGGCCGCGCCGAGCTGCCCGTGGCCATGCCCTCCTTCGAGGCCGGCAAGAAGATCGCCACCCGGCAGGCCTGGGGCGCGTGCCTGGGCGCCATGAAGGACTTCCTGCCCAATCTGGTGGGCGGCAGCGCCGACCTCGACCCCTCCAACCAGACCGCCAAGTTCCGCGACGCCGTGGGCATCTTCGGCGCGGACAACCCCCTGGGGCGCAACCTGTCCTTCGGCGTGCGCGAGTTCCCCATGGCCGCCATTCTGAACGGCATGGCCCTGCACGGCGGAGTGATCCCCTTCGGCGCCACGTTCCTCACCTTCTCCGACTACTGCCGCAACGCCATCCGCATGTCGGCCCTGCAGAAGCTGCCCGTGCTCTACGTGTTCACCCACGACTCCTTCCACGTGGGCGAGGACGGCCCCACGCACCAGCCCATCGAACATGTGGCCTCGCTTCGCCTCATCCCGGAGCTCATCGACCTGCGCCCGGCCGACGCCACCGAGACCGCCCTGTGCCTTGAGGTGGCCCTGCGCCAGACCGGCAAGCCCTCGTGCATCTTCCTCACCCGCCAGGGCCTGCCCGTCATGGATCCCAAGGAGTTCCCGGCCGTGGCCGAGGGCGTCAAGAAGGGCGGCTACGTGCTGAAGGACTGCACCGGCGAGCCCGAACTCATCATGATCGCCACCGGCTCCGAGGTGTCCCTTGCCCTGGAGGCCGCCAAGATCCTCGAAGGCGAGGCCCCGGGCCGCAAGATCCGCGTGGTCAGCATGCCCTCGGTGGCGCTGTTCGAGGCGCAGAAGCAGGAATACAAGGACCAGGTGCTGCCGCCAAGCTGCCGCAAGCGCGTGGCCATCGAGGCCGGCCGCCCCGAGGGCTGGCACAAGTACGTGGGGCTCGACGGCCTGGCCATCGGCCTGGACCACTTCGGCGAGAGCGCCCCGGCCGGCAAGCTGGCCGAAAAGTACGGTTTCACCGCGCCCACCGTGGCCCGCAAGGTCCGCGAGCGCTACTTCGGCTAAGGGAACGCGGCGCGCCCCCACAAGGGGCGCGCGCGCCGCGAGGCCGGGCCCCCTGCGGCCCTTGCGGCTCTTTGCAACCAGAACCAGACTCTTTGAGGGAGGAAGTATGGCGACGGCGAAGAAACCCGCAAAAACCCCGGCCAAGAAGGCCCCGGCCAAGCCTGCCGTGAAACCCGCCGCGAAAAAAACCGCTGCGAAGAAGCCCGCCCCGGCAAAGCCAGCCAAACCGGCAGCCGCTGCCAAGGCTCCGGCCAAGCCCGCCGCCAAGCCCGCCGCCAAGAAACCGGCGAAGCCGGCGGCCAAGGCCGCCCCCAAGGCGCCCACCAGGACGGCTGAAAAGGCCCAGGCCAAGAAGCTCCTGCTCCTCGCGGGCGACTATGTTGAGGACTACGAGATCATGGTGCCCTTCCAGGCCCTGCTGATGCTGGGCTACCAGGTGGACGCCGTGTGCCCGGACAAGAAGGCCGGCGACATCGTCCGCACGAGCATCCACGACTTCGAGGGCGACCAGACCTACTCCGAGAAGCGCGGGCACAACTTCAGACTGAACAAGGACTTCGCCAAGGTCGACACCAAAGAGTACGCGGGCCTGGTGATCCCCGGCGGCCGCGCGCCGGAGTACATCCGCCTGAACAAGCGCGTCATCCAGATCGTGCAGGAGTTCGACCGCGCGAAAAAGCCCATCGCCGCCGTCTGCCACGGGCCGCTGGTGCTCGTCGCCGCGGGCGTGCTCAAGGGCAAGACCGCTTCCGCCTACCCGGCCTGCGGGCCCGATGTCGTCTGCGCGGGCGGCAAGTACGCCGACATCCCGCTGGACAAGGCCGTGGTGGACGGCAACCTGGTCACCGCCCCGGCCTGGCCCGCGCACCCGGACTGGATCGCCAAATTCGCCGCCCTGTTGGGCGCCAGGATCAGCATCTAACGTTTCAATCAAATGGACAGAGGGGCGGACGCAGGGGCCGCCCCTCTTTTTTGCCTTACTCCGGCGGGCATTTCCGTAACGCCCGCGTCACGGCGGGGAGCTTGCCGACCTGCCCGGTGCTCTGTTAGCATCAGCGCATACGAAATCAGACGAAACGAAGCACTTCGTTCCGAGAAAGGAGAGCACGGATGGAAGCTCCGCAAAGAAACCTGGCCCTGGACCTGGTGCGCGTCACCGAGGCGGCCGCGCTGGCCAGCGCGCGCTGGCTGGGCAAGGGCGACAAGAACGCCGGCGACGGCGCGGCCGTCGAGGCCATGCGCTTGTCGTTCAACTCCCTGGCCATCAGCGGCACGGTCATCATCGGCGAGGGCGAGAAGGACAACGCGCCCATGCTGCACAACGGCGAGAAAGTGGGCGCCGGCGGCCCCCTGGCCGTCGATGTCGCCGTCGATCCCGTCGAGGGCACCAGCCTGCTGGCCTATGGCCGCCCCAACGCCATTTCCGTGGTGGGCGTGGCCCCGGCCGGCACCATGTACGACCCGGGCCCGAGCTACTACATGCAGAAGCTGGTGGTGCCCGCGGCGGCCAAGAACGTGGTCGACATCGAGGCCCCGGTGCCCGCCAACCTCACCCGCATCGCCAAGGCCCTGGGCAAGGACGTGGACGACCTGGTGGTCTTCGTGCTCGACAAGCCCCGCCACAAGAAGCTCATCGCCGACATCCGCGAGGCCGGCGCGCGCATCCAGCTGCATACCGACGGCGACGTGGCCGGGGCCCTCATGGCCATCGACCCCAGAAACGAGGTGGACGTGATGATGGGCACCGGCGGCACCCCCGAGGGCGTGCTGGCCGCCTGCGCCATCCGCATCATGGGTGGCGAGATGTTCTGCAAGCTCGACCCCCAGAAGCAGGACGAAAAGAACGCCCTGTCCCAGGCCGGGGTCGACATCCGCCGCGTGCTCACCGTGGGCGACCTGGTGAAAAGCGACGACGTGTTCTTCGCCGCCACGGGCATCTCCGGCGGCACCTTCCTCAAGGGCGTGCGCTACCTGGGCTACGGCGCGGAGACCAGCTCCCTGGTCATGCGCGGCAAGACCGGCACCATCCGCTACATCGAGGCCATCCACTCCTGGGACAGCCTCATGAAGTTCAGCGCCGTCAAGTACGACTAGAAACGCGAAAAGGCCGGGGGGGCGAACCTCCCGGCCTTTTTCTCCGCCGCGCCGCAGCCTCTCCCCGGCAGGGTGGCGCGCCTCCGCTCCCGGCTACATATCCGGATTGGCCATCTTGGCGGCGATGATGCCCGCGTCTTCCGCCCTGGCCGAGACCGCGAGGCTCTTGGACTCGCCGTGGCAGGCGAAGCCGCTTCCGGCCATGTGCACGTACCCGGCGGAAAGCACTTTGGTGTAGGGGATCTGCTCGCGCATCTCGGAAAAGTCGATGCGCTTGGGAAAGATGATGGGCACCGGAGCGCCGGAAAAATCCTCGAACATGATGTACTTCATTGGTCCCTCCACGGCGGCGTGCGCCTCTCCACGCTCTCTACAGCAGCCCGCGCGCAAGGGCAAGACGCTTGCCCCTTTGCGTCCGCTGGCGTAGGACGCCCCGATGGACCTCACCCAGCGCGAATTCCGCCGCATCGGCCTGTGGCAAACCGCCTTCCTGGGCGACGCCGTGCTCACCCTGCCCTTCATCCAGGCCCTCAAGGCCCGCCACCCCGAGGCCGAGCTGCACTTCTTCGTGCGCGCCGGGCTCGAAGGACTCTTCAGCGCCCAGAAGGAGCTGGCCAGCGTGCGCGGCTTCGCCAAGCGCGGCAGCCAGAAGGGGCTCCTCGCCGCGCGCGCCCTGGCCCGCGAACTCTCCCTGGAGGGCTTCGACCTGTGGATCTCGCCCCACCAGAGCCTGCGCAGCGCCTTCGTCGCCCGCGCCGTCGGCGCACCCGTCCGCATCGGCTACTCCTCGCCCTGGTACAACTGGCTGGCCTACACGCACCTGGTGGAGCGCCGCTTCGACGAGCTGGAGGAGATCGAGCGCATCTTCCAGCTGGGCGGGCCGCTGGGCATCTTCGCCGACCGCGCCACGCCCGCGCCCCTGCCGCGCCTGGACCTCTCCGCCGAGGCCAAGGCCCGCGCCGACGAGATCTTCTCCGGACTGCCGCAGGGCCCCCGGCTCGGCATCCACCCCGGCTCCACCTGGCCCACCAAATGCTGGCCCAGGGAGCACTTCGCCGAAATCGCCCGGCGGGCCCTGGCCGCCGGGGCCGTGGTCGTGCTCTTCGCCGGGCCGGGAGAGGAAGCCCTCGCCGCCTCCATCGCGGAACACGCAGGCCCCTCCTCCGGCCGCCTGGTCAACCTGGCCAACATGCTCACCATCCCGGCCCTGGCCGCCTGCCTGGGCCGGCTCGACGCCTGCCTGACCAACGACTCCGGCCCCATGCACCTGGCCTGGGCTCAGGGCGTGCCCCTGGCCGCCTGCTTCGGCCCCACGGTGCGCTCCCTGGGCTTCTTCCCGCGCGGGCCGAACTCCCGCGTGCTGGAGACGGACCTGGACTGCCGGCCCTGCGGCCTGCACGGGCACAAGGCCTGCCCCCTGGGCCACCACAACTGCATGAAGGACATCCGCCCCGAACGCGTGTGGGACGTGCTGAAAGGCATGCTCGGCGTGTGAGCAGCGGAAGAGAATAGCCTCCGGCGGCCAAAGGGTCTTCGACCCTCTGGACTCCCCTTGGCGCGCGCGCCGAAGTGCGCTAGGTGCATGGCCTATGCTGACACGCAAAAAGACACGCGCGGTGATGGTGGGGACGGTTGGCGTCGGCGGGGACAACCCTGTCCGGGTGCAGAGCATGACCAACGTGGACACGCGCGACGTGTTCGCGGCCATTGCCCAGGTGGCGCAGCTGGCCAAGGCCGGGTGCGAGATCGTGCGGCTGGCCGTGCCCGACGAGGCCGCGGCCAAGGCCCTGGCGCACATCCGGAAGGATTCGCCCGTGCCGCTGATTGCCGACATCCACTTCGACCACCGGCTGGCGCTGATGGCGCTGGAGGCCGGTGTGGACGGCCTGCGCATCAACCCCGGCAACATCGGCTCGGAAAAGAAGGTGGACGTGGTGGTGCGCGCGGCCAAGGAGCGCGGCGTGCCCATCCGCATCGGGGTCAACAGCGGCTCGGTGGAGAAGGACCTGCTGGCGCGCTTCGGCGGGCCCACGCCCGAGGCCATGGTGGAGAGCGCCCTGGGGCATGTGGGGATGCTCGAAAAACGGGGCTTCGGCGACATCAAGATCTCCCTCAAGTCCTCCAGCGTGCTGCACACCATCGAGGCCTATCAGCTCCTGTCCGGCCGCGTGGACTACCCCCTGCACATCGGCGTCACCGAGGCGGGCACGCTGCTGCCGGGCGCGGTGAAAAGCGCCGTGGGCCTGGGCGTGCTGCTGTTCCAGGGCATCGGCGACACCCTGCGCGTTTCGCTGACGCACGACCCGGTGGCCGAAATCGGCGTGGCGTATGATATCTTGCGCGCCCTGGGACTGCGCGAGCGCGGGCCCGAGGTCATCAGCTGCCCCACCTGCGGCCGCACGGAGATCGGGCTCATTGAGCTGGCCGAGGAAGTGCAGCGCCGCCTGCGCGACGTGCCCGAGGTGTTCAAGGTGGCGGTGATGGGCTGCGTGGTGAACGGCCCCGGCGAAGCGCGCGAGGCCGACATCGGCATCGCGGGCGGGCGCGGCTCTGGCATCGTGTTCCGCAAGGGCGAGGTGGTGCGCAAGATTCGCGGCGAGGAGAACCTCCTGCCGGAGTTCATGAAGGAACTGGACGCCTTCCTGCGGGAGTTGCGCGGCCGGTAGCGCTCACGCCTGTCCTCCCGGCCCTCTCTCCGCCCCCTCCATTTGTCCGCCCGGTTCACGGGATCATCGACGCAGTAGCCGTAGAGATCGCTGTCGCCGCCCTTTGCGCCCAGGGGGTCCAGCGCGGTGACGGGATTAAGACGCCCCGGCCCAGTTCGGTGGCCGGGCCGGGGCAGGTATTGTCGCTACACGAAACCGCCAATGGTCCACGCGATGAGCATTGCAGCTGAAACTATTACGGAATGAAGGCCAAGTAATGCGGAAGGCAACATCCACAGGCGGGTTTTGCTTCCCCTCAATTCAAACATGACATACCCGAAACATAAGAACCATGGAATGACTGGGACGAGGAGGTAGGCCCAAAAGGGCGCTCCGAGCAAAGCCGCTTCCAACGGCCAAGTGAGCAAGGCCAAGCCATATGTCACTGCTCCAAATAAATAAACGCCGCACCCCTTCTTTGGTCTTTGTCCAGAGCTAAAACCAGGTTTCAGCCATTTTGCGAAATCTTTTTGCCGCATTTTCCTCCCCATCCGCTGGCGGCCTTTCCCAATCCTTCGGATTATCGGGTAGCTTTTTCAGGTCGTCCACCAACACCTTGTCCGCCATTTTCTTGCAGTCCCTGCGCCACTTCCCGGGGTCGCTTGAGAGGATCTCCGCGTTGTCGCAGCGGCCCCACGCCTCATCATGGCGCTTGTAGGCCTCGTCAGAACTATCCACTGGAGGCGCGGTACCGTCATCGCCTCCGTTGCGTTTTGGGTTTTGCCCTCCACTCCAGTCTTGCCCACCCCAGTTGCCATGTTTCGGCTGCCACCATGGGCGGCCATCTCCCCCGAATTCCACTCCAAACAAGGACCATAGCCCCCACGCATCCACCCGGTTGACCGGGTCGTGGACGCAATACCCGTACCAGTCGCTGTCGCCGCCCTTTGCGCCCAGGGGGTCCAGCGCGGTGACGGGATTAAGACGCCCCGGCCTGGCGCGGTGGCCGGGCCGGGGCGGAGCGCTATGGGGCAAAGCCTCGAATGGTCCAGGCAACAATTGCGAGCACAAAGCCGAGGGCCTCTGGGAATGCCACAGGGATGGACAGCAGCGCCCACCAAGGCTTTGCGCCATTTTTCGATGTGGCGAATGCGCAAAGCAAGCATAACGCGAGCGGAACTCTCAGTGCGATACCGCCCGCCATTCCGGTCATGTCTAGGCCCAAGAGATGATGCGGGGCGGACAAGGGGATGAGCGCAGCAAGGAAAGCCGCCCCCCCGCACAAGTGACCAAGCCGTTTTTTGCAAGGGTCGGATGTCGCTAATTGTCGAACCACCATATCGCCGCTTTCCTCATGTTTTCTGCCTGTGCTTCTTTGCCCGGCGGCGGTTGCCGCTCCCACTGGTCTGATTCTTGTGGGAGTGACTTCAGCTGTTCGACGAAGCCTGTGTTGCACCGCCGCTTGCATGATTCCTTGTCCTCTGCGCTGTCACAGTCGCTCCAGCAGAAGTCGTGGATCCTGCACTTTTCATCAAGGCTGTCAGCGGAACCCAAGGGGCCGGGCTTCCCGTCATGCTGTTCAGGATTCCAGCCTCCAGTCCATTTTTTGCCGCAGAAGTTCCCGTATTTTGGACCATCCGCCGGGTTTCGCCCTTCGCCACCAAAGTCAAATGGCCCATCATCCAGCCCCCACGCATCCACCCGGTTGACCGGGTCGTGGACGCAATACCCGTACCAGTCGCTGTCGCCGCCCTTTGCGCCCAGGGGGTCCAGCGCGGTGAAGCGGCCGGTGTCGGCGTCGTAGTCGCGCCAACCTGTAATAGAATGGGCGCGCGTCAGGCCGGTGTCGGCGTCAAAAAGCCCGCCCGCGAAGCCCAGCGGCAGGCGCACCGCCTGCCCGCGCGTTTCCAGCAGATTCCCGAAAGAATCGTACCGCATCGCCTGTACAATGTTTCCGTCCATATCGGCAAGGGCCAGCGGCGTGCCCAGATGGTCGGAATACAAGAGGTAAACCGTGCTGCCATTGGTCACGCCCACGGGCGGGCGCTGCCCACCGGCACAGGCCAGCCGCCACCACACATCGCCATCGAAAAACTCCAGCGAGCGTAGCGGGGCCAGCCAATGAGAGGCCTCCGCCGGCCGCCCGGCCATGCGTTATTCGCGGCGCATGCCGCGGGCCGCATGCGGGCAGTGCGTCTGTCCGGCAAAGGGGATCGAAATTCCCAGTTGACAGCTTTTGATTGAAAGGGTGAGGTGTGGCGCACCGAAATGCGTCGATCACCCCCTCCCCTGCGGGTCCAGGGGGTGCATGCCCTCCGAACGAATGTTCCCTGGCGGAGGGGCCTGGGGAGGCGGAGCCTCACCAGCGATATTTACCTAGAACCGATGGAGAACCCAATGCGCCTGTCCAAAGCCTATGTCCCCACCCTGAAGGAAGTGCCCGCCGACGCCGAGGTGGTGAGCCACCGCCTGCTCCTGCGCGGGGGCTTCGTGCGCCAGCTCACCCGCGGCATCTACACCTACCTGCCCCTGGGCCTCAAGGCGCTGAACAAGGTGGCGGACATCTGCCGCGAGGAGATGGACCGCGCGGGCGCGCAGGAAATCCTCATGCCCACGGTGCAGCCGGCCGACCTCTGGCGCGAGACGGGCCGCTGGGAGTTCTACGGCAAGGAGCTCCTGCGCTTCAAGGACCGCGCCGACCGCGACTACTGCCTGGGCCCCACGCACGAGGAAGTGGTCACCGACCTGGTGCGCGGCGAGGTGCGCTCCTACCGCCAGCTGCCCATCAACCTGTACCAGATCCAGACCAAGTTCCGCGACGAGATCCGCCCCCGCTTCGGCCTCATGCGCGGGCGCGAGTTCGTCATGAAGGACGCCTACTCCTTCGACCGCGACGAGGCCGGGGCCGACATGAGCTACAAGGCCATGTACGACGCCTACTGCGCCATCTTCCGCCGCCTGGGCCTGGAGTTCCGCCCCGTCGAGGCCGACACCGGCTCCATCGGCGGCAACTTCAGCCACGAGTTCATGGTCCTGGCCGATACCGGCGAGGACACCATCGCCACCTGCCAGGCCTGCGCCTACGCCGCCAACCTGGAAAAGGCGGAGGTCGTCGTCCCCGTGGACAAGTGCGACTGCGGCCACGACTGCCCGGCCTTCTCCGAGCTGCCCACCCCGGGCAAGCACACGGTGGAGGAGCTCTGCGAGTTCCTCGGCGTCGATCCGTCCGCCATCCTGAAGACCCTGCTCTTCGACGTGGACGGGGCGCCCGTGGCCGCCCTGGTGCGCGGCGACCGCGAGCTGAACGAGGTCAAGCTCAAGAACCACCTGAACGCCCAGGACGTGAAGCTGGCCACGCCGGAGCAGGTCGTCGCCTGGACCGGCGCGCCCGTCGGCTTCGCCGGCCCCGTCGGCCTCAAGGCCCCCGGCATCAAGATCATCGCCGACCGCGAGCTGGACTTCGACTGCGGCTGGATCGCGGGCGCCAACAAGGCCGACGCGCACATCAAGAACGTGGACCTGCGCCGCGACGTGAAGATCGACGCCTACACCGACCTGCGCAACATCACCGAGGCCGACAAATGCCCGCGCTGCGGCGGCGCCGTCCGCCTGCGCAAGGGCATCGAGGTGGGCCACGTGTTCAAGCTGGGCCTCAAGTACTCCCAGGCCATGAACGCCACCTTCCTGGACGAGAACGGCAAGGAGCAGGTCATGGTCATGGGCTGCTACGGCATCGGCGTGTCGCGTATCGTGGCCTCGGCCATCGAGCAGAACCACGACGAGGACGGCATCAAGTTCCCGCCCTCCATCGCTCCCTACGAGGTCTCCCTGCTCTCCCTGGCCGGAAAGGACGCCGACGTGGCCCTCGCCGCCGACAACCTCTACGTGCAGCTCTCCGGCATGGGCATCGATGTGCTCTACGACGACCGCGACGAACGCCCCGGCGTAAAGTTCAAGGACGCCGACCTCATGGGCATGCCCATGCAGCTCGTGCTCGGCGGCAAGGGGCTCAAGGCCGGCATCATCGAGGCCAAGGACCGCCGCACCGGCGAAAAGCGCGAGCTGAAACTGGCCGACTTCGCCGCCGAGTTCGCCAACTGGCGGCGCACCGTGCGCCAGGGCTGGGGCCTGGGCGTGGAGTAGACGCGCAGGCTGGGGCGCTCCGCCGCCTGACTGGCTGTAGGAGATGAATCAAGGGGCTCCGCCCCTTGAACCCCGCCAGGGGGTATGCACCCCCGGGACCCGCATGCCAATCGAAGCGGCCCGGACGCGCGTTGCGCGTCCGGGACGTTTCGTTTGGAGGAGGTTCTGTGGGAAGTGCCGCGACACCCCATGAAAAGTCTTTGGAAGGGGGGTCCGGGGGGAGAACCTTTCTTCAGAAAGGTTTCCCCCCGGTTCGTTCTTTCCTTGTCAGCCCCCTACTTCCACACTTTCATGAAGCCCGTGCTGTCGCCGCCCTGGTCGATGTGCCGGATGAGCGCGCTGCCGAACACGGCGGCGTCCACCAGACCAGCGAGTTCCTTCAGCTGGTCCGGGTGCTTGAGGCCGAAGCCCAGGGCCACGGGCACGGGGAAGGCGGCCTTGGCGTGGGTCAGGCCCTCGCGCACCTGGGGCGGCAGGCCGGAGTCGAACTGCTGGCGCACGCCGGTGGTGCCCAGGACGGAGACGAAGTAGGCGAAGCCCTGGGCGTTGTTGCCGTAGAGCGCCATGCGGCCGGGCGTGGTGTTCAGGCCGACGAGGGGGATGAGGGCCAGGCCCTGGGGTTCCAGGGCGGCGCGGATGGCGTCGCCCTCCTCATAGGGCACGTCGGCCAGGATGACCCCGTGCACGCCTGCGGAAGCGGCGTCGCGGGCGAAGGCCTCCAGGCCGTACTGGAGGACGGGGTTCAGGTAGCCCATGAGGACCAGCCCGGCCTTGTAGCGGCCCTTGCGCGAGGCCAGCTCGGCGAGGATCCACTTGAGGTTGACCCCGGCGTCCAGGCACTTGAGGGAGGCGTGTTCGACCACGGGCCCGTCGGCCACGGGGTCGGAGAAGGGCATGCCGATTTCGATGACGTCCGCGCCGGATTCGTCGAGCCTGTCGATCTCGTCCCAGAAGCGGCGCTTGTCCGGGTAGCCCGCGGGCAGGAAGGGGATGAGGGCCAGACGGCCGCTTTTTCGCGCGGCCTCGATGCGTTTGGTCAGGATGTTCGTGCTCATGTGCGTCCCCTTAGGCCTTGCGGGAGAGGTAGTCGTTGACGATGTCCAGGTCCTTGTCGCCCCGGCCGGAGAGGCACACCACGACGTGGGAGCCGGGCTGCATGGTCTGGGCGTTCTTGAGGGCCCAGCCCAGCGCGTGGGAGGACTCCAGCGCGGGCATGATGCCCTCGTGGCGGCAGAGCTCGACAAAGGCGTCCAGGGCCACGTCGTCGGTGACGCTGAAGTAGGTGGCCCGGCCGGAGGCCTGATAGGCCGCGTGCTCCGGGCCCACGCCGGGGTAGTCCAGGCCGGGGGCGATGGAGTGCGAGGGCTGGATCTGGCCGTCAACGGTCTGGATGAGCTGGGTGCGCATGCCGTGCAGCACGCCCGGGCTGCCCTCCTTGGACAGGGGGGCGGAGTGCCAGTCGCCGGGCTTGCCGGAGCCCGCCGCCTCCACGCCGATGAGCTTCACCTTCGCGTCGGGCACGAACTCGTGGAAGGCCCCGATGGCATTCGATCCGCCGCCCACGCAGGCCACGACGTAGTCGGGCAGGGTGCCGGCCTGGTCGAGCATCTGCTGGCGCGCCTCGCGGCTGATGACGGCCTGGAGCTCGCGCACGAGCAGCGGGAAGGGATGCGGCCCGGCAGCGGTGCCGAAGCAGTAGTGGGTGCTCTCCTGCTCGGCTATCCAGGCGCGCAGGGCGGCGTTGATGGCGTCCTTGAGCGTCTTGGTGCCGGATTCGACGCTGACCACCTCGGCCCCGAAGAGCTTCATGCGGCGCACGTTGAGGCTCTGGCGCTCGACGTCGGTCGCGCCCATGTAGATGGTGCACTGAAGACCCAGGCGGGCGGCGGCAAGGGCCGTGGCCACGCCGTGCTGGCCCGCGCCGGTTTCGGCCAGCAGGCGCTTCTTGCCCAGCTTCTTGGCCAGCAGGGCCTGGCCGACGGTGTTGTTCACCTTGTGCGCGCCGCCGTGGGCCAGGTCCTCGCGCTTGAGCCAGAGCCTGATGCCCAGCTTGGCCGAGAGGTTGGGGCAGAAGGTGAGCGCCGTGGGCCGGCCCACGAAGTTCGCCAGGATGTCCTTGAGCTCGTCCTGGAATTCCCTGGAGGGCAGGATGCGCTCCATGGCCTCCTCAAGCTCGATGAGCGGCGGCATGAGCAGCTCGGGCACGAACTGGCCGCCAAAATCGCCGTAATAGCCTTTCTTCACGGGAGCACCTCACATATTCTGGGCCGCGCACAGGGATTCGATCTCGGCGAAGGCCTGGCGCAGCAGTGTTTCGTCCTTGACGCCCGGCGCGCTTTCCACGCCGGAGTTCAGATCAATTCCGGCCGGGCGGCATCCGGCCGCCCCGAACCGCGCAAGGGTCGGGGCGATGTTGCCGGGTCCGAGGCCCCCGGCCAGGAGCCATGGTCTGGGGAAGCTTGCCGCGGCCAGCATGTCCGCGGCCTCGTCGGAGATGGCCCGGCCGTGGCCGCCGCCGCTCTTGCCGGCATCGGCCAGAAAGCGGCCGCAGAACGGGGCGAAGAGGTCCAGCTGGGACTGGAAGTCTTCCAGGCTGGCGGCGCGCTCCGGCCAGAGCACCTTCATCACCCGCTCCGGCCCGATGGCGTCGGCTATGGTCCGGCAGAAGCGCGTGTCCTGGTTTCCATGCAGCTGGGCAATGTCCAGCCGGCCGGCTTCCATGACGGCGAGCACCTCGTCCGGGGACTGGGCCACGAACACGCCCGCCTTGAGCACGCCCGGCAGTCCGAGGGAGGCGGGCAGGTCGGGGGTCACGCAGCGCGGGCTGCCGGCATGGAAGATGAACCCCAGCATGTCCGCGCCGAGGAACACGCACAGCCGCGCGCCCTGCGCGCTGGTCTGCCCGCAGACCTTCACCAGCAGCCGCCGGCCGGTCATCGCTCCGGCCTCCCCTCGCCCGAGCGGACGACATCGCGCCGGGCGGCGCGCTCGGCGTCGAGCGCCGCCTTGCGGGAGCGGCCCACCTCGGCCAGCTCCTTCAGGGCCGCGCCGGGGTCCGGGCGGCTCATGAGGAAGGTGCCCACGAGCACGGCATCGAAGCCCAGGTCGCCCATTTCGGCCACCTGCTGCGGGCTTTCCAGGCCGCTGGCGCTGATCCACAGCTCGCCCTGCCCCCTGGTGCGGCACAGGCGGCGGGAAACGGCCAGGTCCGTCGCGAGGGTGTCCAGGTCGCGGTTGTTCACCTGGATGATCTCCGCGCCCGCCCAGCGGGCCATGTCCAGGTCGGCCTCGTCGAAGACCTCGCACACGGCCTCGATACTGTGCTCCCGCGCCAGCTCGATCATCTCGCGCACGTCGTCGGCACCTTCGAACATGCGCATGATGAGCAGGAGCGCCGAGGCCGGCGTGGCCGCGGTCTCCAGCACCTGCAAGGGGTCGAGCAGGAAGTCCTTGCGCAGCAGGGGCACGCCGGCAAAGGCCATGTCCGAGAGGTATTGCAGACTGCCCTGGAAGTGGGCCTCCTCCGTCAGCACGGAGATGGCCCCGGCCCCGTTCTCCGCGTACATGCGGGCCACGTCCGCCGGGGTCAGGTCCAGGTTGATGACCCCGCGCGAGGGCGAGGCGCGCTTGTACTCGGCGATGACCGCCGGGGCGCCCGCCGCGCGCAGGGCGCGGGCGAAGCCGGGGCGGCCCTCCCGCGTGGGGAAGGACCTGGGCTCGGGCATGCGGCCTTCGTCCGCCAGCCTGCGCAGCCGGGCGATGCCGGGCAGCTGCGCCTCGCGGAAGCGGGCGAGCATCTTCGTTCCCTGGCTATTCATGGGCGAATCTCCCGGCCGCGCCGTCGGCCACGGCCTGTTTGGCTTCGGCCATGCACGGGGCCATCTCCCGGCCCGTGGCCAGCATGATGGCCGCGCCCAGATTGATTGCCGTCATGGCCTGCATGGCCGCGTTGGCCCTGCCCGTGAGCACGGCCTTGATGGCCGCGAGGGCGGCGGGCTTGTCCGCCACGCGCACGTCCGCCGGGGAGTGCCCGGCAAGGCCGTACTCCGCCGGGTCCAGGCGGAAGGGCTTCACCGCGCCCCCGGCCACTTCGAAGCCCAGGCCGGGGCCGAAGGGGGTCAGCTCGTCGAAGCCGCCGTCTTTGCCGTCGCTTCCGCCGCCAGACCCGTGGATGACCAGGGCGGTCACGTCGGGCGCGGTGCGGGCCAGGGTGTCGGCCATCAGCGGCAGAAAGGCCGCCTGCCCCACGCCCAGGAGCTGGTGGCTGGGTCGGGCCGGGTTCAACAGCGGCCCCATGAGGTTGAACAGCGTGCGCACGCCCATCTCCCGGCGCACGGGCGCGATGTGCGCAAAGGCCGGGTGGTAGTTTGGCGCGAACAGGAACACGAAGCCCGTGCGGGCAAGCTCGGCGGGCACCTTGTCCGCCGGGGTGGAAAGGGGCAGGCCCAGGCCCTCCAGGGCGTCGGCGCTGCCGCTGGAGGACGACACGGCCCTGTTGCCGTGCTTGACCACCCTGTGGCCCAGGGCGGCCAGGTACAGGGACACGGCCGTGGAGCAGTTGAAGCTGTGGGTGCGGTCGCCCCCGGTGCCCACGATGTCCAGGATGGGCTTGTCCGTCGGCAGGCCGGTGACCAGCCGGGCCTTGGCCAGCCCGGCGCGGGCGGCGCAGGCCAGCTCCACCGGAGTCTCGCCCTTGGCCCGCAGGCCCATGAGCAGGGCCCCGGCCTGGGCCGGTGTGAGCAACCCCTCGAAGAGCTGCTGGAAAGCGTAGGCCGCCTGCTCCTCGGAGAGGTCCGCCCGGTTGCCCAGGGCGTCCAGAATGTCGCGCATGTCGATGGCCATGGGGCCTCCCCCTACGCCTTGGTTTTGGCCAGGAAGTTGGCCAGCAGCTTGGGTCCGTCCGGCGTCAGGATGGACTCCGGGTGGAACTGCACCCCGCTCCAGGGGCGGTCGGTGTAGACCATGCCCATGACCTCGCCCTCGGCGGTCTTCGCCGTCACCCGCAGTTTTTCCGGCGCCTCGTGGGCCAGCACCAGCAGGGAGTGGTAGCGGCACACCTCGAACGGGTTGGGGAGCCCGGCGAACACGTCGGTGCCGTCGTGCTCAACGGGGCTCACCTTGCCGTGCATGATGCGCTCCGCCCGGACCACGGAGGCCCCGGCGAAGTGCCCCAGGGTCTGGTGCCCCAGGCACACGCCAAGCACGGGCACATTCCGGCCGGTCTTGTCAAGCAGCTCAAGGAACTTCAGGCAGTTTCCGGCGTTCTCCGGCCGGCTGGGCCCGGGGGAGAGCACCACCCGGGAAAGCCCGGCCACAAAGGCCGGATCGAGCAGTTCGTCGCGGTCGTTGCGCAGGACAACGGGGTCGGCCCCGAGCTGCTGGAAGGCCTGCACCAGGTTGAAGGTGAAGGAGTCGAAGTTATCGATCAGCAAAAACATCGCCAACCCCCTTGGAGGTAAGAATCTCGCGGATGATGCGGGCCTTGTTGTTGCATTCCTGCCATTCCTTCTCCGGGTCGGAGTCGTACACCAGCCCGGCCCCGGCCTGCCAGTTCATCACGCCGTCGCGCAGCCACATGCTGCGGATGGTGATGCCCGTGCCCAGGTTGACCTTGCCCGTGCCCAGGCCCAGCCAGCCCATGGCCCCGGCATAGGGGCCGCGCGGGCCCTTCTCCACCCGGGCGATGGTCTCCATGGCCCAGATCTTGGGCGCGCCCGCCACCGTGCCCGCCGGGAAGGTGGACTGCAGCACGTCGATGGCGTCGAGCCCGTCCTTCAGGTCGGCCTCCACGTAAGAGGTCAGGTGCATGACGTGGCTGAAGCGCTCCACGCGCATGAACTTGGCCACCTCCACGCTGCCGGGGGTGGCTATGCGCCCCAGGTCGTTGCGGCCCAGGTCCACCAGCATCACGTGCTCGGCGCGCTCCTTGGGGTCGGCCAGCAGCTCCTGCTCGAAGGCCGCGTCCTGGGCCTCGGTGACGCCGCGCGGCCGGGTGCCGGCGATGGGCCGGACCTCAAGCCTGCCGGCCTGGCAGTTGACCATCATCTCCGGCGAGCTGCCGAGCAGGGTCTCGTCCTCGAAGCGCATGAAGAACATGAACGGCGAGGGGTTGGCCTGCCGCAGCCTTCGGTACACGCCGAAGGGCTCCCCGGCGAAGGGGGTGGCGAAGCGCACGGAGAACACGAGCTGGATGCCCTCGCCCTCGGTGATGAGGCGCTTGGCCTCCCGCACCTGCTCCATGTACTCCTCGCGGCCGGGCGTGGCCGAGGGCTCCTCGGTGTCCAGGTCGAAGCCGCCCGCGCTGCCCAGCCTGGCCGGCTTCGGCCCGCCGCGGCCGTCGCTGCCGTGCTCGTCCAGCGAGAGGTAGCAGCAGCGGTGGCGCAGGTGGTCGTACAGCACCAGCTGGCCGGGCAGCACAAGGCGGGCCTCGGCCTTTTCCGGGGGCATGCATTTGGTGAGCTTGGGCTCCAGCATGCCGCCCACGCTGTAGCCCAGGTAGCCGAGCAGCGCGCGGGTCAGCGCGGGCAGGGGCTCCTTGAGCGCGGGCTGGTCGATGTCGATGCCCTTGAGCATCCTGCGCACGCCTTCCATGTAGTCCAGCCCTTCCAGGGCGGCCAGGGGGGCCAGGCGCTCGTCGCGGATGTCCAGCTTGAGCTTGCCGTCCACGGGCTCCGCCACGAGACGGAAATCCCAGGCGATGAGGCTGAAGCGGCCCAGGCGGCCGTCCACCTCGGCGCTTTCCAAGAGGATGCCGGGGGCGTCGCCCACCAGGCCCAGGTACAGGCTGATGGGCGTCTGCACGTCGGCGGGCAGCCATTTTCCGTAATGCTTCAGGCGAATGTCCATAACCCCTCCGTTTAGATGAAAAAGAAGGCCGCGACCCTGTTCCGGGACGCGGCCAACACTTCGTCGTCACTTTCCGCCCTGAGGCGAAAGCCGCGTCCCTATGCCGTGTCGCGCCACCACCAGGATGCCCTGGCGGAGAGCAGGTCCAGATCGCCCCCTGCGGCCAGGTCGAGGTAGGCCGTGAACTGCCGCACGGTCTCCTGCAGGAAGGGGTTGTCCTCGCTGATGAGCTGGAAGAGCTCGCGGTCCTGGGTGAGCATCTTGCGCGCCGCCTCAAGCCTGCGCTCGAAGGAGGGCACGCGGAACTTCTCGATGCCTGGGGTCTGCCTGGCGGCGGCCAGGTAGGCCGTGGTGGTGATGAAATTGAGGCCCTGCACCACGGCCATGGCCCGGTCGTGCTCCTCGGCCGTGCTGGCGAAGGGCGTGAAGCCCGCGCGGGCGAAGACTTCGCCCACGGCTTCCGGGGCCCCTTGGCCGCGCCCGGGGGTGACGGCCACGCGGGGCTCGAAGCCCTCGGGAATCACCGGGCCAAACAGCGGGTGCGTGCCCACGACGGGCCCGGAATAGGCGGCCAGCATCTGCTCCAGCGGGTTCACCTTCACGGAGCAGACATCGCACAGGATGGCCCCGGCCTTCATGTGCGGGGCCAGGGTGTCGGCCACCTGGCGGGTGGCGGTGACGGGCACGGAAATGAGCACCATGTCCGCCCCGGGAATGGCGGAGCGGATGGCCTCGCCGGTGTACGGCCGGTCCAGGGTGGACACGGCGTAGCCCGCCTTGTGGAAGGTGCGGGCGAAGAGCGCGCCCATCTGGCCGCGCGCGCCCACGATGGCGATGGTCTTGATGCGCACGTCCGCCGCCTGGGCTTTCGCGCCGTTGCCGACAGTCCCGTTGCCGATGGTCATTCGGGCTGCCCCCCAATGACAGGGCCGAAGGCCCCCCAGAAGCCGGGGAAGCTCTTGGCCACGCAGTCCGGCTTGTCGAAGGAGACATCAAGCCCGGCCAGAGAGAAGAGCGCCGGGCCCATGACCAATCTGTGGTCGGAACGGGTGGCGAACGCCACGCGCTGCCCCTTTTGCAGGGGCGCGGGCGTGATGGTCAGGCTGTCATCGGTCATGGCCGTGCCGCAGCCGGTCTTGGCTATCTCCACGGCCAGGGCCTCCAGCCGGTCGCTTTCCTTGATGCGCAGGTGGGCGACGTTGGTGATGGTCGTCGGGCCCGTGGCGAAGCAGGCGGCCACGGCCACCGTGGGCACCAGGTCCGGGCAGGGGCCCATGTCCACGTGCACGCCGCAAAGGGGCGCGGGCGACACGGTGACGCCGTCGGCGTCCCACTCCATGCGCGCGCCCATGGCGGCCAGGATGTCCAGGATGGCGCGGTCGCCCTGGAGGGAATCACGCCGCAGGCCGGTGACGCGCACCGGGCGCCTGCCCACGGCCCCGGCGGCCAGGAAGTAGGAGGCGTTGCTCCAGTCGCCCTCCACCCGCAGGGTGCGGGGCGAATACTTGCCCGGCTGCACGCGGAAGCGCAGCGTGCCCGGCTCCGCGCGGGTGACCGAGGCGTGGTCCACGGCGGCGAACGCGCCGTCCTTCAGCACCTCCACCACGGCGGGCGCGCCGAAGTCGGCCATGGCCTGCAGGGTGAGGGAGACATACGGCCAGGACACGGCCTTGGTGCCGGAGATGGCGATGGTCATGGGCGCGTTGGCCAGCGGCGCGGCCAGCAGGATGCCGGAGAGATACTGGCTGCTCTCCTCCAGGCGCACGTCAACCTCGCCGCCGGGCAGGCCGGAGGTCTCGATGACCACCGGCGGGTAGCCGGGCTTTTCCTCGAAATGGTAGCGCACGCCCAAGGGGGCCAGGGCGCGGGCGGGCTCGCCCAGGGGCCTGTCGTGCATGCGGCCCTCGCCGTGGATGCGGAAAAAGCCGCGCCCGGCGGCGGCCACGCCCGCCAGCAGGCGGCAGGTGGTGCCGGATTCCCCGACGTTCAGGTCCGCCGGGGCCTGGGCCGTGCCGCCCTCCAGGCTGCCGCCCACGCCGCGCACCAGGAACTCGCCCTCGTGCGCGCGGCTGAAGGAGGCCCCGCAGGCGGAGAGGCAGCCCATGGTGCGGGCGGTGTCCTGGCTTTCCAGCACGCCGGCGAGGCGGCTTCCCCCCCCTGCCAGCGCGGCGCAGATGAGCGCCCGGTGCGAGAGGGACTTGGAGGCGGGAGCCTCAACAAGAAGAGGCGTCTGGCTCACTGGCGGCCTCCGGCGTCCAGGTGCGGGCCGGACGGGTAGGAGCCCAGGATGCGCAGGGTGTGGCAGCGCTCCCGCAGATCGGCCAGGAAGCTGTCGTACTCCATGCGCGAGAGGTCGCACTCCAGGTCCGTGAAGAACACGTACTTCCACTTCTCGCCGCGCAGCGGGCGGCTTTCCAGCTTGGTGATGTTGATGGCCCGCCCGGCGAAGGTGTTCAGCACCTCGGCCAGGGCGCCCGGCTTGTCCGGCACGGTGAACAGCAGCGAGGTCTTGTCGCGGTTGCCGCCCTCGCCCGGGCGCGGCCCGATGACCAGAAAGCGCGTCCAGTTGTCGGGCATGTCCTCGATGTGCGCGGCCAGGATGTTCAGGCCGTAGCGCTCGGCCAGGCTGATGTGCCCGATGGTGGCCACCGAGGGCCCGCGCTCGGCGGCGATCTCCGCGGCCGCGGCGGTGCTGCTGGCCGGCACCAGGGTGCGGCCGGGCAGGTTGTTCTTCAGCCAGTCCGAGCACTGATCCAGCGGCTGCGGGTGGGAGTGCACCTCCTGCACCTCGGCCAGGCTCTCGGCCTTGCCCATGAGGCAGTGGGTGATGCGGCAGAAGAGCTCCGACTGGATGTACACAGGAAAGAGCATGAACAGGTCCACCACCTGGCCCACCGTGCCCTGCAGCGAGTTCTCCAGGGGGATGACGCCCAGCTCGGCCTCGCCGTCAGCCACGGCGCGGAAGATCTCCTCGAAGTTGGCCTTGGGCGTCAGCTCCGCGCTTCTGCCCATGTATTCGAGCCCCGCGAAGTAGCTGAAGGTGCCCTCCGGCCCCAGGTAGACCACCCTCTCCGGGCGCTGCAAACGGCGGGAGCTGGACATGATCTCCCGGTAGATGGCGTGCAGGTGGCTGTCCGGCAGGGGGCCGGGGTTCTGCTTGGCCAGGCGCTCCATTATCTCCTTCTCGCGGAAGGGCTTGAACACCGTGTCCGGGGAGTCCTTCTTGGCCCGGCCCACGCCGATGCTGATGATGGCGCGGCGGTTCAGCAGGTCCATGATGCCGTCGTCCAGGCGGTCGATCTCCGCCCGCAGGGAGCCCAGGTCTGGCGTCTTCTTCTCGCTCACCCTAGCCCTCCTTGATGTCTTCGCAGATGCGCATGCCGAAGTGGCGGCCGGCGGCGTCGGTGCGGCAGAGAATCTCGTCGCCGGGCTTCAGGTTCACCACGCTGATAGGCGCGCCGTCAACGCCGGTGACGCGGATGGTCTCCGCGTTCTGCAAAAACACCTGGCCGGAGACCTCGCATCCATCAGGCGCGGAAACCTTGGCGGTGATTTTGAGCATGGGCCGCACCTCGACCTTGACCCGGCCCACGGTGGTCAGGCTGGTCTTGCCGTCGGCCCCAACGATGAGCACCTCGCGCCCGGCGGAGAGCTCCTCCAGGTAGCAGGTCTTGTCGCCGGGGAGCACGGCGTAGGCGTGCACCGCGCCCGCGTTGACCCGGAAGGGCCGCGCGGCCACGTAGGGATTGCTCTCGGTCTCCGCGTGGACCAGGAAGGTGAAGGCGCTGGAATTGCCCACCAGCATGCCCTGGCCGCGCCTAAGCATGGAGATGGTGTCCACGCAGACCCGGTGCCCCAGGCCCGCCGGGACGATTTCCGTCACCACGGCGCGCTGCAGGTCGATGGTCCCTTGCGAAAGCTTGAGCTCGGCCACGATGGCCTTGAGCTCGCCCGCGGCCTCGGGCAGGACCACGATGGCGTCGGCCCCGCGCTCCAGGATGCCCGCTGCCAGCACCGCGCGCGAAAGGCTCTCGCACTCCAGCGCAAGGCCGGTGGCCTGGGCCAGGATGTTCTCCACCGGGATGATCTCCCAGCCCTTGGCCAGGGAAACCATGCCGCCGTTTTTCTGCGCGGCGACCAGGGCCTCGGTGGCGGCTTCCTCGTCGGCCTTCTTGTTCAGCGCGAAGGTGGGCAGGTCTTTCTCCGTCAGCACGGTGACGCGGCCCAGGGCGCGCACGGCCCCGGCCTTGTCCTCTTCGGTCAAAATGGCGTCCACGCCCGATTCCAGGGCCAGGGTCACCAGCTTCTTCTGGAAGGGAATGGCCTTGAAGATGATGGTTTTCATCGCCGGCGTGCCTATTCCTTGCCTTCCAGCATGGCCAGCGCGTCGGAGACGTCCACGTCCTCGTGCACCACCTTGGCCAGGGCCTGGCAGAGCACGGCCGGGTTCTTGTGCTGGAACACGTTGCGGCCCACGGAAAGGCCCGAGCCGCCCGCGCTGATGGAGTCGTGGACCATCTGCAGGAAGGCCTTGGTGCTGTCGAGCTTGGGCCCGCCGGCGATGACCACGGGCACGCAGCAGGCGTCCACCACCTTGCCGAAGGTGTCCACGTCGCCGGTGTAGGGCACCTTGACCACGTCGGCCCCCAGTTCCACGCCCACGCGGGCGCAGTGGGCCACTATCTCGGGGTCGAACTCGCTGCGGACCTTGGGGCCGCGGGCGTACACCATGGCCAGCACGGGAATGCCCCAGCTCTGCGCGGTGGAGGTGACGGCGCCGAAGTCGGCCAGCATCTTGGCCTCGGTCTCGTCGCCCAGGTTCACGTGCACGCTCACGGCGTCCGCGCCGAGGCGGATGGCGTCCTCGACGGTACCCACGAGGGTCTTGGCGTTGGGGAAGGGGGAAAGGGTGGTGGAGGCGGAGAGGTGGACGATGAGGCCGATGTCCTTGCCCTGGCTGCGGTGGCCGCAGCGGACCAGGCCCTTGTGCATGAGCACGGCGTTGGCCCCGCCTTCCACGATGGCCCCGACCGCCTCGCGCATGTCCACGATGCCGGCGATGGGACCAACCGTGGTGCCGTGGTCCATGGGCACGATGATGGTGCGTTTGGTGTTGCGGTTGAAGATGCGCTCCAGCCTGATAGCTTTCCCGATGTGCATGGCCTGCTCCTTTCGTCTGGTTTGAGCCCCTGCGAAGGTCTGTCTGGCGATGGTCCCGGCGGTGAAAACTAAAGAAGGGCCGCCGGCTTTCGCCCGCGGCCCTTCCTGAAGAGGCTTTTGGTTAACGTCCTGTCTCCGTCAACACACCTCTCCCAGGCCGCAGGCGCGGCTAAACCAATAATACCAGTACTGGCTAAAGGAGAAGGTGGTATTGTTGGCGGAAGAAGCGTTCATGAGGTGAGCATCTACCCGCAGGCGCACGGCATGTCAACAGGTTTTTCTACGTATTGGTATTTTGCAGGGTTTATTCATTTCTGTATAGGGATCGGCGCTCATTCCACAATTTTGTCCATGCTCGCGGCGACATATCCTCCCCTGGCGAAAAAACATGCATGAATCCGAGCGGCTACAGAAGTGGCCCGGCTCTTGCTTTCATGGCCGAACGCCTATGGAAAACACTGCGGAAGCCGTCACGATCCAGGAGATCATCGAGCGCGAGTGGATCGGCACGGCCTTTCATTCCCTCGTCTCCATCAAGCGCAAGGCGCTCCTCGGCGTCGAGGCGCTCTCGCGCTGCACCGCCCCGGGGGAGGACATTCCCCCCCAGGAGCTTTTCCGCATGGCGCACGAGGCCGGCTGCCTGCTGGAGCTGGACCGGCTGTGCCGGCGCAAGGCCCTGGAGGCCTTCGCCCCCATCCACGCCAAGAACAAGGATCTCATCCTCTCCCTCAACGTGGACGGCCACGCCATAGACGCCGACGTGGCCCGCTCCACCCTGCTGCTGCACAAGGTGAAGGAGTACGGCATCAGCCCCAACAACGTGCTCATCGAGATCGTGGAATCCCGCGCGCGCGACACCGGGGCCCTGGCCGACTTCGTGGGCAACTACCGCAAGAACGGCTTCCTCATCGCCCTGGACGACGTGGGCGTGGGCCATTCCAACCTGGACCGCATTCCCCTGCTCAAGCCCGACGTGCTCAAGCTCGACCGCTCGCTGGTCTCCGGCGTGGACGGGCACATGACGCGGCTGGAGGTGGTCAAGAGCTTCGTGCAGATGGCCTCGCGCCTGGGCTCCCTGGCCCTGGCCGAGGGCGTGGAGCGCCAGGAGGACATCCTGCGCCTGCTGGAGATCGGCGTGGACGTGTTCCAGGGCTACTACTTCGGCCGGCCGGCCAGGAACATGCCCCCGGCGGAGAACATCGCCGAGCGCATCGAGTACCTGGCGCAGAAGTTCCGCACCCACGCCACCGAGCGCTTCGCCGCGCAGAAGGCGCTCTACGCCCGGCACGACGCCCTGGTCCTCGGCATGTGCGAGCGCCTGGCCCACCAGGGCCCCACCGGGCTGGACCAGACCCTCACCGAGTTCATCGACGAGAACGGCCAGATCGAGTGCCTTTACGTGCTGAACGCCAAGGGCGTGCAGCTCTCGGGCACGGTGTGCAACCCGGCCAAGCTGCGCAAGCGCAAGCGCTTCATCTACGAGCCCGCCCGCGTGGGCGCGGACCACTCCCTGAAGGAATACTACCTGCCCCTGCGCGCCGGCCTGCCCAAGTTCACCACCCAGCCGTACATATCGCTGGCCTCGGGCAACCGCTGCATCACCATCTCCGCCGCCTACAAGGACCGCGACAACCGCTCCTGCATCCTCTGCGCGGACATCGACTACCAGGACTAGCCTTCCACCTAATATTTTTCCGCCAACGGGCCGAGAAATCCTGCGCAGGCTTGCGTGAAAACGCGAGCATTGGTACGTTTGTATCCAATCAGCCCGTCTTCGCGGCACCCCCCTCCGCGCAGGCCAGCCCAGCCCTTGCCCAAGCAGAGGAGTGCCCATGCGCAACATCACCATCCGCGCCCGCATCGTCCTGCTCATCACCATCGCCGTGGTCTTCGCCGCCATCGTGGGCGGGGCCTTCACCCAGCAGATGAACCAAGTGCGCGACTACGCCGCCAGGCAGACCCAGCAGGTGATGCTCACCGGCGAGAAGGACAAGCTCAAGCTCTCGGTGCACTCCCTGGCCGTCAGCATCGCCGAGGTCATCAAGGACCTGCCCCCGGACAAGAGCTTCGCCACCGACACCATGCGCCGGCTGGTGGGGCCCATCCGCTACGAGGAGGACAAGTCCGGCTACTTCTTCATCTACGAGGGCACCACGGTCATCACCGTGCCCATCAAGCCGGAGCTCACCGGCAAGGACATGTCCGGCGCCAAGGACAAGAACGGCGTGTCCTACGTGACCGAACTGGCCAAGGCCGCAAACCAGGGCGGCGGCTTCGTGGAGTACGTGTTCGAAAAGCCCGGCAAGGGCCTGCAGCCCAAGCTCAGCTACTCCGAGCAGATTCCCGGCACGCCCTACTGGATCGGCACCGGCATCTACATCGACAACGTGGACGAGGAAAAGGCCAAGATCAACGAAGCCATCTCCGACATGGTCAAGCGCGCCGTGCTGCTCATCACCGGGGTGGTGCTGGCCCTGCTCGTCGTCGGCGTGCTGCCTTTCTCCCTGGCCATCTTCCGCAGCATCGTGCGGCCCCTGGTGGCCGCCACCAAGGCCGCGGAGGACGTGGCCGCCGGCCGCCTGGACATCACCCTGCGCGCAACCGGAAAGGACGAGGTGACCAAGCTCGAAACCTCGCTCAACGCCATGGTGGCCACCCTGAAGCAGAACCTGGCCGACATCACCGCCAAGACCCGCGAGGCCGAGGAAAAGGCCCGCGCGGCCGAGGAAGCCACCGTGCTCGCCAACGAGGCCAAGGCCCAGGCCATCCACGCCCGGCAGGAGGGCCTGCTGGCCGCCGCCAGCAAGCTTGAGACCGTGGTCGAGCGCCTCTCCTCCGCCTCGGAGCAGATCTCCGGCCAGGCCGACACCATCGGTCGCGCCACCGACGTGCAGCGCGAGCGCATCACCGAGACCGCCACGGCCATGGAGGAAATGAACGCCACCGTGCTCGAAGTGGCCAAGAACGCCACCCAGGCCGCCGAGGGCGCCGACACCGCCCGCGCCCGCGCCACCGAGGGCAACAGCGTGGTCGCCCGGTCCGTGGCCGCCATGGACGCCCTGCTGAAGCTCTCCACCAACCTCAAGTCCAACATGGACACCCTGGGCCACCGCGCCCAGGACATCAGCCAGGTCATGAACGTCATCAACGACATCGCCGACCAGACCAACCTGCTGGCGCTCAACGCCGCCATCGAGGCCGCCCGCGCGGGCGACGCGGGCAGAGGCTTCGCCGTGGTGGCCGACGAGGTGCGCAAGCTGGCCGAAAAGACCATGAACGCCACCAAGGAAGTGGGCGAAACCGTGCGCGCCGTGCAGGATGTCTCCCGCCAGAACGTGGACGGCATGGAGCAGGCCGCCCGCGCCATTGCCGAATCCACCGAGCTGGTGCGCCAGTCCGGCTCCTCCCTGGACGAGATCCTGCGCATGAGCGAGTCCACCGCGCTGCAGGTGCAGAGCATCGCCACCGCGGCCGAGGAACAGAGCGCCGCCAGCGAGGAGATCAACCAGTCCGTGGAGCAGATCAACACCATCGCCGCAGAGACCGCCCAAAGCATGCAGCAGACCACCGAGGCCATCCGCGAGCTGGCCGAACAGGCCGAGACCCTGCGCGCCCTGGTGGCCGACCTGAAGCGCGAAGGGCAGTCGTAGCACAGCCCAAGCCGGGGCTCCGCCCCAGGCCCCGCCAGAGGGTCTTCGACCCTCCGGACTTCCTTTGGCGAGGATTTCCGCCCCGGCACTCGGCCGCCGGAACGGAAACCCTCGCGCAGGGGCTGAAGGACGGAGATGCTGCCCCTGCGCGTCTGCGGCTCCCGGCGCGCCCCCTGGCGGCCGTTCCGTCTGCCCCGTCCTCCCCTTCCCCGACGGGCGCTTCCCTCAAAATTGCCCGTTTCTGCGTTGCGGCGCCCGCGCCGCAACGCAGAAACGGAAATTGAGGGAGTTCCGCACTGCCGCGCCACAGCGCCCTTGCCGCCGCCCACCCCATATGCGGGTCCAGGGGGTGCATGCCCCCTGGCGGGGTCCAAGGGGCGGAGCCCCTTGCCTCGCTCCTTGCCGGGCGCCGCGCCGCGCGCTACAACCGGCCCATGCTGCTCGACCTCAAGATCGCCCTGGCCTCGTTATCGGCCCACAAGCTGCGCGCGGTGCTGGCCATGCTCGGCGTGTTCCTGGGCGCGCTGTCCTTCAACGGGGTGGAGCACGTGGCGGCGGCCATGTACAAGAACGCCGAGGCCGAGGCCGAAAAGCTGGGGCCGGGACTTTTCGCGGCGCTGGCCGGGCAGGTGCGCTTCACCCGCGACGGCGGCGCGCGCAATCCGGGCTCCCAGCGCACGTTCACGGTGCAGGACGCGCGGGCCCTGGAGGGCGGCGTGCCGGGGGTGCTGGGCATGGCCCCGTTCTTTTCCGGCACCATGCCCATCCGCTCGGGCGCAACCACGGTGACCACGCAGATGGTGGGCACGTGGCCGTCCTATGCGGGCATACGCAGCTTCCAGCCAGAATACGGGCGCTTTCTGGTGGACCAGGACGTGGAGGACATGGAGCGCGTGGCGGTTCTGGGCCGCAAGATCGCGGAGCGGCTCTTCGGCGCGCCGGAGGCGGCCCTGGGGCAGGAGGTGCAGGTGTTCCGGGCGCGCTTCCGCGTGGTGGGCGTCATGGAGGCCAAGGGCCGCGACCTTACCGGCACGGACCAGGACGAGCAGACCTTTCTGCCGCTGACGACCTTCCTGCGCCGGGCGGCCAACCAGACATGGATCACCGGGGCCTACCTCAAGCTGGCCGAGGGCTCGGACATCGCCCAGGTGAAGGCCGCGGCCGGGGCCATCCTGCGGGAGCGGCACCACCTGGAGGGCAAGAAGGACGACTTCAGCCTGCTGACGCCCTCGGACGCCATGCAACTGCGGAAAGAAGCCCTTGATCTGGTGCAGACCCTGGGGCTCATCACCTCGATCATCTCCTTCGCCGTGGGGGCCATGGGCATCTTGTCCATCATGGTGCTCATGGTGCAGGCCAGGCGCACGGAGATCGGCATCCGCCGGGCCGTGGGCGGCAGCCGGGGCCACATCACGCGGCAATTCCTGCTGGAGGCCGGCATCATGGCCGGCACGGGCGGGGCCTGCGGGGTGGCGGCCAGCATCGCGCTGGTGGAGTTGGTGTGCGCCCTGGCGGGCTTCCCCTACGTGTTCGAGCCCGTGTTCAGCCTGGGCACCCTCGTGGGCTCCGTGCTGCTGGGGCTTGGGGCCGGGGCCTACCCCGCGCGCCAGGCGGCGGGCATCGAGATCCTGGACGTGCTCTCGGCCTGACGTACTGGCCTGACCTTTGGCGGGCAGCCTGACGCACAGGCCGGCCCGGCATCCGCGCCTCCCCACCGGCGGCTAGCCCACAAAGACCTCGCTTCCGGCGCTCTCGAACAGGCGCTTGCAATCCTTGCGCAGGGTGAAGAGCTCCGGGTCGCGCAGCATGGTGTCCAGGAGCTTCAAGAGAACCCGGCGGGTGATCTCGCCCACCAGCACGCCGCTGGCGTCCACCACGGGCAGCGCGGTGGTCTTGCGCTCGCGCAGCAGCAGGCGGGCGTCCAGGAAGGAGCGCTCCGGGGCGATGGTGGGCAGGTCGCGGCGCATGATGCGCTCCACCGGCGTGTCCTTCTTCTCCGCCAGGGCGCAGCTGATGCGCTTGACGGCCTCGGCCTCGGTGATGTCGCCGCGCTCGTGGCCGCAGATCATGTCCGGGTCCATGAACAGGGCCAGAAGCTCCATCATGGTGACCACGCCGAGGAGATGGCCCCCCTCGTCGACGACATAGGTGTAGCGGGAGCGGCCGCCGGGGTTGGCGTACCATTCGATGAGCCGGGACACCGGCTCGCGGGGGCCGACCCTGGTGGGGTCGTGCCGCATGATCTGTTCGATGCGCATGGCGGGCACCTCCTGCCGCGGGGGGACGGCACCTTTTAATGTGCTGCCGATGTCCCCCCGCGTCAAGGGCGCGCCGCAAAGGGGATGCTAGCGGCCGGGGGCCTTGGGCTTGAAGACGGCGACCCTGGCGTCCAGGCCCTCGCGCTCGGGGCGGGAAAGATCCTTGGACGCCGCCTCCAGGGCCTTTCTGGCCTCGCCCAGGCCGTGCCGGGCGGCCAGGGAAAGCCAGTAGTAGGCCTGGGTGACGTTGCGCGGCAGCACCTGGCCCTCCTGGTAAAGCAGGCCCAGGTTGTACATGGCCTTGGGGTCGCCCATTTCCGCCGCGCGGAGGAGCAGGCTTTCGGCCTCGGCGGTGTTCTTCTCCACGCCCTTGCCCTCGATGAGCAGGAGCGCCAGGTTGCACATGGCGCCGGTGTGGTTGCGCTTGGCGGCCTCGCGGTACCAGCGCACGGCGGCGGCGGTATCGGCGGACACGCCCTGGCCCTGCTGGCAGTACAGGGCATAGGAGTACTGGGCGCGGGCGTGGCCGCCCGTGGCGGCGCGCTCCAGCCAGTGGGCGGCCTTGGCCGGATCCTTCTTCACGCCGATGCCCTGGGCGTACATCTGCGCCAGCAGGTACTGGGCGCGCGGGAGCTCGGCCTCGGCGGCCTTCTGCATCCAGTGGGCGGCCTTGACCTCGTCGCGTTCAACGCCCTGCCCGCGCGAGTAGGCCAGGGCCAGATTGTACATGGACTTCACGTGGCCCTTGTTGGCCGCGGCCTCGTAGTACTGCGCGGCCTGGGCCAGGTTCATGGGCACGCCGTTGCCGCTGCTGACGAGCTCCGCCAGGTTGTACATGGCCCCAACGCTGCCCTGGCTGGCGGCTTTCTCGTACAGCACCGCCGCCTGGGTGGCGTTCTGGGCCACGCCCTGACCCTGGTCGTAGGCCAGGCCGAGGTTGAACTGGGCGTCGGAGGAGCCCTTGTCCGCGGCGAGGGTCCACCAGCGCACGGCCTCGGACGGAGACTTGTGCACGCCCTGGCCCGTGGCCAGCATGATGGCGATCTCGTTCTGGGCGTGCACATCGCCCGCCTGGGCCCTGGCCAACAACTCGCGGTACTTGGGCGAGGTGGGCGTGGAGTCGGGCTCCAGCACGCTGGGCTGGGCCGGGGATGTCTTGTTGGCGCTGGCCGCGTGCGGGGCCAGCAGCAGGGCGCACAGGCCCGTGCCGACCAGGCCGGCGCGGACGAGGTGTTTGATTCGAAGGGTCGGGGGAAAAGCCGGGTGCGTCACGGACTCGAAAACCTCCTGCATGCGTGGAAGCGGCCGCCATCCGGCGTTCGCTGGGCGGATGTGCGCACAGTGTAGGCCCAGGCGGGCCTGTTGTCCACACCCGCGCCGCAGGCCTTGCACCATGGCCCGCAAGGGGGTGTTCTCTGTGTTGCGCGCGCGCCCGACTGCAATTGTGATGCTCACCCTGATGCATGCAAAATTTTTTAATGTAGAAATTGCCCCTCTAAAACGCAAATAGACGAACCTATACAACAAAAATCAGAAATTCCGCTGGACACCACTCCCTGCGTTGAATAGATATGCAAAACACTATTGGCGCAGCAGGGACACAGCTGCGTATTGCAATTCAGGAGGGCGACAATGCAGTGCGTGTTTCTATTCAGAGATGCCGAGGGACGGCTCCCGACGGCCGAGGATCTGCGCCGCTGCGGATTCCGCGTCTCGGCGGCGGCGCAGGACGACTGCCAGGGGGAGACGGCGGTGGCGCTGCCCGCCTCCCTGCTCCTGGCGGCGGAGGCCGCAGCGCCCTACCCGGCGCCGAGTCCGGGCGCGCCGGAGCGGGACGCGGCGAGCGCCGGCATGCCCGGCCCCGGCGGCTGAGGCCGGAAACGAAAGGCTCCCCGGCCCGCGTGGAGGCCTGGGGAGCCTTATGCTCTCATGTGCTTGCCGCGCGTGGCGCGCTGCCTCGCCGCCCGGAATCGGCGGCCCGGCCGTCCAACCGTTTTTTGGGGCCTGTTGTCCGGCTAGGCCGTCTGGATGGGAATGCGGCGCGGGGCGGCCTTCTCCATCCTCGGCAGGTGGATCATGAGCACCCCGTCCTTCAGGTTGGCCTTGATGCCCTCGCGGTCCACCAGGTCGGACAGGGCCACGGCGCGGACGTATTCGCCCGGGCCGAACTGCACCTCCAGGAAGGTCTCCTTGTCGGAGGCGCCCTGGTTGGCGCGGCCCGTCACCAGCAGTTCGTTCTCGTTGATGTCGATCTTGAGATCCTCGCGGCGCACGCCGGGGATGTCCATGTACACGTAGAACCCGTCCTCGCGCTCCAGGATGTCCGTGGCCGGGCTCACGCGGGGCAGGGGCTTGGCCTCGTTCTTGATTTCTGTTGCTTCAGTCATGGCGTTCCCTCCTTGCTGCGTCTTCCGGTCTAGCCGACGTCGATGCTGATCTTGCGGGGAATGCACTCCGCGCACTTGGGCAGGGTCACGGTGAGCACCCCGTCCACCAGGCTGGCCTTCACCGCGTCGCGGTCCACGGGCACGTTGAGCGCCACCACGCGCTGGAAGAACCCGGCCGGGCGCTCCTGGCGGTAGTACTTGCCCTGCTCCGTGGGGCGTTCGCCCTTGATGACCAGGCTCTTGTCCGTGAGGGTCAGTTCCAGGGCGTCCAGGGGCAGGCCGGGCAGTTCCGAGCGCACGTAATAGGCTACCTCGTCCTCGCTGACGTTCAGCGGGGGATAGGCCATCCTGCGCCCTTCGGCGAACTGGGGCTTGAAGAAGTCCTCGAACAGCCGCTCGAAGCGGCCTGGGAACGTATAGAGGGTGTTGAAGTCGAGCACCATGGGGCTACCTCCTTCGCTGTTGTTGTGAGCGAAAAATAGGCATGCCGGAAGCGCAGTCAAGACTGTTTTCCACAAATTTTATCCCGGCCGCCTTGAGCGCAGCACAGCATAATAAAACAACAATTCAGGACAGAATCGCAAGACTGTGGAGAGAGCATGGGAAGAGAGGGGCGGGCGTTGCGCAAAGGTGTGCGCCGCGTTCCCTTTTCCTTCGGGGTGACCCCGGATCCCTTGTGACCGGGCCTATGGGGTCGTTTGCGGCGCACTGCGCTCTTTCTTGGCGAGGGGCGGCTCAATCCGCCATTCTGTTGGAGACTCTTCGGAAGCTATTCGACTTGACCCTCCGTTGGCGTTCTCGCCTGAGCCCCGCCGTCGGGCCTTCCGGGGCGGCCTCACTTTCAAGATAAGCACTGTCCACCCGTTGTAAAGACCCTGCCCAGGCACTTCCCGGAAACCATCAGATTCCCCTTGCATGAGACCCCAAGCCTGGGCAATCTGCTGCGAGTCCCCCCCATCACGCACCAGGAACTCCATACCCGGAGGACGCGCCGCCCATGGGCACCGCCAAGACAACCGCCGTTTTCGCCTTTGCCGCCGCCCTGCTGGCCGCGCCCGCCCAGGCGGGCAAGCCCGCGCAGTCCCAGCAGACGGACTGCCAGCGGCTGGTGAGCCTGTACCGCGCCTGCCACCACCTGGGGCAGCAGTCCGGCAGCGCCGCCGCCTGCGAGGAGTCCGCGGGGGACTACGTGCTGGGCGCCACCGTCCGCAGCGGCAAGATGAGCCAAAGCGCCCGCGCGCTGGCCGAACTCGTCTGCTCCACCGGCTGCGAGGACGCGGCCACGGGCCAGGCCCCGGCCACGCCCCAGGAGATAGCCGAAGCCTTCTGCGACCAACCCGCAACCAAGCCCCAAGCCACCAAGACCCAAGGAGGCCGTCCATGACCAGTCCCGTGTACTTCTGGAACCTGCGCGCCAGCCTCAAGGCCCCCTACCAGGAGCGCATCCGCCGCCTGCTGGACCGCACCAGGTTCGCCGAGGCCGTGGACGGCGGCGAGCTCACCGCCGTGAAGCTCCACTTCGGCGAACGCGGCGTCACCAGCCACGTGCAGCCGCTCATGATCAAGCCCATCATCGACTTCCTGCTCAAGGCCGGGGCCAAGCCCTTCCTCACCGACGCCAGCACCCTCTACGTGGGCCAGCGCGGCGAGGCCGTCTCCCACTCCATGCAGGCCGCCCAGCACGGCTTCGATCCCCTGCTCCTGGGCGCGCCGGTCATCATCGCCGACGGCCTCAAAGGGGCCAGCCAGGAGGCCCTGCGCGTCAAGGGCGGCAAGCACATCAAAAAGGCCTTCATTGCGGCGGACATCGCGGGCGCCGACCTGCTCGTGTCCATCAACCACGCCAAGGGCCACGAACTGGCGGGTTTCGGCGGCGCGCTCAAGAACATCGGCATGGGCAGCGCCTCCAAGCAGGGCAAAATGCAGCAGCACGTCACCACCGGCCCGCTTGTGGTCGTGGACAAGTGCGCAGGCTGCGGCGCGTGCATCGCCATGTGCGCCTCCAAGGCCCTCTCCCTCACCGAATCGCCCGCGGCCAAGGGCAAGAAGATCCTGCTCGACAACAACCGCTGCATCGGCTGCGGGGCCTGCTTCCTGGCCTGCAAGCACGGCGGCCTGGAAATCAACTGGCAGACCGACGTGACCGCCTTCCTCGAACGCATGATGGAATACGCCGCCGCCGTCCTGCAGCCGCGCGCCAAGCCCTGCCTGCACATCAACTTCGTCACCTGCGTCACCCCGGACTGCGACTGCATGGGCTTCTCCGACGCCTGCATCTGCCCGGACGTGGGCATCCTGGCTTCGCTCGACCCCGTGGCCATCGACCAGGCCAGCATCGACCTCATCAACAAGGCCGAACCCCTGTGGCCCAGCCACCTGCCCAAGGGACTGAAAGCCGGCGACGACAAGCTGCACGCCCTGCGCCCGCACCTGCCGCCCGCCTTCGGCCTGGACTACGCCGAAGCCCTGGGCCTGGGCACCCGCAAGTACGAGCTCGTCGCGCTGTAGCTTCAACAAGGAAAAGGCAAAGAGAAGAGACAACCGGGGGGAAACCTTTCTGAAGAAAGGTTCTCCCCCCGGACCCCCTTTCCAAAGACTTTTCATGGGGTGTCGCGGCACTCCCCTATGCCCCGTCACCAAACGAAACATCCCGGACGCGCGTTGCGCGTCCGGGACGTTTCGTTTGGCATGCGGGTCCAGGGGGTGCATACCCCCTGGCGGGGTCAAGGGGCGGAGCCCCTTGATTCATTCTCCTACAGCTGTCCCAGCCGGGCCAGGCAGATGGCGGCGGCCTGGCCGACGTTCAGGGAGTCGAAGCCGCGCTTCAACGGTATGGCGAGGCGCTGCTGGCAGTGCTTGCCCACGCCGTGGCGCACGCCCTTTTCCTCTCCGCCCAGCACAAGGACTGCGGGCAGGCGGACGCTGGCGGTGTAGAGGTTGTCGCCTTCGGCGTCGGCGCAGAGGATGGACAGGCCGGCCTCGGCGCAGGCGTCCAGGGCCTGGCTCATGTTGGTCACGCGGGCCACGGGCAGGTGGTGCAGGGCGCCGGCGCTGGCGCGCATGGCCCCGGAGCCGATGTAGGCTCCGCCGTGGCGCGGCACGATGAGCCCTGCGGCGCCGAGGGCCCAGGCGGTGCGGGCGATGGCGCCCATGTTGCCGGGATCCTGCACCTGGTCGAGCGCCACGATGACGGGCAGGGGCGCGCCGGCCACGGAGGCGATGAGGGTGTCGAGGTCGGCGTATTCCACGGCCGCGGTGACGGCCACCACGCCCTGGTGGGTGCCGGCGTGCAGGCGGCGCAGGAACATGTCGTCCACGAACTGCACCTTGATGCGGTTCTCGTCGGCCAGGGCCACGATCTCCTGCACCTTGGCGTCGCGCTGGCCCTTGCGCACGTACACGGCGTCGATGCGTTTGGGCGCGGATTCGAGCAGCTCGCGCACGGGGTTGCGCCCGGCGGTGACGGACTTGCCGTCCCCCGATTCGGCGGAGGGTTCTGCGGCTTCGGCGCGCGGGGCGCGGTCGGGGCGGTCGTCTCGCTGGGGGCGCTGGGGCCGGGCCGGGCGCTCGTTCAGCGCGGCGATGTTCTTGGCGGGCCGGGCGGGCTTGGGGAAGGCCGCGGGCGGCATGTCGCCCAGGTCCATGTCCATGTCGAAGTCGAAATCATCCACGCGGGAGGTTTCGCGGGGGGCCTTTTTCTCAGGCGCGGGCTTCTTGCGGGGCGGCTTGCCGTAGCCGCCGGTCACGCGGGGGTCGCCCTCGCGGCGGGGGGACTTGGTGAAACCGCCGCTTTTTTTTTCGCCGCCGCCGCTGCCGCCGCCCTTAGCGCCTGTTTTGCCGGAGGATCTGCCCTCGGATTTGCCGGCTGACTTGCCGCCGGGCTTGCTTGTGGACCAGCCGGAGCCGGCCTTGCCGCCGGAGCGGGGGCCCTTGGGGCGCGCGGGTTTCTTGGAATCGGCCATGGTGTTCCTCCAGGATTCAGCCGGCAACGTACACAAACTTGCCAGACGAAAAGTTCGGGTGTAGGGTGTGGTGTCTTTTTGCGTATCCAACTATCGGCGCACGGGGCTTGGCGCTTTGTAAGCGCCCCTTGAAGTCCCAGGAGCATTTCTCCACCCGCGCCGCCGACCGGAGGAACGAATATTGATGAGCAATCTGAAACGATTATCCCTGACCACAGTGGGCGGCCTCTGCCTGCTCGCGTCGCTCTGGTCGTGCTCGGCCATGAATATCGACACTGCAGGCCCTGTCAAGGCCCAGAACCCCGAAACCCAGCGCCAGGCTTCCTCCTCCCGCTCGTACCAGCCCGCACAGCCCGGCCTTCTGGCCGCCCAAAGCCGCCCGGCGGGCACGCCCGCGCGCACCCCGGTGCTGGACAACGACATGGACCTGGAGCCCGAGCTTTCCGCCGTGCCGCTGACCCCCGGCCAGACCGGCACCCTGCTTGAGCCCGAAGTCACCGGCCCGCTGCCGCAGAAGACTCCGCAGCTCACCGACGACCAGCGCCGCATCCTGAGCCAGAAGTCCGGCCTGGACTTCGACCTCGACCTCTTCGACTCCCAGGAGGTTGAGCGCTACTTCGCCTACTACACCGGCCCCGCGCGCGACACCTTCGCCCGCTGGCTCAAGCGTTCCGAGGCGTACCTGCCCGCCGTGCGCGAGAGTCTCCTGCGCAACGGCCTGCCGCAGGACCTGGCCATGCTGCCCTTCGCCGAGTCCGGCTACAACTGCAACGCCTATTCCTGGGCGGGCGCGGGCGGCATGTGGCAGTTCATGCCCTACACCGGCCGCAAGTACGGCCTCACGGTGGACTGGTGGATCGACGAGCGCCGCGACCCCCGGCTCTCCACCGAGGCGGCGGCCAAGTACCTGTCCTTCCTGAACGACATGTTCGGCGACTGGTACCTGGCCCTGGCCGCCTACAACGCGGGCGAGGGCAAGATCTCGCGCGCGCTGGAGATGACCAACGCCGAGGACTTCCTGGATCTGGTGAGCCAGAACGACCGCCTGAACCGCACCATGCGGCTCAAGACCGAAACCCAGCACTACGTGCCCAAGTTCATCGCCATCACCAAGATCTTCCAGAACCTGGAAGCGCTGGGCTTCGAGCCCGTGAACTGGGACGCCGCGCCGAAGCTTGAGACCGTGCAGGTTCCCGGCGGCACCGACCTGCTGGCCCTGGCCAAGGCCGGCGGCATGAACTGGGAAGAGTTCCACGCCCTGAACCCGGCGTTCCGCCGCCAGGTGAGCCCGCCGGACCGCAACGTGGCCGTCAGCATCCCCAAGGACAAGATCCAGCCCATGCTGGCCTATCTGCAGAATCCCAGCATCCTGCCCCACGCGGGCTTCATCGCCCACAACATGCAGAAGGGCGAATCCCTGCGCAGCCTGGCCAAGCGCTACCGCGTGCCGCAGGAGGTCATCAGCCAGGTCAACGGCCCGGCCGCCCAGGCCATGAAACCCGGCACCAGCATCATGGTGCCCCAGAGCAGCGTGGGCGAGGCCATGCCCGAAGGCCTGAAGAAGACCCGCAAGATCGCCGACTCCCGCTCCAACTACACCGTGGGCAAGAACGACACGGCCTGGTCCATCAGCAAGAAGTACAAGGTGAGCGTGAAGACCCTGGTGGAGGCCAACGGCCTGCCCAACAGCAAGGCCATCCGGCCCGGCATGAAGCTGAGCATCCCCGACGCCTCTGACCAGGCGACCAAGAAGACCCGCGTGCAGGCCGCCAAGGCCCGCGAGCAGGTGACCCGCTACACCGTGCGCCAGGGCGACACCGTGTACTCCCTGTCCAAGAAGTTCGGCGTCACCGCCGAGGCCCTCAAGGGCTGGAACAAGATCAAGGGCACGGAACTGCGCGCGGGCGAGAGCCTGAAGGTTTACGCCCAGTAGGCGCGCGCCAAGCGACGACAGAGGCCCCCGGACCACGGTCCGGGGGCCTTTTTTCATTCCTCGCGGAGGGCGGCTCCGGGGAGCCCGTCCCGCCGGTGCTTCTTGATCTCCCTCACCATGCGGCCGAAGGCCTTGTCCTTGCGCCGCTTCTCCAGGCGCCTAAGGCCGTGGTGCTCCGACTCCCTGCGCAGCTTGAGGTAGTTTGCGTGGCGGGCAGCGGCGAGTTCCCCGCGCTCCAGGGCGCCGGGCCTCCATGCCGATGCATCAGGGCTGGCTCATCAGGGCTGGTTCGGCGGGGCTGACTCGGCGGGACTGACTCGTTGGGACTGGCACGGCGGGACCGCCTCGCTGATGCCGATGCGCTGATGCCGATGCGCCGCTGCAAGCGTTGCTGCAGGCGCGTGGAGGCCGCCCGGCGGCGGCCGGCCGCCGGGGCTAGTCCTCCCGCTCCTCCGCCGCTTCCAGCAGGCGGGCCAGCTCGGCCTCGGGCAGGGGGGGGTGGAAGAAGTAGCCCTGCACGGCCTCGCAGCCCAGCCCCACCAGCAGATCCAGCTGCTCGCGCGTCTCCACGCCCTCGGCCACGATGCTCAGACGCAGGCTGCCCGCCAGGGCGGCGATGGCCCCCACCAGGGCCCGGCTGTCCGCGTCCTCGCGGGGCAGGTCGCGCACGAAGGAGCGGTCGATCTTGAGCAGATCCACGGGGAAGCGCTGCAGATACGCCAGGGAGGAGTAGCCCGTGCCGAAATCGTCGATGGCCAGGGACACGCCCAGGGCCTTCAGGCGGCGCATGGCCGAAAGCGCGCCCTCCGGGTCGCCCATGAGGGTGGACTCCGTGAGTTCGAGCTTCAAAAGCGCGGGGGGCAGGCCGGTTTCGCGCAGCACCTGGCGCACGGTGTTCACTATGTCCGGCTGGGCAAACTGCCGGGCCGAGAGGTTCACCGCCAGCGTCAGGCGCCGGGCCGCGGCGTAGCGCTTGCGCAGGGCGGTCATCTCCCGGCAGGCCAGGCGCAGCACCTGCTCGCCCAGGGGCACGATGAGCCCGGAGTCCTCTGCGTGGGCGATGAAGGCGTGGGGCGTCACCAGGCCGCGGGTGGGGCTCTGCCAGCGGGCCAGGGCCTCCACGCCCAGCATGCGCCCGCCGTCGGCGCTCATTATGGGCTGGTAGTAGACGATGAACTCGCCCCGCTCCAGCCCCCGGCGCAGGTCCGCATCCAGCGACATGAGCTCCTGGGCGCGGCGCAGCATGCCGGGGTGGAACAGGCGGATGCGGTCGCGGCCGGTGTCCTTGGCGCGGTGCATGGCCAGGTCCGCGTTCTGCAGCACGTTCTCGGCGTTCGTGTCGTCGTCGGGCGGGCCCAGCACCACGCCCACGCTGGCGGTCAGGCGCACCTCCTGCCCTTCCACGCTCATGGGCTGGCACAGGGCCTCCAGGGCGTCGTGCAGCAGGTCCTGGGCCTCGCTTTCGTCCTGGGCGCGGTCTACCAGCAGCACGAACTCGTCGCCGCCGAAGCGGCACACGCTGCCCTTGTCCTCCAGGGCCTGGGCCAGCCGGCGCGAGGCCTCCACCAGCACCTGGTCGCCGAAGGAATGCCCCAGGCTGTCGTTCAGCATCTTGAAGCGGTCCAGGTCGGCGAAGGCCACGGCAAAGGGCAGGCCCTCCCGGCGGGAGCGCTCCAGGGCCTGCTGGATGCGCTCCAGGCAGAGGGCGCGGTTGGGCAGCCCGGTGAGGGAGTCGTGCAGGGCCTTGAAGACCAGCTGGTTTTCCATGCGCTTCCTGGCGGTGATGTCGGCCATGACCATGATGCCGGCCATGCTGCCGCCATCGGCCGCGCGGATGGGGCTGGCGTTGGCCAGAATCCAGCGCTCCGGCCCGTCGGAGATGAAGAAGCGCACCTCCTGGTCGCGGGTGGCCTCGCCCGTGGTCAGCGCCCGGGAGAGGGGCGTCTCGCCCGGGGTCACGATCTGCCCGGCCTCGTCCTCGAAGCGCCAGATGGGCAGGTGGCCGTTGACCTCCATGCCGATGAGCGCGCCGGGCTCCACGCCGAGCATCTGGGCGGCCGCCGGGTTGGCTATGCTCACCCGCCCGGTGGCGGCGTCGCCGATGATGATGCCCCAGGGGGCCTGCTCCAGCGCGGCCCGGAACAGCACTCGGGTGCGCTCCAGCTCGCGCTCCAGCCTGCGCCGCTCGGTTATGTCGCGGCCGAAGGCGCAGATGAACTCCTCGTCGCCGAAGCGCATGTAGAAGGCGTTGATCTCCTTGAGCAGGGGCTTGCCGTCGCGGGAGTACTGCATGGTCTCGAAGGTCTGGGGGCTCTGGCGCACCCTCTGGTGCAGGCGGAACACCTCCTCCGGGGTGAAGGCCGGGTCGATGGTGCTCAGGGGGGTCTCCAGCAGCTCCTGCCGGGGGTGGCCCAGGCTGCGCGCCACGGCCTCGTTGACGTAGGCCACGGTGCCGCCGGGCCGGACCAGGTAGACTTCCTCCACGCCGGCGTCGATGAAGAACTTGAACCGGGCCAGCTCGCGTTCGGCCTGGCGCACCTGGGTGGTGTCCTGGAACACGACGATGCCCGCGCACACGCGGCCCTGGGCGTCGCGCACGGGGGCGGCGTTGGCCACGGCCCAGCGCTCGGTCCCATCGGAAAAGACCAGCCGGAACTCCGCGCCGGAGGTCACCTCGCCCCGGCGCACGGCCGCCACCAGGGGCTGCTCCTCAAAGGGCACGTAGCGGCCGGTGGCCGAATACATGCGCCAGGGCATGCCCCTGAGAAAATCCTTCACCGCGGGCACGCTCTCCAGGCCCAGGATGCGCAGGGCCTCGGAGTTGAACACCAGGGGCTTGCTGCGGTCCTCGTTGGCGATGATGATGCCCACGGGCGACTGCTCGATGGCCAGGGCCAGCAGGTCCTGTGTCTGGCGATGGCGCGACATCTCTGCCAGCAGGCTTTCGCGCAGCAGGTCGGCCTCGCGGCCGCGGGCCTCCGCGTCGCGGCGCAGCCGGCGCGCGCGCAGCAGCACCAGCACGCTTGCCGCGAGGAAGACGAGCCCCGCGGCAGCGCCCCAGGTCCACGGCTGCATCAGGAAGCTGCCCAGGGAATGCCGCTGTTCCAGGGTGCGCACCTGGGTCTGGTCCAGTCCCTCTATGCCCACGTTCAGGAAAGCCAGCAGGGCCTGGTCGTCCTTGCGCACGGCCGCGCGCAGCGCCGCGCCCGGAAAGCGCCGCAACAGCACGAAGCGCTCCGGCTGGCCCAGCTGCCGCAGCCTGTGCCGCAGGGCCAGAAGCGGCCCGGCCGCCACGCGCACCTGCCCCAGGGCCAGGGCCGCCGCCAGGGCGTCCAGGCTGGGGTATTCCTGCTGCCGCAGGTGCGGGAAGGCCGCGGCCAGAAAAGTGCCTGCGGAATCCCCGGCCACCAGGCCCGCGGTGAGCCGCGCCGACTCCAGCCGGCCTCCGGCGTTCTGGTCCACCAGGGCCGCCTGCTCCGAGGTGGCAAAGATGCCCACCCCCATGTCGAGCAGGGGACGCGACCAGGCGAAACGCTCGCCGCCGGGTTTTCCGGGATCGTCGGGCAGTTGGGTGCCGGCGTGGGCGTCGGCCTGGCCCAGCTCCACCATGCGCAGGGCCTCCGCCCCGGGCGCCAGGCGCAAGTCCACCTGGCGTCCGCTGCTCCGGGCCAGCAGCCGCCAGTATTCGGGCAGGATTCCAGCGGGCTCGCCATCGGCGTCGCGATAGCTGTAGGGGGGGGCGTCGTCCGGGCAGGCCACCACGATGGGGGGGGCTTCCTGGGTCTCGGCCTGCGCCTCGGCCCGGCCCGGCCAGCAGGCGCCGGCCAGGATCAGCGCGAGCAAAAGCGACAGGGCCGCCCACGGCGCGGACGTCACTGCCCTGCCGCAGACGGCCCCTCTCAGACGCAATTGGGGATTTGCGCCCAGGTTCCGCACCCTGAGGCTACTTGGTCGCCTTCACCACATCGGTGGCGGCGTCCTGCAGCAGGTACTGCAGGGTGGAGGAAAGCACCTTCTGGGCCGCATCCACGTAGGTCAGGCCCAGGTTCTCGCGCTCTCCGGTGTAGATCTGCTCCACGACGAACTGGCCGTCCTTTTCCACCTTCACGCGGATGCGCAGCTTGGCCTTGGCCATGAGGGTGGCCCCGCTGTCCACGCTGACGGTGTCGAAGGAGCCGGACACGGTGTAGCCCTTCTGGGGGGCGGCGTCGGTCTTTTCGCGGTACTTCACGTCGCAGCCGCGGGCCTTCAGCTCCTCGAACATGGCCCAGCTCACCCACTCGGCCACGTCGTTCTCGGCGTAGAAGCGCTTGCCTTCGCCCAGGCTGCCGATGGTGATCGTGTCGGCGCGCTTGTCGGCGAAGGGCACGAGCGAGATGGTCTGGGAGCAGGTGGGCGCGCCCGGCTGGACGGAAGGCTGGTAGCGCAGCGGCACCACGGTGTTGGCCGAACATCCGGCGAAGAGCGCCAGGCCGGCCAGCAGGCCCAGGACGGACAGTTTTTTCAGTGCGGTATGGATGACGGTCATGGAAATGTCCCTCCAGGAAAACGGATCGTGCAGCGCGGAATGCGTGCGCAGACTTTAACGATAGGCCAAAAGACGGGGAGGCGCAAGGGCGGGGCTCCTCGCCCCGGGGGCCGCAAAAAGTCTAGACTCTCACCGGCATTTGTGCTTGGCTCTGGGCACCTGCGCGGGCGCGCCCCCCCGCCGCGCGTCATCCCGCCGCCCGCTGTAGCCCGGTCCGGACCTGTCCCGCGCCGGCCCCAAGGAGCCCGCCATGAAGCCCCGCCTCCGCGCCATCGCCGCATGCAGCCTGCTGGCCGCCCTGGCCTTGGCCGCGCCCGTTTCCCCGGCCCAGGCCGCGAAGCCCGCCAAGGCCGCCGCCAAGGCCGAGCCGGAGCCCGCCGGCGAGAGCGTGGACATCAACGGCCGCGTCACAGTGGGCCTGGACAAGGTGTTCATCAAGGACGCCGAGGGCTACATCCTGGTGCAGGGGCTGGACCTGAGCCCGTACGCAGGCAGGCACATCGCCGCCAGGGGGATTGTCATCCGGCGCGAGCAGGAGTACCGCGTGGTCCGCCTGCTGGAATACCGCCTCCAGAGCCCGGACGACGACTCGCCCGGCGCGGCCGGGGCCGCCAAGGCGGCCGCAGCCCGGGGCAAGAAGTAGCGCCCCGCCCGACAGAAATCGCAGCCGCACCGACCCGGCAAGCACCCCCGAATCAGCGCCCCCCGATCAGCGCGCGCGGCCAGCGCATCCGGCCACGGCCGACGCCGGGCCCACGGCGGGGCATCTTGCCAAGGGCGGCCGTAACGGCTACGTTGTTTTCATGCCCCGAGAGGGCGGCGCACTCCTCCTGCCGCCCGGCCCAGCCAGGCCGAGTCTGCCAGGCCGAGTCAGCCAGGCCGAGTCAGCCAGGCCCAATCGGCGCGGCATGCCGCGGACCGGGCGCGAGTCCGGCCGGTTCATCCACAAAAACGCGCCCGCGCGGCGCAAGAACGGAGCGATCATGAGCGAAAAATCCACCCCAACCTACCAGCTGGTGCTCATCAACGGCAAGAAGGAGGAGGTCCTGTTCTCCTCGCCCAAGCTTCTTGACGTGGAGCTCAAACGCGAGCAGCACATCCGGTCCATCACCCCCGGCTACGTCGAGATCCGCAAGGCCTAGGGCAACGCCCCCTCCGGGCGGCAGCTTCTGCCGTCCGGGCGGGGGGAGCGGATATTGCATGCACGCGCGCGGAGGCGCACAATGGACAACACGCGGCGCGGGACATGCCAGAGCGGCTTCACCCTCATCGAGGTGATCACCGTCCTTCTCATCCTCGGCATCCTCATGGCCGTCATCACCACCCGCGGCAGCCTGAGCGCGGACGCCTCCGCCCGCGCCAGCGAGCTGCGCTCCCAGCTGCGCTATCTGCAGCTTATGGCCATGAAGACCGGCGGCGCGAGCTACCTTGTGCTGCAGAGCGACAGCGCCAACTACTGGGCCTACAGCGCGGCCAACGCCAGCAACACCCTGCCCCTGCCCGGGGAAAGCTCCGCGAAGGTCTCCCTTTCGAGCAAGAAGATGGCCCTGGGCGCATTCGCCCTGGCCTTCGACTCCTTCGGCATTCCCTACACCTACGACAACGCCACGGGCACCGCCACCAAGCTGACCGTCAGCGCCACCGTCAACCTCTCGGCGGGCGGGCAGAACGCGACCTTGAGCGTCACACCGGAGACAGGCTATGTTCCCTAACAGGCGCGTGAATTTCTCCGCCGGCGGGAACTCCCGCGGCTTCACCCTGGTGGAGGTCATCGTCATCGTGGTGGTGACGGCCTTCATGGGCCTGCTGCTGGTAAGCCTCATGGGCACCCAGCTGACCAAGAGCGCCGCGCCGCTGCTCACCGCGCGCGACGCCGCCCGGGCCGAGTCCACCATGGAGGCCATCACCGCCTATTACACCCAGTGCGTGAACAACAGCACCAGCGGCGCGCTGGACGCCGTGGCCGCGCGCTACCCCGCCAACGCCACCCTGAGCGTCGCACGCAACGCCAGCTTCAACTCCGTGGACGCGCTCGTCGTCACCGTGAACGAGGGCGGCGCCACCCTGACCACGGTGTTCACCCAGGCCCGCAACAGCTCAAGCGACGCCACGTCGAAATTCTAGGGGTTGCGGAATGCGCGGGCAACAGGCTGGCTTCACCCTCTTCGAACTCATCGCCGTGACGGTGATCCTGGGCATCATCGGCGTGTTCGTGGGCATCATGATCTCCACCGGGGCCAGCGGCAGCCTCACGGCCAGGATAGCCGAAGAGAACGCCCAGAAGGGGCAGATCGCCCTGGAGCGCATTTCCCTCGAACTGCGCGACGTGAACGGCGGCCCCGGCGCGAGCAACACCGCGCCGCTCGTCACCGCCACGAACATCCAGTACACCACCAGCCAGGCAAGCCTTTCGGGCACGCGCACCCTGGCCTACGATTCCGCCAACAAGCGCATCACCATCACCCCGGCCAGCGGCGGCACGGCGCGGACCCTGGTGGACGGCGTGAACGCCTGCACCATGGGCTACGGCGGGGCCAGCGGCACGTACAACATCACGTTCACCGTCAGCTTCACCCTCACCGGCACGGCCACGCCCTTCTCCATCACGGTCAAGCCGCGCAACTCCATCAACACCCCAGCCAGCAGCTAGGAGCACCCCCTATGCCCACGCCCGCGCCCAGCATCCGCGCCTGCCAAGCCGCCCGCAGCCAGCAGGGCGGCATCGTGGTGTACCTGGCGCTGGCCCTGGTGGCCTTCGGCGTGCTGGCCATGGCCGGGGCCAGCCGCTTCGGCTCCGTCACCCGGGGCGTGCTTTCGCCCAACTGCTCCGCCGCGGCGCGCTACATGGCCGAAAGCGGCGTGCGCTACGCCATGGCCCGGCTGCGCTCCACCAACGACAGCGCCACCCTCACCGCCCTGGTGACCGAGATGAACAACCACGGGGCCTACACCGTGGACGCCAGCAAGGGCCTGAGCTTCACCTTGAGCATCGCCTACAACTCCGGCACGAAGACCGCCGCGGTGACCAGCACCGGCACAAGCTGCACGGGCCTGGGCAACTTCTTCGGCTCGTCCACCTCGGCCCAGGCGGTCAGCGTGAACCTGCCCAAGATGTCGGACGTCATCGACTTCACCAACATCGCCGACGACTTCTTCACCACCTCGGACCTGCGCGGCACCACGCCCATCACCGTGGACCCGGCCACCAAGACCATCAGCTTCGGCAACCTGAGCCAGACCAAGGAGGCCGCGGCCATCTGGTACGGGGGCAACGCCACCAGCGGCTGCCTGAACGGCAACTGCACCATGACCAACGGCTTCAACGCCTACTTCGACGTGGTCTGGAACTCGTCCTCCATCGCCGACGGACTGGTCTTCGGCGTCATGAGCGCGGAGACCAACACCCGCAACGCCGTGGGCGGCACCACCACCCAGGGCGAGCTCATGGGCTGGGGCGGGCCGGGCAGCTCCGGGCTGGGCATACGCCCGCCCAAGATCGGCGTGGAATTCGACACCTACTACAACTCGTGCGGCTCCACCCTCACCTCCCCCGGCTCCCGCTGCGACCCCACGGCCGGGGGCTCGAATCCGGACCACATGGCCTACGTGTTCTGGGGCAGCGCCAGCACCCTCTACGACGACAACCGCCACGGAGCGGGCAACGGAGGCATCACGGAACCCGTGGCCTCCAACGATCCCGACGGCTCCGGCAGCGGGCAGTTCGGCCTGTACTACAAGAGCCCGGCCACCTGGCTGCAGGGCGGCACCAAGTACTACGTGCGGCACGAGCTCACGCGGCTCACCACCAAGAGCTCCTCCGCCACGGACAGCTACTGCTACGTGCTCAAGACCTGGGTCAGCAGCGCCGCGCCCTCCGCCGCCTACAAGGACGTGACCACGGACTACGACGCCACCACCAACCCGCCCACCATGCAGCAGGTGGTGTTCCTGAACGCCGACTACCACGCCAAGATGAACAGGATCTTCTTCGGCTGGACCGAGGCCACGGGCGACTACACCCAGAACATCCTCGTGGGCAACTTCAACCTCGCCTTCAAGAAGGCCCAGCCCACCTACGGCACCGCCCCCAGCGGGGCCTCGCTCTACTGGCCCATGTACGACAACGTGGGCTCCGGCATCACCGACGCCAGCGGCAACGGCATCACCGGGATCATAATAGGCACGGCCATGTGGGTGCCCGGCGTGATGAACAACAACGGCGCGGGGCTGTACTTCAACGGCGGCACCTACGCCTACGCCTCCAGCGCCTCCGGCACGCAGCTCACCAGCGTGGGCGGGGTTTCGCTCTGGTTCAAGATGACCGCCAGCCAGACCAACGTGTGGCTGCTGCACAAGGGCGAGACCAGCCGCTTTAGCGAATGCTACGGCCTGTACATCGACTCCAGCGGCTACCTGCGCTTCCGCCTGCGCACCGGCACCGGCCCCAGCAGCTATACGGAGGTGAGTTCCACCACCAGGCCCGTGGCAGGCACCTGGTACCATGTCGCCGTGACATGGCAGAACGCCTCCACGCCCCTGGCCATCTATGTCAACGGCACAAAGGAGGCCAGCGTGGCGGCGGCAACGGCGCAGAGCACCGCCTCAAACCTCTACCTCGGCGCGGCCAGCGCAAGCTCCACGGAGTTCTACGGCATCATCGACGAGGTGTACCTGTACAAGCAGCTGCTGACCCAGGCGGGCATCACCGCCCTGGCCACGGGCAAGCCCTAGGAGCCCCGCCATGCGACGCGCCCTTCCCGCACTGGTCCTGACCCTGCTGCTGGCCCTGCCCGCCGCCCTGCACGCGGCCGAAGCCGCCCAGCCGCAGGAGGCGAACGAGCCCCAGGATCCGGCCTTCGGCCCCAAGCGCACGGCGGCTCCCAGGCCCGCCGTCCCCTTCCCCGGCCCCACCACGGAGCAGCTGTCCCGGTCCGGCGTATTGAAGACGGGCGCGCAGGGGGTGGTCTCCGGCGGCCAGCCCGGCGGCCAGCCCGGCGGCCAGACGGGAACGCAGACCCCCAAGAGCACCAAGGCCATGTACGGCGACATCGTCATCCACAAGTAGCACGGGCCATACGAGGCACAACGGAGAGGGCGCATGCGCGGCAGACATCTCCCGGCGATCCTGGCGCTCTGCGTCCTGGCGGGTCTCCCGCCGGCGGCGGGCCTGGCCCAGCAGGGCGCGACGCAGCAGGCCAGGCTGAAGCCCCAGGCGGAGCAGCAGTCCCAGGGCGTCACGACCGGCAGTCCCCTCGACAGCATCAAGAACGCCATCGACGCCCAGGGCGACGTGTCCGCCGCCACGCTCAAGGCCGTGCGCACCGACCCCCTGGCCGCGGACATCGTGGCCAAGGGCCGCGCCGCCGGGGAGGACTCCGCCGCGCGCAGGGCCGCCCCGCAGCCCGAGCCCCCCAAGAGCCAGCCCCCCGCGCGGACGCCCGGGCCCAAGAGCACCAAGGCCATCTACGGCGACATCATCATCCACAAATAAGCCATGCACCGCCCCGACCCCGAACAGTCCGGCCTGCCCCTGGGCCACGTCAGCATCGGCGACTGCGCCTTCGCCCTCAAGCCGGTGATGCTCACCACGGTGCTCGGCAGCTGCGTCAGCGTCACCTTCCACCATCCGGGGCGCGGCGCGGGCGGCATGTTCCACGCCATGCTGCCGGACAAGGGCCTGCGCCGCAACGCCGAGCGCTCGCGCACCTGCACCTTTGCCGACCTGGCCGTGGAGTCCATGCTGGAGCGTTTCGCCGCGGCGGGCATGCCCCCGCGGGAGCTGACGGTCAAAATCTTCGGCGGGGCCAACACCCTGGAGGCCTCCTGCAAGCCCGGTCTGCGCGAGATGCTCGACGTGGGCCGCAAGAACGTCAACGCCGCCCTGGCCGCCCTGGCCGAGCACGGCCTCACGCCCTCGGCCAGCGACGTCCTCGGCCCCCATGGGCGCAAGCTCTACTTCTGCACCTCCACGGGCGAGGTCTGGGTGAGCTACCTGACGCCGGAGCTGGCCTTGCGCTACCTGGCCGCCCAGCAGCAGGCCAAGGCCGAGGCCGAGGCGAAGCGGAACAGGCCGCCGGAGAAGCAAGGATGAGGCTCCGGGCGGCCATGGTCCTTTGGGCCGGGCTGATGCTGTGCCACCTCGCCCTGGCCGGGCCTGCCCTGGCCGGGGCCCGCCACGCCGCCTTCGCGGCCGGACAGTCCGGACAGCAGGCGCTCCAGTCCGGGCAGCAGGCCGCCCCAACCGAGGCGGCGTTCGTCCTTTTCCGCCTGCCGCACGATCCGGAAGCCTTCACCCAGGGGCTCGTGTTCCATGAGGGTGTGTTCTTCGAGAGCACCGGCCTCTACGGGCAGTCCTCCCTGCGCCGGGTGGAGCCCTCCACGGGCCGCGTGCTGGCCCGGCGCGCCCTGCCGGCGCAGCTCTTCGGCGAGGGGCTGGCCCTGGCCCCGGGAGAAAACGGCGCAAAGCGGGCGCGGCTGGTGCAGCTCACCTGGAAGGAAGGCCTCATCCTCACCTGGGACGCGGCGACCCTGCGGCCCCTTTCGCGGCGGCCCCTGCGCGGCCAGGGCTGGGGCCTGGCCTTCAACGGCCGTGAGCTGGCCTTAAGCGACGGCACGGACACCCTGCGCTTCCTGGATGCGCGCACCCTGGCCGAGACCGGGCGCACGCTCCCCGTGCGCGACGGCGGCCGGCCCGTGGAGCGGCTGAACGAGCTGGAATGGGTCAACGGCTGGCTTCTGGCCAACGTGTGGGGAGAGGACCGCATCGCGGTGATCCGGCCGGGCCCAGGCCAGGGTGTGGGCCAGGGAGCAGGACAGGTCGTCCTGTGGATCGACCTCTCGCCCCTGCGCCGCGAGCTGGCCGGCCAGGCCGAGGCGGCCAACGGCATCGCCTTCGACCCCGCCGCCGGCAATGGCGATGGCGGCAATGGCGCCGGCGCTGGAGATGGCGGCCGGGGGCTGCTCTACGTCACGGGCAAGCTCTGGGACAAGATCTTCGCCCTGCGCCTGCCGGAGCTCCTCAGGCGGCCGCCTTCCCCGCCCGTCCCGTAGACGCGCCGCGGTGGCGCAGCATGAGCCACGCGCCAAGCAGGATCATGGGCAGGCACAACAGCTGCCCCATGCTGAAGAAATCCAGCAGCACGAAGCCCAGCTGGGCGTCCGGCTGGCGGAAGAACTCCACGAAGAAGCGCGCCAGGCCGTAGCCCAGCAGGAACAGCCCGCCCACCGCGCCGCGCGGCCGGGGCTTCAGGGAGTAGACCCAGAGCACGGCGAAGAGCAGCAGGCCCTCCAGGGCGGCCTCGTACAGCTGCGAGGGATGGCGCGGCAGCGGCCCGCCCGTGGGGAAGACCATGGCCCAGGGCACGTCCGTCACCCGGCCCCAGAGCTCGCCGTTGATGAAGTTGCCCAGACGCCCGGCGAAGAGCCCCGGCGGCACCAGCGGCGCGATGAGGTCGCCCACCTCCAGCAGCCCCTTGCCGATGCTTTTGCCGTACAGCCAGCACACCAGGATGACGCCCGCCACGCCGCCGTGGAAGCTCATGCCCCCGCGCCAGATGGAGAAGCTCTCCAGCGGGTTGGCCAGGTAGTAGGCGGGATCGTAGAAGACCACGTAGCCGATGCGGCCGCCCAGCACCACGCCCACCACCAGCCAGGTGATGAGGTCGTCCACCTGGGCGGCGGTCCAGCCGGAACCAGGCCGCGCGGCGCGGCGGCGGCCCAGCCACCAGGCCGTGGCGAAACCCACCGCGTACATGAGCCCGTACCAGCGGGCGGCCACAGGGCCTATCTGCAAGGCCACGGGGTCGAAGGCGGGATAGGTGAGCATGCTCTCTCCTGGGGCTTGGCCGGGGGCGGCCCGTTTGTTTCCTGTTTGAAAGTGCGCTACAAGACGAGCGGACCGCCGTTTTTACGCCCCCCGCGTGGGGGCCGGGCGGCCCGGCGCGGGCAGAAGTTCGGCCTTTTTGCGGCCCGCGTCAACCCCAATGCCCCGGCCGGTCCGGGAGTGCAAGGCGACGCCCATGGACCTGCGCGCACAGAAGGATGACTCCCCGGCCCAGAACGAGCTGGACATCGTGGACATGCCAATGGAGGCCCTGGCCGCGTACTGGCTGTCCATCAAGAAGCTGCTGGACGCCAAGCGCGACCGCGCCCTGCTGGCCTCTGAGCTGGAGAACACCGGCGAGCGCTTCATCCGCCACCTGCTCGACTCCGCCCTCTCCGGCCTGGACGCGGACATGCTGCGCGCCCTGGCCAGGGCCAAGGCCTCGGCCCTGCTGGACGAGGCCCGCCGTCGCTTCGAGATGATGGGCCAGACCCTCACGAGCATCGCCCTGGCGGAAAACCCGCGCCTGGCCTTCATCCGCCTGTGCGGTCGCATGGGCGGCTCCGTCATCGGCGAGAAGCGCGCCTTCGAGCTGGCCCACGGGCTCATGGCCACCCTGGCCGAGAAGGACGCCAACCTGCCGGTGCTGCTGGCCGTGGACCACAAGCAGAAGGACGACCGCCTAGCGGTGAAGCTGCTCTTCTACGCCCTGGCCGCGCGCCGAAACGGCCGGCAGGCGCTGCACGAGTATGTGCCGCACCTGAAGCCCGGCCCCTTTGCCGAGGGCCTCTCCCTCGCGGCGGACGGCTTTGACGCGGCCTTCGTCTCCGCCCATGTGTCCGGGCTGCGCGGCCAGGCTCTCTCCGCCGCGCGGCGCAAGATGCGCATGGCCACGGAGATGTGCCTGGCCGTCCGCGCGGGGCTCTCCTACGAGGACGTGTTCCGGGTGGCCCGGTCGTTCATGGCCTAGAGGGCATGGCCCAGCGGGCCTGACCCGGGCCAGACGGGCTCGTCAGCCGGGATCGGGGGGACGCTCGCCGGAACGCCCGGAAGACCTAGACGATCTCCACGCCCACGGGGCAGTGGTCGCTGCCCATTACCTCCGGCTCGATCCAGGCGGCCTTCACGCGGTGCTTCAGCTCGTCGGACACGAAGAAGTAGTCGATGCGCCAGCCCACGTTCTTGGCCCGGGCATTGGCGCGGAAGCTCCACCACGAGTAGTGCCCGGGGCCCTTCTCGAACAGGCGGAAGGTGTCCACGTAGCCGTGGGCGATGAACGTGTCGATCCAGGCGCGCTCGATGGGCAGGAAGCCCGAGGTCTTCTCGTTGGCCTTGGCGTTCTTCAGGTCGATCTCGGTGTGGGCGGTGTTGAAGTCGCCGCCGACCACGATGGGCTTGGTCTTGCGCAGGCCCTGCGCCTGGGCCAGGAAGGCGTCGTAGAAGCCCAGCTTGTAGGCCAGGCGCTCGTCGTCCTTCTGCCCGTTGGGGAAGTAGATGTTGAAGAGGTGGAAGTCCGGGTACTCCAGGTGCACCACGCGGCCCTCGCCCCGGTAGCGCGGGTCCTCAAGGCCGAAGGAGTGCGCCAGGGGCGGCGTTTTGGTGAGGCAGGCCGTGCCGGAATAGCCCTTCTTGCCCTTGGACCAGTTCCACACCCCGGTGTAGCCCGCCGGGTTGCGCTCGGCCTCGGAGAGCTGCTCCGGCTCCACCTTGGTCTCCTGCAGCAGCACCACATCCGCGCCGCAGCCGCCGACCCACTCCAGAAAGCCCTTGCCCAAAACGGCGCGGAACCCGTTGACGTTCCAGGAAATTATGCGCATTCAGAGCCTCCCGGCGCGAGCCTTGCCTCGCCGCCTGTTGGGGTGTAGACGGAACGCACCCTGTGTACAGGCTGCCGGGCCCCCTCGGCAATACCCGGAACCGACCCCATGAGCCCCCCCATGACCCTGACCGGAAAGCGCCTTGCCACCGCCACCCTGCCGCCCGCCGTGCTGGCCCTTTTGCTGGCCCTGGCCGAGGTCTTCTTCCGCGTGGTCCTGCCCGCGCCGGACGTGCCCGCCCTGGCCTTCGTGGACGGGGTGCTGCGCCGGCAGAGCGGCCAGACCGGCGTGTACCGCGACCGCGACGCCAGCGCGCCCTTTTCCATAAACGCCCAGGGCTGGAACTCCGCCCACCCGGACTACCCCACCGGGCGCGGCAGTGCCCTGCGCATCGCCCTGGTGGGCGGCAGCCTGGTGGAGGCCCTGGAAGTGCCGCCCCAGGCCAGCCTGGCCGGCGACCTTGAGCGCGAGCTGGCCGCCCTGCCCGACGGCGCCGAGGTGTTCCGCTACGGACTGGACGGCGCGCCCCTGTCGCAGCACCTGCTCATGGCGCGCAAGGCCGCCCTGGCCGCGCACCCGCAGCTGCTCATCGCCCTCCTCTCGCCCGAGGACATTCCCGCCAGCCACCGGCCGAACACAGGGCCGCTGTCCGCGCATTTCCTGAAGCTGCGCCTGGGCGCCGAGGACACGGTGGAAGAGCTGCCGCCCACGCCCTATGCCCCGGCCTTTGCCGAGCGCATCCGCCAGGGCAGCGCGTTTCTGCGCTACCTGACCGGGCCCGAAGGCCTGCGCCCGGCCCTGGCGGAGCGCCTGCTGCGCAAGCCCAGGGCGGACCGCCGCTACGAGGCCGCGGCCAGCGCCACGGCCCCGGCCATGGGCCCGGAAGAACAACAGGCCCTGGACCGCCGCGCCGTGCGCTATGTCCTGGGCCAGTTGCAGGCCCAGGCCGCGGCCGCCGGGGCCAGGCTGCTGGTGGTGATGGACGGGGCCCGGGCGGAGATCGAGGCCCGGGCGGGCGTGGCCGAGCTGGCCCAGGCCCTGGAGCTGAACCGCATGGCCGCCGCCGAGGCCGAACTGCTGGGCATTCCCTTCCTGGACCTGCAGGACGCCTTCGCCGAGGACTTCCGCCAGCATGGCAAGCCCTTCGGCTTCCACCCGGACTCCTGCTGGAACGCCTACGGACACGCCGTGGCCGCCGGGGCCGTGGCCGACAGGCTGGCCCGCCTGGGCTGGCTGTAGCCGCCCGCAAAAAAGCCCGCTCCCTGTCCGGAAGCGGGCTGAAATGCCGAAACCACCGGCCCCGCGCCACTACAGGGCGGCGGGACGGGCGCAATCAGCCGGCACGGCCTTCAGGCGCGGACGCGCCCAGGCCTAGTGCTCGTTCTTGCTGGTCTTCTTGATGACCACAAGGGCCGCGATGGTGCTGAACAAACCGGCGAAGAAGAAAAAGAAATCCATGACCCACCCCTTGTGCGCCCTGGGGACGCGAAGATTTTCGGAGCCGCGCTCCGCAAAGAGGCCTAGCACAGATTGCGAAGGATGCAAAGGGGCTGGCGCGACGCAAAGTCCGTACTTGCGCTCCTTGTGTTCCCTGCGGGCATCTCCTACAAAAGCGGCATGACCGAACTTTCCCCCACCGCCCCGCCGGACGCCGACATCCTCGTCCTGGGCGCGGGCCCAGCCGGCATGCTCTGCGCCCTCATGGCCGCGCGCAAGGCCAAGGCCGCAGGCATCCGGCGCGACATCGTCCTCGTCGACCAGGACCGCACCATGGCGCGCAAACTCCGGGCCTCCGGCGGGGGGAGGTGCAACTGCACCAACCTGCACGCCGCGCCGGGCAACTATCTTTCCAAGGACCCACGCTTCACGGCCCAGGCGCTCAAACGCTTCCCGCCCGCGCAGTTCCTGGCCCTGCTGAAGGAGCTCGGCCTCTCGGCCCACGAGGAGGACCAGGGCAAGATGTTCTGCGACCAGGGAGCGCAGGCCCTGGCCGAGGCGCTGGAAAAGGCCTGCCGCAAGGCGGGCTGCCGTTTCCTGCCCGGACGCGCGGTGACGGGCCTGGTGCCCCCGGCCGAGCCCGGCGGGCTCTTCCGCGTGGACACGGAGCACGGCGCGCTCTTCGCCCCGCGCGTGGCCCTGGCCCTGGGCAGCCCGGCCTGGCCCGCCCTGGGCGGCACGGACGTCGTCGCCCGGCTGGCGGGAATGCTCGGCCTGCCGCACATTCCCGCGCGCCCGGCCCTCACGCCCCTGCTGCTCTCCGGGCCGGACCTCGACCTCTGCCGCGAGCTCTCCGGCCTGAGCGTGGAGGCGCGGCTTTCCCTCGCCGGCGGCGGCCCGGAGTGCGGGAGCGCCAGCGTCACGGACTCGCTTTTGTTCACGCACCAGGGGCTCTCCGGCCCGGCGGCCCTGCGCCTTTCGTCCCGCTGGCGGCGCGGGGAGGAGATCGTCATCGACCTGGCCCCCGGCACGGACCTGCCGGCCCTGCTGCGCCGGCCGGACAAGGGCAAGGCCCTGGCGCGCACCATCGTGGCGGGCCTTTTGCCGCGCAGGCTGGCCGAGGCCCGGCTGGCCGGGCTGCCGCCGGGACTCGCCGACAGGCGCGTGGCCGAACTTTCCCGCGCGGAGCTGGACGCCCTGGCCCGCTGCCTGAACCACTGGCGCGTGACGCCCAAAGCAACGGCGGGCATGGCCCGGGCCGAGGCCGCCAGCGGCGGGCTGGACACGGCGGCCTTCTCCGCCAGGACCATGCAGTGCAAGGCCATCCCCGGCCTCTTCGCCCTGGGCGAGGCCCTGGACGTGGCCGGCGACCTGGGCGGCTTCAACCTGCACTGGGCCTGGGCCTCGGGTTTCGCCGCCGGGCAGGCCATATGAAGGCCCAGGACTTCAAGTCCCGCTGGGACGGCCCCTGCGGCTGCCGCGAGGTGCTCTCCGTGGGCGCGCCGCTCATGGTCAGCATGGGCAGCGCCACCCTCATGCAGTTCACCGACCGCATCTTCCTGGGCCACCACGACATGTCCGAGCTGGCGGCCGCGGTGCCCGGCGGGCTGGCCTCGTTCCTGCTCGTGTCGCTGTTCATGGGCGTGGCCTCCTGCGTGGGGGTGCTGGTGGCCCAGTACCACGGGGCCTGCCGCCCGGAGCGCGTGGGCCCGGCCCTGTGGGCGGGCATCTGGTTCAGCCTGGCCTCGGCCCTCATCCTTGCTGGCCTGGCCTTTGCCGGCGGGCCGCTCTTCGAGCTTGCCGGCCACCCGGAGCCCGTGCGCGGCCTGGAGGCCTCCTACTTCCGCATCCTGACCCTGGGCGGCGGCTTCCTGGTGCTCTCCACCGCGCTTTCGGGCTATTTCTCCGGCCTGGGGCGCACGGTGAACGTCATGGTGGTGAACGTCATCGGCGCGCTGGCCAACGTGCCCCTGGACTACGCCCTCATCTTCGGGCGGCTGGGCGCGCCGGAGATGGGCATCGAGGGCGCGGCCGTGGCCACGGTGCTGGGCGCGGCGTTCAGCTGCCTGCTCTTCGCCCTGCTGCTCCTCTCGCCCGAGGCGGAAAGGCGGCACCGCACGCGCTCCTCCTGGCGGCTGGAAGGGGAGATGCTTTCCCGCCTGCTGCGCTTCGGCCTGCCCGCAGGCGTGCAGTTCTTCCTGGACGTCATGGCCATCACCGGCTTTTCGCTGCTGGTGGGGCGCATGGGGCTGGTGGCGCTCTCGGCCACCAACATCGCCTTCTCCATCAACGGCCTCACGTATCTGCCGGCCATCGGCCTGTCCATCGCGGTCAGCATCCTGGTGGGCCGCAGCCAGGGCCAGGGCAGGCCGGATTTGGCCCGCCGGGCCGCGGGCAACGCGCTGTTCCTGGCCGTCACGTGGATGGCCGGGGTGGGGCTGGTGTTCCTGCTGGCCCCCGGCCCCCTGCTGGACCTGTTCCACTCCGCCGCGCGCTCCGAAGGCGAGGCCGGGGCCTCCTTCGCCGCCATCCGCGAGACGGGCGTGGTGCTGCTGCGCTACGTGGCGCTCTACAGCCTGGCCGACGCCGTGTCCGTCGTCTGCTTCGGCGCGCTCAAGGGCGCGGGCGACACGCGCTTCGTCATGCTGGTCATGCTGACGGCCAGCATCGGCGTGCTCATCCTGCCCGCCTGGTGGGTGGTGGACCGCGGCCTGGCGGGCATCCACGGGCCCTGGCTGTGCCTTTCGGCCTATGTGTGCTTCCTGGCCACCTGTTTCAGCATACGCTTCCACCGGGGCGCGTGGGAGAAGCGCCGGCTCATCGAAGCCGCGCCGGGCACAAGCTGCCCGCCTCAGTCTGGCACGAATCGTGAATAGTCGCGCGGGATGGCAGCCCCCCGACACACCTTTGACCCTACGCGGTGCCCAGACAGGAGACGCACATGAACGACGAATACTTCCGCATCATGGCCAAGGGCCTGAGCGGCGAACTCGACTACCTGCCCCTGGACGAGGTGCTGCCCCACTTCGAGAACTATCGCGCCAATTTTCTGTTGGATCGGGAGGTGGCCGTCTGCTACCTGAACCGCTTCCTGGCCTCTGTGCGCAAGGGGGAGGAAAAGGCCCAGCCGGCCCTGCAATACCTCATCGACAAATGCCTGCAGCTCGCCCCCTTCGACATCGCCCACATCCGCACCCCCGCGGCCATGGCCGACCCGGAAACCCGCCTCAAGATCGAGATTCTGGACAAGACCAACGCCGACCCCAAGGGCCTCAAGATGATCATGGGCCTGAACCTCGGCCGCGAGGCCGAGGACGCCTCGACCTTTCTGCGCAAGCTGCTGGCCATGTACCCCAATTTCGCCCTGGCCGCGGGCCTGCTGCTGCGCGTGGAGCGCACCATGGGCCGCCGGCCGGACTGGCTGGACGGCTTCAAGTGCCCCAGGCGCCTGCAGGACGACTTCAACGCCATGGTCTTCATGCAATATGCCTCCATCGGCGCGGCCGAGGAAGCCGAAGCGCTGTGGACCGGCCTGCCCGAGGCCATGAAGCGCGAGGTGCTGCTGAACTTCGCCGCCGAGGTGGCCCGCATGCGCGGCGACGTGCCCGAGGCCATCGTCCGCTACGAGCGCTCCCTGGCCCTTGATCCGAGCCAGACCTCCATCCGCTTCCGCCTGCGCGAGCTGAAGACCCCCAGCGTGAAGCACTCCGCCCTGGTGGACCAGCGCCGCGTGGCCATCTGCCTGTATTCCTGGAACAAGGCCGAGCTGCTGGACTCCACCCTCAAGAGCTTGGCCGCCTCGAACATCGGCCAGGCCACGGTGACGCTCTTGCTGAACGGCTGCACGGACAACAGCCAGGAGGTGGCGGAAAAGGCGCGGGCGCTCTTCCCCAACAACCGCTACACCATCATCCCCCTGCACGTGAACATCGGCGCGCCCGCGGCCCGCAACTGGCTCATCAACCTGCCGCAGACCTGGGACTCGGACTACGTGGCCTTTCTGGACGACGACGTGGACGTGCCCGTGGACTGGCTGGAATGGTACCTCACCCTCGCCGAGGCCGACCCCAAGGTGGGCGTGGTGGGCTGCAAGGTGGTCTTCCCCGGCGATCCGCAGATGCTCCAGTACCTCTACCGCTACGTCAGCGTGGCCCGCGAGGACATGCTCAAGATGAGCCTCAACTCGCCCGACCACCAGTACGACAACGGCGCCTACGACTTCATCCGCGAGACGCGCTCGGTCATGGGCTGCCTGCACCTCTTCCGCACCGGCGCCCTGAAGGACGCGCCCTTCTTCGACATCCGCTTCTCCCCCTCCCAGGTGGACGACATCGACCATGACCTGGCCATGTGCCTGGCCGGATGGAAGGTCATGTACTGCGGGCTCGTCACCTGCGTGCACCACCAGTCCTCGGGCTGGGGCGTGCGCACCTCCCTGTCGGACATCGCCCGCGCGGGCAACGCCATCGGCAACGACCTGAAATTCTTCTACAAACACTTCCCGAACATGGAGAAACTGCACGCCCTGGACAACCTGAGCCTCCTGCGGGAACTGTAAAAGCGGGGGAGAAGGCCTCCGGCACACGCCCCGAAGGGGATCAGGCCCCGAAGGGGATCAGGCCCCGAAGGGGATCAGGCCCCGAAGGGGGACACGCCCCGAAGGGGACGCCGCAGGAGCGCGGCCAGGGCAGAGCCGCGGGGGTCGCAGGCCTCCAGCGCGCCCAGGAAGGAGGCCTCCTTGCCTTGCTCGCGGGCGTTGGACAGGGCGTGGCGCAGTTCCGTCAGCCCTTCCTCCGGCCGGAAGGACTTGAGCCCCGCCATGCCCAGCTGCAGGCCCGTGCGCCAGTCCCGCGGGTTGTGCAGGGCCAGGTGGGAAAGATGCGCCATGCGGGTGTAGTCGTGCCCGCGCATGCCTCCGGTCATGGCGGCCAGCCGCCGCGTCACGTCCAGGTCCTCCGGGGCCAGGCGCGCGGCCAGGTACAGGCATTCCAGCGCGCAGGCGGGAACATGCTCCGCCGGGTCGTAGGGGAAGCCACCGGAGCCCACGCGGCCCGCCCGGGCAAGCTCTCCGGCCCAGGCCACGCAGAGGGCGGCCGGGTGCTCCGGCAGGGGCGCGCCCGCGTTTCCGGCGGCGCGCTGCCGCAAGAGCCAGAAGCCCCTGGCCACAGTCCAGTCCTCCAGCAACACCCCAAGCATCGAGCCCGCCAGGGCCACCTCCGGCTCCGGGCCCAGCACCGGGTCCGCAAGGGCCGTTGCGGCCAGGGCCAGGGCCGCCTCCCGGCCGCGCCGCTCGCAGGCCAGGGTAAGCCGCGCGGCCAGCGCCTGCGCCCCGGGCTGAAGCCGCGCCAGTGAGCGTTCCAGGGCCTCGGCCTCCGCCGCGATCATCCCCGCGCGGGCAAGGCCCGCCAGGGCCAGCCAAAAGGCGGTCTGGGCCCCGCCGCCCCTCTGCGCATGCAAAGTCCGGCCGGAGACGAAAGACAGCAGCTCCTGCGCCCGGTGGCGCGCCAGATGCTCCGCCTGGATGCGCTCCCAGGCGGCGCGGGCCATGCGCTCGGCCTCCTCCGGCCGGGAGAGGTAGTGGTCCAGCAGTTCGCGCAGCTCCAGCACGTGCGCGCAGACCTCCATCTCCACCCCGGGGCGCAAAAGCGCGTCCTGGTCCGGGCCCACGTCCTGGTTCAGCACCAGGCAGCCGCAGCCAGCGGCCTCCATGAGCCGGAAGTTCACCTCGCCCAGGAGCGACTCGTTGGGGGCCAGGCGGGTGTCCTGGTAGTGGTCGAGCATGGCCTCGAAGGAGAGGTCCTGGGCGGGCTCGGTTCCGTAGCGTTCGCGCAGGAAGTCCGTGAGCCAGCGGCGCGCCGGGCGGAAGGCCGTGAGCCGGCCCACGAAGCCCACCGCGCGCGGGCGCTCGGCATGGGGCCGCCAGGGGCGATCGGGCGCGAACATGGCCATGCGCCCGGCCATGTGCCCGGCCTTGCTATCGGCCAGGCGCCCGGCCTTGCTATCGGCCAGGCGCCCGGCCAGGCCCTCGCGCTCCAGGATGCTCAGGTGCGGGGAGAGCACGCCGTCGAACAGCCGGAAATAGTGCCGCTGCCAGAAGAGATTCAGGTGCGTGTCCAGGGACCAGAACACCTTGGGGCAGGAGAAGCGCTCCATCCCGGTGAGCAGCACCCGCTGGCCCAGGCTCTCCTGCTGGATGATGAGTTCGGGCTCGAAGCCGCGCGCGGCCAGGGCCCCGTGCAGGTCGAACAGGGGCTCCGACGGCCAGAACGCGGCCACCTCGTGCCCCATGTCCGCCAGGGCGGAGGCCAGCTGCGGAGCCAATGCGCAGATTCTCATGCCGGACATAGACCATGTTTCCGGGGGCTTGTCCACGGTGCGGGCCCTTGGCCCGGGCTGGCGCCCTGCCCTGGCCGGGGGCTTCCAAGGCGACGCATCTGACAGGGGGCCAATCTGGCAGGGGCGCATATGGCAGGGACGCGTAGGCAGGGGCGCATAGGCGTTGCGCGCGGCCCTCGCCTGGTTCTGCACCCTTTGCCCCCGTCCCGTTGGCCCCTTTCGCCTGGGTCTGCCCCTGCGCACCCGGCCGCGGGAACCGCGCCGCTCAAACCCGGCATGCCCCCCTCCGCCGGGGGGCGTCCCGGCCACCCCTTAACAGGCCGCCCCCCTCCGTGCTACAGGCCATGTCGGCGGGCCCGGCGGCCGCCCTTACTGTACGCACACAAACACGCACGAGCACCATGAGCACAGACCCGCGCCTCGAACGGCTTCTCGACTTCTTCCGCGCCCTCGGCCCCACGGCCGTGGCCTTTTCCGGCGGGGTGGACAGCTCCCTGACCCTGTGGGCCGCGGCCACGGCCCTGCGGGACAAGGCCCTGGGCGTCAGCATCCGTTCGGAGTTCATCTGCGGCGCGGAACGCGAGCGCGCCGAGCGCATGGCCGCGTTCCTGGGGCGCGGCGCCGGGGCCCGCGTGGCCGTGCGCAGCGTCAGCGTGCTGGCCTGCGAGCGCCTGCGCCACAACCCCGAGGACCGCTGCTACCTGTGCAAGCAGCTGGTGCTGGCCGAGGTGCGGGCGGAGGCCACCGCCGCCTTCGGACCCGCCGCCCGCATGGCCGACGGCACCAACGCCGACGACGACCCCGCCAGGCCCGGCCTGCGCGCCCTGGCCGAGGCCGGGGCCGTGTCGCCCCTGGCCGCCTGCGGCCTGACCAAGCGGGACGTGCGCGAACTGGCGCGGCTCGTCGGTCTGCCCAACGCCGAGGATCCCTCCAACTCCTGCCTGGCCACGCGCGTGCCCACCGGGGCCGAGCTGACCTTCGCGCGTCTGACCGCCATCGAGGGCATGGAGCGCGCGGCGCGGGACCAGGGTCTGGAGGACCTGCGGGCGCGGCTTGTTCCGGCGAAAAACGGCGACGCCGTGCGCCTGCAGGTGCGCCCGGCGCAGATGCTCCTGGCGCGGAGCCTGGCGCGCCAGCTTGAGGAGCGCGCGCATTTCATCGGCTTCACGCATTTTGAACTGGGAGAACGCACGTGAACGTGGACAGCCTGCTGGAGGATTTTCGCCAGGGCCGCCTGAGCGCGGAGGAACTGAAGCGCCAGCTGCTCGGCAACAGCATCGGCGACGCCGGGTTCGCCCGCCTGGACCACCACCGCCTGCTGCGCAAGGGGCAGGCCGAGGTGGTGTTCTGCCAGGGCAAGACGCCGGAGCACGTCGCGGCCATCTTCCGCCAGCTGGCCGCGCGCACGGGCCGGGTGCTGGGCACCAGGGCCGACGCGGCGCACTTCGAGGCCGTGCGGGACATGGACGGCGCGCAGTACGACCCGCTCTCCCGCGTGCTGACGGTGGAGACCGCGCCCGTGATCCCCGTGGGCAAGGTCGTGGTGGTCAGCGCGGGCACGGCGGACATCCCCGTGGCCGAGGAGGCCGCGCGCACGGCCGAGTACCTGGGCAGCACCGTGCTGCGCCGCTTCGACTGCGGGGTGGCGGGCATCCACCGCTTCCTCTCGGTTCTGGACGACTTTCTGGACGCGCGCGCCGTGGTGGCCGTGGCCGGCATGGACGGGGCCCTGCCCTCGGTGGTGGGCGGCGTGGTGGCCGCGCCGGTCATCGCGGTGCCCACCAGCGTGGGTTACGGCGCCAGCTTCGGCGGCCTGGCCGCGCTTCTGACCATGCTCAACTCCTGCGCCTCAGGCGTCAGCGTGGTGAACATCGACAACGGCTTCGGGGCCGGGTACATGGCCCACGTCATCAACGCCCAGTGCGAAGCCGCGCGCAAAGGCAACGGCGAAGCCGCACAACAAGGATAGCCCCCCCATGAAACACGCGCACACCGTGAAGACCCTGTACCTTGAATGCTCGCTGGGCGTCTCCGGCGACATGCTGCTGGCCGCCCTGAGCGACATGCTCCCGGACGGCGCCGAGATCCTTGCCGGGGCCGTGGCCGCCCTGGGGCTGCCGGGCGTGTCCGTGCGCGTGTCCGGGCAGATGGTCCAGGGCATCCGCACCCGGCGGGTGGAGGTGCTGGAGGAGGCCCCCCAGCCCCTGCGCCACCTGAAGGATCTGACGGACATCGTGAATGCCGCGCCCGAGGCCCACTGGCCCGCCAAGGTGAAGGAGCTGGGCCTCGCCGCCCTCACCCGCCTGGCCGAGGCCGAATCCCGCGTGCACGACGAGCCCCTGGAGCACATCCATTTCCACGAGGTGGGCGCGGTGGACACCGTGGTGGACGCCCTGGGCTCCATCCTCCTGGCCCACGCCAGCGGCGCGGAGCGCATCGTCTCCTCGCCCGTGAACCTTGGCTCGGGCTTCGTCACCTTTTCCCACGGGCGCTTCCCGGTGCCCGCCCCGGCTAGCGCGGAGCTGGCCCGCGGCATGCGCACCTTCGCCACGGACTCCGGCATGGAGCTGGCCACGCCCACCGGCCTGGCGGTGTTGAAGACCCTGGCCGCGGACTACGGCCCGCTGCCGCTGGGCAGCATCCAGGCCCTGGGCTACGGCTCGGGCACGTATTCCACGGGCGCCTACCCCACCTTCCTGCGGGCCTTCCTGCTGGATGCCGAGGAGGGCGGACGCGCGGGCAAGGAGCACGGGCACCACTCCCATGGGCATGGGCACGGGCATGGCCACGACCACGACCACGGCAACCACCTTGAGGACGACGACTACGGCACCATCTTCTACGGGCCCCACGGGCACGAGGGCGGCTACCAGGGCCAGGGCCGGCACGTGCACTCCAAGGATCCCGAGGAGCAGGAGCATGGGCACCGGCACCAGGGCCGGCACGGCAATGTGCGCTGAACCCGCGGAACCCGCCAGGCCCGCTGCGGCGGAACACCCCGGCGGAGCGGACGCCACGGCATCCGGCGGGCAAACGCCCGGCCTGCGGCTGGTGGTGGCCCGCTACCGCGAGGACCTCTCCTGGCTGCGGGAGCTGGGCCTGCCCGCCCAGGTGTACAACAAGGGCCCGGAGCTCGACCCGGCGGCGCTGCCGCCGGGCGTGGCGGTCCAGGCCCTGCCCAACACCGGGCGCGAGGCCCACACCTACCTGACGCACATCGTCCGCCACTATGACGCCCTGCCGGAGTGGACGGCCTTCCTGCAGGGCAATCCCTTCGCCCACCTCGCCCCGCCGGAGGAGCCCGCCGTGACGCCGGAGGCGCTGCGCGCGCGCCTGCTCCAGCTCATCGCCGCGGGCAGGCCCTTTGCCGGGCTGGCCTGGTTCCGCCTGCGCTGCGACGGCCTGGGCCGCCCCCACGATCTGGCCGACCCGGCCAAGGAGGGCCGCTGGCTGGGCTGGGGCAAGGACATCCCCGTGGCCGCCGTGTTCGAGAAGCTTTTCGGCCAGGGCGCGCCAAGGGAGTTCATCGCCCGCGCGCCCACGGGCAACATGCTGGTGCGCAGGGACCGCATCCTTGCCCGGCCCCTGGACTTCTACCGCCGGGCCCTGGACCTGGTGCTGGCCGACCCGGATGACGCGGAGAACACCGGCCACGCCTTCGAGCGGCTGTGGCAGGCGGTGTTTTCCGGTGGGACCGGCGCTGCGGCCAGGCCCGCGAGCATTTGACGGTCCAAAGCGCCGCATGCTATTTCAACTGATTGCCCCGGCGATTCGCCGGGGACACCGCACCCAAACGGAACAGCACCGCATGATGATGCGTCCTTCGTCGATCCTTCGGCCCGGCCCCGTGCCCGCAGGGCGCCCTGAGGCCCTGCGCCCGAACGCCCTTCGCCCCCTTGACCGGGAGGCCGCATGACCGGCCTGATGCAGCGGTTCAGGCCCTTTTTCGGCCCGGCCCTGGCCCTGGGCCTGCTGGCCGCCGCCGTATGGGCGCTGCAGGCCCAGCTGGCGGAGTACGACCTGAAGGACATCACGGACATGCTCCTGAAGGAGAAGGACCGGGACATCCTGCTGGCCTTCGGCCTCACGGCCGTGAACTTCCTGGTGCTTGCCGGGTACGACATCCTGGCGCTGAACTACATCGGCCACCCCCTGGCCCCGTACCGCGCGGTGCTGGCCTCCTTCGCGGGCAACGCCTTCAGCAGCACCATCGGGCTCTCCACCCTGGCGGGCAGCTCCGTGCGCTACAGGCTCTACTCCTCCTGGGGGCTCACTCCTGGGGAAATCGCCAAGATCGTGGTCTTCACCACCCTCACCCTGTGGCTGGGGCTTTTCTCCATCGGCGGCATCATCTTCACGGTGAAGCCCCTGCCCCTGCCGAACTGGGTCACCCTGCCCTTCTCCACCACGCGCCCCCTGGGGCTCATCCTGCTGGCCGCGCCGGTGCTCTATCTGTACGCCGCCGCCCGCAAGGAAACCCCCTGGCGGATCGGCCGGCTGACGCTGCTCCTGCCGAAGTTCCGCAGCGCGCTGCTGCAGGTGACCGTGGCCTCCCTGGACTGGGCCCTGGCCGCGGCCGTGCTCTATGCGCTCTTGCCGCCCTGGGCCAACGTGAACTTCCCCCTGGTGCTGGGGGCGTTCCTCCTGGGGCAGATCGCCGGGCTCATCAGCCAGGTGCCGGGGGGCCTCGGCGTGTTCGAGTCCTGCCTGCTGTTCCTGCTCACCCCGCGCATTCCCGCCCCGGCTCTCTTCGCCGCGCTGGTGGCCTACCGCGTGGTGTACTACCTCATCCCCCTGGCCATCGCCTCGGCCCTTTTGGCCGCGCGCGAGGCCATGGCCGCCCGCGATCCCCTCCGCAACGCCATCGCCTTCCTCATGCAGTGGTTCCCGGTGGTCATGCCGCGCCTGCTGGCCATATTGACCTATCTGGCCGGCGTGGTGCTGCTCTTCTCCGGCGCAACGCCCTCGGTGTCCTCCCGACTGGACTGGCTGGAAGACTTCCTTCCCCTTGGCGTGCTGGAGTTCTCGCACTTCGTGGGCAGCCTTGCGGGCGTGGGGCTCATCATCCTGGCGCGCGGGCTGCAGAAAAGGCTCGACGCAGCCTACTACGTCACCTGCATCGCGCTCTTCGCGGGCATCATGGCCAGTCTCCTGAAGGGGCTGGACTACGAGGAGGCCTTCATCCTCACGGTGCTGCTGCTGGCGCTCATCCCCTGCCACAAGTTCTTCTACCGCAAGGCCTCGCTCCTCTCCGAGGGCTTCACCAAGGGCTGGGTCATGGCCACCCTGGTGGCGCTGGGCTGCACCGTGGCCCTGGGCTTCATGGCCTACGGCGACGACGCCATGAACCGCGAGCTGTGGTGGGTGTTCACCTTCGAGGACGAAGTCAGCCGCTTCATGCGCGCCACCGTGGGCGCGCTGGTGGTGGTGCTGGTCATCGCCGCGTTGCGGCTCATGCGCTCCGCCCGGCCGCGCTACGCCCCCCCGAGCGAGGCCGACGTGAAGGCCGTGCGCACCCTGGTCGCCAATGCGCCGGAAACCCCCGCCCACCTCGCCCTGCTGGGCGACAAGAACTTTTTGATAAGCTCCAGGGGCGACGGCTTTCTGATGTACGGAATCTGCGGCCGCAGCTGGGTTTCCATGGGCGACCCAGTGGGATCGCCCGCGGCCCGGGCCGAGCTGGCCTGGCGCTTCCGCGAGATGGTGGACCTCTACGCCGGGTGGACGGTGTTCTACCAGGCCACCCAGCAGAACCTGCCCCTGTACCTGGACCTGGGGCTCTCGCTCATCAAGATCGGCGAGGAGGCGCGCGTGCCCCTGCCGGAGTTCTCCCTGGCCGGGCAGGCGCGCAAGGGCCTGCGCTACACGCGCAACATGGTGGAGAAGGAAGGCGCGAGCTTCGAGATAGTGCCCCGCGAGGGCGTGCCGGCCATCCTGGCCGAGCTGCGCGCCGTCTCCGACGCGTGGCTGGCCAGCAAGCACGCGAGAGAGAAGAAGTTCTCCCTGGGCTATTTCTCCGACGAGTACATGCTGCTCTGCCCCCAGGCCATCGTGCGCAAGGAGGGCCGCATCGTGGCCTTCGCCAACGTCTGGGAAGGCGGCAGCATTGGCGGGGTGCGCCAGGAGCTCTCCGTGGACCTCATGCGCTACCTGCCCGAGGCCCCCACCAGCGTCATGGAATACCTGTACATCATGCTCATGCTCTGGGGGCGCGAGCAGGGCTACCAGTGGTTCAACCTGGGCATGGCGCCCTTCTCCGGCCTGGAGAGCCACGCCCTGGCCCCGGCCTGGACGCGCCTGGGCTCGCTGCTTTACACCCACGGCGGCCAGCTGTACAATTTCCAGGGCTTGCGCCGCTTCAAGGACAAGTTCGACCCCGTGTGGGAGTCAAGATACCTGGCCAGTCCGGGCGGAACCGTTCCGCCGCGGGTGCTGGCCAACATCGCCACCCTGGTTTCGGGCGGCATGCGTGGAGTCATCGCCAAATGAGCCGTCTATCCTCGCCGCTTCTCGCGGTCTGCGCCCTTTTCCTGCTCCTCATCGCCACGCCGGCCTGCGCCAAGCCGGAAAAGGCCCCGGAAAAACTCAATTTCGGCGTGTTCGGCGATGTGCTCATCTACCGCAACATGGACCAGAGCGGCGGCGAGCCCGGCCGAGCCGTGCTGCTGCTCTCCGAGGGCGCCTGGGACGCGCGCATGGACAAGGCCGCGCGCACCATAGCCGACATGGACGCCACCGTGGTCGGCATCGACACCAGCCGCCTGCTGGCCCCCCTGCGCGCCAAGGCCGAGGGCTGCTTCTACCAGGCCTGGGAGTTCGAGGGCCTCAGCAAGATCGTGCAGAAGACGCTGGGCTACAAGGGCTACCACCAGCCCGTGCTGGCCGGCTTCGGCGAGGGCGCGGGCGTGGCCTACGCCACCTTCGCCCAGGCCCCCAAGGAAATCTTCGCCGGGGCCATCGCCCTGGGCTTTTCCCCCCGTGTGGCCATAAACAAGCCCTTCTGCGCGGCCAACGGCTACACGTTCGACAACGCCACCAGCCCCGACGGCGGCGGCATTTCCATGCGCCCGGTGGCCAAGCCCCAGGGCAGGCTCGTCATCATCCAGGGCAGGAACGACCAGCGCTACCCCCTGGCCGAGGCCCAGGCCTTCGCCGGCCAAGTGCCGGGCTCCCGCGTCACGCCCATCGACGGCGCGGGCCAGGACCTGAACGACCCCAAGCTGTGGCGCGCGGCCTTCCGCGAGGCCCTGGACCAGATCGCCCCGGCTGCCAAGAGTGCCGGGGGAGGCGCCAAGGTGCTGGCCAAGAGCGTGGACGACCTGCCGCTCATCGAGGTGCCCTCCAAAACCCCCGGCAAGACCATGGCCGTCATCGTCACCGGCGACGGCGGCTGGGCCGGCATCGACCAGAAGATCGGCGACATCATGGCCGATCACGGCGTGTCCGTGGTGGGCTTCAACTCCCTCAAGTATTTCTGGAACGCCCGCACGCCGGAGGAAATGGCCCACGACCTGGAGCTGACCCTGACGCACTACGCGGCCAAGTGGGGCGCGGAGCGCTTCATCGTGGTGGGCTACTCCATCGGGGCCGACGTGCTGCCCTTCATGACCGGCCGCATGAGCGAGGCCACCAAGGCCAAGCTGGCCCTGGTCGCCATGCTGGGCCCCGGCACCCACGCGGACTTCGAGTTCCACCTCTCCAACTGGCTGACCACCGAGAACGTGCCCGAGGGCGTGCCCATGATCCCGGAGATGGCCAAGCTCTCCAAGACCCCGGTGCTTTTGGTGTGCGGCGACGAGGAGGAAGGCACCCTCTGCCAGAACTACCAGGCCCCCAACGTGAAGAGCATGGTGGTGCCCGGCGGGCATCACTTCAACAAGGAATACGACCACATCGCCCTGGCCATCCTGCGCGAGGGCGGCATTCCCACGCGGCAGTAGCCGCGCGTACGGCCCATCGAGGAGCAATACGTGAGCGCCCCAGCGAAACCCCGTCTGGCGTACATCGACAACGTGCGCATCTTCCTGTCCATGCTGGTGGTGGCGCACCACGCCGGCCAGCCCTACGGCCACGACGGCTGGTGGCTGTACCAGTCGCCGCTGAAAAGCCAGTGGATCGGGCTGTTCTTCAGCGTCAACGAGGCCTTCTTCATGGGCCTCTTCTTCCTCATTGCCGGGTACTTCCAACCCGGCAGCGTGGACCGCAAGGGCCCCCTCAAGTTCGTGCTGGACCGCCTGTGGCGCTTCGGCGTGCCCATCGCGGTCATGGTCCTCGGCATCACGCCCATCTTCATGTACTATCACGACATCATCTGGAAGAGCATGCAGATGAGCTCCTACCTGGACTACTACCTGGGCGCCTACCTGGGCCTGACCGCGCCGCCCGCAGGCTGGACCGGCCCCAAGGGCCCGAACCAGGAGCTCATCCACCTGTGGTTCATCCAGAACCTGTTCATCTACGGCGGCGTGTACGCCCTGTACCGGGCCATCGTCGGCGACCGCGACCGCAAGCCCAAGGCCCTGCCGCAGGAGCCCATCGCCCCGGCCACGGCCCACTGGGCCCTCATCACGCTGGTGCTCTGGCTCACGGTCAGCACCTACCTCATCCGCATCTGGAAAAGCGTGGACGACTGGAAGGTGCTGCTGGGCTTCTGGGAGATCGAATTCGCGCACCTGCCGCAGTACGTGACCATGTTCGTGCTGGGCATAATTGCCGCGCGCCGCAACTGGTTCGAGCGCTTCCCGGCCAAGGTGGGCTGGGTGTGGCTCGGCATCGGCGTGGTCTGCGTGGGCCTGTGCTTCGCCCGTGGCGTGGGCTTCAACTTCCCCTTCTGGAACGGCGGGGCCGATCCCCTCGCCCTCTTGCGCGCCACCTGGGAAAGCCTGCTCTGCATCGGCTTCGCAGCGGGCCTGCTGACCCTGACCCGCGAGCGCTTCCCCAGCCAGGGCCCCCTGGCCAAGATCCTCTCCGACAGCTCGTTCGCGGTCTACATCTTCCACGTGCCCGTGGTGACGCTGCTGCAGTACTGGCTGAGCGACAGCGGCCTGGGCCCCTTCCAGCTGTTCGTGGTCATCTCGATCCTGGGCATCGGCATCAGCTTCCCCCTGGCACACTTCGTGCTTCGCAGGCTGCCCATACTGGGCAAGGCCCTGTAAAGGGCGGCCACGCCACGGCAGGACAAGCGGCGGGGGCGACAGTTCTGTCGTCCCCGCTTCGTTTTTGTCGCGCAAAAACGTAGGCGGCCGCGCAAGGATCGCGGCAACCTGCCGGAATCGTTGGCTGCGCCTGGTGGCGTTGATCTTGCTACGCCTCCGCAAACCGGAGGTGCCCATGGACACCGTCAGCACGCCCTACGGCCGCGTCCCCGTCACCGGCGTTGTGGAACGCTTCGGGTGCGGCGCGGTGAGATCCTGCACGCCCGCCTGCGCGGCCATCTTCGAGACGCCCTACGGGGCGCTGGAGGCCCAGCACAGCACCGACGACCTGCGCCGGCGCACGGTGCAGGCGGTCTCCTTCCATGAGAACGGGGCCCTGCGCGCCCTGCCCCTGGAAAAGCCCACGCGCATCGAGACCCCGGCCGGCCCCATGAGCGTGGAACTGGCGACCTTCCACCCGGACGGCTCGCTGTGCCGGGCCTTTCCCTTGAACGGCAAGCTCTCCGGCTACTGGACCCAGGAGGACGAGGGCCGGCTGGCCCGGCCGCTGGAGCTGGCCACGCCCGTGGGCGCCATCCGCGCGCGCCTCATCGGCGTGTGCTTCGCGCCGGGCGGGGCCATGCTGAGCCTCACCCTGTGGCCGGGCGAGGTGGTCGACGTGCCCACCCCGGCGGGGCTCCTCGCCGCGCGCATCGGGATCAGCTTCCGGCCCGGCGGGCGGCTGCGCTCCCTGGAGCCGGCCAGGCCCCAGGCCGTGCCCACACCGGCCGGCATCGTCCAGGCCTACGACCTGGACGCCGTGGGCATCTGCGGCGACGTGAACTCCCTGGGCTTCGGGCCCGATGGCACGGTTTCGCGCGTCAGCACCACGCTGACCAGGATTCTGGCCAGCGGCCCGCACGAGGACGAGCGCACATACGTCCCGCAGGAGCGCGAGAGCCTGTGCGGCGATGGCGAGCGGGAGCCGGTGCCCATGCGGCTGGAGTTCGGGGGCGGGCTGGCGCGCATCAAAACGCGGACGGAAGACGGCTGGGACGAGCTGGAACTCTCCGCCTGGACCCTGCGCGCGGAGCCCTTCCTGCGGGAATTCGGCCGGCCCTTCGGCCGGCTGGGCTGCGCCTGCTGAAAGAGAGCGCCGGGGCGGAGGATCAGGGTTCGTCGGACAGGAGCCAGGCCACGGCCTCGGCTTCGTCCATGAACAGGCGGTAGGTGCGGCCCTTGTTCTGCATCAGGTGCTCGAAGAAGCGCGCCGAGATCATGTTCTCCGGCAGGTCCACGGTGGCGGTGCGGCTGTTGTCGGGCCGGGGCGGGTAGTGGCGCACCACGTACTCGAAGACTTCCGGAATGCTGGCCCGGGGGGCCACGCCGCGCACGTCCATGAGGAAGCGCAGATGGCCGGACTCCTCCGCCAGTTGGGCCAGGCGCGAGTACTCGCCTTCGCCCGCTACCAGATAGGGGCCGTGCATGGTCATGCGGCAGTAGCCGCCGCAGTCCTCCACCTCGATGCTGAACTCGCCACCCACGCGCAGCCTCCCACCGGTGATACCCTCCCGACGCGATCCGCATATCCCCCGGGAGGAATTCGCCTTGTATCCCCGGCCGCAGCATAGGTCAACAGTATATATCAACACAAAGCCATCGTTTTTCTCGATGGAAAATCATGCGCGCCCCCGCGTGCGGGAAGACGCGGGCACCCGCGCTAACCGGCGGCGGGCGGAGCCGGGGCGGCGTCGCGCCGGGCGGCCTCGGCCACGATCTCGCGGATGCGCTCGATATGGGGCTGGAAGCAGTAGAAAAACTTTGTGTCGTTGCCCAGCACCTGACCCTTCTGCGCGCTGGTGAGCCGGCGCTTGAACCCGCCGCCCGTGTTCTGGTGGTGGATGCAGCGCACCAGGCCGCAGTAGTACACCTCGCGCCCCTGCACGCGCAGGGCCAGGTCGTGGGCCACGTCGTCCACCTGGGAGGGCGAGTAGCGCAGGTCGAACTGGGGGCCACCGGGCAGGTGGGCCATGCGCAGCAGGTGGCAGCAGCCCATGACGGTGTCCGCCGGGCGGACGAAGTCGTACAGTCCGGTGTCGAACTGGGCGATCTGGCAGGGGTCGGTGAGCTTGATTCCCCGGTCGCAGGCCAGGGAAAAGGAGCGGTACAGGTACTGGAGCATCCTGGGCTCGGTCCCGAAGACCACCTTGGCCCCCACCACGGTGGCTGCAGTGTGCGCGCGCAGGACGCCGAGGAAATGCGCCAACCAGTCGGCCGGGAGCTCCACGTCGTCATCGATGTAGGCCACGAACTCGCTGGCGCGCACCTCCGGCAGTGAGCCCAGCCAGTTGCGCGCGGCGGGCGCGCCCACGTTCACCGGCAGGGAGACCACGCCGTAGTCGCTGTTGGGGAACAGCGCCCGCGCGGCCTCCACCACCTGGGCGCTGCGGTCGGTGCAGCCGTTGAGCAGGATGCGTATCCTGGCCCGGCCGATCTGCGTGCGCGCCAGGCCGGCCAGGGTCTTTTCCAGGTCGTCGGCCTTGTTCCAGGAGTACAGGCAGATGCACACGTCCGCCTGGTCCGGCAGGCGCATGTCCGGCCGGGTGGGGTGCGCCAGCTCGGCCATGCGGTGGCGCACCGGGGCCTGGCGGGGGTCCAGGGCCAGGGACTGGCCGTAGCGCAAGAGGGCCTTGGCCGTGTCTCCGGTCCGCGCGTGCAGCTCGGCCATGAGGTTCAGCAGGGGCTCGCTTGGCGGCAGGGCTTCCACGGCGGGCAACAGTTCCAGGGCCGCGGCGGCATCGCCCAGGGCGGCGTGGTGCAGGAACAGACGCTGCTCCCAGTCCCGCCGGAAGAACGGCGGCACCACGAACGCGTCCCGCCAGCCCCCCCGCTCCCGGCCTTCGTAGTAGTCCAGCTGCAGCAGTTGGGAGGCGGCCAGCACGTGGCCCGGCGTCCTTGCCAGCACGTTCATGATTTTGGCGCGCTTGCGTTCCATCTTGCCGGGGTCGTTCATGACCGAGGTGAAATCGTACAGGCTGGCGTCCAGGGGGAAGGCCCGCAGGCGTTCCAGGGTCCTGCCCGCGTCCGCGTCGCCGAAGAGCCTGTGGGCCATGTCCAGGCACTGCAGGTGGAAGGGCCCCAGGGCGCGGGCCTTGCGCACCAGCGGCACCACCCAGCCGCGCATGGCGGGATGTTCCGCCGCGGCGGGGTCGCGCAGGATTCTGGACAGGAAGGCCAGGCAGGACTCCAGGTCGGGCACGAGGTTGCGGCAGTGGGCATCCAGGATGCCGAACGCCCCGTCCAGGTCGACGAGATCCAGTTCCTCGAAGCGGTCAGTGGGGGCGTAGGCGTCTTTTCCCATGGTGTTGCGGGGCGCTCCGGCTGCTGCAGGCTTCAGGGGGGCCAGGAATCCTCCTAACGCAGCGGCCGGGGGGCGCGCAACGGCTAATCCCCTGCGGGGCCGCTTCCGCCCGCCCTTTTCCTGCGGCCCACCCACACCAGACACAGGCCATACAAAAACGCAGAAAACGCTCGTCTCAACTTTTTATTCTGCTATTTCAATAATAATGACAAAACATGAATAGGTGCATTTAATTAGACGTATTTTGTTTGTTGCAAATATGGTGCGCGCGGCTCCGGCTCCGGGGCCGCAACAACAGACGCACACCGGGGGGGCAATCATGGCGGACGGAAGCGACGGTTCCAATCGCAGACATTCTCTCAAGGCCGCGGCCATGTCCGCCTGCGGGCTGCTGCTCGGCGCCGGCCGCCACCCTGCCCCTCGAGGCAGGGTGCTCCCTTGGGGACCTCCGCTGGACTCCGATGGGCATCCCAGACTAACATTGAGTGGTGCAACTCATGGGGGGCAGGTCAGAGCAACGGGTCGGGCTGCAGATTGCAGCGACGATGCGCGGTGGTGGCGTGCCGTGGGAGATCGGGCTGCAGCGTCAATTCGAAGTCGGTTAATCACAAGTACATGGACACGAGCTGACGAGTCTGCCGGTACCGCATCTGTACGGAGGAAACTCTACTTGACGGCGAACGGGCAACTCGTTCCATTTACACCAATGCCCTACAAGCGCGAAATGCTCTGACTTCGATCAGGAAAGCGTCAGCCTGCCATTGAGACGAAACGATGAGGACTTGTCGGAAGTGGTCGGTGGTGGTGAATCTTGGGTTTGTTTGATGTTTGGAAATAACATACACTGTACAAATAGGAGATGCCCAATGATCACCGCACACGTTTTCATCGCTATAAGCCTTGATGGCTTCATCGCCCGTCAAGACGGCGACATCGATTGGCTATTGCAGCGCGACGATCCGTCAGAGGATCACGGCTACGCAGCCTTCATCGCCGACAAGGACATGATCGTCATGGGGCGAGGAAGTTATGAAAAAGTCTTGACCCTCGGCCCATGGCCTTATGACCGACCGGTATTGGTGCTTTCTAAACAGCTGGGTAATGCGCCCGTGCCCGACTCGCTGAAGGGCAAGGTTCGGTTCTCCAACCACTCACCAAAGTCCGTGATGGAGGAACTGGCAAGGGAGAATGTACGTCGCGTGTATGTCGATGGTGGGCGGCTAGTGCAGTCATTTCTGCGCGATGGGCTAATCAACGACATGGTGATCACAACAATTCCTATTCTGATCGGATCTGGAAGACCACTGTTCGGGGAACTACCGCAGGATATCGGTCTGACACTGATATCCAGCCGCAGTTTTCCTTCGGGGCTGGTGCAATCTGCCTATCGCCTCACGCCATGACTCGACCGCGTGGACGTCCAGCCCAAGGAAAGGGGTTGGTTCGCGACGACATCCTTGCTGCTGCGCTGACTCTGCTAGATGAAGGCGGAGGGCAGGAAGGCTTGGCATTGCGAATCGCTGTGTCCGTAAGCTTCCCAGCCATTGGGGGTAACTCCTGCTGACATTTTGGGGTGCTCCTGCCTCGTTACCCCGACAGCTACCCCCAGCTGTCAACGGACCACAAAAGACAACCCCGGACATCACATCCGGGGTTTACCGTTGAAGCTCTAGGCTTCCTGGACAGTCTTGGACCGTATCGAATTCGTGCTTGGTACCGGGAGGGGGAATCGAACCCCCAAGGCCTTGCGACCGGCGGATTTTGAGTCCGCTGCGTCTACCAATTCCGCCATCCCGGCACGGGAGTGGAAGTCATAGGAGATGGCCAGGGGCCTGTCAAGCCGGGGCGCGCGCCAACGGGGGCAACCCTTGCCAGTCCGGCCCCGGCGTGCTAGCCCAAGCGTCCCGACAAACGCCCCGGACCAGGGCACAGATTGAAGGATTGCGCATGGTTCTGCCCACCGGCTCCCTCGTCAACGCCGCAGCCATCATCATCGGCAGCCTGGCCGGCATGGCCCTGCACGGCCGCTTCCCGGAGCGCTTCCGGTCCATCGTGTTCCAGGGCCTCGGCCTGTGCGTGCTCCTCATCGGCGCCAAAATGGCCCTCACCGTCACCAACCCGCTCCTGCTCATCTTCTCCATTCTGCTGGGCGGCTTGGCCGGCGAGCTGCTGCGCCTGGACGCGGCCTTCGAGCGCATGGGGGAGAGGGCCAAGACCCTGCTGCGCTCCGGCAACCCGCAGTTCACGGAGGGGCTCATCACCGCCTCGCTCATCTTCTGCATCGGGGCCATGGCCATCGTGGGCAGCTTCGACGAGGGCATCCGCGGCGACGCCACCGTGCTCTACACCAAAAGCATCCTGGACGGCTTCGCCTCCGTGGCCCTGGCCTCCACCTTCGGCTCGGGCGTGCTGTTCTCCTTCGTGCCGGTGCTGCTGTACCAGGGCGGGCTCACCATCTTCGCCGGCATGTTCCAGCAGTACTTCTCGCCCGTGGTCATCAGCCAGCTTACGGCCACGGGCGGCCTGCTCATCCTGGGCATCGGCCTGACGCTCCTGGACATCAAGCGGGTGAACCTCTCCAACCTGCTGCCCTCGCTGGTGCTGGCCGTGGCGCTGGCCCTGGCTTTCGCATAGTTTTTTCCGCTGCATGCGGCGAAAAACCCAAAGCACTTGACCAAGGCCCCCAAGGGAACGTAGGGATACAGCTGTACGCCCGCGCGCTTCCCCCAGGCAAATTCCCGCGCTGCGCGCGTTCCGGGGCATCCGCGGCATGAAGCCGGCGAGTAGGAATCCGGGGCGCGAACACGGAAGGAGACGACCCGCATGGATGTGGAACTGGCAAAGCCCTTCGTGAAGGCGGCCATGGACGTCATCGGCACCATGGCCTTCATGACCCCCCGCGCGGGGAAGCCCTTCGTCAAGAAGAACACCATCGCCACCGGCGATGTGACCGGTCTGGTCGGCCTCACCGGGGAAGGCAAACGTGGCAGCGTGTCCATCTCCTTCCAGAAGGCCTGCGCCGTTGCCATGGTCAAGAACATGCTGGGCGACGACATCCAGGACATCCTCCAGGACGTGAAGGACGCCGTGGGCGAGATCACCAACATGATCTCCGGACAGGCGCGCGCCGGCCTGGCGGAAAAGGGCCTGGTGCTCCAGGGCTCCACCCCCACGGTCATCATGGGCGACAACCACAGCATCACCCACATCGCCAAGTCGCCCATCATGGCCATCCCCTTTGAGACCGACGCGGGCAGCTTCACCATCGAATTCTGCTTCGAGTAGCACGCACCGCCAGGGTTTGAGAGGAGACGAGGAGACCACATGGCCACGTTGGACGGGTTCCGCGGCAAGGACTTCCTTGAACAGATAACCATCCTGAACGAGATTTCCGGGAGCAAGGACGCACAGTGCCTGCCCGGGCTCATGGACCTGTTCGAGAACCCCACCGGCGACACCGGCGTGGACTACATGGTGGTGGGCGCGCTGAACGCCATTCTGGGCACCAGCGAGGCCGCCGTGGTGGACGGGCTTTCGAGCTTAAGCCTGCCCTACCGCACCCTGTGCATCCGCACCGCGGGCGAGTACGCCTTCGCCTCCGCGGCCAAGCCCCTCACCGCCATGGCCGCCAAGGAGACCGACCCCGACCTCCTGGCCGAAATCCTGGCCTCCCTGGCCAAGATCCGCCCCGTGGGCGGCGCGGCCGTGTTCCGCACCTTTCTTGCCCACCCGGACCAGATGCTGGCCGCCATGGCCATGGAGATGGCCGGCGTCTACTCCGACCCCTCCGCCCTGCCCGCCCTCATGGAAACCGTGCGCAAGGCCGGGGCCGAGGGCAGCTACGAGCAGTGCGACCTGACCACCTGGAAGGCCATCGACGCCCTGGCGGCCATCGCCACTCCGGGCAGCATCGGCTTCCTGGTGGAGAACATCCACCACAAGAACCCCACGGCCCGGCGCATCATCACCGACGCCCTGGTGCGCCTGGGCGAGGCCACCCTGCCCTTCCTGGAGCCCGTGTACGCAAACGGAGCCACGGACGACCGCATCCTGGCCTGCAACATCGCCGGGTTCATCGGCGCGCGCAAAGGGGCCGACGCCCTGGTCAAGGCCTTCGACTCCGGCTGCTTCACCGATCCCAACGTGCGCTACGCCGCCTTCGAGGCCCTGGGCCGCATCGGCACCCTGAAGGGGCTGGTGTGCCTAGTGGACGGTTTGGAGGAGAGCGACGAGCTCATCCTCATGGCCGTGGTGGTCGGGCTGGAGCGCCACGCCGCGCCCGGCGTGCTCAAGACCATTTCCGAGCGCATCAGCGCCGGCACGGAGAACAGCCCGCGCATCTGCCGGGCCATCGTGGCCGCGCGCGCCCTCAGGCTCTTCCAGGAACTCTACAAGGACGAGCTGGTGGGCGACCGCCTCATCGACGCTCTCAAGCTCTCCCAGGACCAGGAGATCCTCGACGCCTTCGCCCAGCGGCTGAACGAGATCGCCACGGACCGCTCCCGCTCGGACGCCGCCACCCTGCCCCAGGCCCGCGTGGCCACGCGCAAGGCCATCGCCGCCGACGACTCCAAGTCCATGCTGGCCCTCTACCGCCGCATCCTGACGGACATGGGCTTCGAGCCGCTTCTGGCCGCCAACGGCCAGGAGGCCTACGCCTACGTGGAGAACGGCGAGTTCGCGGACGTGGTCATCACGGACATGAACATGCCGGTGATGGACGGCGTGGAACTGGTGGGCAAGCTGCGCGGATCCCTCGGCTACGACGAGACGCCCATCATCATGGTCACCACCGAGAGCGAGAACTCCCAGCGCGAGGTGGCCGCAAAGTCCGGCGTCAACGCCTTCGTCACCAAGCCCTTCAAGCCCGAGGCCCTGAAAGAGGCCCTGCGGCAGCTCCTGGGCGACTAGCCCTCCGCCTTCAGCACGGCATCCAGAAACGCCAGCACCCGGCGCGCGGCCTCGCGGCTGTACAGCAGCCCCACGTGGCTCGTGGCGGGCAGGGTCTCCTCGCGCCAGCCGTTCGCCAGCTCGCGCTCTTCCAGCAGCGCGCCGGAAAGGGGCAGCACCATGCCGTCGGTGGGGGTATAGAGGCTCACGGCCGGATACGTTCCAACGGGCAGCGCGCGCACCAGCCGGAGGACCTCTCCGCCGGGCGCGAGGCCCCTGGCCAACCGGCCGATGCCGAGCATGCCCGCCAGGGTGCTGCCCCGGTGCGGGGTGCCCAGGGTGGCCACCCCGGCGATGCGCACCTGCGCGCGCACGCGTTCGTCCGCGCAGGCCGCGCGGATCACCAGCCCACCCAGGCTGTGGCCCACCAGCGCCACGCGTCCGCCCGGAGCGTTGCGCGCCGCCTCCAGCACCATGCGCGCCAGGCCGCCGGCGATGTCCTCGAAGAAGCGGAAGAAGCTGGCGTAGCCGTAGCAGCGCACGTCCGCATAGCCCGCGCGGCGAAGCCTGCGCCGCAGCACGAACCAGGCCGCGGGGTTGTGGTACAGGCCGTGGACCAGGATTACCGGGGGGAGGCTTCCCGGTCTGGCCTCGCGGCGGTATCCCGCAAGCGCGCCCAGGGGCAGGGCCACAACCGTCACCCAGAGGGTCCACACGGAGTTGGCGAAGGAGCGCAACAGGCCGGACAGGAGCCGTCCGCCCAGCAGCTCGCGCTGGCGCCTCCACTGGCCGCTGCGGTGGTTCTCCACCCAGGCTAGGGTGCTGACGAGGGCCGGGACGAAAAAAATCGCGGCCAGGGTGACGGCGAGAATCGCGGCAATGCCCAAGCGGTGCCCTCCATGCCAAAGCGCGAAATGGCGGCCGGGCCTTGCCTGCCGCACCGCCCCTTGTGTAGCATGGGCGAATTCCGCCTGTCATCACGGGCAGGTCACAATCGCCACGGAGGAACCATGGAACTGCCACAGGCGGCGGAGAGCGTCAGCATCGACGAGTTCTTCCAGATCGACGTGCGCGTGGGCACCGTGCTGCGCGCGGAGGTGAACGAGAAGGCCCGCGTGCCCGCCTACAAGCTCTGGATCGACTTCGGCGAGCTGGGCGTGCGCCGGTCCAGCGCGCAGATCACCGCGCTCTACCGGCCGGAGGAGCTCGTGGGCCGGCAGGTGGTGGCCGTGGTGAACTTTCCGCCGCGCAAGGTCGCCGGGTTCACGTCCGAGGTGCTGGTGCTGGGCGCCCCCACCGAGGCCGGGCACATCACGCTGCTCGCCCCGGACGCCTACGTACCGGACGGCTCCCGCGTCCACTGATCCACCCCCACTGGCCCACATCCACTGGCCCACACCCACCAACCCGCTCCGAGCCCCGCGAGGAACCATGCTTCCGAACATGCTCCCAACCATGGCACCAACCACGGCCCCGGCCGTGGCCACGCCCTCTCCCATCCTCTGCCTGGACATCGGTTCCGGCACGCAGGACGTGCTGCTCTACTTCCCGGACCGCGAGATCGAGAACTGCCCCAAGCTGGTGCTGCCCGCCCCGGCGCGCGTCCTGGCGGGCAAGATCCGCGAGGCCACGGCCAAGGGCCAGGCCGTGCATCTGTACGGGCACAACATGGGCGGCGGGTTCCACTCGGCCATGAAGGCCCACCTGGCCGCGGGCCTGCCCTTCTCCACCACGCGCACGGCGGCCTTTTCCTTGGCCGACGACCTGGACGCCCTGGCGGCCACCGGGGTCGCCATCCGCGAGGACTGCCCGGAGGGCGCGGTGGCGCTTCTCGCGGCCGACTATGACCCGGAATTCTGGGGCCGCGCCCTGGACACCCTGGGCCTGCCCCGGCCCGCGCTGGTGACCGCCTGCGCCCAGGACCACGGCTTCCACCCTGGCCGGAGCAACCGGCGCGGGCGCTTTGTGCTGTGGGAAAAGCTGCTGCTGGAGGCGGACGGCAAGCCCGAGAGCCTGCTGTACCACGACGTGCCCGCCTGCTTCACCCGCCTGGCGGACCTCAAGCGCTGCATCGGCGGCGGCCCCGTGGCCGACACGGGCGCGGCGGCCGTGCTGGGCGGGCTCTTCGAGCCCTCCATACGCCGCAGGATGCACGAGAAGGGCCTGACCCTGGTCAACATCGGCAACAGCCACACCGTGGCCTTCCTGCTCTTTCAGGGGCGCGTGTGGGGCGTGTACGAGCACCACACCGGCCTGGTGGACGCCCCGCGCCTGTGGGACCAGTTGGGCCGCTTCCGCGCGGGAATCCTGAGCTTCGAGGAGATCTTCGACGACCGCGGCCACGGGGCCATGCGCCTGGAGCTGCCCCACGAGGCCGCCGGCTTCGCCGAGACCCTGGTCATCGGCCCGCGCAGGGCCATGCTGGAGGGCTACGGGGCGGAATTTCCCGCGCCCGGCGGGGACATGATGCTCACCGGCAGCTTCGGCCTTGTGGAAGGCCTGCGCCTGCAAGGACGCCTGCCGCGCCCGCTGTAAGCCCCGCTCGTGCCGTCTGGACGCGGGAATGCCGCCCGGCCGCGGGAGACGACGGACATCTCCCGGCGAAGGGCCCGGCATGGGCTCGCTGCGCCGCCACGGCGCAAAAGGCTAGCGGAAGCTGCGGGCGAAGAGGTCGGCGATGGCCTGGGCCCCGACCGGGGTGAGGCTGCGCGTGCCTGTGCCCGTGAAACGCTGCCGGCTCACCACCGGATTGCGCACGGGCTCCCAGCGGGCGGGTTCCCAGCGGAACCAGCCCAGGCGCTGCTGATCGAAGACGAACAGCGGCTTGTCGCACAGTTTGGCGAACTCCGCCCCCCAGCCCGTGCCGCCGCGCACGGTGAGGTCGGGCAATATCTCGCCCACCACGAACACCTCCTGCCCGGAGAGAACCTGCCAGCAGATGCTCTGCAGCAGGGCCTTGAAGCTCGGTTCGTCCGCGTGGCTGGGGTAGCTGCGGCCCATGAGCCGCGTCACGTACTGCACGCTCACGTCGCGCAGGGCCAGGTCGTCGGCCGAGAGCAGGCGCAGGCCGCGCTGCCGCACGGGCTCGTGCCCGTCAAAGCAGAAGGTGACCTCGTCCAGGCCGCAGGCTTCTGCCGCCTCGCCGAAGGCCGACTCGGAACCGGCTGCGCCGCCGGAAAACAAGGTTGCGCGGGTGGCTTGGGACATGGCCGTTCTCCTGCTGGCAGGTGGGATTGGGCAGATCGGATTTACGCGGTTTCGAGCCGTTTGGGAAGCCGCAGATGAAAGGTCGTGCCCTGGCCTTCCGCGGAGTTGAAGCCGACCTCGCCGCACAGGTAGCGCTCCGTGAGCAGGAGCATGCTGTAGGTGCCCAGACCACGCGAATCGCCCTTGGTGCTGAAGCGGCGGTGGAAGATGTTCACCTGGATTTCCTGCGGGATCACGGCCGCGTTGCGGACCTCGTAGCGCACGCACGTGCCCTCGTCCACACAGGCCAGGCGCACGTCGTCGCCGGGGTGCCCGGCCTCCAGCGCGTTCTTGATCATGTTGCCCAGCACCCGCTGCACGATGCGCGGGTCGGTCTCGATGACGCAGTCCGCGCAGGGCTCGTGCAGGGCAAGGGTCTGCCCCTGGGCCGCCGGAGAGGTGCCGTACAGGGCCAGCAGCTGTTCCAGAAGGCTCTTTGTGCCCGTGAGGGCGTACACCGGGCGCAGTTCGTTGGATTCGGCAGCAAGCAACTCCCGCTGGGCGATGATCTCGTCCACCAGGGTCTGCGTGGCCGAGTGCAGCACCGAGAGTTCCGGGGAGTCGCCCAGGTTTTCCTGATGGCGCAGCACTTCCACCAGGCCGTTGATGCCGCCGGCCAGGTTCAGCACGTCGTGGAAGAAGATGCGCTCCATGCTGCGGCGGCGCATCTCGTGGGAAATGTCGGTGATGGCGAAGATGATGAACTGCATGCCGTCCACCGCCAGCGGGGTGGCGTTCACGTGCAGGTCCAGGCCTTCCAGGTAGCTTTGCTCGCGCCGCAGCAGCTTGCACTGCCCGTCGGAAACGGCCCCGTCCACGGCGGCCAGGATTGCCCGCACCGCGCCGCAGTTGCGGCAGTGGCGGGAGGTGCCGCAGCCGCCCGGCCCGACGGAGGCATTGACGCAGCCCAGGGCCTCGCCGGGGCGCTTTCCCAGCACCTGCTCCACGTCCTCGCGCCCCAGGAAGTCCACGGCGGCCTTGTTGGCGAACACCACCTGGCGGTGGCAGTTCAGCGCCATGATCATGGTGGGCAGGGTGTCGAAAAAGGCCCGGCAGTGGGTGCCCACGAAGGTCTCATACTGCGCGAGCACGATCTCCTGCTCGACGCGTTCCGGGCTGGCGAAGGCGGTGTTCTGGGCGGAAAGCATGCTGTCTACCTCTCGGTGCATAGTGGCTCCCGATAGAGGTAACGTGGTGAAATGGCCGCGTCAACAAAGAGCAACTACGTACCGGCACGTATGTTTTCCAAAGCAAAAACGGCCCGGATTTCTCCGAGCCGTTCTTGAAATTTAAGTCTTGGCAGCGACCTACTTTCCCACGATTGAACCGCAGTATCATCGGCGATGGCGGGCTTAACTTCCGAGTTCGGAATGGGATCGGGTGTACCCCCGCCTCCAAGGCCGCCAAGACAAATATATAGTTTCAT